>DASWRI010000076.1:0-165593 GCA_036403235.1 Pyrinomonadaceae bacterium | reverse complement strand
ATCGAAATCTATCTCCAAACGGCTTGACAACTTTTTTAGCTTTTCTTCAATCGTTAGATACCTCGACCGCGTATTTGGTGGCTTTGGGTCGTCAATTATTTTTAATTCGGCGAGACTTCGCAAAATATGCTTGTCTAAAATGGCATAACCTTTCAAACCGATGTTTCGCAGAAAATGACTTGCTTCCTTGTAGCCGAGGCCTTTGATGCCTTTTTCCCTGACCAGCCAATCGCGCAGTTCGAGCGGATTTTCAAAGCTCGAAAGCTTTTTACGCAAGCGTAGGCCGCAATGTTCCTGCAAAAATTCGCGCGAAGCGACGATGTATCCGGCGCGCGCGTTCGGGTAGCGATGCCGCCCGGCCAGAGCGTTCGCCAGCTCGGCGTGATTGCCCGTCAGCAGAATCGGCCGGACGGCCTCGACCGAGCGCAATCCCATGCGCGCCGAGCAGCCGCCGGTAAAAAAACAAAAAACCATTTCTTCCCAAAGCCGTCCGTCCGTCCCGACGCGCCAGACGGCCTCGAATTCCGCCATTTTTTCCCGGATTTCTTCTCGGCGTTCGGCGTGCGCCGCTTTTATTTTTGCAATCGTTACGGGTTGGTGTTCTTTCTTCACAAGTGATGCCTGATTTTAAGAATTATCCGGCGCGATTGTCAATATTTTCGCCGGTTGCACAAAAAGAAAATTAGCTGCATATTGACGCAGATTAAGTACGGATTAAGAAACAGTAAAAAAATATCAGCTTTTACCTGCGTTTATTTTTTCCTTCCCGGCAATTTTAATATTAATCTTTGAAAGTTTTTTCACCTTTTTCAAAAAAAATCTTTTCTTTTGTAAAAAATTAATGTATAAGAAAATAGAATTGCTTCCATAAACGATTCAAATGTCTGCATCTAAATTAGAACAAAATTCATCACAGATTCGTTCGGTATTCTGAAAGCTCTTTAAGTTTGGAAAACCGTGTGGTCGATGTGATATAATAGAGGCAGATTTCCTTTTAAGGACGTTAAAGGAAACCTGCCCCGACATCAGACAAAAGAAAAAATATGAATAGTTTTATAAAAAATAAAGCCTTTTGGCTGATTGCCGCTTTTGCAGTAATCATCAGCTCAAACCCGACAATTTTAGCGCAAACTACAAAAACAAAGCCTCTTTTTCAGGATATTCCGATTGCTCAGCCGAACAATACGAAGCCGACTCCGGCGGCGACGCCGCTCGTCACCAAAACCGGAAGCAGCACGGCGCTCGTCGCGCGAAAAACATCGATTCCCGCCTTAATGGACGTTGCTATTCCGGGCATTACGGGAATTCTGGTCGAAAGTCAGGAAGGCAATATCGTCCTTGACAGCAATTCGGATTTGCCGCTTAATCCGGCTTCAAACGTAAAAATCGCGACCGCTTACGCCGTCCTTAAAACTTTCGGGCCCGATTATCGTTTTCCGACGAGCGTCTGGACGGACGGGCAAATCGACCGCGCGAGCGGAACGCTTTACGGAAATTTGTATGTTTCCGGCCGCGACCCGGTCTTTAATCTCGAACACGGCGTCGCGCTCGCCAACGAATTAAACCGCCAGGGAATCCGCAGCATCACGGGCGATTTAATCGTGACGGACAATTTTGTGATGAATTACAGCGGCAGCGCGCAAAAGGCGGTCACGACGCTGCAAGTTTCGATGGACGCTTCAAAACGAAGCGCCGCCGCTGCCAAAGCATGGCAGAGTTATCTGGTTAATTCGGGCAAAATCGGTCAGGTGACGATAACTCCGAGCGTTTCGTTTACGGGCGGCGTTTACGTTCAATCGATTCCGACCAACGCCAAGCTTCTCTTTTCGCACGAATCGACGCCGATGCGCGAAATCGTCAAAGCCACGCTTTGCTACTCGAACAATTATCTGGCCGAGCGTCTCGGCGATATGGTCGGCGGGCCTTACGCTGTCGCACGTTTCGCACAATTAAACGCCGGGATTTCGCCCGCCGAGCTTTTTCTCGCGACTTCGAGCGGCCTCGGCATCAATCGCGTCACGCCGCGGGCGATGATGAAAGTTCTACGCGCTTTGCAGAAAGATTTGGCGAAAAATAAAATGACTTTCGCCGACATTATGCCGGTCGCCGGAATGGATCAGGGCACGCTCGAAAATCGTTTCGACACGGATTTTGCGCGCGGCAGCGTCGTCGGCAAAACCGGCACGCTCGGCAACACCGACGGCGGCGCGAGCGCGCTGGCCGGCGAAATGAACACGCGCAACGGAAAAGTTCTGTTCGTTATCTTTAACCAGCGCGGCAGCGTTCCGCGTTTTCGCACGTTCCAGAATTCGCTCGTCTCTTTAATCCAATCGCAGCTCGGCGGCCCGGTTCCGCTAAATTACAAGCCCATTTCGCTTGACGTGCGGATGGCGAACACGCGCATCACCTATCCGGATACGCGCCAGCGAATCAGCGAATAATAATTTTTTCGAATTAAAATTTCAAAAGGAAGCGGGATTTTTCTTGCTTCCTTTCTTTTTTGCTTTGCGCTTTACGAAAAAGAATCGGATAATTCTTGCTTTGCGAAAAACAAAATGAGCGAAATCGAAAAAACGCAGCCAATCGAAGAAGAACCCGAAGAATTAACCGAACCTTCCGTCGAAAAACAATTCGAGGCGGCAAAACCGCGGACGAAACAGACGAGCGTTGCCAAAAGCGCCGGAATCGTCTCGATTGCCGTCATGTTTTCGCGTGTTTTAGGCCTTGCGCGCGAGATGGTTTTCGCCCGCTATTTCGGCGCGGGATTTCTTTACGACGCGTATCAGGCGGCGTTTACGATTCCGAACGTTTTGCGCGACCTTTTCGCCGAAGGCGCTCTGTCGGCGGCGTTCGTCAAAGTTTTCACCGATTACCAGATAAAAAAAGGCGAACAGGAAGCGTGGCGGCTGGCAAGTCTCGTGCTCAACGCGCTGGCGGTCGTTTTGAGCGTCCTCGTTCTCATCGGCGTTTTGCTCACGCCTTATCTGATTTCGATTGTCGCTTCGGGTTTTTCGCCCGAAAAAGCGGCGCTGACGGTGACGATGACGCAGATAATGTTTCCGTTTATCCTGCTCGTCGCGCTGGCGGCGGTGGCGATGGGCGTTTTGAATACGAAAGGCGTTTTCGGCGTTCCGGCGTCGGCGTCGACGGTTTTTAACATCGTCTCGCTCATTCTCGGCCTCGCGTTCGCCTACTGGCTTTCGGGCGGCGGCTGGCTTTCTTCGACCGATAAATCGACGGTGCCGGGCGCGGCGGCGCAATGGGCGATTATCGGAATGGCAATCGGAACTTTAATCGGCGGCGCGGCGCAGTTTTTGATGCAGATTCCGTCGCTTTACAAAGTCGGTTTTCGTTTTTCGCCCATATTAAGTTTCAAAGACGAAGGCGTTCGGCGGGTAATGCGTTTGATGGCTCCGGCGATTCTCGGAACTTCCGCCGTTCAGATAAACGTTCTCGTCAATCTGGCGGTCGTCTCCGGCATCGACGGCGGGCGCAGCTGGCTCAGTTACGCGTTTCGCCTGATGCAGTTTCCGATTGGCGTTTTCGGCGTCGCCGTCGGCACGGCTTCGATTCCGGTTTTATCGAGAATGGCGAGCGAGGGGAAAATAAAAGATTTTCGCGACACGCTTTCCTCGTCGCTCAATCTGGTTTTTCTGATGACTTTGCCGTCGGCGTGCGGTCTGATTGTTCTGGGCGAGCCGATTATTCGTTTGATTTACGAGCGCGGAAAGTTTGACGCCGCCGACACGTCGATGACGGCTTATGCGCTGGCGGGTTATTCAATCGGCTTGACGGGCTACGCCGCCATTAAAATTCTTTCGCCCGCGTTTTATGCGCTCGACGACGCCAAAACGCCGATGATTATCGCCCTCGGCTCGATTGTCGTCAATGCGATTGCGAGCTTTCTGTTCCGCAACTGGCTTTCTCCATACGGTTACGGTCACGTCGGCGTCTCGCTGGCGACTTCATCGGTCGCGCTCGTCAATTTTTTCGCGCTCGCCTTAATGATGCGAAAACGAATCAAACGCTTAAACGGCCGGGAGATTTTTTCGGCGTTCGCGCGCATCGCCGTCGCTTCGGCCGTCATGTCCGTCGTCTGTTATTTCAGCTATTATTTTCTGCACAGACAATTCGGCGGAAACGGTTTTTTTTATAAATCAATCGAATGTTTCGCGCCGATTGCGCTCGGTGGAATCGTCTTCGTCGCGCTGGCGAAAATCCTGAAGGTCAACGAAATCGACAAGCTTTACAACGCTTTTGCGAGAAAGCTGAAACGCGGTTAGGTCAATATAAAAAAAACAGTTTGAAAGTAGTACATTTAATCGCGTAGCGATTTTATGAAATTAGCCGTGTGTTTTAACGCACGGATTGCGGCGACCAAATAATGCGCGTCGCGCAAGCGATGATTGAATTTACCGGCATTTTATTCAATCATCGCTCGCGCGACGTAAAAACGTTTCGTCTGCTTTTACCGTGCGTTAAAACACGCGGCTAATTTCATTTATGCCGCTCGCGCGGCCCGAAAACAATTATCCGATAGCTTCTGAAAAGTTTTTTCTGCACGTTGCGAGAAGTTTTCTGCATGTAATTTAATGTTTTCTGCGCGCAGCAAATGATTTTCGACGCGTTGCGAAACAGTTTCGACGCGTTGCGAAAGATTTTCTGCATGTCATAAAAGGTTTGAAACATGTTTCAAATCTTTTATGACGCGTTCCAATGATTTTATGACGCGTTCCAAATGATTTTGTACGCGTTCCGAATAGTTCGGAAGGTGTATTTGAAAGTAAAAAACATACGGAAAAAGTTTCTCCGTATGTTTTGCAAAGCGTGATGAGTTTTGAATAAAGTTTTCAAAGCGCGGCCAAACGATTTCAGGTCGTTGCGGTCATTTCTCTAAACTCGTCTTCATTTAAAACTTTTACGCCGAAAGATTCGGCCTTCGTCAATTTCGAGCCCGCGTCTTCGCCGGCGACGACGTAATCGGTTTTTTTGCTGACCGAAGACGAGACGCGGCCGCCGCGCTCTTCGATGAGACGCGCGGCTTCGTCGCGTGAAAATTGTTCGAGCCTGCCGGTTAAAACAAAAGTTTTCCCCAAAAAATTTTCGTCGAAATTTGCCGTCGAATCGCCGTCGATTTCCGTTTTGACGCCCGCCGCTTTTAATCTGTCAATCACTTCGAGATTTTGCGGATGCTGAAAAAAGTTAAAAACGCTCTCGGCGACCGTCAAACCGATTTCGTGAATCGCGTCGAGCTCTTCGACCGAGGCGGCGGCGAGCTTGTCGATATTTCGGTAATGATTGGCGAGAATTTTGGCGTAGCGCTCGCCGACGTGACGAATGTCGATGCCGTATAAAAGTCGCTGAAGGCCGCGCGTTTTTGACGCTTCGATTTGATTTATCAGGTTGGTCGCCGATTTTTCGGCCATCCGGTCGAGCTCGGCGATTTGTTCGAGCTTTAAGTCATACAAATCGGCGACGGTTTTCACTATTCCCAAATCGACCAGCTTTTCGACCAGAACGTCGCCGAGGCCTTCGATGTCCATCGCCTTGCGCGCGGAGAAATATAAAATCCGCGCCTTTACTTTGGCCGGGCAAACCGGATTCGAGCAGCGCGTGACAACTTCGCCTTCGGGACGAACGGCGGGCGACGCGCAGACCGGGCACGTTTTCGGAAACTCGTATTCGCGCTCGCTCCCGTCGCGGCGCGTCTCGATAACCTGCAAAATTTGCGGGATAATCTCGCCGGATTTTTCGATAAGCACGTAATCGCCGAGTTTGATGTTTAATCTTTTAATTTCGTCTTCGTTGTGCAGCGACGCGCGTGCGACGATTGTTCCGGCAAGCTGTACGGGTTCGAGATAAGCGACGGGCGTCAGCGCGCCGGTGCGTCCGACCTGCACGTGAATCTCGTTAAGACGCGTCGTCGCCTGCATCGCCGGATATTTGTATGCAATCGCCCAGCGCGGCGCTTTCGTCGTCGCGCCGAATTCCTGCTGCAAGTAAGTTTGATTCACTTTGACGACCGCGCCGTCGATATCGTAATCGAGCGAATCGCGTTTCGCCTGCATGGAATTGATAAATTCGACGAGTTCGTCAAAATTCCGGCAAAGCGCGCGGTTCGGATTGACGTTAAAGCCTTTCGCTTCGAGCCATTCGAAGATTTCCCAGTGCGTCGCAAACATTTTCTGATTGCCGCTGAGGACGTCGTAGGGAAACATATCGAGCCGGCGCGAGGCGACAATCGACGCGTCGAGCTGGCGCAGCGTTCCGGCGGCGCAGTTGCGCGGGTTGGCGAAAATTTTCTCGTCCTGCATTTCGAGTTCGGCGTTGATTTTTTCAAAAACCGAGCGCGCCAGAAAAACCTCGCCGCGAATCTCGACTCGTTCGGGGTAATCCGGTTTCAGGCGGAGCGGAATCGTTCGAATAGTTTTGACGTTGCTGTAAACGTCGTCGCCGACCGAACCGTCGCCGCGCGTTGCGCCCGCCGCGAGAACGCCGCCGTCGTAATGCAGCGCGACCGAAAGACCATCGATTTTCAATTCCGCGACGTAATCGAATTCGCGCCCGTCCGCAAGACGCCTGATTCTCTCGTCAAACGCCTTCAAATCTTCCAAATCATAGGAATTATCGAGCGACATCAGCGGCACGCGATGGACGAAAGGCTTAAAACCTTCGGCGCGGCCGCCGACGCGCTGTGTCGGCGAGTCGGACGTAACTAGGTCGGGATTTTCCTCTTCAAGCTGTTTTAGACGCGCAAGTAAAGCGTCGAATTCGACGTCGGCGATTTCCGGCGCGGCTTTTTGATAATAAAGCTCGTTGTGATGATTAATCTCGGCGCGCAAAGCTTCGATTTCGGTTTTGATGTTGTTTTCGGCCAAGTCAAACAAATTCATAAAAATATTTTACAGCACAAGCGAGAGAGATTATAAAAACGCTTCGATTTTCTTTACCAAATCGCCTTTTTTTATCGTGCCGGGCCTGACGACTCTGGCATTGACGCCGCGCAAATGAAATTTTTTGCCGACCGGCGAATTGACGAATTTCATCGCGTCGAGCCCGAACCGCGCGACGAATTTTTTGCAGCCGTTATGCGGCGCCGGCGTAATTTCGACAATCGCCGAGCCGATTGCGAGATGCGTTCCGGCCGGCAGATTTTCGTCGCTCAAATCAAAATCGACAAAAAGCTGGTCGCCCGCCAGCTTCCAGCGATTTTCGTTTTGCGCGACGAGCGCGGCGGCGCGCGAATTCATAATATTCAACTGTTTTTCGGGATTCGACGCACCGTCGGCGGTCGAAGAGCTTCCGCGAATCTTCCAGTTGTCGCCGATTAACCCAACGTTTAAATCAAGCTCGCCCGTTTCCAAAACTTCTCTTTCGTTTTCCTTCGGCCGGCGCACGATTAAACGCAAAACGCCGTTATCTTTCGGCGACTCGAGAATTTCTTCTAAACCTGCTTCGAGCTGTTCGGTCGTTAAATGCTGCATAAATCAATTCATAAACTCCGCAATCAGACGGTGAAAATGATGCGTTCCCTGTTCGCGCGCGGGCGAATATCTGCCGCGATTGTAAAATCTTGAGCGAATTCCCTTCTGCACCGATTCGACAACCGCCTGGTCTTCGAGTTCAACGCGGTTTAAATCCGCGCCCGCGCCTCGATTTAACTTGCTCTCGTCGGAAACAAACGTCAGATACGAAACGCGCGTCAAATCCTTTTTTAAAGGTTTGACGACATTGACAGACAAGCCCCACGGGTAAAAATTTAGCATCAGGTTCGGAAAAACGAAAAAATATAAAGCGGCGCGCGTTTTATCGAAATCAAAAGTATTTTCATCGTTTTTCGCAATTCCCGTCTGAAGGCTCGAAAAGCGAAAAGTTTCGGTCGTGTAACTGGCGAAATCAATCGCTTCGTTGAGCGATTGATGGACGAACGGAATGTGAAAGCCCTCGAGATAATTTTCGCAATACAAAGCCCAGTGCGCTTTTATTTCGTAATCCTGCGCCGACGCAAACTTCAGATTTGCGAGATTCAGAGGCGCAAGTTTTTCCTGCATTTCCGAAAAAAAATCGTCGAGCGGCGCGAAAGGATTTACCGAAGCGAACAAAAACTTTTCCCAGACGCCGAACGCAACTTTCGGCAGATTGTCCTTTTCCGAAGGAAAGTTTTCGACCGTTTCAAATTCGGGCATCGAGAGAAATTTCCCGCTCAAATCGAAGCGCCGGCCGTGATATCCGCAGCGAATCAAATTTGCTTCGCAAGGTTTTTCAATCAAAATTTTCCCGCGATGCGTGCAGACGTTCGAAAGACAATTAAACTCGCCGCCGTTTTTTGTAATCAGCACGGGTTCATCGAGAAAACCTTCGAGAATCGTGTGCGGCTTAACGTTTTTTATCTCGTCCGCGTGGCCTGCAAACTGCCATGTCCGCGCAAAAATTTTCTCTTTCGACTCGTCAAAATATCTCTCGTCCGTGTAAAAATCGGACGCGAGCGTTTCGGCGCGGCGAATGTCGGGATTAATTTCGAAAATTCCCATAAAGATTTTAGCCGCGGGTTACACGAATAAAAGACAATTAATATTTGTGTAATTCGGGTTATCCGTGGCCGATTTATTCTTGAAAAAGCAAAAACTTCAGACTCGTCTCGCTCCTTTCGAAGGTTCGGCCGATTAAATTTTCGGCAAAAGCAATTTGAAACTCGTTTTTGATTCGCGTTTGCTCGGCAATCGCTTTTCGCGGATTCGCCCTGACGAGCGCGTTCCAGTTGTTCGGAATTTCGATTGTCCGGGCGATTTTGCCCGTTTCCGAAAAACTTTCGCCTTTTGAAAGCGCCGTCACTTTCGCGCTTTCGAGATGCCATTCGGCGAACAGACGGTCGCTGTCGAGGCCTAAATTTCCGCCCTGCTCGTGCGCCGTCGAATAGTCCGTGCCGTAAAAATTTGGCTGATATTCGCGGACGACCGCGCCGAGCTTTTCGAGATTAAAAAAAGCGTTGCGCGCCTGAACGGGCTGAAAAGTCCATTTGATAAATTCGACGCCTTTTTCGAGAGATTTTTCGCGCTGCGTCCACTTCAGGCGCGCGCCGACGCCATAGCTCTGAAATTCCGCGCGAACGGCCGTCATATGCGAATAAAAAAATTTATTATTGCCCGAAAAGGCCGGAACGCTCAAGACAAAACCGATTAATTTTTTCCCCAGAAACGCGCCGAGCGTAAAACCGCCCGCGCGCGTCGTCACGACAAAATGCCGAACCGGCGAGATTTCGATTTCGGGCAAAGCAAAAACCGCGCGCTGTAGCGCGACGCACTCGGCCAATTCATTTACCGCCGTGACTTCGCGGATTTCGATTTCGTCTTGTTTCATCTTTTTGCCCGCGAATAAACGCGAAAGAGCACGAAAGAACATTTTTACCACAGAGTACACTAAAGATTTTTAAGAAAAAACAGCCGCACATACCGCAGATTAGAAAAAAGCATTATCCTGCTTATTCTCTCTCCTGTTATAATTTCCTCTCTTGCTTTGTGTGATGAAATTATTTTTATTTACACCTTTTCACATGCAAATTCTTTAAATCTCCGTCTCCGAAAACCAATCTTTTGAAACTTTCTCAATTTGCCGCGAGGCTGTCAAATTCACAATATCGGAAACGAAATTTATCAAAATCAAACGGCCGCCCGCGCGATATTTGGCCGGAATTTCGGCGCGCAGCTGTTTGATTAGCTGCTCCAAATTTTGCCCGATTTTAAATAAAACCAGTTTCTCGGTGCGCGTGTGTTTTAGAATCCAGAGCGTTTTGCGCATCGAATTGGCGCCCGCTTCGCCCCACAAAAGAAAAACGCAGTCCGCGCCGCGCGCAATCAAATCGGGTTTGTAGCGCAGACCGATTTTCGTCTCGATTTCGAGATTCGGAAATTCGCCGACAAACATCGCGTAGCCGAGCGCTTTCATCAAAACGTGCCCGTAGCTTTCGCCCGTTTTCTGCCAGAGGCGAATCCGCTTTCCCGCCAGTTGAAAATCGCGCAGCATCTACTATTTATGGTAAAGTTTCCGGCCGCAAACCGTAAATCGGGCGCGCGAAAATATTGCTTAACTTTTCGGCCGCGAATTTGTTATCATAAAAGTGGCCGGTACTTCTCAAAACCTCGTTCGACTGCTTCCGATGACAACTCAAAACAATCTCGAAATAAAAGGAAATCTGCGCGAACATCCGCTCGCCGAGCTTTTGCTCGAAATCTCGCAGACAAACCTGAGCGGCTCGATTCGCCTTTCAAACGGCGAGCACAAAACGGTCGTTTATCTGCACGAAGGCAAAGTCGTTTTCGCCGTTTCAAATCAGCGGCGACACCGGCTTTTTGAAATCCTCGTCCGCGAAAAGCGTTTTTCCGCCCAGCAGATTGTCGAAATTCCGAACTTTGCCAGCGACCTCGAGCTCGGCAGAAATCTGATGCGAAATCAAATGCTGACAAAGGCCGAGCTCGACGATTTTTTCGTCCAGCAAATCAAGGAAATTTTGCAGTCGATTTTTCAGTGGACGGACGGCGAATGGATTTTCAGCTCGCTGGCGCGCATCAAGGAAAACATTTATTTTTACGTCAATCTGCAAAAAATTCTGATTGATTACGCAAGAAGCCTGTCGAGCGCAACCATCTCGGGAAGATTCAAAAGTCTTCAGGAATCATTCAGAATCAAGTCCAACGCGCAGCAGACGCCGCTGAATTTTCTGCCGCGCGAAGCGTTCGTCTTGTCGAGATTTGAAGTTTCGGCGATGAAAATCGAGGAAGTAAAGGCGTTAAGCGGTTTGTCCGCGCCGGAAACCTTTCACGTTTTATATGTTCTCTGGCTCGGCGGATTTCTCGTCCGGCAGGGCTGGAACACGGCTTTCAGCGACCGGAAAATCGCCGATATTTTGTCGGCCAAAATCACTCTCAAAAAAGAGGACGCCGCGCCGAGAAATCTTTTCTTCGAACTGAAATCCGAAACGCCTAAACCGGAGGCGAAGGAAATCGCCAATCCTGTCGAGCCGGCAAAAGAGCAAATCCCGCCCGCGCCGAAACTTTCGCTCGACGAATATCTCGCTCAAACCGAAGCGGCGGCGAATCATTACGAAACGCTGGCAATCGCGGCAAAAGCTCCGACGGCCGACATCAAAAAAGCTTATTTCGCTTTTGCAAAGCAGTTTCACCCCGACCTTTTTCACCGCAAAACCGAATCGGGCGTGCACACGCGCGTCCAAAACGCGTTTACGAAAATCGCCCGCGCTTACGAAACTTTAAGAGACGAAAGCGCGCGCGAAGTTTATGATTTCAAGCTCCGCAGGGAATTAGCCGACGCCGAAAGCAGCGCATCTTCGCCGGAAACCGTCGATTTGCAGGGCCAGGCGAAAATGGCGGAGGAAAATTTCAGGACGGGCTTCGGCTTGCTGATGGAGGAGCAATTCGAAGACGCGATTCCCTTTCTCGGGCGCGCCGTCCATCTTGCGCCGGAGAACGCGCGCTTTCACGCGTTTTACGGAAAAGCGCTTTCATTTGACGAAGCGCAGCGTCATAAAGCCGAATCGGAAATGCAGACGGCGCTCAGGCTCGACCAGAAAAACGAAACTTATCGCTTAATTCTGGCGGAATTTTTTATCCAATATAATCTCTTAAAACGCGCCGAGGGCGAGCTGAAACGCCTGCTCACAATCGCGCCCGGTAACGAGGAAGCGCAGGCTCTGCTCGACAGTTTGTCGAATAAATAGTAAATTTTAGTGGTCAGTGGTCAGTGTTCGGTGGTCAGCAGAAATGTTTTTTTCTGACCGCTGACCACTGACCACTGACCACTGTTTTTATGGAAAGCGCATCAATTCTAAAAGAAGAGTTTGAAGAGAAACTTCTGCAAATCGCCGCCGCGACCGATGCATTTGAAGGCTACGCTCACCCGCACGCGGCGCGAATCGCCGTTCTGGCCGACGCTCTGGCACAAAAATTCAATCTCGCATCGCACGACCGTTTTTCGCTCCAACAGGCCGCGCTCGTTCACGACATCGGCGAGACTTTGATGAATCGCGAATATTTCAAGGCGCGCCGGCTTTTGCGCGCCGACGAGCGCGTCGATATGCAGCGTCATCCGGTCATCGGCGAGCAGGAAGCCGCCAAACAGGGGCTTTCGCGCGCCGTCCAGCTTCTCGTCCGCTGGCATCACGAATGGTGGAACGGGACGGGCTATCCGGACGCGCTCGAACAGGAACATATTCCGCTTGCCGCGCGAATTCTGCGCGTCGCCGACACATACGCCGCTCTGACCGACGACCGCCCGTATAAAGCGGCGATTTCGGCGGAAGAGGCCAGAAAATATTTGGTCGAATGGGCCGGAATCGAATTTGACCCGAAAATCGTCAAAGCTTTTCTCGCGCTCGAAAATTTGCAGGAACTCGAATCTTACGCTGCCTCCAACGAAAAGCCGACGCCGGAAGCGGAAATTTCTGAGCAAATCGCGCCCGAAATCTTCGCCGCGCCCGAGCCCGACAACTCGGAAATGGGCGAACCGCAAGCTGCCGAAACGGTCAATTCGCAAATTCCCGAAGCGGAAGAAAATTCCGGTAAAGATGCGGAACAAGATAAGGTTTACACGCAGTTTTGGGATAATTACAAATAAATTTATCCGATTTTGAATTTTAATTATGATTCAATCAAAAACGATGCCGAAAGGCTGGCTGGCATTTGAATTAAACGTTCTCCGGCGCTTGAAGTTCAAATCGGCCGCGCTTCCCTTTACCGGCGAGCCGAATCTCGGGACTTATCTTAAACGCTGGGACGTGCGCGTTCTGGCAAACGATTTGTCGCAAGCCGCGTGGACAAAGTCGGTCGCCGCGATTCAGAACAACGGCGAAAAATTGTCGGACGAAGACGTCAATCTCATTCTCGAAGACGTCTATATTCCGCATTATCGGCTGCAAAATCAAGCTTTGCGAAATTGGTTCGGCGAAACCGATGCGTGGTGGTTTGATAACGTCCGGCAGAATATCGAGCGCCTGCAGTCGCCGGTTACGAGAGCCGTCGCTTTGAATATCGGAATGCGCGTCGGCGATTACGTTTTGTCTTTTACGGAAGAGACGCGCGAGCTCCGCCAACCGCTCTCAAACGTTTTTCGAAGACTTTGGAGCACGCTGCCCGAACCCGTCAACAACGGCCAAAACAACACTTGTACGAACAAAAACGCCTACGAATTTATCGCCGAAAATTATACGGATTTGATGTTTCTGCGCCTGCCGCGCGGGCACAAGCAGGCGCAGAAAACTTATCTCGCGCAAGCCGCATGGCGCGAGGAATGGCTGCGCGGCGGCGATGACTTCTGGACGGATTTTGAGCAGGCGCAAGCCAACCGTCTGGGGACGCTCGTCGAGACAAAATCGCAATACTTAAGACTTTTCGAAGACATTTTGCGAACCGCTTCGCATATCCAGACGTGGACAATCGCGCACGTCGAAGACGGTTTTATATCGACGCAGGAAATTGTCGAAACAATCGGCCGCATCCGCCGCGTCGATACGATTTTCACCAAAGATTTCTCCGAATTAACCGGTACGAAAGCCGTCATGATTACAGCTTAAATAATGAAAAGTGAATAATTTAGGATTTTTTTCTTCACTATTCACTTTTCACTAATTTACGCTTCGCTCGTCAGTGAATTGTAATTTTCGATGTTCGCCTTGCGACTTCGCGCAAACCAGACCAATCCCGAGCTGGCCGACAAGCTTCCCGAAATTACCATCAGCATTTGCGGGGAAATTTGATAAACGAGCAGGCTCGAAATGTAAATCGAAAAGCCGAAAACGGTCATTTCCGCGCCGCGGTCGAGCGTCGAGATGCGCCCGCGGATATAATCGGGCAAACTGCGCTGAAACATCGTTTCCTGAACGGCGTATTCGACGCCGACAATCGCGCGCGATACAAACGTAAAAAACGCGACCATCCACAAACTCGGCATAAAACCGGCCGCCGCAAACAAAAGCCCGTGCACGATTAAAGTCCAGCCGATAAACGGATTTTGCAGATTCGTCCGCTCAAGCCACGCCGAAACGCGATGCGCAACCAGCATTCCGAGCGTCAAGCCAAAACCGCTCACAGTCCACAAAACGGCAACGGCCAAATCGGGATTCCAGCTTTCCTTTCCGGCGAAATAAACGCCGCCGAGCCGCTCGAAAACAATATTTATCGCGCCGCCGCCCGTCGCCCAAATCACGTTCATAATCAAAATCGTGAGCGCGAAATGATTCTGCAAAGTATAGCGAAATCCTTCTTTTAATTCGGTTATAAAAGAATCGCGTTCGGGATTGTCGCTTTTGTCAGAACCGCCTGCGGTAGCGGGCGGGTTTAATTTTATCAACTCAGATGCCGACGTTATGCCATCCGCTATCGCAGATGGCTCTGACCTTTCGCGCGTCGCTTCTTCGGGAATCAGCCAGACGGAGAACGCCGAGACGAGAAACGATGCGGCGTTGATGATAAAAGCGATTTTGTAGCCGAAAACGGCCGCCGCCAGACCGCCGAGCGCCGAGCCGATGGCCATCAGCAGAAAGCGCGTCGAAAAAAGCAGCGCCGTTCCGGCCAGCAAGCCTTCTTTTCCGGTCATATTCGGCGCGGCGGCGTTTTTCGCGCCGTCAAAAAACGCGCCGAAAGTCGAAAGCAGAATCGTCGCCGCATAAGCAATCCAGAGATTTTCCGCGCTCGTTACGAACAAAAACATGAGCGCGACGGCGACGCGAATCAAATCCGAATAAATCATCACCTGACGGCGCGAAAATCTATCGACAAAAGTTCCCGCAATCGGCGAAAAAATCGCAAACGGCAGCAGCCGGCAGACGAGCAAAATCCCCGCCGCCAACGGCGATGCGTCCGAGACGAGCCGCACCAAACCGAGCCCGGCGATAAAATTAAACCAGTTGCCGAGCTCGGAAATAGTCTGTCCCCAGAGCAAATTTCGGAAATTGCGATTTCCCTTTATTAATTGACCGTATGTTAAGTTCATAACAATTTGTCCTTGGTTCGTTGTCCGTTGTCAGTTGCGCGCCTTGAGCTTAATTCAGCAACGTAATTAAATCTCAGCCGGCAATTGATAAGAGACAACGGACAACTGATTAAAAATAAAAAAGCCGCCAGGCTTTTAAACCCGACGGCTTTGCCTTCTACAAAAATTCAAATTTTCAAGTTCCCGTAAACTGCGGCTGGCGCTTTTCGAAAAACGCCGTTACGCCTTCTTTGAAATCCGCTCCTTTGCCCGACTGAATCTGGCATTCGTGTTCGAGTTCAAGCTGCCGGCGAAGGTCGTTCGAAAAAGACGCGTTCAGCATTTGCTTGATTCGCCCGATTGAAGCGGTCGGCGCAAGCGCGAGGCGTTTTGCCATCGACATCGCTTCATTCATTAAATTTTCTGCCGCGACGGCGCGATTTATCATACCTATTGCTAACGCGCGCTCGGCTGAAATTGTTTCACCCGTCATAAAAATTTCAGCCGCGAGCTTTTCGCCGACGGCGCGCGGCAGAAAAAACGAGCCGCCGCAGTCGGGCGAAAGACCGATTCGGACGAACGCTTCGTTAAAGCTCGCGTTTTCCGCCGCAAAAACGAGGTCGCAGGCCAATGCGAAATTTGTTCCCGCGCCCGCGCAGACGCCCTGAACGGCGGCGAGAAACGGAATCGGCGTTTCGCGAATCAGCAAAATCACGTCGTGCAGCGCTTTCAAAGGCTCTTCCATAAACGCTTCGATGCGACCTTCGCGCTCCCACATGAGGCGCATCTCGCGCAAATCGCCGCCCGAACAAAACGCCCGTCCTTCGCCGGTCAGGACGACTGCGCGCGCCCTGTCTTCAATCGCTTTGCGAATCGCCGCCTGCAAATCGCGCGTCAATTGGAGCGAAAGCGCGTTGAGAGCTTCGGGGCGATTAAAAGTAATAATCGCCACCGTTTCGCTCAATTCGTAATTTACTGTCTCAAACGACATAGCTTATATAATGTAGAACGAAAAACGGAAAATGGAAAATAAAAAAAACAAATTCTTCATTTTCCATTTTCCGTTTTCAATTTTTCGTTTTCTACGCGAATCTCATTCTCGATTTGCTCGCGTTATAACACTCGCGACACAGAACTTCGCGCCCGACTTTCGGTTGAAACGGCACCTGGTCGTGCTTGCCGCAATGGTCGCAGACGATTTCAAATTTTTCCGGAGCGTTTTCGCCCTTCGCCGCTTTTTTTGAGCGGCATTTCGAGCATCGCTGCGGCGACATCATGTTGCGTTGGTAGAAAGTTTCCTGTTCCTTTTCCGTAAAAAGAAAATTTTCCTTGCATTGAACACACGGAATTTCGATATCCGGCATTGCTTTTACTCCTTTTTAATTCGGTTGGACGAGTTCACCGAAAAGTGTATCACAAAAATAATTTTATACGTAAAGCAATTCGGGCGACTTCGGCAAAAGTTTTTGATTTGGATATACGGTCGTTTGTAACTCATCAAAGTCGCTGAAAGCGACAAATAATATAGCGCAGGGTTAAGCGAAATGAAGTTGAGCAATCCTGCGACCGTTGCGAGAAAATATTGCAGACGCTGTCGGCGTCGAACAATCAATCAATGTTGCTCGCCGTCAGCGAGCGATTGAATTATTACCAAATCACGTAGAGTTTTATTCGCTCGCGCTTCATTTCACCCTGCGCTATATTGTTCGTCATCTTCGACGACAATACGCAAAGTGTTCATATTATTCTTGCAGAGCTTTGACGTGATTTTTTACGGTTTCGCCCAGAGTTTCCAGATTGTAGCCGCCTTCGAGACACGAAACGACGCGGCCTTCGCACGTTTCGTCGGCCCACTGTTTGACGATTTTCGTCATCGAAACGAAATCTTTGTCTTCAAGCCGCAATTGTCCGAGCGGGTCGGTCAGATGAGCGTCGAAACCGGCGGAAATCATTATCAAATCCGGTTTGAAATTTGCGTTGATGTCGCCGATTGCCGCTTCAAACATTCTTTTTTGATCCGACGCCTGCGTGTAGGCTTTGACCGGCACGTTCATCGTGTAATTTTTTCCGCGCCCGAAGCCCGTCTCGCCGCGCGAGCCCGTTCCCGGATACCACGGATATTGGTGCATCGAAAAAAAGAAAACGCTCGGGTCGTCAAAAAAAATCCCCTGCGTTCCGTTTCCGTGATGCACGTCCCAATCGACGATTGCGACGCGCTCGATTTCCGTGTATTTCCTTTGAGCGTAACGCGCGGCGACGGCGATGTTGTTAAAAAGACAAAATCCCATCGCTTTTTCGGCCGTCGCGTGATGTCCGGGCGGGCGAACGGCGACAAATGCGTTATCCGCTTCGCCGGTCATCACCGCATCGACCGCGCGACACGCGCCGCCCGCCGCAAACAGCGAGGCGTCAAACGACTGCATCGAGATAACCGTGTCGGCGTCGAGCCTATCGACACCTTCCGAGAAAGCGTGTTCGATGCGCTTGAAATGCTGCGGCGTGTGCGCGGCCTGGATAATTCCTTTAGCAGCTTTTTCGGGCGTCATTTCCGCCAGGCTTTCCCAGAATTTACGGTCGCTTTTGAGCGCTTTCATCACGACTTCATAACGCTTCGGCGTTTCCGGATGACCGGGTCCGGTGTCGTGTTTTTGATAAATCGGATGATGGACGATTGCTGTCTTCATAAGAAAAATTTACCACAGAGAACACAGAGAACACAGAGATTTTTTAATTTTCTGTGTGGTAAATGTTTTTAAATAAAAGCGGTTTCGTGAAGCAGCTCGCCTTTTGCGAATCTTTCCAGTTGCAAGCACGAAACGTCGAGAAAGCCAGCCGCACCGTCGAGCACGATTTCCGCCAGAGCGCGTCCCGTCGCAGGCGAATGCATGACGCCGTGACCGCTGAAACCGTTTGCAAAATAAAGCCCTTCCGTTTCGCAGCCGCCCAAAATAGCGTGATGGTCGGGCGTGTTTTCATAAAGCCCGGCGCGGCATTTTTCCGTGACGACCTCGGTTTCGCACAAAAACGGCGCGCGATGCCTCGCCCGCGCGTAAACTTTTTCGATAAACGATTCGTCAAAATTCGTGTCCGGCGAAGACGTGTCGTCGCGGTCGGGATAGGCGAAAAGAATTTCGTTGAGCGAGTCTTTCGCCGGACGAAAATGAAAACCGCTCCCCAAATCAATCACCATCGGCAGATTTTTTTGAAACTCGCGCGAGCTTTTCGCCCAGACGATTTGGCGCTTTTGCGGCTCGACGGGCAAATCGACTCCGGCCGTTTTCGCCAAATCACGCGCCCGCGCGCCGGTGCAGACAATCACCTTTTCGCATTCGATTTTTCCTCGATTTGTCTCGACGGCTTTGACGCGCCCATTTTCAATCAAAATCGAAAACGCTTTCGCGTCGAATTCGATTTGCGCGCCGCGCGCCGTCGCTTTTTTGGTAAAGCCTTCCATGACGGCGAGCGGATTGATAAAACCGTCGCGCGCGCCAAAGCTACCGCCATAAATGTCAGCGCAGTTTAAGCCTCTGACGATTTTTGCAATCGCCCGCGTATCGACGATTTCGACGTCGCGCACGCCGAGCGCCTTCTGCTTTTCGACGTTTCGCTTTAAATACTCAAACTGTTTTTCGTCGGTCGCAAAAAAAAGATAGCCGCGCGGCTCATAGCCGCAGTCGTAATCCCAGCGCTCGAAAAAATCGATTGAATAAAGCGACATTTTTATATTGATGTCGGTTTCAAACTGCGCGCGAACGCCGCCCGTCGCTTTGCCGGTCGAGCCGAGTCCTTGTTTTGCCTCACTTTCCAAAATCAAAACATCTTTCGCGCCGCGCTTTGCCAGGTGATACGCCACGCTCGCGCCGACAACGCCGCCGCCGATGATTACGATTTCAGCTTTTTTCATAGAAGAAATTTACCGCCGAAACACGAAGACACAGAGAAAATCTATTTTAAAAATCTCTAGGGCCTCCGTGTCTCGGCGGTGAAAAATCACTTGGCGAAAATTAACGAAAAGTCATTAAAACCCTTAAATTCGAGCGCATTGCCCGACGGGTCGAGGAAAAACATCGTCGCCTGCTCGCCGACTTCGCCTTGAAATCTGATTTTCGGCTCGATGATAAACTCGACATTTTTCGATTTTAATTTTTCGGCAAACTTTTTCCACTCGTCCATCGGCAGAACGATTCCGAAATGCGGAATCGGAACGTGGTCGGCGTCAACAGCGTTCGTCGCCCGCACGCCCGTCGATTCGGGCGCGAGATGCGTCACGATTTGATGGCCGAAAAGATTGAAATCAATCCATATGTCAGAGCTTCTACCTTCTTCGCATTCGAGAACGCCCGCGTAAAAAGCGCGCGCTTCCGATAAATCTTTTACGGGAAAAGCAAGATGAAATAAATTGTTCATAAATTAATCTCTGCCGCAGAAAAATCGTATCGAAAACAATCCTCTGCGCCATTTGAATTTTATACGCGCGAGCGCGATTCCGCCAAGCACCGCCGTAAAAGCGAAAAGCTCGACGACATAGCGCGGCTCGGGATTTTCGAGCGAAGCGAAAAACACAATGCGCGGAAAAATTAAAAGCACGACTAAAATCAGCCAGCGCGTTTTTCGCCCGCTCCACAAAACAAACGCTCCGGCAACGGCTAAAACGGTGTAAAGCCACGTCACAGCGTCAAAAATCGGAAGCCAGATGTGCTGGTTCTCGTCTTCGTCCAAATCATTCAGCGGAAAAAGCTCGCCGTCAAACGAATAATATTTCGAGTGCGTGTCAAACCAGAGCGCGGCGGCGCGTTTGACGGGAAGCTTGACGTAATAGCGAAACGGCGCGCGTGCAATGCGCTCCTGCGCGATTTGCGCGAAACCGGCGTCAATCTCCGGCGTCATCTGCACATTTTGCTCGTCGTCCGAAGATTGGCCGGCATCGTCGCTGTCGTCCTCCGTCTGGTCGTCGTCGCCGCTCAAACCGTCCGCCGCTTCTTCGCCCGCATCGTCCTGCACATCATCCGGCGGATTGTTGTATTGATTGAGCAGGGCCGCCACACGATTTTTTTCGTCTTCGGAATCAAAGGCGGCATTGCCCGCATCTTCGATTTTTATCTGCTTTTCCTCAAGATTCCAAATCATCGGCTCGATATATCGCTGGTCGTCCACCCAGGTTCGAAGCCATGCGAGATAGCCGTACGGAACAAATTCGCCGGGCATTTCGGCGTGCGCCGGTGCGAGCGGCTGAAAAACCCCGAAAAGCCGTTCGTTGCGAATCGTCCACGGAACGAGTACGAGAACGAAAGCGAGCGAAAAAACCGCGCCCTGCCAGACTGTTTTCACCAGACGCGAGATAAATTTATCTTCCGAATCGCGTTTGAATAATTCCGTAAAAACCAGCGTCAAACCGACGCCGAGCGCGAGCAGACCGCTGTCGGGCCGAAGCAAAACGGCCAGTCCGGTCAGAAATCCGGCTAAAATCCACCAGACAAGTTTCGATTTGTTTGTTTTTGTCTTAAAGGCAAAAGTCGCCGCCAGAGTTATCGCCGCGAATAAAAAAGTCGTCAGCGTTTCGGTCAAGAGCGTAGCCGCGTAAATTGCCGTGAACGGACACAAAGCGGCGAGAAAAAAAGCAAACCGGGCAGCGCGTTTTCTGTACTTTTCGCCCGTCCAGCTCCACGTTAAAAACGCGACCAGCAGACACGTCAACGTATCGAAAACGGCTTGGACGACGCGCACCGCCGTGTCGTTTCCGTGTCCGAAAACCGCATAAACCGCCGCCAGAAAAAGCGGGTAACCGGGTAGGCGAATCAAAGTCGGGTGGTAAGGCGGCTGCGCTTCGATTGCGTAAATTTTCTGCTCAAGAACGTTAACGGCAATCTGCGAATATAATTTGCCGTCGTTCGATTCGTCGCTGGCGAGACAGACGGCAAACGCGATGTGAGCGGCGAGCGTTGCCGAAATTATTAAAACAATAAATACCGGCGGAAGCCAATTTCTTCGACGAAGTTTCAGAAGTTGATATTTAAGCCATCGGCGCATTCGTTTTAACTACCGGACGATTTAGCAAGCTGCCGAATCGCGCCGAGGTGATACGCCGTGTGCGCGAGTATTCCCATCGCCATCCCGACATTGTCTTCGCTCCAGTCTTCGATGTCGGCGACGCAGCGGAGCGCGCCTTCGTAAGATTTTCGCACGCCTTCGCGCAGGGCGTTCCATTCCGTTTCGCTGACGGTTTCAATCAGCCAGCTTTGCTCCCAGTTTACTTTTTCCGTCCGGCCGTGCATAAATTCGCACAGGCGGTCGAGATAAAATTTGGCGTGCTCGGTCTGCGCGGCAATCGTCGTCGAACTAATCTCGCGCGAAGCCGCTTCGGCCGAAAGCTTTTCGAGCGTCGCGAAAACGCCGACGCCTCTATCGAGATACGCGCTGCCCTGTCCTTCGGGCGAGCCTTCGAAAGTCTCGCGCAAAAGATATAAAATCGATTTCAGAAATGCGTCTTTTGCAATAGTCATAAATTTATTTTTTAACGCGAATCGAAGAAAATATAAAATAATTTACTTTAAAATTTTTGCGTCTTCGCGTCTCTGCGCCACTAGCGTTAAAATAAAAATTTGTTATGTCAATCGAAAACGTCGAAAAATTTATCAGCGAATTTGCCCGAAGTCTCCACGCGGAAACTTTTGTAAAAATGACTTTAGGTAATTATAAAGGCGCGGACGAGCATCTGCAAAAACTTCTGCTTCGTTTGGTCGAAACGCGCAAAGGCAAGCGTCTCTTTTTTCTATATCGCTACGACACGCGCGACACGGCGAAAAATTTCAATTTTACCGAAAGCGTTGCAATGATGCACCAAATTCTCGGAAAAGATTTTTTCAGCGGTCATCTTTTTACGACCGAAAACGATTTTCAGCTCGACGTCGGAAAAAAAGAAAAATCGCGTCTTAATGTGGCCAAACCGACATTTAAGGCGAACATTCCGGTCGGGCACGACCGCGAAAAACGAAAACAAATCGATTCGAACAATTTTTATCTGCGCGCGCTCGGCATCACCACCGACCACGGCGAGATTCGCGATAAACAGCATGACAAATGGAAGCAAATCAATAAATTTATCGAAACTCTGGGAATTCTTTTCGATAAATCCGAACTGAAAGACCGCAAAAAACTGAACATCGTCGATATGGGCTCGGGCAAAGGTTATCTGACGTTTGCGACCTACGATTTTTTTAAAAACATTCGCGGCATCGATGTTCGCGTGACCGGCGTCGATACGAAAAGCCAGCTTGTCGGACTTTGCAACGACATCGCGCGGTCAAACGAATTTGAAAACTTAAAATTCGTCAACGGTCGCATCGGCGATTTCAAGCTCGAAAAAGTCGATATATTAATCGCTCTTCACGCCTGCAACACGGCGACCGACGACGCGATTTTTCAGGGAATCAAGGCCGAAGCCGATTTAATCGTCGTCGCGCCGTGCTGTCACCAGGAAATCCGCCCGCAAATCAAGCCGCCCGAAATGCTCGTAAACGTCCTCAAACACGGCATTATGCTCGAACGCGAAGCCGAATCAATCACCGACGGCCTGCGCGCTCTGTTGCTCGAAAAAAGCGGCTATTCGACCAAGCTTTTCGAATTCATCGCGACCGAGCACACGCCGAAAAACAATATGATTGTCGGCACAAAGCAAAAAAACTTCGCGGAAAACGAGAAACTTGACGAGCAGATTCAGGCAATCAAGGAATTTTACGGAATTAAAGAGCAAAAATTGGAAAGTTTATTAACCGAGACGTAAACACAACCATCAGAGAGTGTCTAATTCGCGTCCGGGCATGAGCCGTGTTTCCGTCCTTGATTCTGCGGCGAACCTTTCGGCTTGACCTTTCATCAAAAACACATCTATTATTACAGTTTGCGTTTCGGACGCATTTACAAACATAGGAGACCATTAAAACAATGAAACCTGAAGTACACCCGAATTACCAAGAACTTAACGTCGTCTGCGCGTGCGGCAATTCTTTTAAGACCCGCTCGACGATGAAAGACGATTTGCACATCGAAATCTGCTCGGAATGTCACCCGTTTTTTACCGGAAAACAAAAATTGGTTGACACCGCCGGACGCGTCGACCGCTTCAACAAGCGTTACGCACGCCAGGGCGCAAAATAACCGACAAGTGAACTTTTTTATCAGTCAATACTAGCTTTCTAAAAATCTAACGCCGACGCTTTCGCGCGCCGCTCGCTCTTGGTGTAAAATCATCGGGAAAAAGGCGCAAAAAAGCTCGGCGTTAATCTTTTGGCAGCGAGGAGACTGATTTGAACAATTTATTTGACAAATTATTTAAGATTGAATGGCAGCAGATGTTCGTTCCGACCGAATCTCTTTTAGAGATTTTTATCCGCGGCACGATTATGTATCTGGTGATGTTCGCGCTTCTGCGCGTTTTTCGCCGCCAAGCCGGTTCAATCGGGATTGCCGACCTGCTCGTCATCGTCGTCATCGCCGACGCGGCGCAAAACGGTATGGCGGGCGATTCGAAATCGATTACCGAGGCCGTTCTGCTGATTTCGACAATCGTCGGCTGGGATTATTTTCTCGACTGGCTCGGCTATCGTTTCGATTTTGCCGGTCGCGTATTAGAGCCGAAGCCTTTAACGATTATCAAAAACGGCAAAATGCTGCGGCGAAATATGAAACGAGAGATGATTACCAAAGACGAATTAGAGAGCCAGCTTCGCGAACACGGCATCGAAAACGTCGCCGACGTGAAACAAGCCTGTTTGGAAAGCGACGGGCATTTCAGCTTTATAGAAAAGGAAAAGACAACGAACAAAAAGCAACGAAAAGAAGAAAAATAACGTCAATTAAAGCTATGAAAAAATCCACAAATCCGCGCAAAATAAAGTTTCTGCAATTGTTTCTGGCGCTCGAGCGCGACCTCATCGTCGGCGGTCAGGCCGTGATGGAAGGCGTCATGATGCGCACGCCCTCGGCTTACGCGATTGCCTGCCGCAAAAAAGACGGCTCGATTGTCCACACGGCCGAAAGCTTGCCGAAATGGAGCGACACCTACAAATGGCTCAATTATCCGGTCATTCGCGGCGGCGCGACTCTGATTCAATCGATGGCGCTCGGCATTAAGGCTTTGAATTTCTCGGCCTCGGTGGCCGCCGAAGATTTAGAAGCCGAAGAAGCGTTGGTTAAAGCGGAAAGTTTGGAGACGCAGGCGGTTTTGGCCGAAGGCACGACCGATAAAAATTTCACCAAAGCGCCCGTCAAAGTCATCATGCCGGAAAAGGAAAAATCCAATAAAGCGGCGCAGTCGGCGGGCGCGGCGGGCTCGATAATTTTCGCAATGCTTTTTAATATTTTGCTTTTTATCGTCGCGCCGCTCGTTTTGACGAACATTTTGTTTATCGCGCTCGGCTGGGCGGCCGCGCCCGAAGTTGTGGCAAACGCGGGCTGGTGGCAGATGATAAAAGCGTATGTCTGGGAAGTCAAACCCGCATCGTGGATTGCGTTTAACTTGATTGACGGCCTTGTGAGAATGCTGTTTTTCGTCGTCATGATTTTTACGATGTCGTATTTGCGCGACATTCGCCGCGTTTTCGAGTATCACGGCGCGGAACACAAAACGGTTTTCACATGGGAAAAAGGTTTGGATTTGACGCCGGAAAACGCGGCTCAGCAGCGACGGCAGCATCCGCGCTGCGGAACTTCGTTTTTGATGGTCGTGATGCTTGTCGCCATCGTTCTTTTCTCGGTCATTAAATTCGATGCGCTGTGGCTTAACCTGCTCGTTCGCATCGTTTTAATGCCGCTCGTCGCCGGACTTTCGTATGAAATTATCCGCTACGCCGCGAAAAAAGAATCGGGCGCGATTTTCAAATTTATGACGCTTCCCGGCCTCTGGCTGCAAAATATCACGACGCAGAATCCGGACGCCGAGCAGCTCGAAGTCGCGATTAAAGCGTTGAAGGAATCGCTCAAATTAGAGCCGATTGATGCGGAAAATGTTCCCGTGGTAAATCGAGAACTGGAAGTTGTCGTCTAGCTTATTGTTTAAATCGTTTGCGGGCGCGAAATTTACAAACAACGGACAACGGACAACTGACCAAGGACAAATTTTTATGTTAGAAAAACTTGCACAAATCGAAAAAAATTACGAGGAGCTGACCGAGCAGCTTTCGTCGCCGGATATTATGTCGGACATTTCGACTTATACGAAGCTGATGAAACAGCACCGGAGTTTGGGCGAAATCGTCGAAAAATATCGCGAAGTCAAAAAAATGAGCGAAGAATTAGTGGGCGCAAAAGAGATTCTCGAAATTTCGGACGACGCCGAAATGAGCGAACTGGCCGAGCTTGAAATCGCCGAGATTGAAGCGAATCTCGAAAAAGCCGACGAAGCTTTGAAGTTTTTGCTGATTCCGAAAGACCCGAATGACGAGAAAAACGTCATCGTCGAAATTCGCGCCGGAACGGGCGGCGACGAGGCGACGCTTTTTGCGGCGGAAGTTTTGCGAATGTATGCGCGCTATGCCGAGCGCCAGGGCTGGAAATTTGAAACTCTCGACGTTTCGGAAACCGGCGTCGGCGGCATCAAAGAAGCGTCGGTCGTCATCGAAGGCGATAAGGTTTATTCGAAAATGCGTTATGAATCGGGCGTTCATCGCGTTCAGCGCGTCCCCGCCACCGAAACTGCCGGACGTATTCACACGTCGGCGATTACGGTCGCCGTTTTGCCGGAAGCCGAAGAAGTTGACGTCCAGATTAACCAGAACGATTTGCGCATCGACACTTTCTGCTCAAGCGGCCCGGGCGGCCAGTCGGTCAACACGACCTATTCGGCCGTTCGCCTGACGCATCTGCCGACCGGCGTCGTCGTTTCGATGCAGGACGAAAAATCGCAGATAAAAAACCGCGAAAAAGCGATGCGCGTCCTTCGTGCCAGACTGCAGGAAATCGAAGAACAAAAAGTTCACGACGCCCAATCGGCCGAGCGCAAGTCGCAGGTCGGAAGCGGTGACCGTTCCGAGAAAATCCGCACATACAATTTTAAGGAAAATCGCGTCACCGACCACCGCATCGGTTTGACCGTTTATCAATTAAATCTGGTAATGGAAGGCGCGCTCGACGAATTTATCGAAGGTTTGACAACACATTATCAAACCGAAAAATTGAAAGCCGAAACCGTTACGGCGTAAGGTGAAAAACGAACGACGAAAAGTGAAAAATTAAGAATTTCACTTTTCACTTTTCACTTTTCACTTTTCACTTACAAAAATGCCCGTTACCAAACTATACCTCGTCAGACACGGACAATCTGCCGGAAATGCCGAAGGGCGTTTTGGCGGGCACAGTCCGACTCCGCTTTCCGAGCTCGGCAAAAAACAAGCCGAAATCACCGCGCAGGCGCTCGCTAAAGAACACATCCACGTCATTTATTCGAGCGATTTGTTTCGCGCCGTCGAAACGGCCCAGCCGCTCGCCGATATTTTGAAATTAAAAATCAACAAAACGTCGGCTTTTCGTGAGAGAAACATCGGCGTGCTCGAAGGCCTGACGTTTGACGAATCGAAAGAGGAATTTCCGAGAGATTATTACGCGCTCGTCAATCGCCAGGTTCATCACATCATCACAGAGGGCGAAAGCTATCGTCATCTGCTGAGGCGCGCGACCGGAGCTCTGCGCGAAATTCTGCGTATTCATCGCGGCGAAAAAATCGTAATTTTCTCGCACACCGGCGCGATTTGCTTTCTGACGCTTCATCTTCTCGGCGCAATCAATCGCAAAACCAGACAAACGCCGTGGCTCGTAACTTCAAACTGCGGCATCAATCGGTTTGAAATTCGCGGGCGCAACAACGTGCGCGTTCACGCGCTCAACGACACGCGCCACCTGCTGCAAATCACCGGCAACGACGCGTTCGCCGCACGATAAAACAATTACGAATTACGAATTGAAGAAAATAATTTCTTTTAATTCGTAATTCGTAATTGTTTTCACGGCGGTTGCGCCCATGCCGACGGCGCTGCTGACGGTCGGCGCGAGCGGATTGGCGACGTCGCCGACGGCAAAAACGCCGACCGCGCTCGTTTCGCAGGTCTGGCTGATTTTGATGTAGCCGTTTACGTCCAAATCGAGTTTTCCGCTTAAAAATTTCGTGTTCGGCTCGACGCCGATGCGAATCAAAACCGCTTCGACCGGATAATCATAAATTTCGCCCGTTTGCAGATTTTCGAGCTTCACGGCTTCGACTTTTTCCCGGCCCGAAATTTCGCGGACAATCGTTTCGGTCAAAATTTTTATTTTCGGATGTTTTTCGGCCTTTTCGACAAACTCGCGGCGCGCGCGAAAATGTTTTCCGCGATAGAGAAGCGTAACGAGCGAAGCCGTTTCCGACAAAATCAGGGCGTTTTCAAAAGCCGCGTCGCCGCCGCCGACAACCAGCGCGCTGCGTCCTTCCGCCAAACGCGCGTCACGCTTTCCGGATTCTATAACTCCTCTATTCTCAAAAGTTTCTTCGCCCTCGACGTTTAATTTCCGGCGGCTGACTCCGCTCGCGATTATCAACGCTCCGGCAAAAAAGACTTCCCCGTTTTCGAGACCGACCGATTTTTTTTTCAAATCGATTTCCGCGACTTTCGCATTCAGGCGAAACTCGAACCGACGCTTTTCCGTTTGCTCGAGAAAGCGGTCGCGCAGCTCGCGCCCGTTTGCCGCTTTTGTGCCGAGATGATTTCTTATCTCGTTGTAAGTCCGAAGCAGCTGACCGCCAAATTCCGCGCCTGCTTCCAGAAGAAGGGCGGAAAGGCCGAGCTCGTCGCACCAGAGCGCCGCCGAAAGTCCGGCCGCGCCGCCGCCGATGATGATTACGTCAAATTTTGTAGAGTTTTTGTTTACGCGCAAAGCAAATTTATTTTATCTCAAACGGCACGTTTTTGGTCGACTCCGGCTGCAAAAATTACCACTTTTTGTCAATAAAACATCCCGTTTTTTGTCACTTGTAAAAATTTCCCGCACGTGATTTTCCCCGTTTGAATCGAAGTTTTGAAGACTAATTGGCTTGAAAACATCATTTAGCCTGACTTCGCTTTTTTCGCCTCCAGTGGCATCTCGCTTGCCTTGCAAATCCTTTGGAATTAGGCGTATTGTGTCTGGCGCGCCTAATAAATCTAAAATTAAAACCCGAATTTTATCCAAATCCCAAAATATATGAAATTAGAATTTGAATCGAACACAACCACATTTCCGTCTGTCGAAAACGATTTGCTTCAAGATGCAAAGGTTAAAAAAACTTCTGCCGAAGCCGCCGAAATGCTCAATGCCGGAATAAAAGCCGCGCAGGAAGGCCGCCGCGCCGAAGCCAGAAATTTGCTTTTGCGCGTTACCGAAATGGATTCGGAAAACGAAAACGCATGGCTCTGGCTCGCTTCAATCAGCGAATATCCGGAAGAGCTTCTCGTTTTTCTGAACAGCGTCTTGAAAATCAATCCCGAAAACGTGCGCGCTCTCGAATGGGTCAAGGCGACTAAATCGCTGCTTTCGAAAACTTTTGTTCAGCGCGGCATCGACGCGTCGAAAGAATTGCATAAAGATTTCGCCAAGCAGTGCTTTTTGCAGGCTATCGTACACGACAATCAAAACGAAATGGCATGGTTGTGGCTCGCTTCGGCGGCCGATTCGGATGAAGAAAAAACATCGCATCTGCAAAAGGTTTTGAGCATTAATTCGGAAAATCTGACGGCGCAGGCGTCGCTCAAATCGATAAAAAAACAAATGGCCGAATCGAGCTTGCAGCAGGCGTTTGCGGCGGCTCTCGACGGCGAAAACGCACGAGCGGCGGATGTGCTTCGCGAAGTTTTCAAAAAAATGCCCGAAATGGAAGACGCGTGGATTTTGAAATCATTTCTGGCCACCTCGTGCGCCGAAAAGCTCGCCTGTTTTGAAAAAGTTCTCGAATTAAATCCCGCCAACAACTTGGCGCGCGCCAACGCCGACTTTTTGCGCGCGATGTCGGCAAAATTTGAATCAGGCGAAATGTTCGAGCAGGATTCAGAAATGGAAGATGCGGAAATGGAAGCGGCCGAAGAAGCGTTTGCCGAAGATAAAAGCCCGACCGAAGAACTGGAAATGCCCGAGCACGCGGTCGCGGAAAGCGATTCTGAAGAAGAGCCGCAGGCCGAATTTGAAGAAGCGGAAGCGACGGCAGTTTCGGATGAAATGACGGAAGCCGAAGAAAGCTTTGCCGCGCAAAACGAATTTTCCGACGAAATACAGCCGCCGAAAATGGACGAAGTTTCATTCGCAGATGAAGCGGTCGACGAAATCGCGGTCGTGCCCGGCGCGGCCGAATCAGAATTTGAAACCGAAAACTTCGATAGCAAAGACTTCGAAATGGTCGAAGAAGCGGAAAGCTTCGCGGACGTCGAAGAACTGCCGCAGGTTTATGCTTTTCAGGAAATGGAAGTTTCGGCGCAGCCCGAACTTGAAGCACCCGAACTTGAAGCATCGGAATCGATTCACGAAACCGAACCGGCCGGATTTTATTCGGATTTTGCAGAAGAAACCGAATATCAAACGGCCGATGTAGAATCGAGCGACGTTTATGAAATCGAAGCCGACGAATTTTCCTCGCCCGAAGCGGTTGAAGAATTTGAAGCGCCGGAACTTGAAGCTGCCGAAGAAGAATTTTCACCGGCGGATGTTTTTTTAGAAGACGACGATTTGCCGAAAGCGGAAGAGCTTGTTGCCGCCGATGGAGCGCAAAACGCGGAAGCGGACGTCGAGCAGACTCAGCCGGGAATGTTTGCCTGCCCGTTTTGCGACAGCGAAAACGAGCCGCAGGCGTTTGTCTGCACGGCCTGCCGCGCGGTTCTGACGCTTTCCGATATGGAAATGCTGCTCGCCCAGCAGGAAGCGCATAAAGACATTCTCGCCGACCGCATCGAACAAATCGAAAAATCGAAATCGCGCCGCGAGTTTGAAGTCGACGAGCTGCGCCTTCTGGCAATCGGGTATCTCAATCTCAAAAACCTCCACAGGGGAGTTTCTTATTTAAAAGAAGCCGCGCGCTTGAATCCGGACGACATCGTTTTAAGCTCGCAGGTCAACGCTTTGAAAATCCGTCTTTCGGAAATCGAAAAGCAGCAGAGCGTTCACGATTCGATGCCGAAAAATCGTCAGATTTTAGTCGTCGACGACAGCGCGACGGTTCGCAGATTGATTTCCGGCAAGCTCGAAAAATGCGGGCACGAAGTCATCTGCGCAATCGACGGCGTCGACGCGCTCGAAAAGCTCAAAGAAATCTCGCCCGATTTGATTTTGCTCGACATAAATATGCCGCGAATGGACGGCTATCAGGTCTGCAAATTAATTCGCGGAAATGAAGAGATGAAGGACACGCCAATCGTCATGATTTCGGGCAAAGACGGATTTTTCGACAAAGTTCGCGGGCGAATGGCGGGCACGACCGGCTATATCACAAAGCCTTTCGGCCCCGAAACGCTGATGAAAACCGTCGAAACCTACATCGTCCAGCCGGCATAAAATAAAAGGTTTCAGGTTTCAAGTTTCAGGTTAAACAATCTGAAACTTGAAACCTGAAATCCGAAACCTTTTTATGAATATTAATCCTCAGGAAAACGTTGCGGAAATCGATTTTTCCGCGCCCGCTTCGACCGACCTCGCCGACTCACTTTTTTTTGAAAAACAAAATCCCCAAGCGATTGGCGAAAAGTTTATCGTCTTTTTTCTAAACGATGAGCTTTTCGCCGTTTCCGCCGCCGAAGTCGCGGAAGTCGTTAATCTGCCCGTCGTGACGCCTTTGCCGCGCGTGCCCGAATGGCTGCTCGGAATCGCAAATCTGCGCGGCGAGATAATTACGGTCGTGGATTTAGCGCGACTCTGGAACAAAAAATCTTCAATCCCCGCCGCCAAACCGAAATTAATCTTACTGCGCGCGCGAAGCTCAAATGCCGCGATTGCTTTTAAGGCCGATAAATTGAGCGAAATCATCCACCTGCCGAAAGACAAAATTCATCTTGTCGAAAAATCTTCAACATTTATTTTCGGAAAATCCTTTCACAAAGCCGAAGTCCTAAACCTTATTGACACCAACGAACTCGTTTCCTCGCTTGAATTTAACGAATAAATTTCCGGAAAAAGAATATGCCGCGAACTTCTTCAAATTCTCTTCTAAATTCGCTGAAAGGAAAAATCTGGCTTGCCACGAGCGGGCTCGCTTTTTTTATCTGCGTCTTCGGGCTGATTTCCTACATTATCGTCTCGACCTTGACGAGCGACCCTTTTTACGCGATTTTTATCCCGTTTTTATTCGTCTCTTTCGCCGTCATGGTTTTCGGCTGGTGGCTCGCGGGCGAAGTTATCAGCCCGATTGAAAAAGTTACGCTCCTGGCCAAAAGTCTCGAACGCGGCGCGACGACGCTGCCGAAAACTTCCGGCTCGACCGAAACCGACGAGCTTCTGCAAACGCTTTATCGAAACAGCCAGCAAATTCAACGGGTCGTGAGCTTGATGGACGAAGTCGCCAACGGAAACTTCTCAATCGCGCTGACGCCGCTGCAAAACTCTGACCGCCTGACCAATTCTTTCCAGCAATTGCTCGCCAAAGTGTCCGAATCGATTCACGCGCAGCAAAATCTGGAAAAGCTCGAAGCCGCGATTGCGCAGATAAACGTGGAAATCTCGGCCGTCAGAACGGGAAATCTTTCAATCGAAATCAAATCCGATTCGCCGCCGACCAAAGAAATCGCCGAAACCTTTAAATATCTGCTTCATCACTTAAACGAAATTATCGCGCAGGTCAAAAGCGAAGCGCGCGGCTCGCAGTTTTCGGTCGCGGAAATTCAAAAAACGATTTCCGTCGTCGTTTTACAGGACGAAGCGCGCGTTCAGGAAATGACGCAGGCCGCGCTCGCGCTCAAACAAATTCCGAACAGTGTGCAGAAAATCTCGGAAGATTTGGCGAATTCAGCCTCATCGGCCGGTCATTCAATCGAAAAGGCGAGAAACGGCTCGCGCTCGGCGCAGGCGAATTTATCTTCGGTCAGCCAGCTTCGCAAACAAATTCAGGAAGCTATCAAACAGATTCAAAAACTCGGCGACCGCTCGCAGGAAATCGGGAAAATCGCCAAAACCGTCCGCGATTTGGCGCACCGCACGAATATGATTGCGCTGAACGCTTCGATTCAAGCCGAAGACGCGCGCGACAGCGGACGCGGACTCGGCGTCATCGTCGAAGAAATCGAGCGCCTCGCCGCGCGCGCCGACAATATGAACAAGCAGATTTCGGGCTTTAACAAATCAATCGCCGCCGAAATCAATCAGGCCGAGATGATTTTGCAGTCGACTGTCGGCGAGGCCGCAAATCTTTCAAAATTTGCCATCGAAACGAGCAATTCATTGAGCGAATTGGAAAAATATATCGGCCAGTTTTTGAATTTGCAAATCAAGCTCGCCGCATATTCGCAGGAAAAAAGCGAAGAAACCGACAAGGCGTTTCAAGTTTTTGTCGAGTCGATTTCCGAAACCGAAGCCGCCGTAAAAAATCTGAAGGAATCCGACGCGAGCGTTGCCAGTGTCGCCAAAACGATGAAAAATCTCGATTTGTCCGTCGCCGATTTTAAGCTTTCCGCCGTCAATAATTACAGCGAATTTTCGCCGGGTTCGGCGGTTGAAGCGTTTGAGGAGAAGATTTGATGCAAAACAATTTAATCTGGAATTTAATAATCAAAATCTCCTCGTTTTTCGCGATGATTTTTCTGCTGCTCGGCGCGGGAATGATTTGCGCCGCCTTTTTCGGCTGGACGGAAAATCTTTTCGTCATCGTCTTAACCATCGTTTTTTCAGCCGTTCTGGGAGTTTTTTCGCTCGCCGCGCTTAATTTTTCGGAGATGAAGCTCAAATCCGAGCGCAATCAGGCTATCGAAATCGCGTCGCGGCTTGCTCAGGGCGAAAGCTTCGACGAAGAGGCCGGCAGCGACAGCGAGCTGCTCGCCGCGCTCAAGGAAATTTCCGATTACAGGCAGAGAAAAACCGCAGTTCTGAACAAAATCGCGAGCGGCGATTTATCGGAAAACGTCGAAATCCACTCGGATTTCGACGTTATCGGCCAGTCGGTTCAGAATATGATTGACAAGCTTCGCCATCTTGTTCAGACGCAGGGCGAGCGCGACCGGCTGCAGCAGTCGATTATCAAGCTCTCGGAAGAAGTCGCCGAAGTCGCGGCCGGAGATTTGACCGTTCAGGCCGAAGTTTCAAAGGATATGACCGGAGCGATTGCCGAAGCGTTTAATTCGATGACCAAAGAACTTCGCTCGCTGATTCGGCAGGTCAAGGACGTAACTTTTCAGGTCGGAACGTCGGCCAACGCCATCAACGACACGACCGAGCAGCTCGCTCGCGGAAGCGAAGCGCAGGCGTCGCAGATTTCGCGCACGACGGCGGCGATTTCGAGCATGGCTTTGCAGATTCAGGAAGTTTCGAGCAACGCTTCGCTTTCGGCGCAAGTCGCGGGCGATTCGCTGAACAACGCGCGCTACGGAACGCAGGCCGTGCAGGACAATATCAACGCGATGAACTCGATTCGCAAACAAGTCCAGGAAACCGCCAAACGAATCAAAAAACTCGGCGAGCGCTCGCAGGAAATCAGCCAGATTGTACAGCTTATCGACGACTTGTCAGACCGTACGAGCCTGCTCGCGCTCAACGCGAGTTTGCAGGCGGCTTCGGGCGGCGAGGCGGGACGCGGATTTTCCGTCGTCGCCGAAGAAGTCGAGCGACTCGCCGAACGCTCAAACCGCCTGACCAGACAGATTGCCGGACTCGCGCAGACGATTCAGAGCGAAACGAAAGACGTCGTCGCCTCGATGGAAGAAACGATTCACGAAGTCGTCGTCGGCTCGACTCTAGCCGACCGCGCCGGGCAGGCGCTGGTCGAAATCGAACAGGTTTCGACGCGTCTGGCCGAGCTGATTCAGTCGATTTCCGAATCGGCGCAGCAGCAGGCGACCAGCTCCGAAGACATTTCCAAAGCGATGGCCAACATCTCGAAAGTTACCGAACTCGTTCAAACCGGCTCGAAACGCGCCGCCGATTCGGTAAAAATGCTCGTTTCTCTCTCGGACGAACTGCTCGGTTCGGTCGCGCCCTTCAAGCTTCCCGAAGACAGAAATTCGCGAAGAAAAACGCTCAATGACACAAATGGAATTTATATAAATTAGTGGTCGGTGGTCAGCGGTCAGTTGTCAGAAAAGACAAAAACCGGCCACCGACCATCGACCGCCGACCACTGCCTATGGAATCCCAAATCTTACAGGAATTTATCCGTCACGCCGAAAGTTATCTGCCGACGATTCGCGGCGGAATTCTGGTCTGCTCGCAGGAAGGCAATTCTTACGGCGAGCTTTACGCCGCGCTCCGGCAGGTGCAGATTATCAAGGATTCGGCTGCAGCGTTCGATTTAAATGAAATACAAAAAGCGGCCTTCGATTTGGAAATTGAGCTGCAGCCGCTTGTCGCCGCCAAGTCGCAGCTTTCCGACGAGCAGTCGCGCGTCGTGCTCGACAAGCTCGCCGTTCTCGAAGCTTTCCTGACCAAAATCAGCTTTAAGGTCGATTTTTTTCCTGAAGACGTGACCGATTTTATCGACGAATCCTTTGAAAATCTGCAAATCAATAAACCGGCGGAAATGGTCGTCGATGAAACGGACGAATGGGAAGAAGAATTTGAGATTGACGAGGAAATGCTCGAAGTTTTCGCGCTCGAAGCCGAAGACCTTTTGCAGAACATCAACTCAAATCTGGCAATTCTCGAAAACAAACCGAACAATCGCGAAGCGCTGCTCGAAGTTCGCCGCAGCGCGCACACTTTGAAAGGCTCGGCGGGAATTATCGGGCTCAAAAAGCTTTCCGGTCTGGCGCATCGCGTCGAAGATTTGCTCGATTACCTGGCCGAAAATGAAATCGAAGCGGGCGAGGATATTTTTGAGCTTTTGCTCACCTCGACCGATTGTTTTGAAACGCTCGCGAGCGGCGAAACTTCGGTTCAGCTCGAGAAAAAAATCGAGCGGCTGTATCAAAATTTCGACGAAGTTTTCGCCGCGCTCAGAGAGCCGAAAGCGAAGGTTTTTGCCGCCGAAGCCAAAGCGCAGGCGAATCAGACGGAAGCAAAAGAAGCGCAGGAGGTCGTCGCCAACAATCGCTCGGTCGTCCGCGTTTCACTCGAAAAACTCGACGAGCTCGTAAAAATTGCGAGCGACTTGCTCGTCAGCCGCTCTATATTTGAGCAGCGTCTTTCCGAATTCGAGCAGCAAATCAGAGAGCTCAGCAACAGCACCAACCGACTGCAGCAGGCGACCGGAAAACTCGAGATAGATTTTGAAGCGAATATGCTCGAAGCCGGCAGTCAGCGGTCGGTCGTCGGCAATCAGCGATTTGAAAATTCGCATTCCGCGTTTCGCGCCCCGCAATCGTTTGACGCGCTCGAATTTGACCGTTATACGGAATTTCACCAGACGACGCGCGAGCTCGTCGAAACCGCCGCCGACGCCTCTTCCATCAACAGCGAGCTCGACGCGCTGAAAGGAAATCTCGAGCTGCTTTTCGACGGCCAGCGCCGCTCGATTGAAGAAATGCAGGATAAGCTTCTGCGCCTCAGAATGGTAAAATTCGGCTCGCTTACGGCGCGTCTCCAGCGAACGGTTCGCGTCACCTGCGAGGAAGAAACGAAATTTGCCGAGCTTACAATTGAAGGCGAAAATCTGGAATTCGACACGCAGATTCTCGACTCGCTCGTTGAGCCTCTACTCCACCTTTTGCGCAACGCCGTCGCGCACGGCATCGAATCGCCGGAGACGCGCCGTTTGCTCGGAAAAGAAGAAATCGGAAAAATTCTCCTGCGCATACAAAGCGAAGGCACGCACATAAATTTGACGATTACCGACGACGGGCGCGGAATTTCCGCCGCGTCTTTGATAGAAAAAGCCGTTCAGAATAATTTCGTTATGCACGAAGAAGCCGACCAGATGAGCGAAGACGAAGCGTTTGCGCTGATGTTTCTTCCCGGGCTGACGACCGCCGACAAGTTGAGCCAGGTCGCCGGGCGCGGCGTCGGGATGAATATCGTCAAAACAAGCATCATGCGCCAGCAAGGCACGATTTCCGTCAACTCGAAACCGCATAAAGGAACGATTTTTACCGTTCGCCTGCCGGTTGCTCTGGCCGTTACGCGCGCGCTGCTGGTCAAAACCGGCGAGCAGACTTTCGCCTTTCCGCTCAAGCTCGTTCGTCAAATCTCGGAAATACAGGCGGAAAATCTCGAACAAACAAATCGCGAAAACCGGCTGCAAATCGAAACCGTGAATTATTCGTTTTTCCGGCTCAACGAATTGCTCGGATTATCACCCGCAGTAAAACCGGCCGACGAACAATTCCCCGTTTTAATGCTTGAAACGCTGGAAAATCCGTGCGCTCTGATGGTCGAGGAAATCGTCAAAGCCGAGGAAATCGTCATCAAGCCGCTCGGCGCGCCGCTCAGAGGTCGAGCCGAATTCCTCGGCGCGGCCATTCTCGGCGACGGGCGCGTCGTTCCGGTTCTGGATTTGATTCATCTGATTTCGGAAGGTTTTTTGAATGTGGAACGCGGAGTTCGGAATGAGGAATTAAAAACCGAAGACCGCCAAAATCCCGATTCCGCGCTCCGCGCTCCGCGCTCCGGGCCGTTAAACGTTTTGATTGTCGACGACAGCCCGAGCGTGCGTCATATCAACTCGAAATTGATAAAAAATGCCGGCTGGCAGGGTTTTATCGCCAAAGACGGGCTGGAGGCGCTGGAAGTTCTGCAAACGTTTGTCGAACCGCCCGACATAATTTTAACCGATGTCGAGATGCCGCGAATGAACGGCTACGAACTGCTTTCTTCTCTAAAGCAAAGCGAGAAGCTGCGCCGCGTTCCGGTGATTATGATAACTTCGCGCGCGGGCGAAAAACATCGCCAGAAGGCTTTCGATTTGGGCGTTTCCGAATATCTGATAAAGCCTTACGAAGACGCGAAGCTTCTGGAAATAATAAAGGAACTGACGAAATAGATTTTACTTTTGCGGCGGCTTGCTCGGACGAATCTCGATTTTGCTCGGCAAAGCGCGGTCGTTCATATTGAGCAAATCAATCACCGTCTGCGCGATATCTTCGGGCTGTAGCTGCCACGACTGCTCGCCGGACGGCGTGTCGCCGCCGAAATACGTGTTGACCGAGCCCGGACAGATATAGCTCACCTTTATATCATGCTCGCGCGCTTCCTGCATCAACGCTTCCGAGAAGCCGTTAAGACCGAATTTTGAAGCGTTGTAGGCCGCCATTCGCGGATGCGCGTTTTGTCCGGCGAGCGACGAAATATTGATAATGTAGCCGCCGCGCTTTTTCAACATCGGAATCGCGTGATGGCAGGCGTAAAACACGCCGAAAAGATTTGTTTCGAGCGTCTGCCGAAACTCGTCGCCCGACATTTCTTCGACGGTTTTGCCGATGATGCCGATTCCGGCGTTGTTTATTAAAATATCGACGCCGCCGAAAACCCGCTCGCATTCTTCGAGCATCTGGCGCACTTGTTCTTCGCTCCGAACGTCGCAGATTTCGCCTTCGACCTGTCCGAGACGGCTCAAATCTTCAAGCGCGCCTCTAACTTCCGACTTGCTTCGCGCGCAGATAAAAACGCGTGCGCCCGCCTTTAATAAACTTTCCGCGATTGCCCGCCCGATTCCCTTTGTCCCGCCGGTTACGACGGCGATTTTGTTTTCCGGATTCATTTTTAAGATTTTATATTACCGCATTTTTGCCACGAATTTATTTTCCTTGTCTTGCCGGTTCGCTTCGATTGCTCGCTTTTTGATTTTCGGCGAGTCTTTTCTCGATAATTCTTTCCAGAGAATCGTCACGCTGCCGTCGCCGTCGCGCCGAATAATGCGAAAGGCGACCGTTATGTCCTTGCGCTTATCGAAATCGAGCTCGTTGTAAGTTATTCCTCTGACGGCGCGGAAAGATTTGCCGTTATAGGCAATCGAGCGCAGAACGTAGGTCGTATTTTCGAGCACTGCCGAGGCGCGGCTGTATAAAAAGCCGTCTTTTTCGACGCCGTCGATGAGCTGCCTGTCGAGCTCGATGGCTTTTTCGAGGTCTGGGGCGGGCTGAAACTCGTTCAGATATTTTGTTCCGATTGTTTGCAGCGAGATATTTTCCAGCGGCACGTCGCCGACATTGACCAGAATTCCGTGCGTCAAAACGCCCGAGACATAAAAGAATTTGCCGGTAAACGTCAAATCGGCAAGACGCCGTAAGCGATAATTGTTCGTCCGGAACGAATAGGAATTTCCCGCGCCGGGCATCGTAAATTTCAAACAATTTTCCGTCGCCGTAATGATTTTCGGGTTCTCGGCGCAGCCGTAATCGGCGACGAACTTAAACAATCCGGTGTTTTCCTGCCGGAGAAAATCGGCAAATTTCTGCAAAAGACCGGAATCCGGCGCAACCCGTTTTAATTCCTGTTTGGTCGGCTTGCGATAGAGCGGCTGAACGCTTATCTGCAAAATCATCTGCCGCAACTCGAGGCCGTCGGGCACAAATCCCGGGTTCGATATGCCTCGCTGGTCGATGGGCTGCGCCGCGCGGCTCGGTTTAACAGGCGTCGGCGCGGGCGACGGGCTCGGCGTTTGCGCGCAAACGCCGGCGCAGCAGAGCAAAAACAATCCTAAAAACAGAAAATTTTTCATAACGACCCCAAAAGATTTCCGGTTTTCGTGCCGAATCGCGTGAAATTTCTATTTGTTCGTCAATTCGGGCGCGTCTTTATCTTTCAATTTTTTCCAAATAAAAATAATGCTTCCGTCCTTTTCCTGACCGATAATCTTGAAAACAACGAAAACATCCGTGTTCCAAAAGCTTTTATATTTCTGCCAGTAGGCAATCGAGCGCAAAACGTAAACCGAATTGAGACGGACGCGCGCGGAAGCGGAATAGAAAAATCCGCCGCTCTCGATTCCCCGTTCGAGCTCGGCTGTTTTCAGCGCAAAATCCGATTTTGTTTCCACTCGTTCGTATTTGGTTAAAAATTTGAAGGCGTCGGATTTTAAGTCGATTTCGTCGATATTCGCGTCGCCGATTTCGCCGATAATTCCCTGCGTCAAGTCGTTTCCGATAATTAATTTTTCGCCGACGAAATGAATTTCCGACAAGCCGATTATACTTAAAATAGCGCCGAGCGGAAGATAGCCGGGAATTGCATCGAGCCGGGTTGAATAAAGCGAGCCCGCGCCTTTAATCTGCGGAGTTTCGCCGCAACGCTCGAGCTCTTTGACCGAAACGACGAGTCCCATTCCGCAATTTTTGTCGGGAAACATCCGGGTTATTCCGGTGTTTTTTTCTTTTAGAAAAACGGCGTATTCGGCAGTGTATTCGGCGGGCGGAGATAATTTTGCGTTTATCTCGTCGATAATTATTCGCTTTTCTTCTTCTTCAAGCTCCTGCTGTTTTTTTTGTGCGGTCGTCCGAGGCAAACCCGAACCCTTCAAGACTTCATCCGAAACCGGCTTGTTCAATTTTTCCATCTGCGCGCGCTTTTGTTCGTTTCGTCTGACCCAGTCGGGCAGAGGATTGCTCGGACTTTGCGCAAAAATAGTTTGATAACCGAAAAGAATTCCCAGACAAGCGATAAAAACTTTGATTTTCTTCATATGTTTTATCCTAAATCACATGGAAACAGATATTTTCCTCGCGTCTTTTGCCGAGCAGACGTGAAAAAATCTGATTTGTATTGATTTATCAATCGCCCTTTAACTTGTTTCTTAAAATCTCGTTGACGATTTTCGGATTTGCCTTGCCCTGCGAAGCCTTCATCGCCTGCCCGACAAAAAAGCCGAGAAGTTTTTCGTTTCCGCCGCGATACGCCGTCACCTGATTTTCGTTTTTTTCGATAATTTCGTCAATGATTTTCTCGATTTGGCCGGAATCCGAAATTTGCTCGAAACCTTTTTCCGAGATAACTTCGGCCGCCGTCTTTCCGCCCGCAAACATCTCGACGAGAACTTCTTTCGCCTGGTTGTTGTTGATTTTTCCGGCGTCGAGAGTCTTAATCAGCTCGGCCAGATTCTCCGCCGAAACGCTTGAGTCGGCGGCCGTCCGGCCCGAATTGTTAAGTTCTCTCTGAAGCTCAGATAATATGAAGTTTGCCGACGTGCGCGGGTTGCCTGAAGCGCGCGCCGCCCGCTCATAAAATTCCGCCAGGCTTTTATCGCCGACAAGCTGCGAAGCGTCCGCAAAAGAAAGCGCGTAATCGTTTATAAAGCGGTCGCGCATCGCATCGGGCAGCTCCGGCATTTCCGATTTTATCTGTGCGATGAACGCTGCCGAAACTTTCAAGGGCTGCAAATCGGGTTCGGGGAAATATCTGTAGTCGTGCGCGTCTTCTTTCGAGCGCATAACGCGGGTTTGATTGTTTTTTTCGTCCCAGAGACGCGTTTCCTGACTGACGCCTTCGCCCGATTCGTGTGCCGCGATTTGGCGTTCGATTTCGTATTCAATCGCCTTTTGCATAAAGCGCACCGAGTTCAGGTTTTTCAGCTCGACCTTGTTGTTAAATTTCTCCTCGCCGATTTTTCTGACCGAGACGTTCGCTTCGCAGCGCAGATTTCCCTTTTCCATATCGGCGTCCGAAGCTCCGACCCATTGCAGAGCGCGGCGGATGTGATTGACATAATCATAGGCCTGCCAAGATGTTCGAAAATCCGGCGCGGTTACGATTTCGGCGAGCGGAGTTCCCGCGCGATTGAGGTCAATATAAGAATATTTATCGACCTCCGGCAGACCTTCGTGAACATTTTTGCCCGCGTCTTCTTCGAGATGAAGCCGCACGATTTCAATCTTCATTTTCTGCCAGTCTTTAACGTGTCCCGATTCGTCGCGCTCGGCCGTCATAATCTCAAGCTCGCCGTTGGCCGAAAAAGGTTTGTCATACTGCGAGATTTGATAGCCTTTCGGCAAATCAGGATAAAAATAATTTTTTCTCGAAAAAATCGAAGTTTCCTGAATCTCCAATCCGAGCGCGAGCGCCGCGCGCGCGCCCAAATCGATGACTCTTTCGTTCAAAACCGGCAACGCGCCCGGCAGACCGAGACAGACCGGACAAGTGTTAGAATTCGGTTCGTGTCCGAAACTAGTTGCGCACGCGCAAAAAATCTTCGTCTCCGTCGCCAATTGCGCGTGAATCTCCATTCCGATAACTGCTTCCCAACCATTTTTCATAATTTTAATCAAAATAAATGCGGATTATGTCTTTATCATAATCCGCGTTCGGCATAAATTCAAAATTTCCTTTTCTTATCGTTTTTCATCACGAAAATTCAGCGCCCTCTGAAATTGCGCGGCGGGCGAATCGGTTTTGGCGGGCGGATTGGCGGCAAATCGTTGTTTCTCCAGTATTGATTTCGCCGGTTATAATTCGGGCGATATTTCGGTATGCGCAGATAAAGGTAAGGTGAATAAATATAGGGCTGCGAATTGTAAAAATAACCGCGTTCAGAGCGCGTTTGCGATTGAATAAGATTGTTCTGCGAATTGAGTAAATTGATTTGCGATTGCAGAAGCTGCGTTTTTTCGCGCTCCAGTCTAGAGGCTTCGAGACGCGCCGAAAGCTCTTCCATTTCGCGTTTGTCCGCGGCGAGTTTTGCTTCAAGTTCCTGCGGCGACAAAAGACCGAGCTTCGCATAATTTTCGCGATAATCTCTTTCGGCTTCGAGACGCTTTTGCCGGAACTTTTCGAGGTCTGAATTGGTAACGGTTTTTGCCTGTCCGAACGCGAAATTGACGACGGCAAGCACAAGACACAAAATAAACAACAGTCTTTTTTTCATTTTTCACCTCTAAAAATCAACTCTATTTTCGGAGTTTCGGCAATCACTGTCAATAAAAAAAGACAGGAAACCGAAAATTTCCTGTCTTTTAAGATTTCGCCGTTGTTTTACGGGATAAAAGCGCCCGCCGTCGGTTTATCGCCGGTGTTTCCGAAGTTTTGAATGACCGTCTCCGGAATCGCGATATCGCGCCCGAAATCAGCGCCGCTGCCGCTCGCGACGGCTGTCGTAACCCGGCCGTCCGAGCTGAATGTTCGGTCCAAAGCGCCCGACGTTCCCGCCGAAGCATTTAACGAACATAGAAAAATTAACATCATCAATATCACAGCTGTTTTGAAAAATTCGCTTTTTACTTTCAACATCTAAAACTCCCTTTACTGGCTTAATCGAGATTTACTTCCATCAAACCTGGTGTCGAAAGGCGCGAAAACATTTCATCCAATAAAAAAGGCCTTTCCGCGCCCGGAAAAGCCTTACAAATAATAATTGATTTTCGATTTAGAAACTCACGCTCAAACCGCCGCGCGCCGCGCGTCCGATGGTGCGAAAGCCGTTTTCAAAATATTCGTCGCCGAAAAGATTTTCAATCGTGCCGAAAAGCCGAAAACGGAGCTTGTCTTTAACGGCCGGAAACTCGTAGGCGGCGGTCAAATCGGCGCGGCGCTCGCCTTTGAAGCGATACGTGTATGTGCCGAAAGTCGTGTTGCTGAAAATCGGCGCGAGATAATCGCTCGTCGCCAGAAAATCGAAACTGAGCGCGAGGCGCTTTATTCGCCCGGTCGCGACCAGCGTAAATTGATGGTCGGGAATGCCGTTCGCTTTTTTGTCCTGGCTAAAAACGTTTGAAGGCAAAAGCGACTGACGGCGGAAATTTCTGACGTCGCTGTTTGTAAAAGTGTATGAAGCGAAAATGCGCGTTCGGCCGGTCGGCGCAATGTCGGCGCTTATTTCAGCGCCGCGCGAAAAATGCTTGTCGAAATTAAAATACGCCGCCGCGCTGAAATCGTCGGTCGGAAGATACGCGATTTCGTCTTTTATCTCGGTGTAAAACGCGGTCGCGGAAATCCGCGCGCGGCTCTTGAAAAACGTCTGGTCGAGGCCGCCGTCAAAGGCAATCGAGCGTTCGGGCTTCAAATCGGGATTGCCGGAAAAGAAATACGTGCCGAAAAAATAAGAAAAGCTGAAACGCTCGTACAGCGACGGGACGCGATAGCCATTGCCGACGTGCGCGCGCAGTTTTGTTTTCGTCCGGTCGAAAAAGTATGAAATCGAGCCGTCGCCGGTGTATGAAGCGGGCGGCGAATCGGCGCTCGTAAAGCGCGCGGGAAGATTTGCCGAGCCGATGTCAGGCGTCTCGAGCGAAAACCACTGCGCGCGAAACGCGCCGGAAATTTGCAGCCGTTTTTTGAAAAGACTCAAAAGGTCCTGCACGAAAAACGTATTGCTCGCTTGCCGCGCGCGAATCGAAAAATTGTCGGCCGAGCTCGCAAAGACGCCGTCGTTGCCGAATTTTTCCCACTCGTATTCGTAACCTAATTTGACTTGATTATTTGAAATCTGCGACCAGCTTAAGTTTGCGCCGAAGGTGTGAATCTGCCCGTCGTAGAAATAATTTTCGTCGCCGCCGAACGGCTGAAACCCGATGCCGAGCACGCCGTTCGTGTAATCGCGCGAAGTTTTCAATCCCTGATAAAACGTCTGAAAAAGCAATTTGTCGCTGACGACCTGCGTCAGGACGATTTGGCCGTTAAAAAAGCGCGACTTTTGAAAATTGTCGGGGTCGTTCGTGTCGGGAATAAATGTCGCGTTTCCGATATTAAGCTGCGACGTCGGCGTGCCGTTCGCGTAGCGGTTTAATTCGGAAGTCGAAAGCGGAACGGCGTCGACAATCGTCGCCGTCGATGCGGGCAGAGTACCGATGGTGTCGGGGCTCGAATTCAAACGAACGTCGGCACCGGAAATGTAAAAGCGCGCCGAAATGTTTGTTTGCTTAAACGGATTGTATTCGATTCGGCTTTGAAAGCCGGTATTTTTCGCGTCGTCCTCGCCGTCGATTCCCTCGCTGAAAACCGTTCTTGAAACGCCGAAATTAAAGCCAATCGTATCATTTCCGACGGAAAAATTGCCGCGAGTGCGTTTTAGCCCGAGACCGCCGAGCTCGCCCAGAAGAGAGCCGTGAAAACCGTTCGACGGGCGCGGCGTCAGAAAATCAATCGTGCCGCCGATGGCGTTCGTGCCGTAAAGCGAGCTGCCCGAGCCGCGCAAAACTTCGAGGCGGTCGACGCTGGTTAAAGTAAAATCCGAGAGAAATGCCGACGCATCGCCCGCAATCGAGGACGCGTCGCGAAAACGTATGCCGTCGAGCAGAACGGCCGTGTCCTGATTGCGTAGCCCGCGCGTTTTGATATTCGCCGTTTTGCCGAAGCCGCCGAGCTGCTGGACGCGAAAACCGGGAATCGTTCTCAGCGAATCGACCAGCGAAAACTCGTTTCGATTCGTGATTTCTTCGTTGTCGATGACATTGACGGTTTTTGAAACTTCATCAATCGATTGCGGCATATCGGCTGAAATCGTCACGCTTTCACGAACAGAAATGTCGTTCAGCTCAATTTTCGGCTTCAAAGTTTGTCCGGCCACGACCGTGACTGCATTAATCTGCGGTCTCCAGCAAGATTTACATTCGACAGTGATGAAATAGTCTCCGTCCGCCACATTTTCAAAGATAAAATTCCCGTCATCATCAGTCTTTGTTTCCGCAACCGTTTTGTTATTGCTTTTCGACACCAGACTAACGGTTTTATTTTGTACCGATTCCTTAGAATTCGCATTAAGAAACCCCGGAATCGGCTCGCTGTTTTGGATAACTTTTCCTTCGATTCTCGCCGAATTTTGTGCTAAAACTCCTATCCATAAAAAACAAATCAAACTTAAAACTTTTATAATTTTCATATCTCTCCTCTTCTGCCCATCGCAGAAACTGGTTAATGACCTAAACAAACGGGCAAAGTTCCCGGCTTATCATTTGTCATTTATCGAAAAACTTCCGATAAATGTTTAATAATTTACGGTTGCGTGGGCAGCGTCGGAATTTCACCGAACTTCCTTTGCAGCGTTTGTTTTTAATTGGTCAGTGTCCGTTATCGATTGTCAGTGGTTGATTGAGTTTAATTTGAGAATCCTAATTAAATTTCAAATTGCAACTGACTACCGACGACGGACGACTGACAATCCTCAATAAATCGTCGTCACTCTCATTTTTCCGCTTACCGGATTTTCGTCCAGTAAGACTTCGACGCCGAAAACTTTTTTTAGATTTTCGCCCGTCAAAACTTTGTCCGGCGCGCCTTTAGCGGCGATGCGTCCTTTTTCCAGAAGCAGAACTTCGTCGGCAAATTCCGAAGCCAGATTCAAATCGTGCGTAATCACGATTGCCGCCGCACCGGACGACGCGCATCTTTCGCGAACGAGGCGAAACATCATCGCCTGGTGCGCCAAATCGAGATTTGCCGTCGGCTCGTCCAATAATAAAATTTCGGCTTCGGTCGCCAGCGCGCGCGCCAGCACGACGCGCTGCCGTTCGCCGCCCGAAAGCTCGTTCATCAAGCGGCGCTCGTAATCGGCCAAATCGCACATTTTCAAAGCATTTTCGGCAATCCGCAAATCGCCCTCAGTTTCCCAGCCGAAAGCCGCTGCGTGCGCGAAACGTCCGGCAAGTATAAATTCCAAAATTGTCACGGGAAATTTCGTCTCGTTTTCCTGCGCGATAACCGCGATTCGACGCGCAATCTCGCGGCGCGAAAATTCGCTCAAACGTCTGCCGTCCAGAACGATTTCGCCGTTTGAAATTGGCAGGCTGCCGTTCAAAGATTTCAAAAGCGTCGTCTTTCCCGCGCCGTTCGCGCCCAGAACGGCGACGATTTTTTCGGCTTCGAGCGTAAAAGAAACGTCTCTGACGACTTCCGCCGCGCCGTAATTTATTGCGATGTTCCGGACTTCCAACATAATTTTTAACGCAAAGAAGCGGCGACGCGGCGACGCAAAAATTTTAAATCAATTTTGAATACCATTTTTATATTTTCTTTCTTTGCGCCTCTGCGTTAATTTCTCCGCAAAAGATAAATAAACAAAGGCGCGCCGACGAGTGCGGTGATTGCGCCGACGGGCAGCTCGCGCGGCGCAATCGCCGTTCTCGCAATCGTGTCCGCCAAAACCACGAAAATCGCGCCCGAAATTGCCGAAAAAGGAACGACCAGCCGGTTGTCGCTGCCGACGGCGAGCCGAACCAGATGCGGGACGATTAGACCGACGTAACCGACCGAACCGCTGGCGGCGACCGACAAACCGACCAGAGCGCTCGCCGTCGCAAATACAATCAGCCGAACGCGGCCGACTTCGACGCCGAAATCCATCGCGTCGCGCTCGCCAATCATCATCAAATTCAAAGCCCGCGACTGCGAGCTTAAAATTATCGTTCCGGCGACGGCGACAAAAATCGTCAGATAAAATCCGTTCAAAGTCGCCTGCGACAAATCGCCGAGCAGCCAGAACGTAAAGCTTCGAAGCTTGGTCGTGTCGAGCAGACTCGTCAGCAAAACGATGATTGACGAGAGAAAAGTCGTCACAATCACGCCCGACAAAACCAATCTTTCCGTGTTCATCCCGGCGCGGCTTTTCGCCATTCGATAAACGGCGAAAGTCGCGATTGATGCGCCAAAAAATGCGCAGACGGGGCGCGAAAACGAAAAATTCGTAAAAAACACAAACGCCAGCATCGTCCCCAACGCCGCGCCGTTCGAAACGCCGAGCAAGTAAGGCTCGGCCAAAGGATTGCGCAGAAGCGACTGCAAACTTGCGCCCGCAACCGCCAAAGACGCGCCGACGCTCGCGCCCAGAAGCACGCGCGGCAAACGAATGTCGAACAAAATCGCACGCTGCTGCTCGTTTAATTCAAAGAACGAAAGTCGCTCGCTGCCGAGCAGAACCGCAATTGTCAGCGTTATCAATAATAAAAAAACCAATAACCCGCAGAGACGCAAAGACGCAGAGACCGGATAAATCTTTTTTTGATTTTCTACCCTTTGTTCTTTCATTAATATTTTTTCTCCGCGTCTTTGCGATGAAAATCTCACTTAAAACTTTCAGGATGCAAAGCGCGCGCAATCTGCTCTAGGGCATCGACGATGCGCGGCGCGGGACGCGAAAGTATATCGGCGTTTATCTTGAAAACTTTGGCGTTTTTCACGGCCGGAGAATCTCGAAAGACGTCGTTCGGCGTTTGATTGTCGGCGCTTTCCGACAAAATTACCGCGTCCGGATTTAAGGCAAAAGCCGTTTCCTTGCTGAGTTTAGGGTAAGCGGTCGTCAAATCGTTGGTCACCGAGACGCCGCCCGCGCGGCCGATTAAATCGGTGATAAAAGAATCTTTCCCGACGGTGTAAAGCGATTCGCGGTCAATCTGCACAAACGTCCTGATGCGCTCGGCTTTGGCGGTTTTTGCTTCGACGGCGGCGACTCGTTTTTTTAAATTTTCGACCGTCTCGGCGGCACGGTCGGCGCGGCCGAAAATCTCGCCGACCGTTTCGATGCTTTTATAAATTCCGTCCAGGTTTTGCGGGTTTGTGACAAAATAAACGATTCCCTGCTCGTCGAGCGTTTTTGTAAAATTTTCAATCTGCGAAGCGGTCGAAACGAGCACGATATTCGGCTTTAAGGCGATAATGTTTTCGATGTTCGGCGCCATCGTGTCGCCGACTTTACGAATATTTTTCGCTTCCTCCGGGTAATTGCAAAAGCTCGTCACGCCGACTAATTTATCGCCCGCGCCGACTGCGAAAACGATTTCGGTCAGATTCGGCGCTAAAGAAACGGCGCGCTCGATTTGCAGTGGAATTTTTACGTGCCGGCCTAAATCGTCGATGATTTCGCGCGTCTGCGTTGCGGATTTCGCCTGCTGAGTTTCGCTTTTGCAGCCGGCCAAAAGCGTCAAAACGCAAATCATAATCAGCGCTTGCGCGCCAAATCGAAAAATAAAATGTCTGTGGTATTTTTCCAAAATAAAAATCCTGCCTTTCTTGTCTGCAAACGCCGGAGACAAGCTAAACAGGACTTTTCTTTCCAAAAAGAGAAAACAGAAATGACCCAACTTAACCAAACGTCTTGACGCGAGACCGTTTCGGCTAAAAAAACTTTTAGGCTGGTTACCAGACTTCGAGATTTTAAAATCTCTTCACTGTGGCGCGACCGTGCGGGATTTTCACCCGCTTTCCCGTCCGTAAAGCATTTTAGTCTGAAAAAGAACATCTTGCGGAAAAACGCTCGATAAAATTTTCCGAAGAATGAAACGGAATATATCGCGCCTGACGGTAAAAGTCAAAGCAATTGGAAAAACAGTCTTGAAATTAGCCGAAAACAAAAGCTATTCTACAAATGTAAGTTTTTGAAAACAGAAAGTTAAAGTGAAGTACTTATTTATTAAAGCTATGAGTCAATATGAAAATGTAACGGCTGTAATTTTAGGCGGCGGCGCGGGCACAAGACTTTTTCCTTTAACCAGAGAGCGCTCGAAGCCGGCCGTGCCGCTCGGCGGAAAATATCGCCTGATTGACGTTCCGATTTCGAACTGCATCAACTCGAACGTGACGCAGATTTTTATTTTGACGCAATATAATTCGGCCTCGCTCAACCGGCACATTTCGCGAACATACCGCTTTTCAAATTTTTCGAGCGGCTTTGTCGAAGTTCTCGCCGCCGAACAGCGCAAGGACAGCCCCGACTGGTTTCAGGGAACGGCCGACGCCGTCCGGCAGATTTTGCCGCATTTGCGCGACTGGAACGTCGAGACGCTTTTGATTCTTTCGGGCGACCATCTTTACCGGATGGATTACGAGGAGTTTTTGCAGCGTCATTTTGAAACAAACGCCGACGTGACGATTTCCGTAATTCCTTCGCGCCGCGAGGAAGCCGAGGGCTTCGGACTTTTGAAAACCGAAGGCGACGGGCGAATCATCGAATTTAAGGAAAAGCCGACGGGCGAGGCGCTCGAACAGATGCGCGTCGACACGACACAGTTTGGGTTATCGCCTGAAGAAAGCGAAACGCGCCCGTTTCTGGCTTCGATGGGAATTTATGTTTTTAATTACCGGCGGCTCGTCGAGCTTTTGAAAAACGACGATTCATCAATCGATTTCGGGCGCGATATTATACCGACGGCGATAGAAAATCTGAACGTGCAGGCGCATCTTTTTAACGGTTACTGGGAAGACATCGGAACGATTCGCGCTTTTTACGAGGCCAATCTCGATTTGGCTTCGCCTTTGCCGAAATTTAATTTTTTCGACACGGAAGCGCCGATTTACACGCGCAGCCGCTATCTGCCGCCGTCGAAAATTCACGGCTGCGACATCAATACTTCGATGATTAGCGAGGGCTGCATCTTAAACGGCGTGATGGCGCGAAATTCGATAATCGGTTTGCGCAGCCGGATTGACGAAGGCACGATAATCGAAAATTCGATTATTATGGGCGCGGATTATTTCGAATCGTTTGAAGATTTAAAATCGAATCTGGCAAACTCAAAACCGCACATCGGAATCGGCGAAGGCTCGGTCATCCGCCGCGCAATCGTCGACAAAAACGCGCGCATCGGCAAAAACGTGCATCTCGTCAACCGCAACAACGTCGAAAACGCCGACGGCGAAAACGGCTGTTTCTACATCCGCGAAGGCATCATCATCGTCCCCAAAAACGCGACCGTCGCCGACGGAACGGTGGTTTAACGACAAAAGTAAAAATGCAAAATTAAAAAGCCGCTGGATTATCATTCGAGTTTAATCCAACGGCTTTTGCATCTTTACTTTTTAATTCACTTTTTGCTTTCCTTTTTCCTGACCGTGTAGCTGTCTTTGGCCCTGACAACCAAACCTTCCTTATCGACTTTTACTTTTATTTTGTGATTTTTCCCGTTTTTCGATTCGTCTTTCGGATAATAGCCGATGCTGTAGTATTCGCGCAGCTCGGCGGCGATTTTCGAAAACGCGGTGATAAGATTTGCGCCCGTGCTCGCTTGATAAATGCGCCCGCCGCTGCGCACCGCCATCTCGTCCAGATATTCTCCGGCTTTCCGGTAATCCTCTGCCGTCGTCCCTTTGGCGTCGGCCGTACCGATGCCGCTCGTTGGAATGGGAAACGGAAACGGGCTTTTTGTTTTTGAAGGAATCGGGCTCGGCTGCTGGATAATCGGCTTGTTTTTCATCGCCTGTACTTCGGCGAAAGTGTCGTATTGAATCGGGTAGACAAGCACGTCGGATTCGTTAATGTCCCTGATGTTTGTCCAATCCTGCGCTTTTTCGCTGCTCGTATCGACGCCGTCGGTAAAAAGCACGATGGCTTTTCTTCCGGTAATCTTTTTCAGTTTTTGATTCAAAACAAAATCGATTGTTTCATAGAGACTCGTTCCGTAATCGATTTTTGTGGCTTTAACGGCTCGCTGCAAAATCTGGCGGTCGCTGGTCGGCTCGCAGTGAATGTGCGTCACGGCGTCGAAGGAAACGACCATCACCTTGTCGTTCGGTCGCAGCTGGCTGATAAAATTGAGCGCCGCATCCTGAATCTCGGCGATTTTAAATTTGGTCGAGTAGCTCATGTCCAGGACGAGCGCGACTGTGAAAGGCTGCTGCTCGTTGGAAAAATATTCGATTTGCTGTTCGACGCCATCTTCGAAAATCTTAAAATTCTCCTGCGCCAATCCGCCCACGAACCTGCCCTGCCGGTCGGAAATTTTTACGGGAATATTGACGATTTCCGTCGCGACTTTGAGCTCTTCGTTATCGACTTCGGCCGTCGCGTCAGCTTGATTTTCGGCGATTGAAGTTTCGGCATTTTCGGCTTTCGGAAGCGGAGTCGGTGTTGGGTCGGGGCGCTTGTTGACCTTGCCGGTGTCGGTCGAAGAATTCGGCGTCACCTTGCGCGATTGAGCGAAACTGGTTGTAAAACTCAGGAGAAAAATTGCCAGACAAACGGCAATTATGGATTTTTTCATTCGGGCACCTCGGTTTTCGATTATATGATGCCGCGTCCTGTCAGAAAAGATGCAACGGCGAAAGAAAAGTGAGAACTAAGAACTGAAAAGTGAAAGGTAAAAGAAATTAGTTTTTACCTTTCACTTTTAACTGTTTTATCACTTTCCCGCAAACTTGTCGTTTTCGCCGACGATGTAGCTGTTTTTGGCGCGGACGACCAGATTGGCGCGCATGACGCGGACGCGAATTTGTTTCCGGTCGCCTTTTTGCCCGATTTTGTCGGGATAATATCCGATTGAATACTGGCGGCGAAGCTCTTCGGCGATTCCGTTGAAAGCCGCGGTCAAATCATTGCGCGCTTCAAAACTTCGGCCTCCGCTGTTGCGCGCGAGCGTTTCCAGATATCTTTTGCCCGTTTCATAATCCTGACGCGTTCCGCCCGCGCTCGTACCGCCTCCGCCGCCAATCGGAACATTTCCGCCGCCGATGACGATTCCGCCCAAAATATCGCCCAAGACGCCGCCGAGTCCGCCGCCTCCGCCGCCTCCGCGACGACGATTACGCGGATACGGATAATTTGAACCGCCGCCACCTCCGCCCATATCGCTGAACGTGTCATAGCGAATCGGGTAAAAGAGCGCGTCGACTTCTTCGACGTCGCGGACGGTGCTCTGGTAGCTCGCGCGTTGCGAAGTAGTGTCGACGCCGTCGGTAAAAAGCACGACCGCTTTGCGTCCCTGAATTAATCTGAGCTGCTGACGGATTGTATAATCGACCGCTTCGTAAAGACTCGTTCCGTCGCCGAAGCTCGCCTGCCTGATAGCGTTTCGCAAAACGTTCCGGTTGTTCGTCACCGGACTCAAAACGTGCACGCGCTCGTCGAACGAAACGACGACGACCTTATCATTGGCGCGCAATTGATTGACAAAAGCGATTGCCGCGTCCTGAATTTCTTCAATCCGATACTGCGTCGAAGGACTGACGTCGATTAGCAGAACGACCGTGAAAGGCTGCTCGACGCTGGCGAAATAGTCGATTTTCTGCTGAACGCCGTTTTCGAAAATCTGAAAATCCTTTTCCTGCAAACCGGAAATAAACCGGCCGTCGCGGTCGAGCACCGAAACCGGAATCGTTATCAGATTTGTTTCGATTTTGATTTCCTCGTTGTCGTCTTCGGCCGGAACGTCTTCGATTTTCTCTTCCTTTTTGGTCTGATTCGTGGATTTCGAAGTATCGATTAAAACGGGCGCTTGTTTGGATTGATTCGTTTTCGAAGAATCGTTTTTCAAAGTCGGCGGAGTCGGGCCGACAACGACGCGCGGGCGCGTATCGCGGGTTGATTGAGCAAAAACTGAAATCCCCAAAAGAGCTAAACACACCAAAACAAACAAGATTTTTCTCATTTTCGATTCTCCGAGCCGACATTTTACTTAAGTTCTAGGGGAAAGCTTGAATTTGATTAAAACATTTCGATTTTAGATGCCTGTAAAGTTCCAAAAGCCGAACTTTAACGAAAAGCTGCCCGTAACACAGAAACCACAGAAAACATAGAGAATTTCAAGAAAGAAGTTAGCCGCGAATTACACGAATTACATAAATTATTTTTCTTTTATTTAGTGTAATTCGTGTAATTCGCGGCTAAAAAATCTCTGTGCGCTCTCCGGTGAATTTTCTCTTATAACTCGTTCAAGACTTCCGTTGCAAGCGCGTGAAATTTCCGGCGCGTCGAATTGAGCAGAACAAAAGGCAGTTCGCGCGCGTGCGTGCGGTTGGTTAAAAGAATAAAAATCCTCTCGGTTTCAGGCTCAATCCAGAGGCTCGTGCCGGTAAATCCGAGATGCCCGAAGCTGTCATTCGACAAGCAAGCGCCCGCCGCCGAATCCGGAGTTTCGGCAAGCTGAAAGGCAATCGAGCGCGCTTCGTTTAAGTTCTTTGTAAAATTTTTTCGAAAAAGCGCGCACGTTTCGGGTTTTAAGATTTTCGTCGTTCGCGGCAGAAATTGAAGCGCGATTTTGAAAACGTCTCCGGCCGCCGAAAAAAGACCGGCGTGACCGGAAACGCCCTTCATAAAATAACAATTGCCATCGTGAACTTCGCCCCAAATCTGGTAATTGCGAAATGCGGAATCGGGAATGCGGATTTCGGGAAACATCTCGCGACAGGTATTTTTCTCAAATTCGTTTCCCTTTTCGCTCGCCGCTATTTTTTCCAGCAAAGATTTCGGCGGATTGAAAAATGTATTTTGCAGCTCAAGCGGCGCGAAAATTTCTCGTCCGGCAATTTTATCGAGAGATTTGCCGTAAAGCTTTTCAATCAAAAATCCGAGCATTAAAAAATTCAAATCGCTGTAAACGACTTTTGAATTTACCGGATTTGCCAGCGGTTCGGCGATAATTTTTCTTAAAATCACTTCCGCTCTCTGCATTCTGCGTTCCGCATTTAAATAAAACGGTTTCCAGTTGGAAAATCCCGAAGTGTGAACGAGCAGATTTTCAATCGTTATTTCTCGTTTTTCATTTGTATCGAATTCGGCAAAATATTTTGCGATTTTATCGGATAAAAGGATTTCGCCCAGCTCAATCAATTTTGCGCACAATAAACCCGTCACGAGCGCTTTCGTCAGGCTCGCCAAATCGTAAATCGTATCTTTTTGCGCTTCGTGTTTTTCGGGCTCGACGACCGCCAGACCGAGCGCGTCGTGCAAAACGATTTCGCCTTTTTCCGCGGCCAGATAAACGGCCGAAGGAAAATCTCCCGCCTCGATACGCGTTTGCAAAAGCTGATTTATATCGCTGTTTTTCATAAATAATGCGCCGAAAATTCAAACGCAAAACAAAATTTCGCTTTTACGGAACTCTAATTAACGTTCCTTAGTTAAAGTTTAAGGTTCCGTGAACTCTTCAACGTGTTCACAAAACTCTTCAACGTGCTCACAAAACTCTTCAAACAGTTCCGTAATCTTTAATTAAGGTTCACAAAACTCTTCAAACGGTTCGTTAATTCTTTATTAAGGTTCACGAAACTCTTCAAACGGTTCACAAATAAGAGTTTCATAAAGGAAATTAAACATTCAGACGGCTTCGATGCGCTTCGATTTTGTCGAGGACGCCGAGCGCGAGGCTCAATGCGCGGCGGCCGTCGGCGGCGGTAATCGGCGGCGTTTCGTCGCGCGAAACACAATCCAGAAACGCTTCGATTTCGGCGCGAAGCGGCTCGACATCGCCGACTTCCAGACGATTTATCGAAATTCCGAGCAGCGGATGTATGGCGTTCGGCGCAAGGCTCGTCACCGAAGCAAATTTTGTCGCGTAATCCAAAACGACGTAGGAATTTGTTTGATAAAAGCGCGTTTTGCGAATTTTTTCCGTCCCGATGCGCGAAGCCGTGATGTTGGCGACCGCGCCGTTTTCAAACTCGATTCTGGCGTTTGCCGCATCGACTTTATCGGAAATTACGGGAATCCCGACGGCGCGAATCTCGGAAACCTTCACGCTCTCGCCGACGAGCCATTGAATCGCGTCCAAATCGTGAATCATCACGTCGAGCACGACATCGACATCAAGCGAGCGATTCGGGAAAGGCGAGACGCGGTGAATCTCGAAATAAAGCGGTTTCGTCACATTCGGGCGCAGCGCGACCATCGCCGGATTGTAGCGTTCGAGATGCCCGACCATCAATTTCGCGCCCGATTTCGCGGCCGCCGCAATCATTTTATCGGCTTCCTGTAAAGTTCTTGCAATCGGTTTTTCGACCAGCACGTGAACGCCTTTTTCGAGAAAAGCGCAGGCGATTTCGGCGTGCGTTTCGGTCGGCGTGACGATTGAAACGGCGTCCGTTTTATCGAGCAGCTCGCGCCAGTCGGTAAAATACGCGCAATCGTTTTCCGAGGCAATTTGCCTTGCCGTTTCTTCGCTCGTGTCGCACACGCCGGCAAATTCGAGATTGCCCGCGCGGGCAATCTCGGCGTAATTTCTGGCGTGATGCCGGCCGAGACTGCCGACGCCGATGACAGCCGTTTTCGGTTTTTGGTTTTCGGTTTTTGGTTTTCGGTTTGATTCCATAATTTGAAAGCCGAACGCTTTTCAGCAATACTTATTATTTTCCGCCAAGATGAGTGAAATAACAAAAGCCAAAGACCAAAGACCAAAAACCGAAAACCGGTTTATCCGGCTTTTTTTCGCCTTTGCAATCGTCGCCGTTTATTTTTTCGCGCTCGGAAGCTTTCCGCTGGTCGGGCCCGACGAGCCGCGTTACGCGCAGGTCGCGCGCGAGATGTTCGAGCGCGGCGATTGGCTGACGCCCACGCTCGGCGGCGCGAACTGGTTTGAAAAGCCCGTTCTTTTATACTGGCTCGAAATCGCTTCTTACAAAATTTTCGGCATTTCCGAATTCGCGGCGCGTTTCGGTTCGGCGCTGTGCGGACTCGGAACGATTGCAAGCCTTTATTTATTGGGGAAACTCACCACAGGGGCACAGACAGACACAGGGACAACGATAACCAAAAATCAGAGACCAGAAACGGAGTTCGCCCGCTGGCTCGCCGTAATTTCCGCGTCGTCGGTCGGCCTGCTCATCTTTTCGCGCGGCGCGAGCTTTGATATTATTCTGACTTTTCCCGTTACGGCTTCGCTCGTCTGTTATTTTCTGTTTGAAACTTATCTGCAAAGACATTTTTTCGCCGAGGAGTTGAAATCCGCTTCGATTCCATCAGATAACGCGCCGAAAGCAGTTTCAAAAACTCTGCCGATTGTCCGGGCTTATCTTTTTCTCGTCGGATTTTACTTTTTCGTCGGGCTTGCGCTGCTCGCCAAAGGTTTGGTCGGAATCGTTTTTCCGTTCGCCATCGTTTTCTTTTATCATCTTTTGAAACGCGAGCTTTTGCCGGGCGGTAAATTTCTCGTCAGTTTGATTTGGGGAACGATTTTAAGCCTGCTCGTCGCATCCGTCTGGTATCTGCCGATGTACCAAATTTACGGCTGGACGTTCGTCGACGAATTTTTTATCCAGCAGCAATTTCAGCGCTATACTTCGAACAAATACCAGCACCCGCAGCCGTTTTATTTCTTTTTTCTGGCCTTGCCGCTCATGACTCTGCCGTGGCTGCCGTTTTTTCTCGCTTCAATCTGGAATTTTCTCAAAGGATTTTTTTATCACCGGGACACAGAGAAGACACACAGAAAAAACAAACAACTTTCCACTCTCCACGCTCCGCTCTCCATTTTCGCTTTTGCGTGGCTGCTCGTTCCGCTCGTCTTTTTTTCATTTTCCGGCTCGAAGCTTCCCGGCTATATTCTGCCCGCGCTGCCTGCGGCGATGATTTTAACCGCCCGATACGTTTACGATTTTGCGCGGAAATCGAGAAGCAGAAAAATTGCCCTGCAAATTTCCGCCTTTTTGACTTTTGTCGTCGCCGCTCTGCTTTTACAGTTTTACGCGCCGATATTTGCCGGTAAAGATTCGGTTAAAAGTTTAGTCGAGACGGCAAATGCGAAAGGCCTCCAAAGTGAAAAAATAACAAATCTTTTCACCGTTTCGCACAACGCCGAGTTTTACGCCGCCGGAAGATTAATCAGGGACGCCGACGGCAAACTCAAACGCTACGACGATTTTCTGATTCTGGTAAATGATATGAAAACAGGAAACATGCGGCAAATGCTGGTGCTCGTGCCGCACACCAATACGAAAGACATCACCGAAAGCCCGCTCGTCGAATCCGAGATTTTGGCCGACAACGGCGATACGGCGATTGTGCTCGTCAAACCGAGATAAATTCTTCAATCTTCGGCGGCGCGTCTCAGCCTGTCCATCAGCGCCAGCCCGATTCCCGTTTCCGGCACGATTTCGCAATAAATCGTTTTGATATTTCGGCGGTCACATTCGCGAAAAAAATTGAAAAATTCGTGCGCGTATGCTTCCGCCGAAGCGCAGATTCTGGTTAATTCAAATTCCCGATGCGGTGCGCTCAAACCGATAAACGCAACGGATTTTCGATTTTCGATTTTCGATTTTCGATTTATCAAAACTACTTTCGCTTTTGGCGCGTAATGTTTGTGTCGTAAGCCCGGACTTCTCGCGGCTTCGTTTTCCTTAACTTTATAAAGCGCGGTTTCGGGCACGATTTTACGCAACGCTTCGAGCGTTATCGCACCCGTTCTCAAAATTAGAGGCGTTGCCGAAGTGCAGTCGACGACCGTCGATTCAAGCCCGATTTCGGTCATTTCGCCCTGCAAAATGCATTCGATTCTTCCCCGCAAATCTTCGTAAACCGCCTGCCATGTCGTCGGGCTTGGACGGCCCGAAAGATTCGCCGAAGGCGCGACGACGGGCGTTTCGCATTTTCTTAAAAACTCCTGCGCCAAATCGTTCTGCGGCATTCGCACACCGATTGTTTCGAGATTAGCGGTCGCAATCAAAGGAACTTGCGCGGATTTCGGCAAAACCAGCGTCAGCGGCGCGGGGAAAAAGGCTGCGATAAACTTTTCGGCCGTTTCGTTGATTTCGGAAGTTAAAGACGAGATTTGTTCGACGCTGCCGACATGAGCGATTAAAGGATTATCGGCGGGACGCCGCTTGGCGACAAAAATTTTCTCAATCGCCCGCGCGTCGAAAACATTCGCGCCGAGCCCGTAAACCGTCTCGGTCGGAAAAGCGACAACGCCGCCTTTTTTTATAAACGCGGCGGCCTCCTCCGTTGACTTGGTCAGGATTGTCTGCATAAAAAAGAAGTTTCGCGCAAAGACGCAAAGAACGCAACGGAAAACGAAATTTTCCTAAAACCGCATTTTCCATTTTCCATTTTCCGTTTTCCATTTCCCTACATCTTTGCGTTAAACTTTTCTTAATGACTTTGGACGAAAAGCTCAAAAATCTGCCCGTCTCGCCCGGCGTTTACATTCACAAAAACGCCGACGGCAAAATCATCTATGTCGGCAAGGCGAAAAATTTGAAAAACCGCGTGCGGCAGTATTTTCAATCGTCGCGCAATATGGACCCGAAAACGCGCGAGCTGGTCAAACGCATTGCTGATTTTGAATTTATCGTCGTCGATTCGGAAGTCGAAGCGCTCGTGCTGGAATCGAATCTCATCAAAAAACACAAGCCGCGCTTTAATATTCTCCTGAAAGACGACAAATCCTACCCGCATCTGAAAATGACCAACGAGCCGTTTCCGAAAGTTGTCATCACCCGAAAAATTTTGCGCGACGGCGCCAGCTATTATGGCCCTTTTCTGCCGGCCGCGCTCGCGCGCCGAACGCTCGATTTAATCAATCGAGCGTTTCAGCTGCGCACCTGCGACATCGAAATCGACGGAAAACTGCCGCGCCCGTGCCTCGAATTTCATCTCAAAAGATGTCTCGCGCCGTGCGTCAAGGAGCTCTGCAAAGCCGACGAATACGCCGAGGCCGCGCGCGACGTAAAGCTTCTGCTCGAAGGCAAAAACAAGGAGCTCGCCGACGAGCTCGAACGAAGAATGTGGCATTTTGCCGAAAATCAAAAATACGAGCTGGCCGCCAAATACCGCGATTTGCACAAAACCGTGCTCGAGCTCGGCGAAAAGCAGAAAATGGCTTTGACGGCCGACCGCGATGTCGATATTCTCGGTTTTTATCGCGAAAACCAGCTTCTCGCGCTTCAATTATTCACGATGCGCGAAGGCAAAATCGTCGGGCGCCGCGAGTTTTTCTGGGAAGATTTGGACGCCGAAAATTTCGACGCTTCCAAATTCTTAAGCGAAGTTCTGGCGCAGTATTACTCGACCGATTACGTGCCGCTCGAAATTCATGTCCCGCAGGATTTTGAAGACCGCGCGACGCTCGAAAAGGCTTTGACCGAACGTCGCGGCCGCCGCGTGAAAATTCTCGACCCGAAACGCGGGCAGAAGCGCGAACTGGTCGAGCTCGTCGAAAACAACGCGAAAATCGCCTTCGAGCAGCGTTTTCGCGTGCTCAAGCCCGAAACCGAAAAAATACTCGGCGATTTGCAGGAAATTCTCGAGCTTCCGCATTTCCCCGAGCGCATCGAATCGTTCGACATATCGAACATCTCCGGCGCGGAAAACGTCGCGGGCATCGTCGTCTATCAAAACGGCAAGCCGAGCCGGGCCGAATATCGACGCTTTATTATCAAAACGGTCGAGGGCGCAAACGATTTTGCATCGATGAACGAAGCCGTTTTTCGCCGCTACAAACGCCTTTTGAACGAAGACAAACCGCTGCCGCAGTTAATCTTTATCGACGGCGGAAAAGGACAGCTTTCGGCGGCCGCCGCCGCGATGAAGGCGCTCGATTTGGAAGCGATAACGCTCGTCGGACTTGTCAAACCGCCGAAACGACACAACGAAATTTCGCATCTCCTGCGCTACGGCTACGAAGACCGGCCGATTTATTTCGAATCAAACTCCGCCGCCTTTCGTCTCGTCCAGCAAATCCGCGACGAAACGCACCGGACGGCACTTCAATATCACCGTAAACGCCGCGAGATGCGCGATTTCACATCCGAGCTGACCGCCATTCCGGGCGTCGCCGAAAAACGCAAAATGAAATTATTGAGAAACTTCGGCTCGATTGAAAGAATAGCGAAAACGTCAATCGAAGAGCTCGCGCCTTTCGTCGGCGTAAAGGCGGCGAAACAGATTTTCGAGCACTTCGAAAGACAGCGCGCCTTATCGCAAAAATAATTTTTTATTTAAGCATTTGCGACGCGCGCTCAAAAATTTGACAATCCTCAAAAAAGGGTATATTTTTCGCTTGTTTATTCATAATTCATTTTAATTCCGGCTTTATCATCAACGACAACTTTCTTAAGGAGAAGTGTATGAATATAAGAGTTTTAGCGGCGACGCTCGTCGGCGGTATCACGATGACTCTGGTTGGCTGGCTGCTTTTCGGAGTGCTTCTGGCGAATTATTTTAAGGCGAATATGATAATTTACGCCGGGCTTGAAAAAACGCCGCCCGACTGGATTTCGCTGCTTTTGTTTAATTTGGCGTTCGCGTGGCTCATCGCATTTGTTTTCGACCGCTGGGCAAACATCAGAAATCTTGCGGGCGGCATCAAGGGTGGCGTGCTGATTATGCTGCCGATAGGCATCGCTCTCGGTTTTCAACAAATGGCTTTTATGAATTTATATAAAAGCTATGTTCCGGTAATTGTGGATATACTGATTGTAACCGTCATCGGTGCGGTCGCCGGCGCGGTCATCGGCCTGGTGCTCGGCGCGATGAGCAAAACGGCGAATCTTGAATAAGTAAAAAGACAATTGGTAATTGGTAATTGGTAATAGATAATAGTTCTTTCGAGCTTATTACCTGTTACCAATTATTTTTAACGAAAATGATTTTTTCCGACCGCAATTTATCGCAAAAAATCGAGCTGACCGAAGCGCAGAGCAACGCGGCGTTTGTCGAGTCGCGCGCGGCCTTGTCGCCCGCGAGCGGCGCGTGCTGGACGCGCGCGGGCGGCGCTTTTGCGATGTTCGACGGCGTTCAATCGCCCTGCACGCAGACTTTCGGGCTCGGCATGTTTGAAGATGCGGACGAAGAAATTCTCGACGCGCTCGAAGCGTTTTTCAAAGAGCGCGGCGCGCCGGTTTTTCACGAAGTCAGCCCGCTCGCCGACGTTTCGATTTTGAGCCTGCTCGTCGGGCGCGGTTATGCGCCGGTTGAAATGTCGAGCGTCATGTATCTGGCTCTGACGGGCGAAACCAATCTCGAATTAAATTTGAATCCGCTGATTAAAACGAGAATCGCCGAAGCGGGTGAAGAAAGCCTCTGGGCGCGCGTTTCGGCGGGCGGATGGGCGACCGAAGCCGAGGGTTTAGCCGATTTTATGCTTGATTTCGGGCAAATCAGCGCGCGCACGAAGGGGGGATTTCCTTTTCTGGCTGAATTTGAAGACGAAGCGATTTCCGCCGGAATGCTTTTCATACACGAAGACGTTGCGCTTATGGCGGGCGCGAGCACCGTTCCTGCAGAAAGAAAGCGCGGCGGCCAGACGGCACTGCTCGACGCGCGCCTGCGTTTTGCCGCCGAATGCGGCTGTAAAATCGCGATGATGGGCGCGCTGCCCGGCAGCCAGTCACAGCGCAATGCCGAAAAAAACGGCTTTCGCATCGCCTACACGCGAACGAAATGGATGCTCAAAGATTGAAATGGAAAAAGAAATTATTTTAGAAAATCGTATCAAGCCGCACAAAATTTACGCGGACAAAGCAATCTCGGTCGGAACTTTTCTCGGCGGCCCGCTCGTCGGGGGCTTTCTAGCGGCCGAAAATTTCAGGGCGTTCGGCGAGCGCGCAAAAATCTGGAGAACCTGGGCTTTCGCCGTCATCGCGACGATAATGCTCTTCGGCGGCGCTTTTTTTATTCCGCAGCTGGTAAAAATACCGAACATGGTTTTTCCGGTCATCATCGCCTGGATTACGTTTTTTCTGGTTCGATACGCGCAGGGCGAAAAAATAGACACGCATATCAGGACGGGCGGAAAAATTTACAGCTGGTGGCGCGTCGTCGGAATCTCGCTTCTCGGAGCAATCATAACGATAACTTTACTCTTCGGCGTCGCCGTTTTTGAAAGAGATTTTTCCGGCAAAGCGGCGAATAAAGCATACGAAAATCAAAGACAGTAGTGCGTATTTGAAATCGATAACACCTCGCAAGCCGATAAATACGAATCCGCGCGGAATTTTTAGTTATGCCGATTTCTCAATATCTAAAAGCTTTGCGCGAAAAAATCGGAAACGAAATCCTGCAAATTCCGAGCGCGGCGGCGATTATACGCGACGAACGTGGACACGTTTTGCTCGTAAAAAGCGCGAGTGCAGATTGTTGGGGCTTGCCGGCGGGCGCGATTGATTTAGGCGAAACGCCAGAAGAGGCCGTTTTAAGAGAAGTTTTCGAGGAAACGAATTTAATCGTTAAGATAAAAAGCGTTGCGGGCGTCTTCGGCGGAAAAAATTTTCGATATGTTTACGCAAACGGCGACGAAGTCGAATATTTTATCGTCGTATTCGAATGCGAAATTCTGCGCGGCGAATTAGCGGCGCGTGACGGCGAAATTTCCGAGATAAAATATTTCGCGCCCGGAGAAATGCCTGATTTAGCAATTCCGTATCCGAAAACTTTGTTCTCCAAAAAGTAAGTTATTGTTTTTAGCAGCCGCGCGTTAAGAAAATTTATTTCTTCAACTTTTCAGCTTTCACTTTTCACTTTTTTAGTCGTGAACGGTCGGCGCGTCGGCGTGCGCGACAAAGCATCTGCGGCAGCGCGCCTCGTATTTGTCGCTTGCTCCGACCTCGACGCGCTCGGTCGACTCGGACGTTCTTTGCGAATAATTGGCGGTCGCGCCGCATTTGACGCAGATGGCGTGCGCTTTTGTGATAAATTCGGCGATTGATAAAAGCTGCGGCATCGGCTCGAACGGCCGGCCGAGATAATCCTGGTCGAGTCCGGCGATAATCACGCGTTTGCCGCTGTTGGCCAGCTCGTTGGCCGCTTCGATAATCGCCATATCGAAAAATTGTCCCTCGTCGATGCCGACGACCTGCGTGTCGGCTTCCATCTGCGCCATCATCTCGGCGGCGGTCATCACCGGATGCGAAACGTGCGTCATTCCCGAATGCGACGCGATTTGTTCAATCGAGTAGCGATTGTCGATTTTCGGCTTGAAAACCTGCACTTTTTGCCGCGCAATCTGCGCGCGTCTGAGGCGTCGAATCAATTCTTCGGATTTGCCCGAAAACATCGAGCCGACGATAACTTCTATCCAACCCGCGCCGTTCTGACGCGTTTTTCGGCGTTCTTCCGTATTGTCGAACGCAAATTCTTCAACCATAAATCAATCGTAAAATTCCTTTTTTGTAATTTTTGAAAGGAAAAAAAGATTATCACGAAAAAATGGAAAATGGAAAACTGATAATGGAAAATGAAAAATTTCGGCTACTTATTTTCCATTTTCCATTTTTCTAAATTATCGTCGGAATTTTTTCTATCAATTCGGGTTTCGTGCCGCCTTTCGGCGCGTAGTATGAGATTTTTCCGTTTGCGTCCAGGACTTCATTCCATTTGCGGGCGACTTTTTCGAGCTTTATCGGGTAAATCGTCAAAGCACCGGCGCGGTCGATGTGCAGGCGCAGGAAATTTTTGTAATCCTCGATTTTGAGCGCGGAAAAAGCCTCGTTGTCGTGCCTCCCGAAAATGTGGAGCGAGACAAACAGATACATTCCCATAATCAAAGAGCCGATAAAATACCCGCCGATTAGCGAAACGGCGACGACAGAGACGAACCAGATTAAATTATCAGTAAAATGAAAGGGCTCGATGGATTCTTTTCCCGTCACCAGCAGACTGACGTAATAGCCGAGCCAGCCGAGCACGAAAATCGCGCCCAGATGAACAAAGCCGTGCAGAATCGCCGCCACCCATTTATAAATTTTTGAATTCGTATCGGTAAAAAATCCGAGCGCGAGCAAAAGCAGGACGATGACGAGCGTCGCGAGCGGCTGGTCGACGAGCTGAATGAGCGTCACGTCGAAAGCTTTTCTAAAGGTCAGCGCGCCTTCGACCCGGCCGTGCACAAGCCAGGCCAGAAAGGCATACAAAATGGCGGTTAAAATGCCGAAAGTTTTATTGTACCAGCCAAACAGAAAAAGGTTCTGCCAGTCCAAAGTCCTTGATTTTTTGGCCGACGGGTAATTTTTCTGCCAGTTAAAGCCTTTCGACTTATTTTTTTTGTCTCTTTTCGTAAAATCGAAATCGTGCGTCGGATGCAGAAACGCGCCGCCGCCGCCCGAAGTGATTTTCTGCACACGGCTTCCGTCGCCCGCTTCAAACCGCCGGTAATGATGCAAATCTCCGGCGAGATATATTTTTATCTCGACCTGCTGGTCTCTCAAAAGTTTTTCGAGCCGCTCGACACTTTCTTCTTTTTCCTCGAAAACGTCGGTTAAATCCTGATATTTTATCGCCTTGACCCAGTAAGGTTCGGGAACGCATAAAATCATTTTGTCGCCCGCTTCCATTTTTTTGATAACGAATTCGAGATATTCGAGCTGTTTGACGTCGACGTTGTGCGAAAGCTGCAAATCGACGCCGACGAGCCACCATTTATGCGGCAGCTTGAGCGACCAGTAGCTTATTTCCTGACGCGTTCGCCAGCCGCCCGCAAACAGTCGATTGTTGTAAAAGTGAGTGCAGAAAATTCTTTGAAAGGCGACCAGACTGTCATACCAGTCGTGATTGCCCGGAAGCGCGAAAATATGCGGCTCTTCGCTTAAATCCGCTTCGTCGGTTTGATTTGCGACTTGCGGGCTGCTCGACGCAAAAGCCATCCGGTACGGCGTGACTAATTTTTTTGTGTACTGCTCGACCATCGCCGTCGGGTAAACGGCGTCGCCGCCGAGAATCAAAATTTCGCCGCGCTTGAGCGGATTTTCGAGGCCCGCAGCTTCCAATTCACGTTGCGCGAGATGATACGCCACCGAATAAGTCGAGTTAAAGCCGTCGCCGACGTCCGCCGCGTAATCAATCCAGATTTCATCTCTCGGCCTCGCTTCGTCCGGCGTAAAATCGTCGCCGCTTTTTTCGAGTTCAAACGTGTAATCGAAGATTTTTTTGGTCGTCGAAGATGCCGCCACCAGACGCGGGTCGGCATTTTCGCCGATGGTCGTCGAGATAAACGTTTTTCTCGCCGTATCGAGAAGCTGGCGCGGGTCGTACCAGTCGACCATCTCCGGTTTTTCGTTTGCTTTTGACATATTTTGAACCTTTTGGGAAAAAGCTGAAAGATGATTTTTGAACTGCCTGATTTGGATAAACATAACCGCAATCGCTCGCTAAAGTCAAACATTTTTTTATTCGACCGTTTGCGTCAAAAATGCTTGCTGTTTTTATCCTTTTTTTTGATATTCTGAATTTGTGGAAATCAAGCTCTGCCCGACGTGCAAACGCCCGTTTCTGGCGGAAAAGGAATTTTGCCCGCACTGCCCCGAACCTTATACCTGGAATCAGGAATCGTGGGCAAATCTCGGCTGTCTTTTGATGATGACAATCGTCCCGCTTTTTGTGATGATTTTGTTCTGGCTGTTTTTCTTTCTCGGCGTTTTTATAAGATGATGTTCACCACAAAGACGCGAAGACACAGAGATTTTTAATAATTTTCTCTGTGTCTCCGTGATTAATTCCCTACTAAGCTCGTCGCGATTGCGTCGATTAAAATCGAGCTGTCGGCGCGGCGCGTTTCGTTGTTGCACAAAATGACGAAGGCGAGCGTTTCGCGCTCGTTTTTGGCGTATCCGGCGAGCGAGTTGACGTAGGTTATCGAGCCGGTTTTTCCTAAAATGCGCCCCCGCGCGTTTCCCAGCCGGCCGCGCAGAGTTCCGTCGGTTCCGGCGCTCGGCAGCGAGTTTCTAAAAATTTCCGACGCTTTCATCTGGCTGGCCGCGATTAGCGCGCGGCCGATTGTTTCGGGCGTAACGAAATTCAGCCGCGAAAGCCCCGAGCCGTCTTTTATCGACTCGGTTTCCTGAAAGCTGACGCCTTTTTCCGCCAGCCATTTTCTGATGACCGCAACGCCCGCCGCGTCGTCGCCGCGAGTTTTCTGCCCGCGCGGATTTTCGTCCGGCGCTTCCTCGCCGAAACGTTTTCCGAGCGTCCGCAAAATCAGCTCGGCGAAGAGATTGACCGAATCCTTATTCATTCTATGAACGATTTCGCCGAGAGTCTGGCTTTCGATTGCAGCCAGCTCGTTCGCATTTTCGACGCTCGTTTTATTTTCCGTTTTCCAGCTTGCCGATTTTGCTTCGCCTTCGACCGCGATTCCCTTTTTTTCGAGCGTTTCTCTTAAGATTTTGGCAGACCAGAGCGCGGGATTTTCGACCGCGACGCGCGCGTCCAAATTTTTGCCGTTGCCGTAAACGTAAACGTTGTTTTCGGCCAAATCGCGTTTTAAGCCGACTGCGTCCGGCTCGCCGTTTTCGGCGGGCTTGACGTCACCCGAAAATTGTATGTAATCGGTCGAAGGCTCGGTTTTCGGCTTTCCGTCCTGCAGAGTAACCGTCACCTGATTGAAATTTATCGTCAGCGCCGAAGCCTGCGCGCCGTAATACCACTGCAAATCGTTCCAGCTCCAGCCTTCGCCAATCTCGTCGCCCTTAAAAAAGCTTTCGTCGCCGACGACGTTTCCCTTTATTCGTTTAAGACCTTTCGACTGGAGCTGGCTGACCAGATTTTCGACGCCTTCCGCGCTGAAATCCGGCGCGCCCTGCCCGTAGAGAATCAAATCGCCGTTTAACGTGCCGTCTTCGATTTTATTTTGCGCGTAAACGGCGGTTTTCCAGCGAAAATCCGCGCCGAGTTTATCGAGCGCGACCGTCGAAGTCAGAATTTTCTGCACCGAAGCCGGGTTAAAAAGCTTCTGCGCGTCGCGCGCGACCAGCACCCGGCCGTCTTTTAAGGAAACGACAAAAACGCCCCAGCGCGCGTTTGCAAACTCGCTTTTTTCGATTTGCTCGTCGATTTTTTTCGCCAGCGCGACATCGTCCGGATTATTTGAAACTGCCAGCGGCTTGAGAAGATTTATCTGCGGCGTCGGAACTTCAAAGGCCGGCGTCTCGGCAATTTGCGTGTTTTGGTTGGATTGATTCGAGCTTGAGCAGGAACTGAGAAAAATGAAACCGCAGATGAACGCGGATAAACGCAGATAGAGAAAGAAGGGTTGTAATTGGAAATTTGAAATTTTAGATTTCAAATTTTTTATCCTGTAAATCCTGTCCATCCTGTTTGAATTAAATTTGGCGCAAATCCCGGCCGGTCATTTCTTCCGGTTTTTCGATTCCCATAATCCCGAGAATCGTCGGCGCAACGTCTTCGAGCGCGCCGCCGTCGCGCAGCTTTAAGCCGTTGACGGTTTCGTCAATCAGGTGAAACGGGACGGGATTGACCGTGTGCGCGTTGTTCGGCTCGCCGGTCAAAAGGTCGGACATTTCCTCGCAGTTTCCGTGGTCTGACGTGATGACGGCGACGCCTCCGACCTCGCGGATTTTCTCCAAAATTCCGCCGAGGCACGTATCGACAAATTGGACGGCTTCGATGGTTTTTTCGAGATTTCCCGTGTGCGCGACCATATCGGGCGCGGCGAGATTGACGATAAAAACGTCGTTTTCGCCCGCTTCCAGACCGCGAAGAAGTTTGTCCGTCACTTTGAAACAGCCGACTTCGGGCTGCGTTTCGTATGTGTTCTGCTTCGGCGAAGGAATCAGCACGCGCTGCTCGCACGGGTGTTCGAGCTCGATGCCGCCGTTAAAAAAATATGTCAGGTGCGCGTATTTTTCCGTCTCCGTGACGCGGCAATTCAAGATTCCGTGCTCGGCAAAAACCTTCGCCAGCACGTTTTCCTCGTTTTCCTGTTTAAACGCGACGGGCAGATTAAAAGTCCGGTCGTATTCGGTCAGACAGACGGGCTCGATTTTTGGTTTTCCGAACGTCGCAAATTCGGCGTTTTCGGCGACGGCGAGAGATTTGACGAGCTGGCGCATACGGTCCGAGCGATGGTTGAAAAAGATGACGACGTCGCCGTTTTTTATCGAAGCCACGGGAACGCCGGGCATTTCTTCCAAAATGATGGGCGCGATAAACTCGTCGGAAATTCCGCGCAGAAATGAACCGCGAATCGCCGTCACGGCGTCATTCGAGCGCTCGCCCTCAGAGTGAACGAGCATCGTGTAGGCGCGCGCCGTCCGTTCCCAGTTCTGCTCCCTGTCCATCGCATAGTAGCGCCCGCAGAGCGTCGCGATTTTGCCGATGCCGATGTCCGCCAATTTTATTTCCAGAGCTTCGGTGTAAACGTCAGCCGTGCGCGGCGGAACATCGCGTCCGTCCAGAATCGGATGAATAAAAATGTCTTTTATTCCTTCGTTTTTGGCAAATCTAATCAGCGCAAAAAGATTTTCCGGCGAAGAATGAACGTCGCCGTCCGACAATAAACCGATAAGATGTACCGAAGATGCGTTCGCCTTCGCTTTTCCGAACGCTTCGCGTAAAACTGTATTTTCAAAAAACTTGCCCGATTTTATCGCGCTCGAAATTCTGGAAATATCGGTCTGCACGATGCGTCCCGCGCCGATGTTCAGATGTCCGACCTCGGAGCTTCCCGGCGTGTCCGGCGTCAAACCGACGCGCAGGCCCGAAGCGATGAGCGTCGTGCGCGGATATTTCGCGCAAATCTCGTCGTAATAAGGCGTGTGCGCCAAAGCTATCGCGTTGCCTTCGTGTCTGGGCGAATAGCCCCAGCCGTCTATGATTATCAGCGCCAGCGGTCTGCGTTTTCCGTCCATATCTGTTTTGAATTTTAATTCGGGAAGCCTGAAATTTTCAATACGCATTGGGCGCAGCCTTCTCCATCCAGCGCGTCGGGTGTTTCAGCGCGGCGAAACCGAATTTTTCGTAAAGCGTATGCGCGTCTCTCGTCGCCAAAATCCAACGCCTGAAATTCTGCAAATCGGGATGACTAAGAATCGTCTCCATCAGCCATTTGCTCAAACCTTTTCCGCGAAAATCTTCCAGAACAAACACGTCGCCAAGATATGCGAACGTCGCAAAATCGGTCACCACACGCGCAAAGCCTATTTGATTTTCGCCTTTATAGACGCCAAAAGGCAAGGAATTTTTTATCGCCGTGATTGTTTGCTCGCGCGTTCGCTCGCGCGCCCAGTAAGATTCTTCCGCCAAATACCGCTGAATAACATCGATTTGCAGACGATTCCGTTCGGTGCTGATGGTAAATTCGTCGTTTTGCCATTCCATAACTTATTCGGTCTGAAACCGCGCCCGGCAGTTCGGGCATTGGATAATTTTTTTCGCGCCGCTGATCGGAATCGTCGGGATGATAAAAAACAGAGTGATAAAACGCATTCCCGTTTTTTCGGTAAACTGCGCCAGCGCGCCGCACTGCGAGCAGCGAATCATCTCCGGCGTTTTCTCCGAACCCCACGTAAAAAATTTTGTGCCGATAACGAAAAACATAGATTTATAAAGATTTTACTGCAACGGCCGGGAATTTAACAAAAAATTTTCGACTTCTTTCGCGGATTTTAGACGGATTATCGTTTTTTCTTTCTCGACGCTTTCGAGAAGCGCTTCTACTTTCGGTTTTGTGCGCGTCCGGTAATTCCAAACCCATTTGAGAAATTCCAAATCGAATTTTTCGTTGCAGCCCTCGGCCATATCGGCGCGCGTCCGGCCGTAGGACAGCGTAATTCTTTTGAGCACGCGCCGCAGACAAATCGTGCGCGGCAAATCGAGAAAAATTATCGTGTCCGACGCCGCGGCCCGCATTTCAAGCGTCCCGCTGTAATTGCCGTCCATTACCCACGAGTCGCGTTTCAGAACGCCCCTGATTGTTTCGCGCCACTTGTCTTCTTCCGGCTCAATCCAATTCGGTTTCCAGTAGAGTCGGTCGAGATGTATGACTTCGAGATTTGTTTTTTCGCCCAATTTTCGCGAAAAAGTCGATTTGCCCGCGCCGCCCGAACCGATGACCAGAACTTTTTTCATTCGATTTACTACGCGAAAACGCTCTTTAGTGTTCGTGCCATTTTTTGAGCAATTCCTTTTCTCGCTCGCCGGAAATTCCCGCTTTCAGCTCGTCCGTTTTCGTTTTTCGCCAATTCAAAACATCCTGAATCGTGTCGCTCAACGGGCGGAATTCGAGTCCTGTCTGCAATGCTTTGTCGATATTTGCCGACAGAAATCCCTGCGATTCCTTGTCGGATTCGGGCAGATAAAGCGGCATCTCGCCCCACGCGCCGACTTTTTCGCGATTGAGAAAGTCTTCGTCAACCCATGTAAATTCGGCGTCGCTGCGGCACGTTTTTTTAATTTCCGCGAGCATTTTTTCCATCGTTAAATCAAGCGGTTTGCCGGCCGCGTTGAAAGTTCCCGTTTCAACATTTTCGACGGCTTTTACAATCCAGTCCGCCAAATCGCGCGCGTCGATAAATTGCACGAAACGCGTCGGCGTTCCCGGCGCAAGCGTTTCGCCGCCGCCTGCCGTGCGCATCACCCAGTAAGTAAAGCGGTCGGTCGGGTCGAACGAGCCGACAATCAAACCCGGGCGCACCAGCAAAACCTTTCCCGGCATCGCCTTTTCCGCCGCACGCTCGCACAAAACTTTCAGCGCGCCGTACATTTCGCCGAGAACCGCCACCGTAATTTCGCCTTTCGGGTCAATTTCGCCGAAGCGATTTCGCTGTTCTTCGTCCAATTCGGCGACCGGCGCGGCTTCGTCAAAATCGACTTCGGGAAAACTCTTGTAAGCGGAAATGCTCGAAATGAAAACGTATCGATTGACCGAATTTTTCAGCGCTTCGGCCGACGCTTTTACCGTTTGCGGCAGATAGCCGCACGTGTCGATGCAGGCGTCCCAGCTTTGCCCGCTCAGTTTATCCAAATCTCGATTGCGGTCGCCGTGAATCTGTTCGACGCCCTCGAAATTTTCCGTCGAATGTTTTCCGCGATTAAAAAGCGTAACATCGTGCCCGCGCGCCTGCGCCGATGCGATTAAATGCCGGCCTAAAAATTTTGTCCCGCCGATAATTAAGATTTTCATAATATTTTACGCCGCGAAAAAACTGAGAACCGAGAATTGAAAGCTGAAAACAGTTTCTCAGCTCTCAGCTTTCAATTCTCGGTTTTTAACCTTTAATTTGATAAAAAGTTTTTCTGCCCAAATATCTGGCCGCGTCGCCCAAATCTTCTTCGATTCTAAGGAGTTGATTGTATTTTGCGATGCGGTCAGAGCGCGACAAACTTCCGGTTTTGATTTGTCCGGCGTTGGTCGCGACGGCTAAATCGGCGATAAACGAATCTTCCGTCTCGCCCGAGCGATGCGAGATGACGGCCGTCATTCCGTTTGTTTTGGCGAGCTCAATCGTGTCGAGAGTTTCGGTTAAAGTGCCGATTTGATTGACTTTGATTAAAATCGAATTGGCCGCGCCTTCGTCAATGCCGCGCTGAAGAAATTTCACGTTCGTGACGAATAAATCATCGCCGACGAGCTGAACTCGTTTGCCGATTTTTCCGGTCAGATAGCGCCAGCCTTCCCAATCTGATTCGGCCATTCCGTCTTCGATGGAAATTATCGGATATTTTTCTGTCCAGTCAATCCAGTAATCGGCCATTTCTTCGCTTGATAACTCGCGTTTGTCGGACTTTTTGAAAACGTATCTGCCATCCGTGTAAAACTCGCTCGATGCCGGGTCAAGCGCCAGCAGAACGTTTTCGCCCGCTTTATAGCCCGCCTTTTCGATGGCTTCGAGAATCGTTTCGACGGCTTCTTCGTTCGATTTCAAATTCGGCGCGAAACCGCCTTCGTCGCCGACGCTCGTCGCCAGACCGCGCGCGCTTAAAACTTTTTTGAGATTATGAAAAATTTCCGCGCCCGCCCGAAGTCCTTCCGAAAAGCTTTCCGCGCCGACCGGCATAATCATAAATTCCTGAAAATCGACGTTGTTGTCGGCGTGCGCGCCGCCGTTGATAATATTCATCATCGGCACGGGCAGCGTTTTCGCGTTCGCGCCGCCGAGATACCGGTAAAGCGGAATTTCCAGAAACGCGGCGGCCGCCCGGGCCGTCGCCATCGAAACGGCCAGAAGCGCGTTTGCGCCCAAATTTGATTTGTTTTCCGTTCCGTCGAGCGCAATCAGCGCTTCGTCGACGAGCGTCTGGTCGAGCGCGTCCAGACCTTCGAGCTCGTGCGCGATTTTCCCGTTGACGTTTTCGACCGCTTTCGAAACGCCTTTGCCCAAATATCTCGCCGCATCACCGTCGCGCAGCTCGACCGCTTCGTTTTCGCCCGTCGATGCGCCCGAAGGAACGGCGGCCCGGCCTTTTGTTCCGTCTTCCAGAATAACTTCCGCTTCGACCGTCGGATTTCCGCGCGAATCCAAGACTTCGCGCGCCCAGACTTCTTCAATTAAACTCATTTTTGATAAAAGACTCCGTTAAAAAAATATGAAAAACTTACCTGTTAATTTAGCGTGAATCGATTGGAAAAACAAAACAGCCGCGAAAAGTTCACGGCTGCGAAAGCAATTGAAATTTTTGAACAAATTAAGTCGCTGGCGACGCCGATTTTTCGTTTTTCTCCATCCGAACGCGCAAAATGCGGCGTTTATCGACTTTTTCGACTTTGAAAACGTGGCCGTTAAACTGCACCGATTCGCCTTCGTTTAAAATCTGTCCGGCTTCGGCCATCAAAAATCCGGCAATCGTCGTGTAGCCTTCGGAAATCGGCAGATTGAGATTCAGGCGGCGATTCAAATCGCGCACGGCCAAACCGCCGTCGAGCGAAAAACTTCCGTCCGGCTCTTTGCGAATCTGCTCGTTGACTTCAACGTCGTGCTCGTCGGAAATATCGCCGACGATTTCTTCGAGCAAATCTTCGAGCGTGATGATTCCCTCGACGCCGCCGTGCTCGTCAACCACGAAACCGAAGTGAAATTTTTCTTTCTGCATCTGCCTGAGAACGTCTTCGAGCCGCGCCGTATCGACGACATACGTCGGTTTCTGCAAAACTTTTTCGAGCTTGAAAGATTTCGAACGCAGAAGGAAAGGCATCAAATCCTTGCTGTGAATGACGCCGACCATATTGTCGAGCGAGTTATGATAAACCGGCAGACGCGAGTAGCCGTGCTGCTGAAATGCGCGCGAAATTTCTTCGAGCGCGCATTCGTCGGAAATTCCGACAATCTCCGTGCGCGGAATCATCGCTTCCTTGACGGTCGTCTCGGAAAACTCGAAAACCCGGTTGATGAGCCAGCGCTCCGCTTTGTTTAAATGTCCTTTTTCCTCAGAGATTTTTATGAGCTGGCGAATCTCGTCTTCGTTATAAACCGCGCTTTCTTCGAGCGAAGCTTTGAGGCCGAGCATTTTTCCGATAGCGCCGCCGACGAGGTTGAAAAACCACAAAATCGGCGAGAAAATCTTGGCGAAAAATTCGAGCGGGCGCGCGGCGACGAGGGCAAAAGTTTCCGCTTTTTCAAGCGCAAACATCTTCGGAACAAGCTCGCCGAGCGTCACGTGCAGAAAAGTGATAATCGTAAATGAAAGGACAATCGCCGCGCCGTGCGCGATATAACCGGCCGTGCCTCCGCTGGCGATGCGTTCGGCGACGGGTTCGAGAATTTTTGCAATCGTCGGCTCGCCGAGCCAGCCGAGCGCCAGCGAAGCGAGCGTGACGCCGAGCTGTACGGCGGAAATAAATAGCGTCGGGTTATTTAAAAGCCGCAAAACCGCCTGCGCGCCTTTGTCGCCCTCGGCAGCTCTGCTCTCGATTTTGGGACGGCGAACCGAAACGAGCGAAAATTCGGACGCGACAAAAAAACCGTTCAAAAGGACGATTAAAAATATAAGAAAAAAATCGATTGCTACTTCGGTTGCCGTGATTGAAGCATCCGCGTTTTGAAAGAAAAGTAAGAAACTACTGGCAGGATCGTCCATTGTTTGATTTCAGTTTTAAATTTGCGATTTTTCCAATTGAAAATCGCCGTCATTCTCCTAAAAAATTCAATCTCAGCTTTTCAAAGCGTCTAAGTCTTTCGATTATAACATAATTTTTCCGCTCCAAACGCGCGAGTTTTTTCTAAAACCTTTCATTCCGGTAATTGTCGATAATTTCCTGAATCAAAAATTGGCAGGAGCCGCACCCGCCGCCCGCTTTGCAAATCTTTGTAACTTCTTCGATTGTTTCAATTTCGTTTTCCGCCACCGCCTTTTCAATTTCATCTTCCGAAACGCCGAAACAAGTGCAAATCAAAGCTTTTTCGCCCGCAAACTCTTCAATCTGATACGCCCGAAAATCGGCGAAAGCCGCGTGCAGCGCGTCGAGACAGATTTCCAGACAATGCTCGCGAAAGGCGGAAAAATTCCCTAATTCGCTTTCGACTTCCGCTTGAAGCTCATCAAGCCCGTGCAGCTCGATTAACTTTTTCCCCTTTATTTTCCCGGCCAAAACATCGGCCGCCGCAATCGAATATCCGCAGCCGCCGGTTTTGAATTTTGCCTGCGTAATTTCTTTCGTCCCGGCGTCGATTTCGAGATAAAACCGGACGAACGCGCCGCAGACAAAGCTCGCGCCCGTTCCGACGCCGTTAGCGGCGGCCGATTTCCCCGAATTTTTCGGTTGATAAAAGCGCGCGCTGATTTTCGGCGGATAAAACGTCATAAAGTAAAAAGTAAAAAGTAAACCGGCAAAAGTAAAGAATCAGTTTTGTTTTCGCGCGTAACGGCAACCAAATTCTTTGCTTTTTGCGTTTCGCCTTAAAGTTTTCGCGCTGATTTTGTGTAAAATGAATTTGATGCGACGCTTTTACTTTTTACTTTTTACTTTTTACTTTTTACTTGCTTTAGCTTGTCGTCCGGCGGCCGCGCCGGTTTCAATTTCCAACAAACCCGTTTCGATAAATCAGGTTCCGCAGACAAATCTGCCGATGCCGCCCGCCAAATCGCTCGGCGAGATGACGTGGACAAGATTTGACGGCAAAACGGAAAAGCTCGGCGAGATGAAAGGAAAAGTCGTCGTGCTCGATTTCTGGGCGACTTACTGCGAGCCGTGTCTCAGGGAAATTCCGCATCTCAATCAGCTGCAAGCGCGATACGGAGCGGAAAACCTGCAAATCGTCGGGCTGCACGTCGGCGGCGAAGAGGACAAACCAAGAGTTCCGGATTTTGTCGAAAAACTGCGAATCAGCTATGTTCTGGCGACGCCCGAAGATGCTTTGGCAGGCTTTATGTTCAGAGACCACAACGATATTCCGCAGACTTTAATTCTCAACCGGAGCGGAAACATGGTCGAAAGATTTATCGGTTTTAATCAGGAAATACAAACAAATCTAGACCGCGTAATCGAACAGACGATAAACGAAAAATAGGAGAAAATATGCCCGACGAAACGAGCGTAGACGTCGAAAAAAGCTACACGACCCGTGAGAACATCGCCAAACTCAGGCGTCTGGCCGACGCTCTCGAAGCGGGAAAATTTTTCGAAATTCAAATTGCGGGTCAGCGAATTTACGTTCCGCCGACGGCTTCGGTCGAGTTCGAATACGAAAAAACCGGCGACGGCGAGGAATTGGAAATTGAGATAAAATGGAAGAAAAGTTAAATTTTCGAGTTTCACCAAATGGGCGAAAAAAATAAATCCGCCGCAAAAATCAACACCGTCGAGCAAGTTTCCGCCGGCGGCGTCGCTTTCCGGCAAATCGATTCAAATTACGAAATAGCGCTTATCGCCGTCGCGCCGAGCAATCGCTGGCAGCTGCCGAAGGGTCTGGTCGACGAGGGCGAGACGCCCGAAATTGCCGCTTTGCGCGAAGTTCGCGAAGAAGCCGGAATCGAAGCGGATTTAGTTGAAAAAATCGAAACTATCGAATACTGGTATGTCGGCGACCGGCGCGGCGAACGCGTCCGTTTTCACAAATTCGTCCACTTTTTCCTGATGAAATACCGCGCGGGCGACGTCGCCGACCACGACCATGAAGTGTTGGAAGCGCGCTGGGTAAGATTGGAAGAAGCAGTTCGGATGCTGGCTTTTAAGGGCGAAAAGGACGTGGCACGAAAAGCCTCCGGCTTGATTGCCGGTTTTTTGTAAAAAATATGTCGGCGAGAAGATTTATCGCTCTCGGGACGGCGAGTCAGGTGCCGACGCGCGAGCGAAATCACAACGGGTATTTTCTGCGCTGGGACGCGGAAGGATTTCTTTTCGACCCGGGCGAAGGAACACAGCGACAGATGATTTTCGCGGACGTTTCGGCCTCTGCCGTCACGAAAATTTTTATCACGCATTTTCACGGCGACCATTGTCTCGGTCTGGCGGGCGTTTGGCAGAGGCTTTCGCTCGACAGGGTTCCGCAGACGGTTCAGATTTTTTATCCGGCGAGCGGCGAAAAATATCTGGAAAACCTGGCGAATTCGTCGATTTATTACAATGTCGCGAGCATCGAAAAAGTGCCGATTTCCGAAGAAGGGGTTGTTTTTCAGGGCGAAGATTACACAATCGAAGCGCAAAAGCTCGACCACGTCGTCGAATCCTACGGCTATCGGGTCGAGGAAAACGACAGCGTTTCGCTTTTGCGCGAAAAACTTGAAGAATTCGAAATTCGCGGAAAGGATGTCGGAAAACTGAAAACGGAAGGCTCGATTAAAATCGGCGATAAAACGATTTTGCTGGAAGAGTGCAGCACGAAGAAAAAAGGTCAAAGCTTTGCGTTTGTGATGGATACGCGCCTTTGCCGGAATGCTTACCGGCTCGCCAAAGACGTCGATTTGCTCGTTTGCGAATCGACATATCTTTCGACCGAAACCGTCGAGGCGATTTCGCGCGGGCATCTAACGGCAGCGCAGGCCGCCGTAGTAGCGCGGGATTCGGGCGCAAATCTGCTCGTCTTGACGCATTTTTCGCAAAGATACCAAAATATCGAGGATTTTACACAGGAGGCGCGTGAAATTTTTCCGAACGCTGTCGCCGTCAGGGACGGTGATTTTGTCGACGTGCCGAAAAGAAAATAATTTTAATTTATGCGCGATATTCCGGTCGGGAACGGCTCTCTGCTCGTCACGTTTGACGAAAAATATCAAATCCGCGACATCTATTTTCCGCGCGTCGGGCAGGAAAATCACACGGAAGGCTTTCCGTTTCGGTTCGGCGTCTGGGCGGACGGCGAGTTTTCGTGGATTTCCTCGGACGAATGGAAGCGCACGCTCAAATATCTGAGCGAGACGCTCGTCACCGACGTTCGTTTAATCAACGAACGTCTGGGCCTCGAAATCGTTTCCAACGACACGGCGGCGAGCCACGAAAATATTTTTCTGCGGCGCGTTCGCGTCAATAATCTGCTCGATAAAAAGCGCGAAATCCGCGTTTTTCTGCATCACGATTTTCGCATCTCGGAAACAAAAATCGGCGACACGGCCTTTTACGACCCGGAAACTTTTTCGCTCATTCATTACAAAAAAGACCGTTATTTTCTGATAAACACCGCGCCGCATTTCGACACGTTCGCCACCGGCAGAAAAGATTTCGGCGAGCATAAAGGCACGTGGCTCGACGCCGAAAAAGGCGAGCTGCGCGGCGGCGCGACGACCGAAGGCTCGGCGGATTCGACCGTCGGCCTGAATTTTTCGCTCGCGCCGCAGGGCGCTTTTGAATTTTTTTACTGGATTGCCGCCGGAACTTCGCACGAGGAAGTGATAGGTTTGAATCGAAATCTGCTCGAACGCGAGCCGCAGAATTATCTCGATTACACGGAAAATTACTGGCGCGTCTGGGTCAATAAAAACGAGACGGATTTTGCCGGTTTGCCGGAGAAAATCGTCGATTTTTACAAACGCTCGCTGCTCATCGTCCGGACGCAGATTGACAACGGCGGCGCGATTTTAGCCGCCAACGATTCGGACGTAACTTCGCGCGCGACAGACCATTACAGCTATCTTTGGACGCGCGACGGAGCGTTTGTCGCCAACGCGCTCGACCTCGCCCGCTACCCGACCGTGACGCGCCCGTTTTATTATCTCTGCTCGCGCATCGTTCACCGCGACGGCTATTTTCTGCAGCGCTACAACGCCGACGGGACGGTCGCTTCGGGCTGGCACGCGTCGTGGGACGTTTTCGAAAAACGCAAGCTCCTGCCGATTCAGGAAGACGAAACCGCGCTCGTTTTGTGGGCTTTGTGGCAGCACTATGACCGCAGCCGCGACATCGAATTCGTGCATTACCTGTATCGCCATTTAATCGTCAAATGCGCCGATTTTATGGTCGATTTTCGCCGTCAGGATTTGAATTTACCGCAACCGAGCTGGAATCTCTGGGAAGACCGGCGCGGAATTCACACTTTTACGTGCGCGAGCGTGGTCGGCGGACTCCGCGCAGCGGCCAATTTCGCGCGGCTGTTCGGCGAAGCCGGGCGCGCCGAGACCTACGACGAAACGGCCGGCGAAATCGCCGACGCGATGCGCGAGCATCTTTACAGCCGCGAGCACAATCGGTTTTTGCGCGCTTTGCAGTTTCACGGCGACGATTATTTTGAAAAAGACGCGACCGTCGACGCTTCGCTTTTCGGCACGTTTTATTTCGGCGTTTTTCCGCCCGGCGACGAAATGGTCACGAATACGATGCGCGCCGTCGAAGAAAAATTATGTCTGAAAATTGAAACCGGCGGCGTCGCCAGATTTGAAAACGACGGCTATATGCGCGTTTCCGAAGACACAACCGGCAACGCCTGGTTTATCTGCACGCTCTGGTTGGCCGAATATTATATCGCCAAAGCCGAGACGAAGGAAGATTTGACAAAAGCGCTGGAAATTCTCGAATGGACAATCGAACGCGCTTTGCCTTCGGGCGTTTTGGCCGAACAGGTCAATCCTTTAACGGGCGAGCACGTTTCCGTTTCGCCGCTGACGTGGTCGCACTCGACTTTTGTCGCAACGGTCGTGAATTATTTACAAAAAATGCAGAAGTTTGAGGCTGGAGATTAGTTGAAAAACTTCCCTCTAACCTCTAACATCTAATTTCTGACAACTATTTTATGAGACGAGCAAAAATTTTAGCCACCCTCGGCCCGGCTTCAAATTCGGCCGAAACCATCGAATCGATGATAAACGCCGGACTGAACGCCGTGCGGATAAATATGTCGCACGGAACGCACGAAGAACACGCCGAAACGATAAAAACGGCGCGCGACGTTGCCAAGAAAATGGACAAACCGCTCGCCGTTCTGGTCGACCTCTCGGGGCCGAAAATCCGCACCGGGCTGCTCCAAAACGCCAAACCCGTTCTGCTCGAAACGGGCGCGGAATTTGTCATCACGTCGCGCGACATTCAAGGCTCGGTCAAGGAAGTTTCAACCAATTTTAAGGAATTGCCGAAGCTCGTCAAAAAAGGCGATAAAATTTTGCTCGACGACGGCGCGATTGAGCTGAAAGTCAAAAAGGAAACAAAAACGGATGTCGTTACGACCGTCATCAACGGCGAGTTTCTGGGCGAGCGCAAAGGCATCAATCTGCCGAACATTTCGCTCCCGATTCCTTCTCTGACGCAGAAAGACCGCGACGATTTGGAATGGGCGATGAAACACGACATCGATTACATCGCGCTTTCGTTCGTCCGGCGCGGCGAAGACTGCCGCGAGGTGCGCGAGCTTATCAAAAAACTCAACAAAAGAAAATGGGGCAGACCGCTTCTGGTCGCCAAAATCGAAAAGGCCGAGGCGATAAAAAATCTCGACGATATCATCAAGGAAACCGACGGCGTGATGGTCGCGCGCGGCGACCTCGGCGTCGAAACGAGCGCCGAGCTCGTTCCCGTCTATCAAAAACAAATTATCGAAAAAGCGGTTTTGAACGATAAATTCGTCATCACGGCGACGCAGATGCTGCAATCGATGATTGAAAATCCGCGCCCGACGCGTGCCGAAGCGTCCGACGTGGCAAACGCCGTCTGGGACGGAACCGATGCCGTCATGCTTTCGGCCGAAACCGCCGCCGGACGCTATCCGGTGCAGTCGGTCGCGACGATGCAGAAAATCATCAACACCGCCGAAACGGTCGAAACGACGAAATTGAAGCGCCCGGCGAAATTCAATCAAAAACCGACCGGCAGAACGTCGCAGGCCATCTGCAAAGCGGCGGCCATCTGCGCCAAAGAAATAAAGACAAATAAAATCGCCGTCTTTACCGAGTCCGGCCTGATGGCGCGGCGGCTCTCGAGCGTCCGTTCCGGTCTTTCGACCTTTGCGCTGACAAATACCGAAGAAGTCCGCAATCAACTGGCGCTGATTTGGGGCGTCGAGCCGCTCTGCCACGAAGAAACGAAAACGACCGAAGAGATGCTCGAAGAAGGCGAAAAAACGCTGCTCGAAGCCGATGCCGTCGAAAAGGGCGAAACCATCGTCATGATGGCCGGCCGTCTTTCCGGCCTCGGCTTATCGAGCTCGGTCATCGTCTGGACAATCGGCGAAAACGTGCCGCGCAGATAAAAACAGATGCGGATAATTTCTTATTCGCATCTGTTTTTATCTCTTAAGCAGCTATCGAAGCTATTTTAATCTTCTCCGGCATCCTTGAATTTGAATTTATAAACCAGGCCAATCTTAAAGCTGTTTTTAATCAGCTTGTAATCGGGCGGCTTTTCGCCGTATTCATAGCCGGCATAGAAGCCGAAAAAGCGATTGAATTGAAAATTAAATTTCGTTTCGATGTAAAATCGCGGCTGCTTATCAAAGAAAACCGCAATCAGATTGCCGTCGTCGTCTTTTTTCAGTTTGAGCTCCCGCGCCAGCAGCCATCGCTGCGTATAAGTTCCTTCAAAGCTGAGCGGAAAAAAATCCTTTTTACGAAGAAAACCGATATATGTCGAAATTCCGGCATACGGACGCAAAATGCCTTTTCCCTCGGCAATCATGACCGGGCTTTTCATATTTTTCCCGGCGTCGACGCCTAAAAAAAGATTAAACTCCGTTCGCGAGCTTCTCGTATTCCGGTTGAACGGCAGAGTTACATTTCCGCCGCCGAGAATATTCGTGTTGTCAAACTCGCGATTGCTTTCAATTTTCGCATACAAAGCATAGTTAACCTGAGAAAGCCACCGGTCGGGCTGGGTTGTCAAATCAGCGCATGTATCGTTTTTAACGCACTTAAAGCTGCCCTGATTTTGAGTCGGCGTTGAATCATTAAAGTTAAACGTATGAACGCGGCCGTATTCGACGCCCAAATCCAAGCTGTCGGGGTCGGCTTCCTTATTACTGTTTGCTTTCAGGTCAAAAAAGATTTTTGTTGCCGGGCGTCTTGCAACAAAGGGAATACTGATTTTTATGTCGGCCGAAAAATTCGGTTTCGCGTCGGTCGCGCCGGTTAATTCACCGGCGAGATAAACATTTGAATCATCTCTGCCTTTGCTCGGGCGAATATCAAACGTCGCCTCGTTGCTTATTTTCTTTTGTTCGAGCTTTTTCTGTTCTTCCTTCACCGCTGAATTTACTTCCAGAGACAAATTTAGCAGTTTGTTGATAACAACCGTAATCGGTTTTTTGAACATCTTTCCGGTATTGTCGTCGATGATAAAAATATACTGGAAAAGATGCCCGGCGGCGTCCATCGGCGGCAGTTGTTTGTCGGGAAAAAGATAAAGGTAATCTTTTATACAGCAGTGCGCCGAAACTTCCAGAACCTTAATCACTTCCGGAGCGTCCCCGGTAAAGGGATTTCTTTTCAGAATGGTATAAATTCCGGGATTTGACAGAATCGAAAGCTCGGTCGCTTCGCCCGGCTTTGCTACGGTCGCAATCGGGCGATTGAATTCTAAAAGAATTCTGTCAACCGGAATCGGGTTTGAGGGGTCGGACGGCGTTCCTCTATGTGTTTCCACCGTTACATTCGTTACCGATAAATCCTGCGCCGCGACCGTCAATGCGGACATAAAAAACACCGCCGGCAACATCATCGCGGTCTTCAGAATAAATGAATAAATTTTGTTCATTATACTTTTCTCCTTTTATTCAGCTTTCGATTAAGACTCAAATAAACGCGGGGATAGTGTCGTTTTTGAGAATCAGAATCAAATCGCCGACAGTCGTATCAACGCTGACGCTGACCAACTTGCTTTCTTCAATCAAGCGCTTAAAGCTTCTAACGCCAAACTGCTGATTATTTCTTATCGCGTCATTGAATTTCTTCAGCAGCGCGGCGGTGTCGATTGCGAGTTCTTTTAGGGTTACGCTGCTTTGAGGCGCGGGGATATGACTTCCGAGAGCGACAAAAATACATCCCCTGATAACCATCAAGGCCCGTGTATGCGTCATATCGGGAATCGAGCCGGCGAAAACAAGGTCGGTTAATTTACTGACCGTCGTGCCGGGCGCAGCCGTGGCGAGCATATCGATATCAAGCTTGTAAAAAAACCGTGTAACTCCGATTTCCGGGTCGACCGCTCCGATAATTCGCTCTTTCAGCGGTTCTATTCTGGAATTGTCGACGCCTAAAAATCCGAGGCTGTCGCCGGGTTTTATCTCGCCGTGAAAATTTGCTGTTATCCTGATACATTTTTCGCAAATCAGACGAGCATCGTCTTTCATCATTTCTCTTTCTTCCATAGTTTTTCTCCGTTTTATTTATTCTCAATCAAGAAAGCGCGGCCTCCGCTGCGGCCAGACATTGTTCGATTTCATCTACGTTCGGCGACGCTGGCGCGCAGTCACATGCGCCGCCGAGCATGGATTTTGCCAATCGTAAACCCAATCAAAGTTTTTTAGTAAACCGCGGAAACCACTACTTTCATTCTCCGGATTCCGGCGATGCCGCCATATTCCGCGCCGGTTGACAGGACGGTTACGGTTGTCAGCTTGTCGGGAAAATCATTATCGTCCGGCGGCAGATTCGCCACCGCGTTCTGAAAGGCTTCGTCAAAGGAAAACGATTCGGAATAACCGGCCGCTTCCACAGGTTTTATTCCCAAGAGCCCGTTTATTTCGGTTTCTTTCGCCGCAACATCGCAGTTTTCCTTAATCCACTGCTGGCACTGTTCGCGGCTTGCCGGCCCGTAAACCCGGCTGAAGATAGCCGGATATATCGCGTCTTCATCGACAATGCGGCAGCCCTGATGTTTGTCGCCGTCGCTTCCGGTCAGAGCGATAACGATGAATTGCTTTTTGCTTTCAATATTTTCGTTTGGCATATTTTTATTTCCTTTAATATTTCTTTTCGGCCGGTTTGACGGGTTTTTTGCTAATCCAGCTGACATTGATGGTCTTGCCCTGCTGGCAAATGCTTACTTCGGCGATTGTTCCGCAAACGATTACTTCGTCGCCGTTGCCGAATCCGCGCAAATCGCCGGTCAGCGTATAAAGCTCGCCGCCGTCCGAACGCATCGCCTGGCATTCGACGCCTTCGTCGGTTAAAGTTCCTTCGACGCAAAAGGCTTCGCCGGAGGGTTTGTTTTCGCCTCTTAATAAAAACTCCATCGAGTTGGTCTTGGCAATCACCCTGATTCCCTTCATATCCGGCGTTTCCGTCGTCATAAAAGGATGCGACTTAATCGGCATCACAACCTGAATCACATTTCCGGTCGGCGGTTCGGCCTCAAAATCAAATTCATAGATTCCGTCGGCCGGCGGCGCGACGTAAATGTGCTCGACCAAATGCGCGTTGCTCCAGCCGGGCGTTCCTACCGTTCCAAAGGCCGTTATGACGAGCTTTGCCGGCAAACTTAATAAAACAGATACGTGAATATCATCGACGCTGAGTACTTTTTCAAACATATATTTTCTCCTTAATTTTTTAGTGCAGATTTTTTATATGCTTTTTTATAAATGTCCGCAATAACTTCCGCGGATAACAGCCAAAACAGGTTGTTATCCGTATCCGGTGCGGATAACGGCGGCGCGCTTTTATCTTTCTTTTTATAAATCTTCCGTAAGGTTTCGCTCGAAAAAGTCATACGTATTGAAAAGAGGATATTTTTAGCATCGTTACAGAAGGAGTTTATGAAAAACGTAAATCAGGTGTTTGAGCTCGTCAGAGAGACGACCAGACAGAGGGCCTTGAGTCGAAAGACGGAAAACGCTTATCTTAATCATATTCGCGGATTTTTGGAGTTTCGCGGAAACAGAAATTTGTTCGAGACTGAAGCCGAGGATATACTCGCTTTTTTGCGTCATCTGGACGCGGACAAGCGGGCGGCCGCTTCGACGCAGAATCAGGCAAGATGCGCGCTTTTGTTTCTTTACCGGGACGTCTTCAAACGCAGCCTGCCGCCGCATTTCGATGAAATCAAGCGAGCGCGGCCGCCCGCAAAACAGCCGGTCGTTTTTACGACGGAAGAAGTCCGGGCCGTTCTGGCAAACCTGCGCGACGCGCCTTTTCTGGTCGCGGCTTTAATTTACGGTTCGGGATTGCGCCTGCCGGAAGCGATAGCCTTACGCGTCGGCGATATTAATTTCGAGCGTCGTGAAATCGTCGTGCGCGACGCCCGCACGGGCAGGCGGGAACGTACGACCGTTTTGCCGCAATTGATAATTTCCGCGCTTAAAAGACATTTGATAAAGGTTAAGTTTACCTATGAGGACGATTGTCTTTCGGATTTCGGCAAAGTGCATCTGCCGAAAGCGATTTTGCGGCAATTTCCCGAAGCCGCGTCCGATTGGCGCTGGCAGTATGTTTTTCCCGCCGCAAAATTGACGCGCGACCGTGACGCGTTCTATCGCCGCCATCTGGCCGAATCGACCGTCCAGAAAGCCGTCTCGGAAGCGATTGAGAAAGCGGGAATCTTTAAGCCCGGCTGCTGTCAAAGCTTGCGCTACAGCTTTGCCGTCCGCTTATTCGAAAGAAACTGCAATGTGCACACGATTCAGAACCTGCTCGGGCACAAAAATCTGAAAACGACGATGAGCTATCTTACGTCAAGCGGCGGCGGAAACAGGGTGTTCAGCCCGCTTGATAATTAGTAAAAGCCAAAGTGAAAGAAATTTTTCCTCATCTTTCACTTTTTTGTGTTGCCTATCTTACATAGCCGAAAAGCGCTCCGCGATATAATGATTTGAATATTTATCACGAGCAGGGGAAAGGTTTTTAATGGCTAATACATTTCAGATTTCCGCGTCCGCCGATGAAAGCGCGGACTTCAGCAAAGGCTCAATCTTTTTTATCGGGACGGCGACCGTTATTTTGCGCTATGCCGGTTTTACGATTTTGACCGACCCGAATTTTCTGCACGCGGGCGACCACGTTCATCTCGGTTACGGTTTAACGAGCGAGCGGCTGACCGAACCGGCGATTGACATCGACGAGCTTCCGCCAATTGATTTGTGCGTTCTTTCGCATTATCACGGCGACCATTTCGACCAGATTGTCGAGGAAAAGCTCAGAAAGGATTTGCCGATTGTGACGACCAATCATGCCGTCGGCGAGCTCGAAGCGCGAAATTTCACGGGCGGAATCGGGCTCGACACATGGGAAAAGGCCGAGTTTACAAAAAGTGGCGCGAAATTGAGAATAACTTCGATGCCCGGCCAGCACGGCCCCGGCATTGTCGATTTTGCTTTGCCCGACGTGATGGGCAGCATCCTCGATTTTGAAAGCGCGGACGGAAAACGCGCTTTACGGCTTTATATTTCCGGCGACACGCTCGTGATTGACGAGCTAAAGGAAATTCCGCGAAGATTTCCCGAAATCGACATCGGTCTTTTTCATCTCGGCGGCACGCGCGTTCTAGGAATTATGGTGACGATGGACGACGAGCAGGGCGTCGAAGCGATAAAAATCGTTCAGCCGGAAAAGGCGATTCCGATTCATTACAACGATTACGACGTTTTTAAATCGCCGCTCGAAGATTTCCGCCGCGCGGCCGAAAAAGCCGGTCTGAGCGATAAAATAATTTACCTGGCTCACGGCGAAACATACAATTTCGAAAGACAACAGAAAGCTTCGGCTTAGAAAGTTTTTTCACACAGAGATTTTTAAGAGTAATTAACCGCATTCATCTGCGGATAATTACTCTTCCTCTGTTTCTGTGTGGTGAAATATTCTTTTTTTTATTATTTAACGCCGCTGAAATAAACGCTCGGATAAACGAAGCGCGACGCGCCCGAGCGCTCAATCCATTTTATAACGCGCGGGTAATGGGCATAAACGGTCGAAAAATATGTTTTCGTCTGGTCGCTGGTTTTCGAAAAAACTTCGTTCAATAATCCGTAGAGCTCTTTGCCGCTAAATCCGGCGTGCGCGCCGAGCTCGTTTTCAAACCGGCCTTTGAGACGCGCCTTCCAATCCGCCAGATTCCATTTTATTTTCTCTTGCAGCGATGTATTTTTGCCGCCGATGTAGCCGACGATGCGCGATTTGTTCGGCGTTCCAATCCAGAAGCCGCCCGATTTTTTCAGAACGCGATGAATTTCCTTTAATGCTTTTTTCGGATTTTCGATGTGTTCGAGCGCGTGATAGCTGAAAACGAAATCGAATGTTTCGTCCGCAAAATCGAGCGCTAAGGCATCGCCCGTTTGAAGCTTTGCAAAGACGGCCGCCTCTTTGTCGAAATTGTCTTCGATATCTATTCCGACGACCGAAGCGTTTAATTTCTGAGCCAAAATCGCCGCTTCGATTCCTTCGCCGCAGCCGACGACGAGCAGATTTTTTATTTCGCCGTGATGGATTCTTCGGATGATTTCCGCGACTTTCTCGGTTTTTGAATCCGCCAGCGATGACATAGCAAAATTATTCCGCGCTGAGAACTTGCCGGACGGTTTCTTTTTTCAAATTTTTTCCGCCCGTCCGGTTGTTGTAATCGTTCATCGAAATTTGCGGGTCGCGCCACGCGTCGAGATGCCCGACCTGATGAACGCATTGAATCGTGCAGGTCGGCGCGCACCATTTTTCGGTGATATATTCGCGCTCCATATCCTTGCGCGTGTATTCGTGAAGCGAGATGCCGGGCGTGCCGCGCTGCTGTGAACACCAGTGCACCAGACCTTCTTCGCAGATATAAAGATAACGCGCTCCGGCGCGGCAGCGCCATTCGTATTCTTCGCCGTCGACGAGCTTGTCCTGAAACCAGTTCCAGCGCGCGTAGCTTCTCGACCCTTTTGCTTTTATTTCCTTGTAAACTTCCTTTTCGCGGTCGGTTAAGCCTTTGTTGAGGCCCATCTCGTCGTGAATGACGCCGACGGTCGAGGAAAAGCCGAGCTCGATGGCGCGATTGGCGATAATGAGCGCTTCGTCCGGATTGGCGACGCCGCCGCCGACGACCGAATTGATATTGACCTTAAATTTGGCAAACTCCGACAAGTTTTGCAGTTTTTTGTCCAAAACTTTCAGGCTTTTTTTGGAAACGTCGTCCGGCGTCACGTTATCAATCGAGATTTGCAGATAATCGAGTCCGGCTTCGTTTAGTTTTTTAATTTTTTCGGGCTGAAAATAATAGCCGTTCGAAATCAAACCGGCAATCATCCCGTGATGGCGGATGCGCGCGATAATTTCGTAAATCTCCGGGTGCATCATCGGCTCGCCGCCGGAAATCGTGATGACCGAGCTTCCGAATTCGGCGAGCTTGTCAATACGCCGGAGCATCTCCGCAATCGGCACCGGGTCTGATACCTTATCGTATTCGTTGCAATACGCGCAGGAGAGATTGCATCGCCGCATCGGGACGATGTGAACCAGCACCGGGTGCTTGGTCGAAGCGAATGCGCGGACGGTGTGCCTGACTCCGCGTGTAAATCGACTGAAACTGCTTGCCTTTGGCATAAAATTAAAATACGGGAAGAAACGTCGAATTTGAAATTATAAGATTTAAGCCTTATCTTTTCAAATCAAAAAGGCTTTGACCGCGCGAGCCAAAGCCTTTGGTCAAACTCGGCTGAAAATTTTAGCCTTTAACTTCTTTCGCGCCCTTCGTGTTGATGACGAAATCCGACCCGTTTACCGTTACGTTTTTTTGAAGATTCGACAGCACGATGGTCGTCGTCTCGCCGCTGTTTTCGGTCACTTTCGCCTGAATCGGCATCCCGTTTCCGTCAACCCAGAGCTCGGCGACCTTGTAGTTCGTCGCCGCTTTCGGCGTCAGCTCAAGATGCCACGTCGGAGCGCCGCTGGCCGTTTCCTGACCGACGTATCTAATCGTGTAATTGGCTTTCAGCTGCGCTTTCGACATATTTATAAACGCCAGCGCGCCGCCCGCCGTTCCGCTGCCTTTCGCCTGGTTGATGTTGCCTTTTATATACTGGTTCAGCTTCGGGCGATAAAGAACGTATTCCTTGTTGACGACGGCTAAAGATTCTTCGACGGGCTTTGTCCAGTCAATCCGAACGTATGGATTTTTTCCTTTCTGCGCCGCATAAGTTACGCTTCCTTCCGTTATATCGTGAGTATCAATCTGCGCATTATATTTGTCCATCCTGACGCTTGCCTTGAGCGTCGCCAGCTTTTTGTTGTGCTCGTCCATTCGTTTTAAGACTTCGCCGAGCACGCCGGTCTGCGCTTTTGTTTCCGTCACCGCCAGCGCGCTGAACAAAAACAGCAGCGCCAAGGCGGATAAACCGAGCTTCAAAAAAATTTTCATATTGATTTATAACTCCTCTTATAAAAAAGACGTTAGATGCCGAAACATTAGAGACTTGCTCTAAACCGCATCGTCTTATATTCGACATTTAGTATCTATCATCTAAACTTAGCGGATGTCAATTTCATAAATAGCTTCACCTGTTGCGTCGCGCGCCTCGCGCCACTCCAAAACTTCCGCTTCGGGGTTTCCGCTCATTTCCTTGACGCGCTTTTCCATCTCGCTTTTATCAAGTGAAAAATCTCTGGCTTTGACGATAAGACGCGACGTTTGGGTTGCAAGTATTTCGCGTTTTTCAAACCACACTTTCGGCGTCAGAAATATAAACGCGACGATTAAAAGACATAAAACGTCCCATTGCCAGCTGGCACGTTCGTATTTCCAAAGAATGATGTCTCTTATCATAGTCGTCAGTCGTCAGTTGAAATCCGACATTTCCACTATCAATTATCAACTACCAACCCGTCGCGCATCCGGATAATCCGGTTGCAGTTGGTCGCGGCTTCCGGATTGTGCGTAATCATTATAATCGTCTGATTAAATTTTTCGTTCAGGTCGCGAAACATATCCAGCACGATTTTGGAATTTTCCGTGTCGAGATTTCCGGTCGGCTCGTCCGCTAAGATTATCGCCGGATTATTGACAATCGCGCGCGCCAGCGCGACACGCTGCTGCTCGCCGCCGGAAAGCTCGAGCGGTTTGTGATGCATTTTGTTTTCGAGCTTCAAAAGCCGCAAAACTTCCCTTCTTCTGTCCGAGTTTTTGCTGCCGTTGCCCGAATGAATTTTTTCCGCCAGTTTCAGATTTCCTTCGGCCGTGAGAGTCGGGAAAAGATTGAATCTTTGAAAGACAAAGCCGATTTTTCGCCGCCTGATATCGGTTCTTTCGGCGTCGGAAACTTTTGATAAATCTTCGTCGGCGATAATAATCCGCCCTGTCGTCGGTGATAAAAGCCCGCCGAGCAGATGCAGAAGCGTCGATTTGCCGCAGCCCGAAGGCCCCATTATGGCGACGAATTCGCCTTCCTGTATTTCGAGCGAAACGCCGCGCAGGGCCGGAACTTCCACTTTTCCAATCAGGTAAGTCTTGGTTAACTCTTCAGTCTTTAAAATCGTCTTCATTTAAGAAAATATTGCGCGAAACCTCATTTTAAGTGAAAAAGCCGAGAAAGTGAAAACTGGAAACTGAAAATAAAATCACTTTTCAGTTTCCAGTTCTCAGTTTTCGGCTTTCAGATATTACTTGTTTTCCGGTTTGCTATCCTGTTTTTCGATGGTCGTCGCGCGGTTTCTCATTTCCTGCACTTTTTTATCCAAATCGACTTCCTGCAAACCCCATGTGTTTTCGAGCACAAACGCTTTTGCCGGATATGTTTTGCCGATGGAAACCGCGTCGGGAGTTTGATATTCCAAACTCATTTTATACCTTTCCTTCGGACGCGTAACTTCGACGCGCAGAGGCAGATTGTTGTATTCGCCTGTATCGGTTAAATTTCCTTCCTTGCCGTAAACGATGTCGGATTCGATTTCCATCTGAGTATCGAAAATCTGCTGGCGCGCGAGACGGATTCCGCCGACGCGGTCAAACCAGAACCGGCGCGAGATGCTCAAACTTCCGTCGTCGTTTTTATGCAGCTCGTCGAGCAGATAATAACCGCGCAGAACTTTTCGCAAAGGCGATTTTTTCGGTTTCGTCGCGTCTTCTTCTTCCTGCAAAATCGTGCTTTGAACGTAGGAATAGTTTTTCGTATCGACCGGCCGAACGAGCATCGCATCGGTAAAATGCTGCGGGCGCAGATTTGAAAAAGCGTTGACGTTTTGTTTCAGCTCTTTGCCGTTTCCGTCAATATCCGCTCGTTTTACTTCTTCCTGCAGCACCGAATAATCGGCGTCGTTTGTTCCGAGAACGAATTTTTTGTATTTTCCGCCCGAACCGTCTTCGAGAATTGCGACGCGGAATTTTTCGCCGTTCGAAGACATCTGCACGACGTCGGTTTTGATAATCGGAATCTGAACTTTGAGCAGAATATTTGCCGGGCGCTGAACTACTACTTCGCCGTCGGCCGTTTTGTATTTTTCCGCGATGCCGCTTTCGGCAAACGAATTATCCTCAAACTTGAGATACATTTTGGCGCGCATCGAATTGACTTTGGCGAAGCGATTGACCTCGCTCAAAAGATGATACTGCGTCGCATTTTCGGTCTTCAGCAGCGTCGGGCGCTCGTCGCGCGTCTTCGGGCTGATGCAGCCGCCCGCCAGTAAACACAGCGAAAATATAAATAATAAAGATAAATGCAAAAAGGATTTTTTGTGTAACATCTCTCGTTTCTGATGTCGGGAAAGTAGTGCCTGTTGTCCTGAAAATACTCTCACGAATTACATCGTAAATAAAAACCAGACTATTAAACCAGAAATAATAGCACGAGTAAAGCGTTTGCGCTAATAGAATGAAAGACGCGGCTTACCGACTTGTTTTGCCTGGCGCCGCGCGTTTTGTTGAAAATTTTATATTTTTTTATCGAAAGCGCTATCTGTTGAAAACTCCGGACGAGCGCGTCAGGTAATCCTGCATCGTGTAGGCGAACATTATCGCCAGCCAGAAAAATCCGGCGACCGCCGTCAGCCAAATCAAGCGCGACTGCCATCTAACGTGCATAAAGAAAAGCACGACGAAAGTCATTTTCGTAAAGGCGATAAGCAGCGCTAGCAGCGTGTTTGCGCCCGGAAAAATACGGTCTAAATCGATTTGCGCCGTCAGGTAAGTCAAAACCGTTCCGACGACCAGAATGGCGAAAACGCCTAAATATCCGGGAATTCCGATATGTTCCTTGTGGGCTTCAGTGTGTTCTACGTGATGTTCTGCCATTTATTTTTCTCCTCAATGCACAAAATGTCTGCCCAAAAGATAAAGCAGCGGAAACAGGAAAATCCAGACGATATCGACAAAGTGCCAGTAAAGACCAGAAATTTCCACGGGCGAATAATACTCGGAGGAAAACGTTCCCTTCCACGCTTTCCACAAAAGCCACGACATTATCAATAAGCCGATTATCATGTGGAGCGCGTGCAGGCCCGTCATGACAAAGTAAATATAAAAGAAAATTCGAACCTTATCGCGGAATTTATTATCGCTTACTTCACCGTCGGCAAAATAGCCGATTTTTTCCGCATCGGTCAGAAAGTTTCCCTGCTGGGCTTGTGTGACGAGATGTGAATCTTCCCACATAAACTCGCCTTTCGGATTTGCGTGATGCTCTTCGGTTTTATTTTCCGCTTCGGCGGCCTCCGCCTTTGTTTCAAGCGGAAGAACAATCGCCGATTTTTCGCCCGAAGTTTCGTGAGCTTGTATTTTCTTGTTCCAGCCCGAAATCGGGACGAGCCCGTGATTGTATTTATCGGTATACTCGACGATTTTTACGCCCAAAAACGTCGCGCCGAAAATCATCGTCAGGACAATCATTATCATCTGCAAGTTCCGGTTGCCCTTTTGCGCGTAGTAAACGCCGAGCGCCATCGTCAAGCTGCTGACGATGAGAACCAGCGTGTTGATAAATCCCATCTTCACGTCGAGATGGTTGCTTCCCGCCGCAAACGCCATCGGATACTTGGAACGAAATACGAGATAAACCGTAAACATTCCGCCGAAGAACATAATTTCCTGGGCGAGAAACATCCACATTCCGATTGAAACGGATTCTTCCTGCTGCTTCATATCTTCAAACTGGTGCTGAAGACCGGGCGGATGATATTCGTGTTCGTGTGTAGCCATAATAATTAGTGGTCACTGGTCAAGCGGTCAGTGGTCGGTTTTGCCTTTTCTGACAACTGACCGCCGGCCACTGACTGCTATCTTAAACCGTTACCTTGTATTTATTTCTCGCGTCTTCTAAATCCAAGCCGCTTTCTTCGCCGAATTCGTATGCTTCCCACGTGACAATCGGCGTTTTTTCAAAATTTTCGGTCGGCGGCGGCGAGCTTGTGCGCCATTCCAGACCGGGCAGCATCCACGGATTGGCCGGAGCGTCCTTACCGAAGAAAAGCGAGTAAACCAGATAAATCAGCGGTAAAAACAGGCCGACTCCGAGAATCGACGCGCCTGCCGACGAGAAAATGTTCAAAACCTGAAACTCCGGCGGATACGACGCATAACGACGCGGCATTCCCATATAACCGAGAATAAACTGCGGGAAAAACGTTAAGTTAAACCCGACGAAAACGAGCATCGCCGCAATTTTCGCCCAGAATTCCGAATACAATTTGCCGGTCATCTTCGGCCACCAGTAATGAAGTCCGCCCAAGTAAGCCAAAACCTGCCCGCCGACCATTACATAGTGAAAGTGCGCGATGATGAAATACGTGTCCGTCAGATGGACGGTCAAACCGATTGAGCCCAAAAAGACGCCCGTCAAACCGCCGATAAGAAACAAGCCGATAAAAAACAAACCGTAAAGCATCGGCGTGTCATAGGAAATTTGTCCTTTATAGAGCGTCGCCGCCCAGTTAAAAACCTTGATAGCCGAAGGAATGGCGACGACCATCGTCAGAAACGAAAAGACCAGTCCGGCATACACCGACTGCCCGCTGACGAACATATGATGTCCCCAGACGAGAAAACCGAAAACGGCAATCGCAATCGACGAAAACGCGATAAATTCGTAGCCGAAAATCTTTTTGCGCGCAAAATTGGAAATCAGTTCCGAAATGACGCCCATGCCGGGCAAAATCATAATGTAAACCGCCGGATGCGAGTAAAACCAGAAAAGATGCTGAAACAAAATTGGGTCGCCGCCGATTGACGGGTCGAAAATCCCGATTCGCGCAAAGCGCTCGAGCGCCAGCAGCAAAATCGTGATGGCGATAACGGGCGTGCCGAGCAGCATCACTAAACTTGTCGCGTAATGCGCCCAGACAAAAAGCGGCATTCTAAACCAGGTCATTCCCGGCGCGCGCATCGTGTGGACGGTAACGACAAAGTTGAGGCCGGTCAGAATCGACGAAAAACCGTTGATAAAAATGCCGAGCCCGGTCGCCATAACGTATGTGTTGGAAAACGTCGTCGAATACGGCGTGTAAAAAGTCCAGCCGGTGTCGACGCCGCCCTGCATCATCGCCCAGAGCGCGAGCGAGCCGCCTGCCCAATACAAATACAAACTCAAGAGATTGATGCGCGGAAACGCCAAATCCTTTGCGCCAATCATAATCGGCAGCAGAAAATTTCCCAGAATAGCCGGAATCGCGGGAATCAAAAAGAAGAAAACCATTATCACCCCGTGCTGTGTAAAGACGCGGTTGTAAGTTCCCGACTCGAGCAAATCACTGGCCGGCGTGAGCAGTTCCAGACGAATCAGCATGGCGTAAATTCCGCCCATCATAAAAAAGGCGGAGACCGACAAAAGATACATAATCGCAATGCGCTTATGGTCTTTTGTCAAAAGCCATGATTTTAAGCTGTAACCGTTGGTCAAATAATTTACCGGTTTCTCAACATTTCCAACATTCGTTGCATCTACGTTTTGCATAACTTTTTTTACTACCTTTCCCTGTTCGTAAGAACGGCCTTATCTTTGCCTGTTTGTCGGTTCCGACTGATTTTGCGGCGCGTTCGGATTGCTTCCCTGGCTGTTCGTACTGCCGCGGTTGGCTATCGGCGCGACGGTGCTGGTCGAATTTGAATTGCCGCTCGAAGTCGTCGCGCCGGTCGGCGAAGTTGTCGAAGCGCCCGCCGGGCCGCTTAGAGATTTGATATACGCGATTAGAGAGACGATTTGTTCTTCCGTGACCTGACCTTTGAAAGTTGGCATAATCGGCTGATAACCCTCGACGATTTTCGCGCCGGGATTGAGAATCGATTCGCGAATATAGGCGTCGTCGGCTTTGACCGTATCTCCGCTCGCCAGTTTAACGTCAGAGCCGAACAGATTTTCGAGCTTCGCGCCGCGCTGCTGCGGGCCGCCCGCGTGACAGGACGCGCAGCCGAGCTTGTTTTCAAACAAATCGCGGCCCGCTTCGACCGGCGTCTGGCCGGAAACGTTTCCGCTCAGCCAGTTGTCAAAATCGCGCTGCTCCATGACATAGACGTAACCGCCCATTCCCGAGTGATTGAGGCCGCAGTATTCGGCGCAGAAAATATGATATTTGCCCGGTTTTGTCGCTTCAAACCAGAGTTTTGTATAGCGTCCCGGCACGATGTCGGTTTTTGTTCGAAACGCCGGAATGTAGAGGTCGTGGAGAACGTCCTCGGTCGTCAGCGTCAGCTCTATCCGCCGGTTGACCGGAACGTGCAGCTCGTTTATCTCGCGCTGTCCGGTGCCGTGCTGAAACTTCCACATCCACTGTTTGCCGACGACGTAAATCTCGGTCGTGTCCTTCGGTATGCGGTATTGATTAAAATAAACAATCGCGCCGCCTAAGAAAATCGACATCGAAATGACGAACGGGACAAACGACCAGAACAATTCGAGCGGAACCGAACCGTGAATCTCCGCGCCGGTCGCGTATTTTTCTTTCTCGCGGTATTTGACTACAAAAAAAGCGACGGCGAGGACGATGCCGACCGTGAAAAATACGCTGATCGCCAAAATGTAAAAATACAGCGCGTCAACCTGCCAGGCGAAGCTGGAAGCACGTTCGGGAAATACCGGAATCCAAGTATTTTCTTGCATAATATTTCTGTTAACGAGTTAATGGCCGGCGGTTATTTTTCAAACCATTAAATCAATTAACCATTAACTAATCTTTCTTTTGCTGCGACGCCAAAATACAAAAAACATTCCGCCGATTCCGAGAATTGTCGCAACTCCCGCCAGGCGTATCACTCTTAAAATCGTCAAGCCGTATTTGCCGGTCGACGGGTCGTAGTGAAAACAATACAGGTAAAGCTTTTCAGCCGGATTGCCGATTTTCCCTTCGGTCGATTCGATAATGCCGAATTTAACGTCTCTCGGCGAATAATCGATGCCGTAAAAATACCGCGCCAGATGCCCCTGCGGCGTCACAATCATGATTCCGCCCGCGTGTGCAAACTGCTGCGTCGCCTCATCCCAGACGTAATTAAATCCGGCGGCCTTCGTTACCTTGTCAATTTCGCTCTGCGTTCCGGTCAGAAAATGCCAGCCGTTTTCCGCTCCTTTGCGCTCGTATCTGGCCAGATAACTCGCTTTTTTGTTTTTGGCCAAATCCGGTTTGTCGTTTTCGCGCGTGTCAAAGCTAATCGCGACGACGTCGAACTCCTTTCCCGCGTCAAAGGAAATTCCCTTTAAAGTTCCGGTCAAACCGTTCAAAACTTCGTTGCAGAGCATCGGGCATTCGTAATAAACAAACGCCAGAATGACGGGCCGGCCTTTGCCGAAATATTCGCCGAGCTTGACGTTTTTGCCGTCCTCGTCCTTAAATTCGGCGTCCAGCGGCAATTGCGAATCGAGCTTCTGGTCAATCCCGACCTTGTTCAAAACCGGCGGCATTCCGTTGCTCGTGCCCTGACTCGGGTCGTATGTTCGCGGCGAATAAAGCGGCGAATTGTAATGCTCCGACTTTTGCGCCGGAACGCTTACAAACAACAAAGAGCCGACTAAAATCAAAAGTTTCAGTTTCAAAACCGCTGAAAGTGCTGAACTTTTTTTCATAAAATTTTGATAAAAGGATTTTTATTCGCCTTTTATCCTTCATCCTTATCTAATCTTGTCGGTTGCCGTTCGTCCCGAACTTGAATAAGAAATTATATGGCGCGACTCTTCATAAATCTTCGCGCCGTTTTCGTCCGTTTTCATCTGCGCGCTCTGCTCCAAAAATTTCTTTTTAGCTTCGTCAATCGGCAGACTGATAACCGTTCCCGTTTTCAGGTCTTTCTGACCTTCCATCCAATTTGTTTCCCAGATTTTTCTAAGCTCGCGATATTCCGCCTGCGGCTCTCTGAGCTCGAGATTGACGCGCCCTTTCTCGCCGTTGATGCCAAAACCCGGCGCCGACTGGAGGCGCGGTTCGGGCGGCAGTTTTTCCTCTTCGGTCATCGCCAGCGGCTCTTTCGAGCCTTTCGAGACAACCGCGTCGCCTTCCATCACGTTCATCAGCGCCCACATCAAGCCGAAGGTTATGACAATCAAAAGAAAAAGTCCGAGGGCGAAAACAATAATTCCTTTCATCCCGATGAGATTCTGCTCATACGGTTTATCGAAATCAACAAAAGTTTTTTCGTGCTTAGCCATAAGTTTAATTAGCGCTAGGTGCTAAGTATTGAGTGGAAAGTATTTTTGCTTTTACTTGCCACTTACCGCTTAGCACTTTCCACATGTCAATGTCCTTTCCCGTGTTCAATCGCGTTTTCCAAAAACGGGTCGTTAATCGGAACCAACGGGTATTTTTGGAGCTCGCGGAAAAACCACCACAGCCAGATTCCGCCGACCGCAATCGGCGCGACGATGTCGAGCCAGCTCATATGAAACGCGTTATCTTTTACTCCCTGCTCGAAAACGCGCGGGTTCGGCCCGATTAAATAAAACATATCGACCAGCCGGAGAATCAAGATAAAAATCGCCAGACCCGCCAGATATTTGGCGTTGCGCTTGATGTCGCGTGAAAGCAGAACGAGAAACGGAAACCCGAAATGAAACAAAATCAGAATGATACCGATAACGCCCCACGTTCCTTTCATTCTGACGAGATACCAGACGGTTTCTTCCGGCAGATTGCCCGACCAGATAATCAAAAACTGCGAGAAATTGAAATACGCCCAAACCATCGTCAGCGCCAGCATCAATTTGCCGATATCGTGAAAATGACGTTTGCCGAGGACGCGATTCATCGGCGCTTTATCCGAAAGCGCGGCCAAAATCACGACGACAAAGCAAAAACAGCTCAATGCCCAGCCGGCGACGAACAGAAAGCCCCACATCGTCGAATACCAGTGAGGGTCGAGCGTCATCACCCAGTCAATCGACGCAAAACTCACGACCAAAACAAAAATAGCTATCGTCGGGCCGGAAAAACGCGACGCTCGGGTTAAAAACCCGACCGAATCTTCATAAGTCGTCGCCGCGTCCTGCTGGTGCGCCCACTTGTTGAGCAGATACTGCATTATCCACCACAAAACAAAATACAACACCGCGCGGATAATGAACCAGAGCGGCGTCAGATACCAGCCGCGATGTTCGAGAGTTAAGTCGCCCGGCGTCGGGTGCGTCCATTCGTACAGATAAGTGACGCCGAACAAAATCGGGATAAACAAAATAAAGATTATCGGAATCGTGCGCGAGCCCGCTTCGAGCACGCGGCGACTGACGACGCCCCACGCACCGCCCGTCAGATACTGCAAAAGCAAGATTCCGATTGAGCCGATGCCGATGCCGCCCCAGAAGATAATGCCCAGAAGCCAAGAGCGAAGCACCTGTTCTTTTTGCTCGGGCGCGCCTATCAGCGCAAAAATCAAAACCACGATTGTGGCGAGCCCGCCGACGCCGAGCGCGATTGTCTGCCAGCGGCCTAAATCATCGGGTGCTCCAAACTCTCTGTTTATTTCAGCCGCCATTTATCTTACGCCTCCTTGCGTGTTTGTATTCGTGTTTGCCGGAGTCGTCGTTGTCGTTCGATTCATCGTATTTGTGTTTGCAGTGCCCGCGCCGCTCGGATTCTGGCTGAGCTGCAGCGTCCGGATATAGGCGACGATAGCCCACCGGTCAGCCGGCGGAACCTGCGACGCGTAGCTGTTCATCTTGCCCCAGCCGTTTGTCATGACGTCGAAAAAATGTCCGACGGGCGCATTTCTCAAACGGTCGTCGTGATACGTCGGCGGCTGCGAGAAACCGCGTCGGACAATCATTCCGTCGCCGTTTCCGGTCGGGCCGTGACAGACGATGCAGTAAATGTTGAAGCGCTGCTGTCCGCGGTCAATCAATTCTTTCGTGACCGGGACGGGAAATTCCGTAATATCGTTCGGAAAGCTCGCGACGACCGTATTGCCCTTTGAATCGGTCGTCGTCTGAACCTGCGCGTTCGGGTCGGCATTATCTTTTTTGCCCGTGTAAAAAGCTTTATTTTCGCGCAGATGACCGCGCGCCACCGTTCCTTCGGGCAAGTCTCTCATCGCCTTGTCGTCGCTGAAAAAATCGCTCTTCTTAAAGGCTTTGTAGCGCGGCTGGTCCTGCATATCGTAGCGACAGCCGACGGCGGACAAGGCAAAAATTAAAAGACAAAAGGCAAAAATCGAGCGCCTTAAGCTTTTTACTTTTCCCTTTTCCCTTTTCACTTCCGCTCGCGGATTATTCTTCGACATCGAAAACCTCCTGCGGGTTCAGACTTTCCATAAAGCTTCTCGTTTTTTCGTAATCAAACTGCGCGTCTTTCGTCTCAATTATCAAAAAGAATTTTTCGCGCGTCGCGAGCGCAAAACGCGGCACGTTGAAAACCGGGTGATACGGCTGCGGCAGACCGTTCAGGAAAAGCATTCCTAAAACAGCCGTGAACGCCGCAAACAAAATCGTCAGCTCGTAGGCCGGCGGAATAAATGACGGCAAGCTTAAATAAGGGCGGCCGCCGATGTTTACCGGGTAATCGATAACGTGGACGAAATACTGCAAGCCCAGACCGCTCAAAAGCCCCAGAACGCCGCCGCCAAGCACCATAAACGGCAGAACGCTGCGCCGGATGCCGAGCGCTTCGTCGATTTCGTGAATCGGAAAAGGCGAAAACGCGTCGGTTTTTTTGTAACCCGCATCGCGAATCTCGCGCGCGGCGTCAACCAATTCGGTCGCCGTATCAAACTCCGCCATTATTCCGTAAATTTTCTTTTCCATATCGCAATTTTTGCTCTGCAATCAACCGCGCGTGCTGGCAGGCGGTTTGACATGGGTGAGTTGCCCTTTTCAGTTCCGTTTGCGGGCAGACACGGTTGACTGCAAATTTAATTTTTCAAAATCTCAAGCCTTTTTCTTATCATAAACATCTTCGGATTCGAGCACGTTTTCTTCAAAATCCTGCTGATGCCCGTGAACGTTTGCGTCCGGCAAAAGCGTTCGCACCTCGAAGATGGAAATAATCGGCAAAAAGCGTACAAACAAATAAATCAGTGTAAAGAAAAATCCGATTGTGCCGATAAACATCGACCAGTCAATCATCGTCGGCGAATACATCGCCCATGACGACGGCAAAAAGTCGCGGTGCAGACTCGTGACGATAATCACGAAACGCTCGAGCCACATACCGACGCTGACGACAATCGAAATGAGAAAAAGCCAGACTTCGCTTTCCCGGAAACGCTTAAACCAGAGAAGCTGAATCGACATGCCGTTACACAAAATCAAAAGCCAGTAAGTCCACCAGTAAGGCCCTTCCCAGATACGATTTTTAATCATGAAGTTTTCGTATCCGGTTCCGCTGTACCAGCCGAAAAACGCTTCCATCGTGTAGCCGTAAACGACAATCAAGCCGGTCGCGAGCATGACTTTACCCATATAGATGAGGTGCGTATGGGTAATAAAATCCTTCATCTTATAAAAGTGACGAAGCGGAATACACAAAATCAAAACCATCGCAAAGCCGGCAAAAATCGCGCCCGCCACAAAATAAGGCGGGAAAATGGTCGCGTGCCAGCCCGGAAGCTGGGACACCGAGAAGTCGAACGAAACGATTGAGTGCACCGAAAGCACGAGCGGCGTCGAAAGCCCGGCGAGCAGAAGATACGCGATTTCGTATCGATGCCAGTGCCGCGCCGAACCGCGCCAACCCCACGATAAAAGCCCGTAAATCTTTTTGAAAACCTTATTTTTCGCCCGGTCGCGCAAGGTCGCCAAATCCGGAATCAGACCGACATACCAGAACAGAAGCGAGACGGTCGCGTAAGTCGAAACCGCAAAAACGTCCCAAATCAGTGGACTTCTAAACTGCGGCCAGACGCCCATCGTGTTCGGATACGGGAAAAGCCAGTAAGCCGCCAGCCACGGGCGTCCGGTATGCAGAAGCGGAAACATCGCGGCGCAGGCGACGGCAAAAAGCGTCATCGCTTCGGCAAAGCGGTTAATCGACGTTCGCCATTTTTGATTGAGCAGAAGCAGAATCGCGGAAATCAGCGTTCCCGCATGCCCGATACCAATCCACCAGACGAAGTTGATAATATCGAAGGCCCAGCCGACCGGCTGATTGTTTCCCCAGACGCCGATACCGTATGCGAGCAGATTCGTCACGGCAAACATCAGGAGCTGAGCGATGACAAACGCTATTCCGAATCCGACAAACCAGTGAAACGGCGTTTTCTTTTTCAGCGTGACATCGCTGATTTTATCGGTGACCGAAGCAAAATCGTGATCGCCTTCGACCATCGGCGGAATCAGCTTTCTTTTAATTTCCTGTATCTTTTGTAAGTCCTGCGCATCCTGCATAAATTCTCACCTATAGCAAATTAATGTACCGGTTCTTCTCCTGTCGGATTTTCTTTTTTCATCTCCGCCGCTTCTTTTTTCGGCTCGACGTAATCGGGCATTTCCCGATTGTAATTTTTCAAGCCCGCCAGAAAAGTCGTGCGCGGCTGCGTGTTCAATTCGTTGAGCAGATTGTAATTCCGGTGGTCTGTCTTGAGTTTGGAAACTTTGCTTTCCTTATCGTTCAAATCACCGAAAACAATCGCATCAGCCGGACAGGCCGCCTGGCAAGCCGTCAGAATTTCGCCGTCCGCAATCCTGCGGGCGTCTTTTTCTGCCTCGATTCTGGCGTAAGCGATGCGCTGCGTGCAGTATGTGCATTTTTCCATGACGCCGCGGCTGCGAATCGTCACTTCGGGATTTCGCATCAATTTATACTGCGGCGTGTCCCAGTCCTGATACAGCAAAAAGTTAAAGCGCCTGACTTTATACGGGCAGTTGTTCGAACAGTAGCGCGTTCCGACGCAGCGGTTGTAAACCATATCGTTCAAACCTTCCGCGCTGTGAACCGTCGCCGTCACCGGACAGACCACTTCGCACGGCGCCTGCTCGCACTGCATACACGGAACCGGCTGAAAATGCGGCCCCTGCGGGTTGTTCAACTCGCCGCCGTAATACGCGTCGATGCGTATCCAGTGCATTTCGCGGCTTCTCTCGACCTGTTCTTTGCCGACGACCGGAATATTGTTTTCCGACTGGCAGGCGATGACGCAGGCGTTGCAGCCGACGCAGTTGTTGAGGTCAATCGTCATTCCCCAGCGATGATTGGCGTCGTATTGTTTTTGATATTCTTCCTGCGGATACATCGACGCCGGATATTCGTTGTGCTGGTGGCCGATGGTCGGGTCTTTTTCGAACTGTTCCAAATCCCAGACGCGCAAAAGGTCGCGCCCTTCCATATTGAAATGGATTTGCGTCGAAGCGATTCTTCCCTGTTCTCCGGTTTTGGTCAGTTTGCCGAAACCGAACGACATCGCATCGGATTTCATCACGTCGAAAGCGCTGTAGCCGATTCCCGTTCCGATTCGTCCGGCACGCGTCCGGCCGTAGCCCATGTAAATCGTGATGACGTCGTCGGGCTGTCCCGGCTGAATCCAGAGCGGGACGGGTTTCGAGACGTTCGTGCCCTGAAATTCGAGCGTCGCCAAATCGGAAAACATATTTCCGCCCTTGGTGTTGATAAACGACGTTCCCTGCTCGCCGCCGGCGTATTCTCTTTCGTCACGGTGCTGATTTATTCCGAGACTTTTCGCCGTCGCCGGGCTGACGATAGCGATATTGTCCCACGTCACTTTCGACAAAGGCTTCGGCAATTCCTGAAGCCAGCCGTTGTTTGTAAAACGGCCGTCGTAAACGCTCGGGTCGGGCAAAATGGAAATTTCCAGATTTCCGTTTTTGGCCGCCGTCGTTTGCGGCTGGCTCAAAAACGCCGCATTGACCGAGACGGTTTTCGTGGTCGCCGCCGTATTCGGAACGAATCCGTCGTGGACGACTCTTTTCCAGTTGTCTTCAAAGCTTCTGGCCGCTGTCGTAACGGCGGCCGTTGTCGTGTTCGCCGCTTTCACCTGCGTGTTCGAAGCCATCGAAGCCGCGTTCGGATTCGTGTTTGTCGAAGACGCCGCGTTGGAATTTGCGGCCGCCGGACTGCTCGTCGATGAAATTTGAGAATTCGGTTCGTTTTTCGACGTCGTATTGGCAGCGGCGACGGGCGAAGACTGCGGCGCGGAATTATTTGTTGTCGCCGCCGTTACCGCCGCGTTTGTTTTCGGCGCGCCCGTAAATCCTTGCTTTTGCCACGATTCTTTGATTATGTCGTAATCTTTCTTGTCGAAACTTTCCTTGTTGAAAAGCTGCATCAGCTCGTGCGCGCTCTTGCCGTCGTAAAGCGGGTTGATAAGCGGCTGGACGATTGTGACGGTTCCGTCATAAGCGCGCGTGTCGCTCCACATTTCGAGATAATGTTTTTCGGGAATGTGCCACTGGCAAATTTCCGCCGTTTCGTCGACAAATTGTCCGAGATGCACGCGAAGCGGAATTTTATCCATTCGCGCCTTGTTCAATTTCAAATCGGCCGGCGTGTTGTAAACCGGATTTCCGCCGATTATGACGAGCATTTTCACCATTCCGCCGTCGATTTCCTGGACGAGCTGTTTTAACTGGTCAATCTGCGTCGTCTCGGAAAACGGCGCAAACGGCTCGACATACGTAATCGTCGTGCCGACGTTTCCGAGCGCCTGGTTCATGGCGTGGCCGAGAGCATGCACAATCGGCGGCTGATTGTCGCCGACGACGACAATCGATTTGCCTTTGTGTGCGAGCAAATCTTTTGCCATCGGCGCAATCCATTTGTTTGCTTTGTCTGATAAACCCGCGCCGCCCGCGCCCGCGACTCCGAGCGCGCCCGCAATCGCTTTCGCGATTTCCGTCATCTCGCTCGGTTTGATGCCGAGCCGGTGGTCGGCTTTCGCGCCGGTGATGCTGATGGTCGTCTCGATTGCGTAAAGACGATTGATTTCTTTTTGTTCTTCGCTGAAAGTGCGTTTTTTGACGTAATCCTTGGTGTATCGAACGTTGAAATCGGAAAAAATGTCTTTGTCGAGCGAGAGAATGCGGTCGGCCTGGTCAAATTTATAAATCGCCTGCGCCGGTGCGCCGAAAGCCATCTTGGCGCCCGCCATCTGGTTGTCGCGGTTGACCGGTTCGTATTGATACCATTTCGCTTTCGGCAACTCAGCCTGAAGCTGTTTGAACTGCGCGATGAGCGTCGGCGATGTGACGGTTTCGGTCAAAACGCGAACGCCCGCGCCGCCGTCCACGCGATTTTCTTCAATCTTTGAGCGAAATTCGGTGACGAAATTCTGCCACATTTTCGGATTTCCGCGATATGTAACTTCCTGCGAGCGGTCAGGGTCATACATATTCAAAAGCGAAGCCTGCGCCAGAACGTCGGTTGCGCCGAGACTGCCCGGATGCATCGTGTTGCCCTCGATTTTCGTCGGGCGGCCTTCGTTCGATTTGGCGAGCAGACCGACCGCCGTTCCGGCGAGCGTCATCGCGGTGGCGAAAAAGAGCGGTTTTCCGGGAACGATTTCTTCCGGCTGGCGCACGTAAGGCACGATTTTCTCCGCCGGCTGGATAACGCAGCCGCTGAGGCCCGCCAGCGCCAGAGACGCGCCCATGACCTTGATAAAGTTGCGGCGGCTCAGCCCGTCAGCCCAATCTTCGGCCTGCGTCGGATATTCGCGCTGGACGAATTCCTCAAATTCCGGCGCGTCGACAAATTCTTCGACGCTGCGCCAATAATCTTTCCCGCTTTGTTCGAGAATTCTATCTCTCAATAATGCAAAGTTCGTTTCACTATCTTTGCTTGGCATTCTTTTTCCTCAACTTTTTGAGATGTCATAGACCGTTTGCTGAATATTAGCAGCGGTTTTTTACTGACATCTGACATCAAACATCTAAAATCTATCGGTGACATGTCGAACAGCTCGTCAGCATTTCTCGGCTGCGAATTTTATACTGCGCTTTCAAATCTGTTCTTTGTTCCGTCGTCAAATCGCCGTCCTTCCACTCCATATTGTAAATCTGCTCTTTCGGGCGGATGTAGTTTTCCGGATTGCGATGGCACTGCAGACACCATTCCATCTGCAAAGTGTTTTCCTGATAAACGGCGGGCATCGCGTCAATCTGTCCGTGACACGTCGAGCAGCCGACGCCTTTGGCGACGTGGATGCTGTGATTAAAATATGCGAATTCGGGTAAATCGTGGACTCTCTGCCATTCAATCGGCTTGTTTTCGCGGTAGCTGGCGCGGACGGGTTCGAGATACGGGCTGTCGGACCAAATCTGGCTGTGGCAGTTCATACACGTCTGCGTCGGCGGAATTCCGGCCGAATACGACGTTTCGACCGATGTGTGACAATAACGACAATCGATGCCGTCGTCGCCGACGTGGTGCTTGTGGCTGAACTGAACCGGCTGCTGGCGCTCGGCATAGCGTCCGGTCAAATAGGTCGAACGCGCCACCTGCGTGTAAACAAAAAAGGCAACTCCTCCCACAATAATAGCTACCAGAAAGCTTATTTTGGCAAGATTGTTTGCTCCTCGATGAAATAATTGTGCCATTGTTTGTTGTCCCGAATTGATACTCGTCCGAGCCTCAGACCTAAAAATCCAAGCACTCAGGCAAAATTTTAACCCCTGATTAACAAAAACTACCCTAAAAACCTTAATTTAGATTTTACAAAATCAAATAAATTCTGCAAACGCTATAGTAACGATATTTTTTTTGCAAACCTTGTGCAAGTTTTCACTAAATAAGATTAACTGATAAGTTTAATAACAATTTTAACTTTTTAATAAAATTATAAACGGCTCGAAAGCAATGCGACGCCGGCGGCTGTTGCGTTTTCGCCCAATTCGCCGCCGCTAATTTCGGTCGTTTTAAAGGACGGCGGAAAGGAAAGTTCGCGCGCGCGCCGGACGATTGCGTCCAAAACGAGATGTTCGGCCTGCATAATCACGCCGCCGATCACGATTTTTTCGACGTTCAAAAGATTTATGACGCTGGCAATCGCCATTCCGACATAACTTCCGGTGCGTTCGAGCATCATCTGCGCAAAGCTGTCGCCGAGCCGAGCCTCGCGGACGACGTCGAGCAGACCGATTTCGTCTTCGCCGATGCTGCGCAGGCTCGATGTGTGGTCTTGATGAAAACGGCTTCTGGTGCGGCGTATGATATTGGCGGCGGAAGCCACGTCTTCGAGCTTCATGCCGTCTGAATTGATTGAGATGTGCCCGAACTCACCGGCAAACCCGGAAGCGCCGCGCCAGATGTTTCCGTCGAAAATCAAAGCTCCGCCGATGCCGATGCCGAGAGTTACGTAAAACATATCGCGGTTGCCGCGTCCCGCGCCGAGACGATATTCGCCGTAAGCGGCGGCGTTGGCGTCGTTTTCGATAAAAATTTTTAATTTTGTAACTTTTTCGAGCTCGCCGAGCAAATCGATTTTTTCGTGCTCGGGAAAATATGTCGAAAAGGCGACGCGTTTTGTGTCACGGTCAATCAAACCGGGAACGGTGATGCCGATTTTTTCGAAATCGCCGAATCCGATAAACAGTTCCTTGATAAAATCGATGAGCTGCGGCGCGATTTCCTTTTCTTTGATGATGGGCGACTGAAAATGTTCGACCAGATTTCCGCCCGCGTCCAAACATACGGCTTTCATCATCATGCCGCCGACTTCAACACCGACAAGTTTCTCAGTTTGGCTTATCACTTCAGTCATCGTTTTTTGAATTCTTTTTCTTAATATAAAGGCAGAAAACTAACGCGATTTTAGACATTGCCCGCCGAACTGTCAAACAAAATTTCGTGATAAAACACAAATTCCCCAAACGAAAATCGTTTGACTCTGACCCGCGCGGAAAGTTACTCTTTGGAAAGTTTATAATAATTTCCCCTTGCTTAAAGTTTTATGGATCACCTTTCTCAAATCATCGAGCAATACGGAATCTACGCGGTTTACGCGCTCTGCACGGTCGAAGGTGATATGACGCTCCTGATTTCGGGCGTGATGGCGCACGGCGAATTTTTCGGACACTGGGGGTTTTTCAAGGTATTTCTCGCCGGAACGCTCGGCGGAATGTCGGGCGATATGTTCGGTTACTGGGTCGGAAGGATTTTCCACGAAAACGCGAAACATTATCGTTTTTACCAGATGGCGCAGCCGCGCGTGCAGAAATTGATTGATAAATTCGGCGGCTCGGCAATCATTATTTCCAAATATATCTACGGCATTCGCGTGGCGATGTGTCTTTTTTACGGCGTCGGCAGAATGCCTTTCCTGCGTTTTCTGATGCTCGACGCGATTAGCTGTTCGATTTGGGTTTTAATTTTAGCGGGCGCCGGATATTTTTTCAGCGGCGCGATTACGAGCGTCCTCGGTAATTTCAAACAGGCCGGAATCGCGCTTTTCTTTATCGCGCTGGTCGGAATCGTCATTTTTTATTTAATCGAGCATTACTGGCTGTCGGAAAAAGTCGAGGAAGTCAGACCGGAAACGATTCACAGAATCGAAGAAAAGCTCCTCAAAGTCGAAGAAGCGGCGCAGACGAAGCTTCACGACATCGGCGAAAAGCTGCACCTGACGAGCGCGCCGAACCGCGACGAGGCCTCGGCAGAAAAAAAGGAAAAGGCGGCCGCCGCAAAAGAATGAACTTTTTTTTAATGGATAATGGATAATGGAAAACGGAAAATGTATATTGATAAAAAGTATTTCTTAATTTATTATCCATTATCCATTACCCGTTATTCACTAATTTATGATAATCGAATCATCCGCCCCGACACGTGTTGACCTTGCGGGCGGAACAATTGATATTCCGCCGCTTTTTCTTTTTCACGAGGGCGCGGCAACCGTAAATTTCGCCGTCGATTTGCTTGCGCGCTGCCGCATCGAAACGCGTTCGGACGATAAAATAATTCTCGAATCGATTGATAGAGAATTAACCGTCGAAAGCTCGGTCACGCGTATCGCTGAACTCGCCACCGAACCGAATCTGTGCCTGCTCGCCAAGCTCGTCTATTTTTTCAAACCCGAAATCGGATTCAAGATGACGACCCATTCCGAAGCGCCTGCCGGCGCGGGACTGGCCGGTTCATCGACCTTAAACATCGCCTGCATCGGCGCGTTAAATAAATTGGTCGGCAATCGTTATGCGCCCGAACGCTTTATCCCGATTGCAGCCAACGTCGAGTGTCAGGTCATTCGCGTTCCGACCGGATTTCAGGATTATTACTCGGCGCAGTACGGCGGCGCGGCGGCGATTCATTTTCGACCCGACGGCATCGTGCGCGAGGCGCTGGACATCGACACCAAAACGCTGGAAGAGCGTATCGCCGTCTGCTACACGGGCGAGCCGCGCAATTCGGGCACGAACAACTGGGAAATTACCAAGCGTCACATCGACGGCGACGCGCGGATTTTCGGGATTTTCGAAGGCATTCGCGACACGTCGCTAAAAACGCGCGCGGCGTTGCTCGAAAACGACTGGGACGCGGTCGGCGAAATTTTGAAAAATGCGTTTCCGCACCGCCGGGCGCTGTCGCCGAACATCACGACGCCGCAGATGGATTTGCTGATTGAAAAAGCTTTGGCGAACGGCGCGATTGCACCGAAAGTGTGCGGCGCGGGCGGCGGCGGCTGCATCGCCTTTTTCTGCGAAGAAGGACGCCGCGCCGACGTCGAAAAAGCGCTCGCCGAAGAAGAAGGCGCTGAAGTTTTGCAGTGGAATTTAAGCCGCGAAGGCCTGGTCGTCAACGAAATCGCGGCCGAAGCGCAGCATTAAATGCAAAATTAAAAATTAAAAACCGAATCGCCATTTTTATTTTTTAATTTATTACGGCAAACTCGAATTTACAATTTTTCTTCCAAGAGAGCGTTTGTCTCTCCCCTAAAATATATTAGGAGACAACAATATGAAAAAATCCATTCTTTTTACTTTTCTATCGCTTCTGGTTTTTAGCTTTTCCGCTCAGGCGCAAGTCGACAACCGGTATTCGTCGTCGCGTCTGACAAATCTGAGCAGTCAATTAAAACGTCAGACGGTCGATTTGGCCGACCGCACGTCGGAAAATTTGAGACGCAACAATTCGGCCGCGCGCACCGACGTCGAAGCCGCGTTTCTGGCGCAGCAGCTCGACGCGAGCGCCGGACTTTTCCAGCAGATGGTCAGCGACGGCAACCGCGCCGCGACTTTGCGCGACGCAGCCGCCGTTCTTTCGGATTTATCACGCCGCGCGCCGGGTTTTGGCTCAGACAGCTATCTCTGGCGCGACGCGCAGACGACAATCAACGCCATTAACACCGAACTCGGCGGAAATGGAAATGGCAACGGAAATGGCAACGGAAATGGCAACGGAAACGGAAACGGCGACGGCGACAATAACAGCGACGTTCTCGGGCGCGCTTTCTGGCGCGGAACGGTCGACAGCCGCGTGCAGATTACGCTTCAGGGCAAAAATATAACGTCGAGCACGTTCGCCGGACGCGATTACGGCAGCGGCGTTTTCAGCTTTACCTCCGCTCTTCCGAGACGCAACGTAACGGTTGAAGTTATCAAAAAAGCCGGACGCGGCGACGCGCGCGTCGTTCAGCAGCCGAGCCGCAACAACGATTACACGACAATTATCGAAATCACCGACAACGATAACGGCGCAAAAGAATATCAACTGGAAATCGTCTGGAGATAGTCTGAAAAAGGTTTAGCCACGAATAACACGAATAGAAATTGATTTTTTATTCGTGTTATTCGTGGCTAATTTTCTTACGAATTATTTCTTCGAATCGCGTTGGCGAGCGAGAGAAAAATCTCGCGACCGTCGTTCGAGCCCAAAAGTCCTTCGCAGGCGCGTTCCGGGTGCGGCATCATTCCGAGGACATTCCGGTCGAGGCTGCAGACGCCCGCAATATTGCTTCGCGCGCCGTTCGGATTTGCTTCCGCGGTTGGTTCGCCGTCTTCCGCGCAATACCTGAAAACGATTTGATTGTTTTCTTCGAGGCTTTCAAAAGTCTGGTCGTCGCAGACGTAATTTCCTTCGGCATGGGCAATCGGAATCGAGAGCACTTCGCCCGCATCGAACTCGCCCGTAAACGGCGTGTTTTGATTTTCGACCTTGATGTTGACGTGTTTGCAGACGAAATGCAGATTCTCGTTTCGAATCAAAGCGCCGGGCAAAAGTCCGGCTTCACACAAAATCTGAAAGCCGTTGCAGATGCCGAAAACGTATTTTCCCTGCGCCGCAAATTCTTTGACGGCGTTCATCACCGGCGAAAATCGGGCGAGCGCGCCGGCGCGTAGGTAGTCGCCGTAGGAAAATCCGCCGGGCACGATGACGGCGTCGTATTCGCTCAAATCGGTCTGCTTGTGCCAGATAAAATCGACCGGCTGACCGACGTGTTTCGAGATAACGTGATAAGCGTCGTGGTCGCAGTTTGAACCGGGAAAAACTATTACTCCGAATTTCATAAAACAGTAGTCAGTGGCCAGCGGTCAGCGGTCAGTAAAAATCAGCTTTTATGCCGACTACCGATTGCTGAAGGCTGACCGCTCTAATTCACTATCTCAACTCGATAATCTTCAATCACCGGATTGGCCAGCACGTCTTTGGCGATTTTTTCGGCGGCGGCGCGGGCTTCCGGTTCGGGCAAATCGGCGTCGAGCGCGATTTCAAAATACTTTCCCTGTCGAATGTCCGTGATTTTCTCAAACCCGAGCAGCTCGACCGAATGGTGAATCGCCTTGCCCTGCGGGTCGAGCACTCCGGGCTTTAATGTGACATAAACTTTTGCTTTCATCGGTTTCTCCAAAACAAAAAATAAATTCTTACGCAAAATCTTGTTTTAGGCAATGTCTTATGTTAGATTTACGTCAATCTAGGCTTAGCTGCCAAAATAAATCATTTGTAAACATAAAATAAGGAGATTTTAAACTATGCAAAATCAAAAGTCCGCATTAGGACTTGATGGGAACGTAGCGGCTTTAATCGGCTATCCAATCGGGATTGTAGCCCTAATTTCGGTGTTTATCGAAAAGGACAATAAATTCGTTCGCTTTCATGCGTTTCAATCGCTTCTCTTCTGGGCGGCGATTTTTGTTATTTATATCGGTCTGGTCATTGTAATGGTATTTTTTGCTTTTATTTCGAGCTTATTGGCGACGTTGTTCTGGCTGCTCTTGGTGCTGGCCGGATTCGGCGTTTTAGCCGGAATAATTTTGCTTGCCTATAAAGCTTTTCAGGGCGAAATGTTTAAGCTTCCGGTTATCGGCGACATGGCTGAAAAATGGGCGTAATTTAGCCGAAAACTCGTTTGAAAACTTTTTCCACGTTTCGCAAATAATGCCGAACGTCAAAGACGCGGGCGATTTCTTCTGTCGTTAATTTCGAAGAAATGTCCGCGTCATCTTTTATCAAGTCTTCGTATTCCCCGCCTTCGTCCCAAACTTTCATCGCATTTCTCTGCGTCCAGACGTATGCGTCCTCGCGCGAAACGCCTTTTTGCGTCAGAGCGAGAAGCAATTGCCCGCTAAAGACGAGCCCGCGCGTCAGATTCAAATTTTTCAGCATATTTTCCGGGTAAACGACGAGCGAGTCGAGCAGAGAAGTCGCTTTCGCGAGAATATAATCGAGAGTCGCCGAAGAATCGGGCAAAACGATGCGCTCGGCCGACGAATGCGAGATGTCGCGCTCGTGCCAGAGCGCGACGTTTTCCAGACCGACAATCGAATTGGCGCGAACGGTGCGCGCCATGCCGCAGATGCGTTCCGAGAGAATCGGGTTGCGCTTGTGCGGCATGGCGGACGAGCCTTTCTGGCCGGTTTTAAATTTTTCCTGCGCTTCGCGGACTTCGGTTCGCTGCCAGTGACGCACCTGCAAAGCCATTTTTTCGAGCGTTGAAGCGATAATCGCGAGCGTGCACAGATATTCGGCGTAGCGGTCGCGCTGGATGACCTGCGTCGAAACGGGCGCGGGCTGCAATCCTAATTTCGCGCAGACGCGTTCTTCGACTTCCGGCGAGAGATGCGCGAACGCGCCGACCGCGCCGGAGATTTTTCCGACCGAAATGATTTTCTTCGCTTTTTCGAGCCGCTCTTTATTGCGCTGCATCTCCGAAAACCACAAAGCCCAGACTAATCCGAACGAAGTCGGCTCGGCGTGAATCCCGTGTGTTCGGCCGATTTGCGGCGTGTCTTTAAATTCAAACGCGCGGCGCTTTAAGACTTCCGAAAGCGCGTCCGTCTTTTTCAAAAGAACGTCGCAGGCGTCTTTTAAAAGAAGCGCGTTTGCCGTATCGACGACGTCCGAAGACGTCAGACCGTAATGGACGAAACGCGCCGCGTCACCGATATTTTCCGCCAGATTCGTCGTAAAAGCGATAACGTCATGGTCGGTCGTTTTTTCGATTTCGCTGATTCTTTCGACCGTAAAAGCGGCTTTCGATTTTATTTCTTCGAGTGCATCTTTCGGAATAATTCCGTCCTCGGCGTGAACTTCGCAGACGGCGATTTCGACGTCGAGCCATTTTTGAAATTTATTCTGCGGCGACCAGATAGCGCCCATTTCGGGCAAAGTGTAGCGTTCAATCATAAAGTAAAAAGTAAAAAGTAAAAGAGCAAAAGTAAAATCCAAAAATTAAAAATCTTAAATCTCGTCAATCGCTTTTTTCGGCTTTCTTTTGCCTTTTTACTTTTGCCTTCGTCTTCCCCGTCCAAATCCTTTTTTTCGACTTCCGTATTTTTGTCGCCGAGAACGCCTTCGATATAAACCGTCTGGACGACGACCATGACGACGGCTAAAATCGGCGTCGCTAAAACGAGCCCGAGGCCGCCGGTGATTATTCCGAGCGCGAGCAAAAGAATCAGCGCCAGCACAAGACTGACGGCGATTAGGACGGGCTTGCCGAATTGTTGATTGGAATCCATACAGAATTACGAATTACGATTTAGAAAAAACCTTTTTTAATCGTAAATCGTAATTCGTAATTTAAATAATTCTTCTGTCGATTAAAAGCTCGGCGTTCAAAACTGCCGAGCCGGCCGCGCCGCGAACGGTGTTGTGCGAGAGCGCGACAAAACGGTAATCGAAAATATTGTCGGGAAAAAGCCGGCCGACGGTGATTGTCATTCCTTTTCCGTTTTCGCGGTCGAGACGCGGCTGCGGGCGCGAAGGCTCGTCGCAGACGTCTATAAAATGCGCGGGCGACGAGTGCAGATTTAAGGACGGGAAAGACTTCATCGCTTCCATCACGCCTTCGAGCGTCGAAGTCTGTTTTAATTTTACTCTGACCGAAGCTGTGTGACCGTCGAGCACGTTGACGCGAAAGCATTGCGCCGAAACGGTAAAATCGGCCTTTTCGATGGAATGGCCGTTAAATTCGCCTAAAATTTTCTGCGCTTCGGTTTCGACTTTCGGTTCTTCTCCGGCGATATACGGCATCACATTGTCGATAATGTCGAACGAGGAAACGCCCGGATAGCCCGCGCCGGAAATCGCCTGCAAAGTCGTCACGAAAACCGCTTCGACGCCGAAGCGCGAGTTCAGAGCGGCGAGCGGCGGCGCAAAGCTGATGACGGCGCAGTTCGGATTGGTCACGATAAAACCGCGGTCAAAACCGCGTTTGCGTTGCTGAATTTCGATTAAGCCGAGATGTTCGGCGTTGATTTCGGGAATCAAAAGCGGAATATCTTCGTCCATTCGATACGAAGAAGAATTGCTGATGACGGGATAGCCCGCACGCGCAAACGCTTCTTCGGTTTCGCGCGCCACGTTTGACGGCAAGCTCGAAAAAACGAGCTCGCAGTCGAGCGGCGGCGCAATCGGCTGAACCGTGATGTCCTTGACGTAATCGGGCATCGCCCCGGCGAGCTTCCAGGCGCACGCTTCGACGTAAGATTTTCCGGCCGACCGGTCTGACGCCGCCAGCGCGGTTATCTCAAACTGCGGATGATTTTCTAATAATTGAACGAAACGCTGCCCGACCGTTCCCGTCGCGCCCAGAATTCCTACACGATATTTCTTCATAAAGAAAATAAATGCTAGGCTAAACGGTTAGCGAAGTCAATTCCGGGAATAGACGCTTGCGGCGCTTGATTTGTCTTCGAGAATTGACAAATTTGCCGCTCATCGGTCGCAAATGAGTTTTCCGTAGTTTTATTTTATCGAATAATCGTCGCCCTTATTGCCTTTTACCAGGCGATAGATAAGCCACGCCAGTCCGCCGATGGGCGCAAGTAAAACGAGCAAATAAAGCAGTGCTTTTAAGATATCTTCCATAATTTTCTCCTCAAAGCCTAATGTTTTGTTTTTTAGTCTACAAAATCCAGAAAATCAATCCGATAGTTCCCAGAATTAAGAATACCAAGGCGACAATCGAAGCATAATACGCCGGTTTTTCGGCTTCGATGGGAAGCAGATATTCTCTGGAAACCCGCATTGCGCGGCGCGCAACGAGAATAGCGGCAATCAGCCCGAAAAAACCCAGAACGGGAATAAAGCCGGTCAGCACCAGAAGCCACGCGACAACTCCCAGTGTTTTCACGCGGCCCGCCTGCGCGTTTGTCTGTTCCGGAGTCAGGACTACATTTCCGCTTCCGGTAGTTTCTTCTAATCCCAAATTTGAATTCATTAATTTACTTCTCCTTTTGTAAATTTATGTTTCTGCTTTATCGGCGCAGAAAAGCCGTAAAAACGGTTCAAAATTTTTACGATTGGGAGTTTTTAAAATACTGTAGGCAGAATCTGTCCGAGCACCGGCAAAAAGAAAGGGGCGGCCGAGAACTGAAAAGATGAGCCGCGTCTTTCTTTTGAGGCGTTTTTTCAGTCGCACATTCAGTTTGCGGGAACTTCGTCAATCGTCCCCATCGGAACGCTCGTCTGGCACGAGTTTATCCGGTAATAAGTCAGGACAAGCCCGCGAATCGTGCCGAAACGCTCGACCGCCTGAATCGAGTAATCAGAGCACGTCGGGCGATACCGGCAGGCGACAACGCCGTCGAGCATTGGTCGCCCGACGGCTTGATAAACTCTGACAAGCCCGATATAGACGCGCGCCGTCAATTGATATTCGGGCTGGCGCGCCAAATCGACGGCAAACGTCAGCCCTATCAGAAAAACGGCGAGCGCCAGTTTTATGCGGAATGTTTTCACGCATTTCCACAATGCGGGCAGCGCGGCAGCCCCTGCATTCTCGGTTGACCGCAGCTCGGACACGGCATGACGTTGCCTTGCGGACGCGTCAAAACGTAGATAAGCAAGCCGAGCAGGCCCAAAAGCGCAAACCACGATTTGTTCGGATTATCGCCGCGCGCAATCGCGTCTTTTTTGATGTATTTGAAGATAAAAATAACGATGGCGACCGCGCCTCCGAGCATAACTAAAATTATCAGGAGGTAAACAATAGCAAACGCTCCGCACCCGACCGTGCCGCAAGCCGCAGCCGCAGTGTCATCAGCGTCGTTGCGCCGCTGCGCAAAAATCGGGAGAGACAAAAGTAAAAGGCTGAGCAAAGCTAAACCTGTATTTTTCAAAATTTTCATAGTTTTATGATTCCTTAACGGCAATCCGGCACATTACCGAAAACGAGCAAGTTTTGACTTATTAGATTCCTAATTTAATTGAATTTAGAGAACATCGATATGATAGCAGATTCTTTTGTCGTTTGAACAGAAAATCTTGCCGGATAAATTTAATTTTTCGCAAAAATTTTGTCGTCGCAACGGAAAAGATTCCCGCATCTCGCCGCGCTGAAAAACTAAAGGCTCAAAGCTTCTTTCATTCGGCGGACGCCTTCGGCCATTCGTTCTTCGGTGTTGCAGAACGAAACGCGCAGAAAACCTTTCGCTTCCGAGCCGAAAGCGACGCCGGGAACGGTTATCACACGGTTTTGCAGAAAGCGTTCGGCGACTTCCAAATCGTCTCCCAAATGCCGCACGTCGAGCATCGTATAAAACGCGCCCTCCGGGTGCGTGCCGCGCAGATTAACTTCCGTTTGCAGTAAATCAATCAAAAATTCGCCGCGCCGCCGATAGATTTCCCTGGCTTCTGCTTTCGCGCGCTCGGCTTCCGCCGTCCAGCCCAAAAGCGAAGCTTTCTGCGAAATCGTCGAAGTGCAGACGGTTAAAAAACCGTGCAGGGTGAGCGCCGCCTTGACGACGTCCGTCTGCGTGCTCGCCACCCAGCCGACGCGCCAGCCCGTCATGCTCAGAGATTTCGACAAACCCGAAACGATAACGGTTCGGTCGTAAAATTCCGAAGCCGAGTGCGGTTTTTCGCCCGTAAAATACAAATCCGAATAAATCTCGTCGGAAATAAGATAAATTCCCGTGTCTTTCAGACAATCGGCAATCTGCCGCAAATCGTTTTCGGTGAAAATCTTCCCGGTCGGATTCGAAGGCGAAATGACGACCGCCGCGCGCGTTTTCGGCGTAATGCGGGATTTGAATTCCTCGATGTCGAAGGCGAAATCTTTTTCCGCCGGAAGACGATAAAAGACGGGCTCGCCGCCGGAAATCCTGACGCAGTTTTCATACGCCGGAAACGAAGGATTCGGAATCAAAACCTCGTCGCCTTCATCGACGATGCCGAGAAAAACGGCGGTCATCGCTTCCTGCGAGCCGACCGTCACGCAGATTTGTGCGGGCTGCAAATTCAAATGCGGATAGCTCGCCGCGATTTTTTCGCGAAGCGGCAAAAGCCCGGCGTGCGAAGTGTAGCCGTTTTGTTCTTCGAGCGCGACGCGCGACGCTTCTTCGCGCATAAACTGCGGCGTCGGCAAATCAGGCTCGCCCAAACCGAAATTTATCGAATCGGGCAAAGCGCGCTCAAAAATCTGCCTGATTAAAGTCGGCGCAACGCCCTGCAGACGGCGCGGTAATTGTAATTGCATTTTTTCTTTCGCTGCGTTCATTTTTAAACTCTCTCGTGCAAAGCAACAGCTAAATCCGCGGGAATAACAAGCGGATAAAATATTTCGGCTTCAAATAAATAATCCTCGCCGTCTTCGTCGATGACGCGAATCATTCCATCATTTTCAGCCTCGGCGTCCGCGACGACTTCATATAATTTCCCGACTTCAAGCGATGCCTCAAAGCCTTTGTTATTCAGACAAACCGCAAATTTCGTATTCATAGTCAATCAAGCCAGCGCTTTATCTTCCCGTTGCGTTTTCCGATTCCATGCGCTTCGTACCAGTGAATTTCAGCCAGCCTGACGCGACCGTTAGAAATCCTTTCGAGTGTCGCCACACCTTTCAATTTTCGCCAGCGTCCGTGACCGAATTGTTCGTTTAGAAAAGAAATAATCCTGATTGAACGACCAACGGCGATAATTTCAATCTGTTCAATCTTACCAATGATTTTAAATCCTTCCAACATTTAATTTTTCAATTTTTAGAAACCGGTGACCAGCCTTTTTCGGTCTGTGTAAATTCCTGGCTTTCGGCCGGAACGAAACCCGTCCCGGGCTTCTGACATTCCATCCGTTTGACGGCGAGGCGCGGCGCGTCAAATTCAATCACGTTGAACGAATTGACTTCGCCGCGGACGCGCGTCGAGGTCGCCGTCCCGGCCTGTATGACGAGCGCCGAGCGTCCCGAATCCAATTTGTAGCGTTCGGCCGTGTGCGTGATGCGGCTGACGTGCAGGTGACCGGAGAGAAAAACGTCCGCGCCGCAGTCGGCAATTTGCGGCATCGCTTTGGCGGCGCGCCCGACGATGTCGTTTTCATTAAAGTCAGACGGCAAATCGAACGGGTGATGCGTGACGACGATTTTTAGCATTTTGTCGTCCAGACCGCACATTTTTTCGCGGATTCCGGCGACTTGTTCTTCGTTTATCCGGCCGTCTTTTATTGTCAGAGAGCGCGCCGTGTTAACGCCGATGACGGCCATTTCCTCGTCCGCGTAAAACGGCTGTAAATCTTCGGTGATATATTTTTTATACTTTTCGAGCGGCGAAAAAAAACGCGCGAAAATATTGTCCATCGGGATATCGTGATTGCCCGGCACGACGATTTGCGGGTGCGGCAGAGATTCGAGAAAGTCGCGCGCTTCGACGAATTGATGCGAGCGGGCGCGCTGCGTCAAATCGCCCGAAACGATAACCAGATGCGGGCCGATTTCCTCGATTTTTTCCTTCAGGCGCTTGACCACTTCGTAATCGACGCGCCCGAAATGGATGTCGGAGAGATGAACTAAAACTCGCATAAATTTACCCCTTGACCAATAGCAAAATATGAATCGTCCTTCGTTTTATCTTCACTCCGAAGTCTTTTCGGAGTACTCTGAAAAGACTTCGGAGTGAAGATAAAACGTTTTGACAGCGCTCATATATGTTTCGACAGCCCTCTCAAAGCTTTCGATAGTGGTATCAAAACATTCGGGGAGCACTCTTTTTAAATAATCCGGAAGCCGTCAACACTACGTAAACCGCTATTTTTCGTCTGTTTCGCGCGGAACGATGACGCGCAAAGCTTGCGGATGAATTTTGTATCTGAGCGGCGTTTCCAATTTTTCGATTTCCCCGTCAAACGCGACTAAAATCTGCTTCTTTTTCGTCTCAATCGTAATTTCGCCGGTCTTTAGCTCCTCAAAATCCTCGGTCTGCCGCAGGCGTCCGAAAATTGTCCGCACAATCAGCAGAAACAAACCCTTGCGGCCGCTTCGATGGAGAAAATAAACGCTCAATTTGCCGTCGTCCATCTGCGCGCGCCGGCCGATATTAAAAAAATCCATCTCGTATTCGTTGTTGCCGACAAAGACGAACGGCGTTTTGACGATGCGGCTGCCGTCCGCCGTTTCCAGCCTGACGGCGAAAAACGGCGAGCGTTTCAGAATCTTGAGCGCCGCCCAGAAAGCCGCCGCCCATTTTCCGCGTCCGAGCCGCTGCTGAAGCTCGCGGCGGCGGACGATTCCGGGATAGAGACCGATGCTCGAATTATTGACGAAAATATGTTCGTTGACTTCGCCGACGTCGATTTTTTTTGTGTTTCCCTCGGCGATGATGCGGACGGCTTCGGCCAAATCCTGCGGAATCTGCAAATCTTTCGAGAAATTATTGAGCGTGCCGAGCGGCAGAATGCCGAGAGTTTTTTTTGCTTTAATCGCTTCGGCGGCGATTGCGCTGACGCTGCCGTCGCCGCCGCCCGCGACGATTATCTCGGCATCGCCCGCGGCGGCTTTTCGCGCGAGTTCGACGATTTCCGCGCCGCTTTTCGCCATCGAGACGTTTGCTTCGACGCCGTTTTCGGCAAACAATCCGGCGAGAAGCCTTTCGGTTTCCGCCTGCTCGACGCTTCCCGAACCGGCGTTGATGATGACTTCAATCGGCTGAGACATATTTTATAAATTTACCACAGAGACACGGGGACACAGAGATTTTTAAAAGAAATTAACAGGAATGGCAGGATAGACAGCGATTATTTTGATTTATCCCTTTTATACTGTTATCCCTGTTAATTTCTTTTTCTGTGTCTCCGCGTCTGCGTGGTGAAAATTTATCGCAAATAATCTTCAAGCTTCGTCGAAGCGTCTGTCCGGTCATCGCGATATTTGACGATAACGGGAGCGTAGAGCGACAAACCGTTTTCTTTGCCGAAGCCGCTCGTAATCGCCCGCGCGCCCTGGACAACGACCGCGCCGGCCGGGATTTCCAGCGCTTTTTCTCCGTCGGATTTGTAAATCTCGCCTTTCACCAAGTCGAAAACCGGAGTCGAGCGCGTCAGAATCACGCCCGAAGCCAGAACCGCTCTTTCCCTGACAATCGCGCCTTCGTAAACGCCGGTGTTGCCACCGACCAGCACGTCGTCTTCGATAACGACCGGATTGGCGTTGACCGGCTCTAAAACTCCGCCGATTTGCGCCGCCGCCGACAGATGGACGCGCTTCCCGATTTGCGCGCACGAGCCGACCAGCGCGTGCGAGTCAATCATCGTGCCTTCATCGACATACGCGCCGACGTTGACATAGCAGGGCGGCATCAAAACGACGTTCGGCGCAACGTATGAGCCGTCGCGAATCGTCGAGCCGCCCGGCACGATGCGGATTTTATCGTCGAGATTCATCGGCCGGAGCGGGTATGTGTCCTTATCGAAAAACTGAAAAGTTTCGCCGCTGAAAGACATATTAACCATTTTGCCCATTTTGAAGCCGAGCAGAATTCCCTGTTTGACCCACGCGTTCGCCTTCCAGATTCCGTCCGCGTCTTTTTCCGCCGAACGAATCTCGCCGCGCCGCAGCGCCGCCTTAAAGTCTTCAAAAATCTCGCGGTCAGACGAGTCGAATTCGCTTTTGTTCGCCGCGATTAAATCTTCAATTTTCTGTTTCAAGTTCATCTTTGATAACTTCCATTTTATTTATCTCTTTTGCAAACCGGGCTTTGATTATTTTTTGCGTCAGCGGCAGCATCAAAAATGCCAAGCCTGAAAGATTCGGGTCAACGAGTCCAATCAAAATCGCGGCGAAACCGACAATCGGCAAAAACGTCATTCGCCAGGAAAGATAACTGATAACCATCGGGTTCAGCCCGTCATCAACCAACCCGTTTTTTACGGCGTAACGCCACTGCAAAAGCTCAAGCAATCCTGCCGCGGAAAAACTCACCGCATATATGACGAGAGGCACAAAGCGAGGAGGAAAAGTCTCGCTAAAAAACGCTGTCGAAAACGGTATAAAAGCAATCACCATCAGGAAAAATACGTTTCGCCAGACCAGTCCGTAATTCCAGCGCACGATGTGACCGTAAATCCGGTGATGTCCGACCCAATATGCGCCGATGACAAAAAAGCTGAAGAAAAATCCGATAAAATTTGGCATCATATCCCACAATGCAAGCCAAAACTCTCGGTCGGACGCGTGATGGTCAAGGCGCGGAACTTTGATTTCGATAATCAAAAGCGTTATCGCAATCGCAAAAACCGCGTCGCTGAAAAAGACGATTCTTTCAAGCTGCAATTCGGAATTTTTGTGATTTGCCATTCTATTTATTCAATTCTTTCAAAATCTCGCGCAGTTTTTTTCGCGCCGCCTCGGTCACGGGAACGAGCGGCAGGCGCAGATTTTCCTCGAGCAGATGCATTTCCTTCATGACGAATTTGCACGGCGCGGGCGAGGCTTCGATAAAATTCGCTTCCATCAGCGCGAGAATTTTGTAATGAATTTTTCTGGCCGCCGTCCACGCGCCCGCCAAAGCCTTTTCGACCATTGCGGAAGTTTCCTTCGGGATTTCATTCGAGCAAACCGAGACGAGCCCGTCAGCGCCGACCGCGATTAAAGGCAGCGTCGTCGCGTCGTCGCCGGAAAAAAGGCGAAAATTTTTCGGACGATTCAACAAAATTTGCATTATCTGCGAGAAATTTCCCGAAGCTTCCTTGGTCGCCGTGATATTTTCGTATGTTTCGGCCAATCTGCGCGTCGTTTCGGCGGAAATATTTGACGAAGTTCTGGAGGGCACGTTGTAGAGCATCAACGGGAATTTTTTGACCGATTTGGCGATTTCGCCGAAATGGGCGAACATTCCTTCCTGCGTCGGCTTGTTGTAATAAGGCGCGACGACGAGCGCGGCATCTGCTCCGGCTTCGCCCGCTTTGCGGGTAAATTCAATCGTCGCCGCCGTATTGTTGCTTCCCGTTCCGGCGATTACTTTCGCTTTTTTGTGCGCGACTTCGACCGTTAGCTTGATGACGTGCAGGCGCTCGGAGTCCGACATCGTCACGCTTTCGCCGGTCGTTCCGCACGGCACGAGCAGTTTGACGCCGTTTTTTATCTGGCGCTCGACTAATTTTTGAAAACAATCCGAATCAATCGAGCCGTCTTTTTTGAAAGGCGTCACCAGAGCCGTCGCGCATCCGCCCATCCAATCCAATTTTATCGTCATAATTTTATAAAAATTTTTGCTAAAATGATTCGTCAAGTATATGCGGATAAAGACCGTGTTACAAAATTAATCGACGAAAAAGTTTATAAAGAAACTGAAAACCGAAAACTGATATTTGTAATTTTCAATTCTCGGCTTTCGGTTTTCAGATTTTTTCCATCGCGTCGAAGAATCTTTCGAGTTTCGACCTGTCCAGTTTCCCGTTCGTTCGCACGCCCGAACACAAATCGAGACCGAAAGGCTGAACCGTTTCAATCGCCTCAGCCGCGTTTTCCGCATTCAAACCGCCGGCCAGAAACACGGGTTTTTCGATGCTTTCGACGATTTTCCGGCTCAGACGCCAATCGTGGCGACGGCCCGTTCCGCCGAGCTCTTTTATTTCCAGAAACGGATTTCCGCTGTCGAGCAAAATCGCGTCGACCGATTCGGCCAGCTCAATCGCTTCATCAATTGATTTTTCGCTTGTCACGTGGACGACCTGAATTAATTTGACAGACGGCAGAGCGGCGCGGATTTCAGCGTAATTTCTTTCCGGCAATTCGTCGACAATCTGAATCGCGCTCGTCTGCGTCCGCCGGTGATGCTCGATTATTTCGCGCGCGTTCGTTTTGCTGGTCAAAAGAAACGTCGCAATCGGCGGCGGAACAACGCGGGCAATCTCAAGAATTTCCCGGTCGGAAATCACGCCCGGCCCCGACGGCATCTCGCCGACCAGACCGAGCGCCGCCGCGCCCGCTTCAATTGCGTCAAACGCTTCGCGCCGACTCGAAATACAGCATATTTTCACTCTCGGTTTCATATTCAGAACCGCCTGTGTTAGCGGGCGGGTTCGTCAATAGTTTCAAGTTACAGGTTAAAACTCTGGAACTTGAAACCTGAAACTTAAACCATCCGCTAACGCAGATGGTTCTGACAAATCTCGTCCATCACGTCGGTAAATTCATAAAAGCCTTTTTTTCCGACAATCCATTCCGCCGCCAGAATCGCGCCCGACGCGAAACCTTCGCGCGAGCGCGCAAAGTGTTCGAGCAGAATCTGGTCGGCCGCGCCGTCAAAGCCGACGCGATGCGTTCCGGGAATATTTCCGGCGCGCGTCGAGGAAACGCTGAAATCCTTTTCGAGACGGCGCGCGACGATTTCCTTTAATTTCAGAGCCGTTCCCGACGGCGCGTCCTTTTTGCGCGAATGATGCTGTTCCTCGATAAACGCTTCGTAGTTTTCGAATTTGGCGAAAAGCTCCGCCGCGTAATCGGCGATGCGGTAAAACAAATTGACGCCGACCGAAAAATTTGCGCCGAAAACGAACGCGCCGTCATTTTCTTTTATAAAATTTTCGATTTCCCCGCGCTCACCGTTCCAGCCTGTCGTTCCTTCGACGAGCGGAATCTGCGCCAAAACGCACGCCTCGACATTTCTTCTGACGGCTTCGGCGACCGAAAAATCAATGGCGACATCGACCGCTTTCAGCTTTTCCGCCAAATCCGCCGCTGAAATTTCTGCGTCCGATTCGTCGATGATTACAGCGATTTCGTGATTTTTGTCTTCGGCTAAATTTTCGATGAGCCGTCCCATCGCGCCGTGTCCGATTAAAGCTATTCTCATATCTAAATCAACGTTTTCCGAAACTCCTCGAAAACTTTATCCATTTCATTCCAATCCTTAAAATTTTCAACTTCTCTTCCGATTCTCATAAGCTCATCTACATAATTAAACTCAAACAAATCGGCGTGATAATTTAACTCTGTTCGGCATCTTTCTTCGCCATCATCATAAAAAACTTCGTATATATCACGAAATGTCTCATATAAGATTTGCTGGTAATTCCAAAGAGTTAAATTTTCGAAATCTATTTCCGTTTCAACATCAAACTCAAAGAATTTTTTGGTCGGCAAATGAAACGCGACAACCTGATCAAAATTGCCGTCATCCCAGAGCGGAACAAAAATCCCCTCGCCGTAGTCGGTTTTCATCAGAAAGAATTCTTCTGCATTCCCCCAATATCCATCAAGCCTTGATTCAAGAGTTTCACCTCTTGCCAATCTTTGCACAACTTCGGGCAAATTAAGCTCTGCAGCGACTTTAATAGCATCTTGTCTTGTAATCATTAATTTTCCCGCAACAGCTTTTTCACTAAATTCTCATAAAGCCCGGCAGATTCTTCCAAATCTCGCTTCAAAACGAATTCGTGCGACGTGTGCGCGTCGAGAATCGAGCCCGCGCCGAGCAGAAGCGGCGTTCCCCAGTTCGGCAGATGCGGAATGTCGGTCGTAAAACGAACGACTTTTTGATTAAAATTTTCGACCGCGAGCATTTTAACCGGCTCGCTGACCGACAAAAGCTCAAGCGTGCCGCGCCCGTCAATCGTTTTTTCCAGAATTTCCCAAATCGGCTCTTTTTTCGTCGTCAGCCGAATCAAAAATCCGGCTTCGGCGTTGGCCGGAACGATGTTTAATTTCATTCCGGCGTTGATTGTGCCGATATTGCTCGTCGTTTCGCCGAAAAATTCGTCGTTCGGGAATTTTATCCGTCGAAGGTCCTGAAGAATATCGAGCAGCTTTTCAATCGCCGATTCGCCCTGTTCGGGATACGCCGAATGCGCCGCGCGGCCGGTTGTTTTGACCATAAATCGAAGCGCGCCCTTCGAGCCGACGGCCAAATCGTTGTCGGTCGGCTCGCCGTTGACGAGATATTCGCATTTCGCCGCCAACGGGTGCAGATTTGCCGCTTTCGCGCCGGTCGAAGACTGTTCCTCGTCAACCGTGTAAAGCAAACCGATGTCCGCGACGCCCTGTTTTCGCAAATTTTCCGCCGCAAAAATCTGCGATGCGATAATGCCTTTGGCGTCGCACGCGCCGCGCCCGTAAATCTTTTCGTCGTCCTCGGTCGGCGCGATAAAAGGCGGAACGGTGTCCATATGCGTCGATAGAAAAACGCGCGGCCGCTCGTTCAGATAAGCGATGACGTTGCGGCAGCCGTCGGCGACTTCCTGCATCTCGACCGTCCAGCCGAGAGACGAAAGATACTCGTCCAAAAACGCGCCGACTTTTTGTTCTTCGCCTGAAACGGAAGGAATTTTCATCAATTCCCTTGTCAATTCAAAAAGGTTCATAGAGATTTATTGATACAACATCTTTAGCTCGCGAATCAACGCCGTATCGTTTAATTTTGCGCCGAAAAATTCGATTTTTGCAGAATTTCCCCGACAAATTCGGTTTTGCCGTCGGTGTAAGATTCGCGATTGTCTTTGTATTTTGTCGCCAAATCGTTTTTTAGTTTGTCGTACTGCCGCGCGGCTTCCGCGTTTTCGCGCAGATAATCTCGAAAAAAAATATGGTTTTTCCAAAAATCGCCGCCCAATTCGACAATATTCAGATGGTGGGTGCTAATCGTCGAAGTGCCTTTTCTAAAATAATGCCTGCCCGCAACGCCCATTTCGCCCAGATATTCGTAACCGATTTTCTCAAGCGGCGACAGACATTTTTCGACATCCGGCAAATCGCGCACGCCGACCATAATATCGATAATCGGCTTTGCCTTAATTTCGGGAATCGCGGTGCTTCCGATATGTTCAACCGCCAGCGCCAAACGCCCGAGCGCGTCGCGAAGCAGTTTTTCCTCGCGCTCGAAAAGCGTTTTCCATTCTTTTTTATGAGAGACGAGCTTGACGCTTTTTCTGTCCAAACCGAGCATATTATTCGCTGAAAAATGTTTCGTGGAGGCGTTTTATCACTTCCGAAACTTTTTCTTCTTTTATCACGAACGTGATGTTGACGCTCGAAGCGCCGTGCGAGATAAGCGAGATGGGAACGTCTTCAATCGTCGAAAAAAGTTTGGCCGCAAGCCCCGACGAAGCGCGTAATCCCTCGCCGACGACGCAGACGACGGCGTTGCCGTATTCGACCTGCGTTTCGCCGAGGCGTTCGAGTTCGGTGACGATATTTTCGATGGCGGCCGTATTGTCGAGCGTCAGGGCAACCGAAACTTCCGATGTCGAAATGACGTCGATGACGGTTCGGTAGCGTTCGAAAACCTGAAAAAGCGCGCTCATAAAACCATAGCTTCCGAGCATCCGCGCCGACGAAATTCTCAGAATCGTGATTCCGGTTTTGTGCGCGATGGATTTGATGCGGCTCGGCGCGGTCTCCGATTCGGATAAAATCATCGTCCCGCGCGCATCGGGCTGGTGCGAGTTGCAGACGCGGACGGGAATCTTGTAATCGACGGCGGGCTGAATCGTTTTCGGATGCAAAACTTTCGCGCCGAAATAGGCGAGCTCGGCAGCTTCCTCGTATGAAAGCGTTTCGAGCGTTCGCGCTTCGGGAACGATGCGCGGGTCGCACGTTAAAACGCCGGTGACGTCCGTCCAAATCTGAATTTCACGCGCCTTTAGCGCCGCGCCGACCAGAGCCGCCGAATAATCCGAGCCGCCGCGCCCCAAAGTCGTCGTTTCGCCGCTCCGGCTGGCCGCGATAAATCCGCCTAGAATCGGAATTTCGCCCGCGTCGATTAAAGGCTGTAATTCCAATTGAACTAAATTTTCCGTCTCGTCCCAAATCGGCGTCGCCGAGCCGTATTCGTCGTCGGTGACAATCAGGCGGCGCGAATCCATCTGCCGCGCATTCAAATTTTTTGTATTGCAGACTTCCGCCAGAAGCCGCGACGAAAGCTGTTCGCCGTAGGAAACAATCGCGTCTTTGAGCATCGACAGCGGCAGAGAGCGACGCGACGCGCGTATCAGCAAATCGCCTAATTCCTCTTTGGCGTAACGCAGCTCGATTTCAAATATTTTTTGCTGTTTTTCGCCGAGCAGACTCTCGGAAATTGTGTGATGTCTCGCAAAATGAACGTCCAGCGAGGCCAGCGCATCGCCCGGCTCGCCTTTTTTCGCCAGCTCAAAAGCCTGCAGAAGCGCGTCGGTCACTTTCGCCATCGCCGAAGTGACGACGACCGGAGAATTTTTCTTTTCGCCCGTTACAATCGCGGCGACGCGCGCAAACGCTTCCGCGTCCTGCACGCTCGTCCCGCCAAATTTCATTACTGTCGGATTTTTTTTATCGCCCACGCTGATTGAAAGTTCAAATCAAACGCGCTCGATTGTCAAGTTAAGAAAAAGCGGACAAACCGGGTTAAATTTGTCCTGCTAAAAATTTCGAAAAGATTTTCACCGCAGAGAGCACAGAGAACACAGAGTTTTTTAGAAAAAAGCCAGCCGCGAATTACATTGGTATCACGAATAAAAGAAAACAGCTATTTGTGTAATTCGTGTTATTCGCGGCTAAAAATTCTCTGCGTCTCTCACTAAAAACCGCCGCAAAAAGTAGAAGCCGATTTTTTCAAACCGGCTTCTGCCAAATTAGGATTTTTTAATTTTTCGCGAAAGCTCTTTAACTTCCGCCGCCTCCGCCCGAACCGCCCGAGCCGGAGCTTCCGGCACCGGAACCGCCCGAACCCGAACCACCCGTTCCGCCGCCCGAGCTTCCGCCCGAACCACCGGAACCTGAACCTCCGCCAGAGCCGGAGCCGCCGCCTGAGCCAGAACCGCCGCCGCTTCCGCCACTGCTTCCACCGCTGCCGCCGCTCGAGCCGCCGGAACTACCACCACTCGAACCGCCTGAACTGCCGCCGCTTTGGCCGCCGCCGCCGCCCTGGCTTCCGCCTCCGCCCTGCATCTGCATATCGTCCATGCCGCCTGAGCCGCCCTGTCCACCTTGTTGCTGTGCCATAAAAATTTTATAACCTCCTTGAAATTTTGGTTTTTCAACCAGAATATATCTAAGCAATTATAAAATCTCTTTTCCGTAATCTTCCTGACATAAGGAGTTTCGCGCTTTTACCCGCAAAGAACCGTCCCGCCGTTGATGTTTAGAATCTCGCCCGTGATGTGGCGCGACCAGTCCGAGAGCAGAAAACAAATCGAGAGCGCGACGTCGTCGGTCGCCGCCATTCTTTGAAGCGGAATCGAATTTAAAACGCTCTGGCGATAATTTTCGTCTTCGAATACGGGGCGAACCATCGCCGTTTCAATCCAGCCGGGCGCGACGCAATTGACGCGGATGCGCGGCGCGAGTTCGGTGGCGAGCGCCTTTGTGAAGCTGATTTGCCCGCCCTTCGAAGCCGCGTAATTTGAATAATTCGCTTCGCCGCGCTGTCCGGCGGTCGAAGAAACCAGCACAATCGCGGCGCTCGCCTGTTTTTTCATCGCCGGAACGCACGCTTTTGACATCGCCCAGGCGGATTTCAAATTGATGTTCAAAATCTTATTCCAGAGCTCTTCCGACATTTCTTCAATCGGCGCGCCTTCCCAAACTCCGGCGTTTAAGACGAGCAAATCGATTCGCCCGAATTTTTCGAGCCCTTTGTTGGCCAGATTGTGCGCCGCCCGCCACTCGGAAACGTCGCCCTGAACGGCGATGGCGTCGACGCCTTTTTCCCTGCACAGGGCGACGACGTTGTTCGCTTTTTCTTCAGCGCTCAGATAATTTACGACGACGTTGGCGCCCGCTTCGGCGAGTCTTAAGGCAGTTGCGCGCCCGACGCCGCGCGACGCGCCGGTGACGATTGCCGTTTTGCCTTGAAAAAGATTGGCGGGAAGTTTAATTTCGACAGGTTTTTCGCTCATAAATTTTCCATGCGCTTTTGCGGGAAGAAAAACTTACGTCCGCAAAGGCGCGCGAGTTCGCAAATGTTCAGATGTATTTTCTAACCCGAAGTTTTGTTATAAAATATTGGCTAATTCTTTTCAAATCACAAAAATATGAACGACATCAACCTTCTCGAAAATCAGCCGATTGCGTGGACGCCCTCGGAAGCGGTCAAAGAGCGCGCGCAGATTACGCGTTTTATGCAGCAAATCGGTGTTTCTGACTTTGACGAGCTTTATCGATATTCGATAAATGATGTCGAAAAATTCACCGAAGAAGTTCTCAAATTTCTCGACATAAAATTTAATCCGCCTTTGACGAAGCTGCTCGACACGTCAAACGGCGTCGAGTTTCCCGTTTGGTGCGAGGGCGCGGGCTTGAACATCACGGAAATGTGTCTCGACCGCTGGCAGACCGGCGAGATGAAAAACCAGCCCGCGATAATCTGGGAAGGCGAAGAGGGTTCGGTTGTAACACATACTTATGAAGAATTATCGAGACAAGTTAAAGCGCTTGTAGTTGGGTTGCGTGAAAGAGGCTTAGAAAAGGGCGATGCAATCGGAATTCACTTACCGATGCAGGCCGAGACAGTCATTGTTTTACTTGCAATCGGACAAATCGGCGCAATTGCCGTTCCGGTTTTTTCGGGCTATGGAGTTTCAGCAATTGAGTCGAGACTGAGTGCCGTTCAAGCCAAAGCACTTTTTACCTGTGACGGTTTCCCGCGTCGCGGAAAAAACTTCAACGCCTTTGAGATTGCCAAAAACGCTGTCGAAAGCTGCCCGACAATCAAACATCTTTTTGTTGTTGATAATGGAATATGTGAAGTTAGTTCTACTGAAAATGAAAGCATTAATGTTGAACTTTACGATTACCTGTTAAGTTTTGATTCGGAACTTTCTCACATTGAACCAACTCTTGCCGAAGACCCGCTCATTATTCTTTACACTTCGGGCACGACCGGCAAGCCGAAAGGGATTTTGCACACGCACGCCAGCTTTCCTTTGAAAGCGGCGCAGGATATGGCTTTCGGGACGGATGTCGGGCGCGGGACGCGCATCTGTTGGATAACCGACCTCGGCTGGATGATGGGGCCGTGGCTGATTTACGGCGCTTTGATAAACGGCGCGACGATTGTTTTATACGACGGCGCGCCCGACTATCCCGCGCCCGACCGGATGTGGGAATTCTGCGCCAAACATAAGGTTGAAATTCTCGGAATCTCGCCGACGCTCGTTCGCTCGCTCGCCACGCACGGCGACGATTTGCCGAAAAAGCACGACCTTTCCGCGATTCGCGCTTTCGCTTCGACGGGCGAGCCGTGGAATCCCGCGCTGTGGTGGTGGCTCTTCGAAAAAGTCGGCGATTCGCGCCTGCCGATTATCAATTATTCGGGCGGGACGGAAATTTCCGGCGGAATTTTGATGGGAAACCCGCTTTTGCCGATAAAGCCGTGCTCGTTTCCCGCGCCGTGCCCAGGCATCGCGGCCGATATTCTGGACGAATCGGGCGAGCCGGTCAGCGCGAACGAGGTCGGTGAGCTTGTCATAAAAAAACCATGGATTGGAATGGCGCGCGGCTTCTGGAAAGAACGCGAAAGGTATCTGGAAACGTATTGGAATCGTTTTCCGGGCGTCTGGGTTCACGGCGACTGGGCGATGAAGGACTCGGACGGGCACTGGTTTATTCTCGGACGCTCGGACGATACTTTGAAAGTCGCCGGAAAACGCGTCGGCCCGGCCGAAGTCGAAAGCCTTCTGGTCGGTGATGAGCGCGTTGCCGAAGCCGCCGTCATCGGCGTCCCCGATGAGATAAAAGGAACGGCGATGGTCGCCTTTTGCATTTTGAAACGCGACGCGACGGAAAATCTCGAAGCCGATTTAAAAGCGGTCGTCGCCAAAGATATGGGCAAACCGCTCGCGCCTTCGCGGATTCATTTCGTCTCGGCTCTCCCGAAAACACGCAACGCCAAAGTGATGCGCCGCGTTATCCGCGCCGCTTATCTCGGCGAAGACGCGGGCGATTTGTCAGCTTTGGAAAATCCAAACGCGGTTGAAGAAATTCGGCGAACGGCAGGAATTTGATTTTGAAAAAATCAAATTTTGAGAGCGTTGATAAGCTACCGGGAAATAAATTTTCTTGCATATTTTTTTACTTCTCTGCTAATATTCACATCGATATCGGTAATTATTAATGCTTTAATTTTGCACGGCGGTTTTCGATTTAGACCGGCCATTATCGTTTGCGGCAAAATTATTTTCACATTTTTCGAGTTTTCAGTTTAATAATTGTTTCCTATCTTTTTGTAGTCGCTGAATATGGCTTCAGAACAGATTCCATTACCGAATACGAATTCAACTTCCGCGTCTCCGACAGGCAAATTTTATCTCAGACGGCGGTGGGCTTTCACCGTTGGCATAATTCTGCTCTTGCTCGCCTCACTGCTGTATTTTTATTCGCTGAATTTTAGCCAGCGCCCAATTATCGGCGGCGGTAATCTGACGGAAAAACCGACTTCTCCGAAACAGTCAAATGAGGATGCAAAGGGAAATTTCGATAAAATACGCCGGATAAATGCGGCGTCGCAAAATTTCGAGCAACAGACGGAGAAAACCGTTTCGCCGGCAAAATTGATTTCGGATTTTATTGCCGCCGGCTTTGCCGCGCAAAAAACATATTTGATGGCCGGAACCGTTCCGGATGAAACGCAGGAGGAACCGGCCGCCTCGAACCAAACCGAGAAAGATAAAAAACCGAATGTTTTCCAACGTTTTTTCAAATGGCTGCGAAAGTTGTTCAGAGGCAAAAAACCTCCGGTGACAAATTTGCCGCCTTCGATTCAAGGCGTTTCACTAAGCGAATCGGAAATATATATGCTGTGCTCGTTCGGGCAAAAGCCGCGTTCGGGCCAATGCAATGACAATTCGACGGTCAGCGTTAATACAGCCGCAACTGACGCCGACGGCGATACACTTCAATATCAATATACTGTTTCAGGCGGGCGCATCGTCGGCTCCGGCACGAATGTGACCTGGGATTTATCAAGCACCGGAGAAGGAACTTACACGATTACGGTCAGCGTCGACGACGGTTATTGCCAGGCAAACTGCGGGCAACCATTGACGCGCGAAGTCAGCGTCAAAAGCTGTGACTGCGTACCGATTCAGCAGTTTTTGATTTGCCCCCGCGACTTCAAAGTTAGAGGTTCGCCGAACTCAGTCAAAGTTGGCGAAACCATTACTTTCGTCGCCGATGTCGATTCAAAAGATAATAATCTGACTTACAACTGGTCGGTTTCCCGCGGCGAAATTGAGGGCCAGGGCACAGCGGTCATCTCAGTTCTGGCAACCGAGGAAATGGCGGGCAGCGATATTATGGCGACGGTCGAGCTGGGTGGCTTGGGCTCAGATTGTGAAAAAATCAGACAAGATTTTGTAACTGTCAAGAAAAGAGACCAAAATGCAGGCGTCTTCGGCACGATTATGGTTCGTGTCACCGGCGACGGCCAAACTCCGATTGGCAACGTCGCCGTAAACGTATCGCCGCCAGACGATTCCGCGGGCAATCTGCGCACCAGCCCGGCAGGTATAGTAATGTTTAAGGATTTGAGCGCAGGCCCGCATACAGTCAGCGTGGCCGGCTGCTCGCAGCAGGCGCAGCCAGTTCTGATTACTTCCGACCAATCCGATTTTCAATTGTCTTTTTCCTGTCCGAATTTATTGCCCGTACCAACTCCGACGCGCGAAATATCTCCTTCGCCGTCACCTTCCTCCGCGCCGACGCCATCGCCGTCTCCAGATGAAAGCGTAACGCCGACTCCTTCGCCGACACCGGCGCACGCCGAAAAAGCAGGCTACGACCTCGTGACTCTCGAAACCCAGGAGCCTTTTTTACGTGATGCCAAAAATATCGTCAGTCTCGATTTGGATAAAGTTCTTTCCGAATCGAATTTTACAGTGGTCAATCAAACTCCGAACAACATCTATGCCGATTCAAATGTCGTAACGACAAATGTGAACAGGCCGACGACCACAGGCAGCGGAACGTTGAAGGACAAAACAATCGAAAATATCTGTCAGGATGATAAGTGTTTTGTAACGGCCGATTTAATTATCGACGGGCGACTGGAAATTGAGTCAAGGTCGGGAGGACGCGTCGAATACGACGGCGAAAAGCCTCTGCATTGGGAGTGGAATCTAAAGCCGCTGGTCGAAGACGGCCAAAAAATCGGTTTTGCTTTCAAACTTACCGTCGAGGCCGAATCCAGAGAAACCAGCAAAATATTAAGATCGAAAAATGTTCTGCCCGCAGAGTTTAACGAGCCGTTCCGGGAAATCAACGTCGGGCTGCCCGCCAGCATTATCGCGGCGAAATGGGGCGCGGGCGCTTCCATTCTCGGAGCTTTTCTCTTTCTGGCGGGCAGCGTCGGAGTGCAGGAGCATACAGAAGACGAAATCGTCATGTCCGATGGCGCTGGGGACACGCCGCAGGAGGAAGTTCAATGCACGGCTTACGCGGCTTCAAAGGTTCAGGCGGGAAGCGATTTTGTCGTACAGATTTTCGCGCATCTTGCCGGGCAAATCGAAAATCTGACCGCGATGGCGAAGCGCGTTGATGCCACCGCCGCAGCACCCATTTCAGACCAAATCACGGAAAAAATCAAGCGCGGCGCGACTCTTTCATTCCGCCTCGTAATCGAGAGTCTCGGGATAGATAAGCAGTCGGATTCGCACATCTGGGGAGGGGATATAATTCACGAACGCTTTATCGTTTCCGTCCCCGAAAATCAAAATGCCAGCGAAAAATGGTGCAAAATATATCTTGTTGAAGACAGCGTTCCGGTTGGAAGCTTGATGTTCAAAATAGAAATCGTTTCCGCCGACGCGCAATTAAAAGAAACGCCGCCGCAACCGGTCGAGGCGTTTACGCGCTTTCAAAATCCTTTTATTTCCTATTCGACAAAAGACCGCCCGCAGGTTTTAATGCGCGTGCAAATGCTCGACGTCGAAAAGAAAAATTATTTTATGGATGTTCTCGATATCGAGCGCGGCGCGAATTGGGCTCAGACAATCGAGGAAAATATCAACAAATGTGACGTTTTCTATCTATTCTGGTCTGAAAACGCGAAAAATTCCGTGGAAGTAAAAGAAGAAGTCCTGATGGCTTTTAGTCGTCAGGGAGGCATCGAAACCGCGCCGCCCGACATTATCCCGATTCCGCTCGGAAAACCGCCGCCGGTTCAGCCGCCTGACGAATTAAAGTTTTTACAATTTAACGATACATTCAGCTACCTGATTTTTGCCGCCGAAGCTGAAAACAAAGCTTTGAAAGCGCGCTCATGGCTCTCGAAACTGTATTTTTGGAAAGGTAATTGACGGGTTGAGAGTTTCCTTATCCATCTGCGATAAACTATTTCAATGGAATTCGATTCGATAACAATTTACACCGTCGGACACGGACGGCACGGGTGGCGTGATTTTCTGGCGCTTTTGCAAAAATACGAAATCGCTTTTTTGTGCGATGTGAGAAGCGTCGCGCGGTCGCGCTGGCCGCAGTTTAACGGTTTGGTTTTGCAGGCCAATCTGCTTGAAAACGGCATCGGCTACGAGCATCTGCCCGAAACGGGCGGAAAACGTAAACCCGTTCCCGAAGAGTTGAATCGCGGCGTCGAACGCATTCTTGAAATCGCGGCCGAGATGAAAACGGCGATTATGTGCTCGGAGTCGTATCCGCTGACCAAACATAAAGAGCCGCGCGCCAACTGTCACCGCATCGGGATGCTCGCGCCGCTTCTCAAAGCAAAAGGCGCGTCGAGAATTATTCACATTTTGCCGAACGGCGAGTCGATTGAGTTTGACGAATCGGCGGTCGCCTCGATTTGGTAGGGCGTCGCGCGCGGAATCCAGCAGCGCACGTGACGGCGGTAAAGTTCGTAGTCCGCGCCGAAATTTTTTGATAAATCCGTTTCTTCGAGCGGGCGAAAAATCCATTGCCAGATAAGCGCGCCCATCAGAGCGTAAAGCAAAACGAGCGGCGAGCCTAAAAACAAACCGACCGCAAGTCCCTGCCCGATGCCGGAAATCGCCATCGGATTGCGCACGTAAGAATAAATTCCCGCAATCACCAGACGGCTGGCCGTGTCCATCGGCAGCGGCGTCCCGCGCCCGATTTTCGCCATCGTGTATGCGCCCGAAATCCCCAGGAGACTAATCGCGCAGAAAAGAATTATCGACAGCGTTTTCTGCATCGGAAAAACAAACTGCGCAATGCCGAGCTTTGCTTCGAGACGCACAATCAGCCACGGAAAAATAAACAAAATCAGACTCCAGACGACGATAATCTGAACGAAAGTTTTTGTTAAAATCCAGCCGGTTTTTGCTTCGACCGAACGGCGAAACATCAATTTTTCAACCGGCGACGACAAACCGACGGCGAAATTCCCGCTAAAAATCATTGCCGGAAACATCAGCGTCACGCCAAGCCAGCCCGAATCCGTAATAAGCGCAAACGAGAGATTATAAACGGCGGCATAACTTATCGCGCCGGCGACAAACCAGAGCGCAATCGGCGCGAACTTACTGTCGAAAAAACAAAACGCGCTTGCCGCCAGCGACCCGATGGCGAGCAGAAACAAATCTGGCAGCCAGAATGCGAGCAGCACGTTTTCCGAATCGCCCATCCGGAAAAAGTAACGCGAAGCGGGAACAAAAAACAGCAAAAGCCACCACAATACAACCGCGATGCCCTGCAGCGCAAAATAGATAGAGGCCGTTTGCCGGATGCTCATAAATTATTTTTTCTTCTTTCGCGCTTTCTCGATTTGAGTTCGGGTCGTTTCGTCCGTGATTTCGACGCGCGGGTTTAAAACGTGGTCGGCGACAATCGAGATTTGTTCGCATCTTATTTCGCTTCTGCCCTTTTTTGTCTGCCAGGCGGCGGGAAGAATCATTGCGTCGCGCAGATAAATCGTAAAATCCGTCAGATTCTGCCAACCGACGCGGTCTTCAAAAAAAATCTCGATTTGATAAAGCCTGCGGTCGTAAAATCTTAAATAAATCGCCCGAACATTTAATAATGTCGGCGGCGGATTTTTGTCGATAAAGTTTGCAAAAAACGTGCGCTCGCCATTGCCTTTGATTTTGATTTTCAAGCTCCGCCCGACAATCGCCTGAACCTGTTCGGGCGACGTTTCCAGATGCAGATTTAATAAACCGGGCAGCGTCTTCGACTGCGAAACGCACGTCTCCTGGGCCGCCGCGCTGATGCCGGAAATCAATAGAAACAATAAACAAGCCGTTTTCATAAACATAAATTTTGTGAAGCGCGACGCCTTATGACATATTATCTTACTGAATTAATCAAAAAAATAATATGTTTTGTCCGAGATGCGCAGATGAATTAATTGACGGAGCTTACGGTTTGCGGTGCGCGAAAGGCAATATGGAACTTTCGCAGGATATGGAGCATCGTTTGAATGAGGTTTTTGTATCAAAATCGCGCCCGTCCCGCCAAAGAAAATTCACATTTAAAGTCGGCGGAAACTGGTTTTGTCCGGCCGACGGCGTAAAAATGTTCGAGCACGACGGAAGCATTACCTGCCCGGTTTGTAATATCAGCCTGAACGAATTTATATACGAATTGATAGAACTTCACTTTCACAAAAAAATATGAAAATCGAAACTCTGGACGAGCAACGCCTCGTCGAAGCCTGTCGAAAGCTTGCTCGAATCGATTCGGATTTAGCTTTTATCTTCGAAAAATACGGCACGCCGCCGCTCTGGAAGCGCGAAGCCAGTTTCGCGACGCTCGTTCACATCATTCTCGAACAGCAGGTTTCGCTCGCGTCCGCGCTTTCGGCGTTTAATAAATTGAAGGAAAAGCTCGGCGCGATTACGCCCGAAGGCGTTTTATCGCTCTCGGACGAAGAATTGAAGGCCGCGTATTTCTCCCGTCAAAAAATTGTCTACGCGCGCGAATTGGCGAAAGCGATTTCGAGCGGCGAATTAAATCTGGAAGCGCTCGAAAATCTTCCGGACGCGCAGGCCAAACACGAATTAAAAAAGATAAAAGGCATCGGCGACTGGTCGGCGGACATATATCTTTTGATGGCGATGCTTCGCGCCGACGTGATGCCGAAAGGCGATTTGGCTCTGCACGTCGCGTGGAAAAAATTAAAAAATCTCGAACATGCGCCAAACTCTGAAGAATTTCAGCAAATCGCCGAAAAATGGAAACCGCTGCGCGCCGCCGCCGCGCGTTTGCTGTGGCATTTTTATTTGAGCGAAAGAAAAAGAAAATAGCCGCGAATTATATTATTTACACAAATGAAAAGAAAATAATTAGTGTAATTCGTGTAATTCGCGGCTAAAAAATCTCTGTGCTCTCTGTGTTCTGCGTGGTTAATTTTTTCTTTCAATCACCCTGCTCTTGACCGGCGACGAAAGCACAATTGAGGTCGTCGTGATGCCGTAGGGCGTGAGTTTATCAATCAGATTTTGCAGATGCTCGACCGACGCGACGGCGACTTTCATGATGAACGAATCGCCGCCCGTGCCGCGATGACATTCGAGAACTTCGGTCGATTCTTCGGCGACTTCGATAATATGCGAGTAATCGACGCCGGTAATGCTCATCCGGATAAACGCCGTAATCGGCAAACCGACCTTCGCCGCGTCGATTTCGGCGCGATAGGCCGTAATTATTTGGGCGTCTTCGAGCTTTCGAATTCGCTCTATAACGGCGGGCGTCGTCAATCCGACACGGCGACCGAGTTCGGCAAAGCTGATGCGCGCGTTTAACTGTAATTCTTTAAGTATTTTCCAATCAATTTCATCAATCATTTTAAATCTTAAAGTCAATCAATAAAATAAACTAATAATTTAAAGCATTTCCCTTTTAGAAACAAATATTCCCCATTCAAATCGCTTATCGTTTCGATTACAATTAATTATCCGCGGATATCTCCGGATTTACGAAAAGCATCAAACGAGACGAGGAGAATTTGAGAAATGTTGCTCGAAACAGTCAAAGCCAAAAACGAACCTGCCTTTAACCTTTCAAATTATGAAGTAAAAGACGAAGATTTGCCCGAATTTCGCGATTTGAAGTTTGAAGACATCAACCAGCTTCACCTCGACCATCCGGGCGCAAACGACGAGGAATATCGCGCGCGCCGCGATTATATCGCGTCTCTGGCGAAGAAATTTCGCGAAACGGGCGTTATCACCGACGTCGAATACACCGAACAGGAACAAAATATATGGCGCATCGTCGCCAGACGTCTGGAAGAAATTCAATCGCGCCGCGCGTCGCGATTTTATCTCGAAGCCAAGAAAAACCTCGGCATCAGCAACGAGCGCATTCCGCAGTTGACGGAAATGAACCGGCGTCTGAAAGAGCTTTCGAGTTTTCGTCTCGCGCCGATTGAGGGGTTGGTCGAAACGCGCGGCTTTTTGAGCTGGCTTTCCTACCGGACGATGCTTTCGACGCAGTATATTCGCCATCATTCGCGGCCCGAATACACGCCCGAACCGGACATCGTTCACGAATCAATCGGGCATATTCCGATGTTTACGAATCGCAATTTTGCCGATTTTTCGCAGTTTATCGGTCACGGCGCGCGCATCGCGACCGACGCGCAATTGGAAGAATTAGGCCGTCTCTACTGGTTTACGGTCGAGTTTGGTCTGATTGAAGAAGAAGGCGAGTTGAAAGCTTACGGCGCGGGACTTTTATCGAGCTTCGGCGAGCTCGAAAACGCTTTTACCGATAAAGTCGAGCGGCGCGCGTTTGACCTCGAACAGGTCGTCAACACGCCTTACGATTATTCGGATATGCAGCCGATTTTGTATGTCATTCCGTCGTATGAATATTTGAAAGACGTGACGCGCCGATATATCAAAAGCTTCGGCACTTAATTTATCAAATCAGTTCTTTGACAATTTTTTCTATCAGCTCGGGTTCGCACGGCTTGACCAGATATTTGTTTGCGCCCGCGCCGGTCGCTTCGACGATGTCTTTTTCGTAGCCGACGCCGGAGACGAAGATTATCGGGACTTTCCCGTTTGCGGCGCGGATTTTCCGGCACAGCTCGATACCCGAACCGTCGGGCAGCCAGTTGTCGAGAATGTACAAATCGAAATCGCGCTTTTCGATTAAGGAAAAAGCTTTTTTCAGATTATCGGCCGAGACAAATTCGTATTCGGAAAATACTATGCTGAGCATCTCGCAAGTATCCTTATTGTCCTCAACGCACAAGATGCTTTTGAGATACAGAGATTTTTCCCCTTCTTTCATTATAGAAAGCGCCTTTTAATATCCTGTTAAAATTTGGTAAAGCTTTTATATAGTGAAATAAAATAAAATTTAAGTCTGCTTGTTGTCCGACATAAGCGGAAAATTTTTATCTTCCAAAAATTCCTCGAGCTCAGTTCTGATGATAAAGAAGCATTCGCAGGCGGACTGCTTTAATCTTTCGTAATCGACGATTTCGATTTTGCCGCGCCGGTAGCGAATAATTTCCGCCGTTTGCAGAGTGTTGGCAATCATTCCGATGCTGGTTCGCTGGACGCCGAGCATATTCGCCAAAAATTCCTGCGTTAAGGACAGATGACCGTTTTTCGAGCGGTCGTGCATGACGGTCAGCCAGCGGCAAAGTCTTGCTTCAATCGTGTGAAAATGGTTGCAGACGCAGGTTTGGGAAATTTGTTTGAAAACGACGTAGGTGTAGCGCAAAACGATGTCGTGAAATATTCCGCATTGGCCGAACAAATTGAGAACCGCTTTCGCGTCGGCGCGAAGACCCGTCACCGGAACTTGCACCATCGCCTGATACGGCATCTCGTTGCGGCCGAGCACAATCGGCAGACCGACCATTCCTTCGGCGCCGGTAAAACCGACTTCGACGGTTTGTCCGGCTTCGGTTACCGAAAGCAGCGAAATCATGCCGTTGTCGGGAAAATAAACGTGGCGAATCTCGTCGCCCGCCTGATAAACAATATCGGCAGCCGAAAGCTTAACGGGTTCGAGATGCGGTTTTAGAACGTCCAGCTCACGCTCAGGCAACGCGGAAAGAAGCCTGTTTTTGAGAGACAGACGAAAATCAGATGTATTCGACATACATTCTCAGGTTCTAAATTTTAGTTTTACGAGCAAGAAATTTTTAATTTATTCAGGTGCGCCCGCGCGCAAAAATAAATTAAATCGCGCCAAATGCTTTAGAAAAAAAACACCGCGCTACAAGTGAACGTATTTATTGTAAATAATAACGATACGTTTGTCTGTTGCGTATCCGACATAATATAGAAAATTTTGTATTTAAGATTAATGAAGTAAAATATCTTTGAGGCAGTTATGACGAAACAAAATCTTTCGAGCTCGATTTTGCTTTTGATTTGTCTGACGATTTTGTCTGCGGCTTTTATCGGAGCGCAAACAAAATCAAAAGGAAAGAAGACATCAAACGCAAAATCACAGATAAAAAAAGCCGAAGGAAAAAGAAGCGAAAAATATCCGAACGAGCTTCCTGACTTTCGTTTTTACGAAACGTCAAAATGGAAAACGCTTGAGCCTTTAATTTCGACGATGGCAGACGTTCGCAAAATTCTCGGGAAGCCGTCCGAAGCAAACGATGTTTCGCAGTTTACAAAACCTTATCCGGGCGATGACAAAGCAAAGCAGCCGGTTTTTACATACAATTTAAGCTCCGAATGGCAGGTTTTAATTTATTTTGTGAAATATTGTTTTCAAGGCTATGTTCCGCTGCCCGATTCGCTCGATAATAAGCTTTGTTCGATTGACTTGATTCCGAGGAAACGGCTTTCATTTAAAGATGTGATTTTCCCGTCGGTTTTCAAGAATAAAGAGGAGAGCGGCGCTGATGCGGCCTGGATTGAATATTCTGACGGAACGGGTTTATTTTATGATGTTTATACGACTCGAACAGCTTACGGCGACGAAATTCCGGGCGACTTAAATCGGATTGTTTACACGGCATCGGACGAGACTTTCAAAAAATATTCTACGAGTAATAAATAAAATTTTGAGGCAATTATGACAGAACAAAATCCTTTGGGACTAAAAAAAATACATCACGTTGAGTTTTACGTCGGCAATGCCAAGCAGGCCGAGTTTTATTATCGCAAGGCGTTCGGCTTTTCGCGCGCCGCTTATTCGGGACTCGAAACTGGCAACCGCGAGACGACGAGCTATGTTTTGCGGCAGAATCGCGTCAACTTCGTTTTGACGACGCCGCTTTCTCCCGACCACGAGGCGGCCGAGCACATCAAACAGCACGGCGACGGCGTGCGCGACATCGCCTTTTACGTCGAAGACGCCGATTACGCTTTTAACGAAGCGATAAAACGCGGCGCGCTTCCGGCCATCGAGCCGCACGACTGGAAAGACGAAAACGGAATGGTGCGCCGCGCGGCGATTCGCACATACGGCGACACGATTCACTCGCTTATTTCCTACAACACGAACAACGGGCACAATTACAACGGCGTATTTCTGCCCGGATTCGTCGAGCAGACGGTCGCGGGCGACGAGGTCGGCATCGTTTTGGTCGACCACATCGTCGGCAACGTCGAGCTCGGAAAAATGAATTTCTGGTGCGATTTCTACCGCGACGTGATGGGCTTTCAGCGCTACATCACGTTTGACGACAAGGACATTTCGACCGAATATTCGGCGCTCATGTCGATTGTCATGTCGGACGGCGGCCACAATATCAAATTTCCGATAAACGAACCAGCAGAAGGCAAAGGCGGCAAATCGCAGATTCAGGAATACATCGATTTTTATCGCTCGGCGGGCGCGCAGCACGTCGCGCTGCTTTGCAAAGACGTTCTCCGGACGGTCGAAAAACTACAGGCGAACGGCGTCGAATTCTTGCGTGTTCCCGACACGTATTACGACGAGATTCCCGAACGCGTCGGCTGCATCGACGAGGACATCGAAGAACTGAAACGTCTCGGAATTTTGGTCGACCGCGACGACGAAGGCTATCTTTTGCAGATTTTCACCAAGCCCGTCGAAGACCGTCCGACGGTTTTTTACGAAATTCTCCAGCGCAAAGGCTGCAAAGGCTTCGGCAAAGGCAATTTCAAGGCGCTCTTCGTCTCGATTGAAGAAGAACAGCGCCGGCGCGGAAATTTGTGAAAATAATTTCAATGATTTTATTGATTTTCTTGTCTTGCATGAGTTTTTATCCGCAAGACAAGAAAGAATCTGAAACAAAAACGTTGGGAAGTTTTCAAATTTATGACAATCCTTGCGGAGATTCTGCAATGGAAAGCCAAACTTACGGATACAGAACAGGCAAAGTAATCAAAATTACGAATTCAAATGATTTAATCGTCAAAGTAGCGAAGTCCAATAATGTTTGGGATGATGAACATCAAGAAGATGAGGACGAATCAAAATTAATTGAGCCGCAAATCTTTAAAGTGTTCCTCGTCGGTATTGATAAAAGTTCTAATAAAAAACAGATTAAAAAGTTTCTGACTGAGAAAATTCTAAATCAAGAAGTTCAGGTTACCGGAAATACAAAAAATAGCTGGAAAACCAAAAAAGATAATAGTAGAAAATTAGATGCTGTCGTTTTGCTGTTGGGAGATAGCGAAGACATCAATGACATAAGCGAATATCTCTTAGAAAGTGGCATTGCTAAATTCAAAGATTTTCAGTTAGGAAACCTCGTTCCGATGCTAACCAAATGTGAGTTAAAAAAAGCGGAAGAAAAAGCGAAAACAGCAAAATTAGGAATCTGGGCAAAATGACACCAACGACCGGCGAAAAACCACTCGAATATCAAACGGGTTTCGGCAACGAGTTTGCGACCGAAGCGGTCAAAGGCGCACTTCCCGTCGGGCGTAATTCGCCGCAGAAAGCGCCGCTCGGGCTTTACGCCGAGCAGTTTTCGGGAACGGCTTTTACCGTGCCCCGCGCCCACAACAGACGCACCTGGACGTATCGCATTCGCCCGTCGGTGCTTCATAAACCGTTTCGCCAAATCGAAAGCAAATTACTGAAATCTTCGCCTTTCAATGAAATCACGACGACGCCGAATCAACTGCGCTGGAATCCTCTGCCGATGCCCGCAACGGAGACGGATTTTGTCGACGGTTTGACGACAATTGCCGGAAACGGCGATTCATTTGCGCAGACGGGAATGGCGATTCATATTTTCGCCTGCAACAAAAATATGAAAGACCGTTTTTTCTATAACGCCGATGGCGAGATGCTCGTCGTCGCCGAGAAAAACCCGGTCAGATTTTTAACCGAGCTCGGCGTTTTGGAAATTAATTCGGGCGAAATCGCCGTCATTCCGCGCGGTCTGAAATTTCGCGTCGAGCTGCCCGAAGGCTCCGCGCGCGGCTACGTCTGCGAAAACTACGGCGCGCAGTTTCGTCTGCCCGATTTAGGCCCAATCGGCGCTAACGGTCTGGCCAACGCGCGCGATTTTCTGACGCCGGTCGCGTGGTTTGAAGACAAAGACGAGGCGTGCGAAATCGTCGCCAAATTCGGCGGCAATCTTTGGGCTTGCGAGACAGACCATTCGCCACTCGACGTCGTCGCCTGGCACGGAAATTACGCGCCGTATAAATACGATTTGCGGCGTTTCAATACCATTGGCTCGGTCTCTTTTGACCATCCCGACCCTTCGATTTTCACCGTTCTCACGTCTGCGTCGGGCGAAGCCGGCGTCGCCAACTGCGATTTCGTCATTTTCCCAGACCGCTGGCTCGTCGCCGAAAACACGTTTCGCCCGCCGTGGTATCACCGCAACGTGATGAGCGAATACATGGGTCTCTGCTACGGGCAATACGACGCCAAGGAAGAAGGATTTGTCGCCGGCGGCGGCTCGCTTCACAACTGCATGTCGGCGCACGGCCCCGACCTCGACGCGTTTGAAAAAGCGTCGAACGCTGATTTACAGCCGCAGAAATTATCGGGGACGATGGCGTTTATGTTCGAATCGCGCTACATCATTCGCCCGACCAGATTTGCGCTGGAGACGTCCGAATTGCAGCACGAATATTTTGAAGTCTGGCAGAGATTGAAAAAGAATTTTTCTACGGATTAATTGTTAAAGACAAACGCTTAATGTAAACTCTATTTGCGATTTCCGCTAATAAATGATGAGTGAAAACGTCAAAGAATCCGTTCATGTGCTGCTTTCCGAGATAGTCGATTACGCCGGACTTTTTCCGCCCGCCGCGCTGTCGATGCCGGAAGCGGTCATCAATTACGCGACTTATAAAAACAGCAATTACAAGTGGATGCTCGGCCGCTTTGTCGTCTCGGTCAGTCGGCTCGACGAATTTGCGGAAAGCGCCGTCGATTTTATCTCGCGCGATGCGGAAAGCTGGAGATTGAGCGTCCTGGCGAGCGAGGACATTTACGCGAGCGTTCGCCAAATCGAAGAATTTAACGCCGCCAACGCGCCGCGCGCCGTCATCGACAGCATCGAAGTAAAAGCGGATTCGGTCGCCGAAATTGAAAAAATCAGCGAAGCCGTACCGCCCGAATTTCAGACTTTTTTTGAAATTCCGATCGGCACGGAATTGTCCGAGCTGGTCGTCAATCTCGCCTTAAAAAATCACCGCGCAAAGATTCGCACCGGCGGCACGACGCCCGAAACCTTTCCGCCCTCGAAGATGATTATCCGCTTTATCCGCACCTGTCTCGCCGCCAACGTCCCGTTCAAAGCGACGGCCGGACTTCATCACCCGATTCGCTGTTACAAGCCGCTGACGTATGAATCGGACGCGCCCGAAGGAATGATGAACGGTTTTATCAATCTCTTTTTAGCCACCGCATTTGCCCGCGCCGGATTCAAATCGAGCATTCTCGAAGAAATTCTCGAAGACGAATTCGAGGAAAGTTTCGAGTTCGACGAAAACGGCGTTCTCTGGCGTCAGGAGCATTTTTTGAACACGTCACAGCTCGGCTATCTGCGCGAAAAAAATATAATCTCATTCGGCTCGTGCTCGTTCGAAGAACCGATTGCCGATTTGCAGGAAATCGGACTGCTCTAATTAAAGTCGATTTTAGCTTGTCGAATCCGGCGTTTAGCCTTAATATGTCATTGCTTTAACCAATAATTAATCAATAAAAAGGAGACTCCTATGAGAGCCAGTACGACTCAAAACGGCTTGACTCTGCGCGTTATCGCCGGAACGCGCGATGCGATTATCGCCTTCGATTTGCAGGAAAACAAACGAAAGGGATGTTTGGGATTTTCGATTCAAAAAACAATCGTCGGCCCGGCGGCCAATCCGACGCCCGCCGGCCAGCAAAAGACCGAATGGCTGCCGAATATGCTGCGTTTTCCGAGCGCGCCGCTTGCCGCCGGCGAAGCGTTTTCGACGACCGAAGACGCGCCTCTGCAAAAATTTCGATGGGGCGATTACGGGCTCGAACCGGCGACCACATACCGATATAAAGTCATTCCGCGCTACGGCAAGCCGAACGATTTGACGGGTTTTCCCGGACTCGAAAACGGCGTCGAGATTGAGATTACGACCGAAGACCCGAACAACCAGGAAACTGCGGTTTTTTTTAACCGCGCCGCCGCCGCGAGCATCGCCTTTAACCGGGAATTTCCCGACGTAAAAGACGTCAGCGATTCGTCGGACGAAGCCGCGCGGGCGCGCAAATGGCTTTCAAACGGCCTCGAAGAAGCCGTCCTCGCGTTTCTCAATAAAGCCGAAAAAGGCGACGCGCTCCACGCCGCGATTTACGAATTTCAAAAGCCTTCGCTGCTGAAAGGCATCAAGGACGCGGCCGAGCGCGGCGTCAGCGTCGAGGTCGTCTATCATCATCGCAGAAAGAACGATAAAGACACGACCGCCGTGAAAAACGATGCCGCCGTCAAGGCCGCCGGGCTCGACGATGCGGCGCTCGCTTCGGAAAATCTGCCGAGCGTCGTCAAACCGCGCAGCGCAAATCCGCAAAGCGCAATTATGCACAATAAATTTGTCGTCCTGCTCAAAAACGACGGCACGAAACCCGTCCCGACGGCCGTCTGGACAGGCTCGACCAACTGGACGGACGGCGGAATCTACGGTCAGCTGAACGTCGGTCACGCAATTTACGACGCGGAAGTCGCCGGTCTTTACGAAGGTTATTTTCAGATGCTGCACAACGACGACGACGCGTCGACGTTAAAACACGCGCTCGGCAACCTGACGCCGATTTCGCTTCTGATTCCGAGCGAGCATAAGGTCATGCCGATTTTTTCGCCGCAGGAAGACGCGACGATGCTTCATCTTTACGCCAAAGTGTGCGAGGGCGCAAAGATGCTTCTGGTTTCCGCGCCGTTTGCGCTCTCGCCGATTATTCTCGGCACGCTGGTCGAAAAAAGCGACGACGTGCTGCGGTTTATGCTGCTCGACAAAATCGGCAGTCTCGGCCACGAGGTCAACATCATCGAAGGCGACCCGGACGATTCGATTGCCGTCGCGACGACGATTTCCTCGCCTCTGCACGATTTTCAGGGCAAGCTGCTCGAAGGAAAAGAATCTTTTCACCATGCCGGAATTCACATCCATTCAAAGATAATTATGGTCGACCCGTTCGGCTCAGACCCGATTATCGTTACCGGCTCGGCGAATTTTTCCAACAATTCGACCGAGATAAACGATTCGAATTCGCTGATTCTGCGCGGTTTTACTTCGGTCACGGACATCTACGCGACCGACTTTATGCGGATGTTCGAGCATTATCACTTTCGCGCCAACGAAGCCAAAGCGCAGGATAAATCGAAACCGCTGGATTTGGTCGAAGACGATTCATGGTCTGACGAATATTATGTCGTCGGCAGCACCGAGGAAAAAGACCGCCGGATGTTCGCCGGAACGATGTAAAAAACAAAGCGCGCAGACTTGATTTCCCGCTCGTTATTTATGATTGCGGCCGTGTCGGCGGCGTTTGCAGGCAGCATCGGCAAATTCGTAAAGGCTCGCAAACTGTTTTTACACGCGTGCGAGCGTCATTTACAAGGCTGCGAGCATTGTTTACAGGCCTGCGAGCTTTGTTTACAGACCTGCGAGCTTTATTTCATCGATGCGAGCGACGTTGACAGGCGTGCGAGCTTTGTTGTCATTGATGTAAATAACGCTTGCACGCGTGTAAATTGCTCTGTCATGCAAGTAAATTATCTTCAGAAAGCTTCGCGGAAAATGATTTTAAGACGCGGCGCTGGTATTTGGTATTGCGCTCTCATTTGCTAACATTTTCTTTATGACTTACGAAATTAACGAAACACACGAGCCGAATCTCAAAAGCTGGATTGAATCGGCCAACGCGCCCGGCACGGATTTTCCGATTCAAAATCTGCCGTTCTGCGCTTTCACACGCGCCTGCACCTACGAAAACGTCCGCATCGGCGTCGCCATCGGCGATTTCATTCTCGACATATACGCGTGCTACGAATGCTGTCTTTTCGACGACGAATCGTTTAATATCGCCGTCAGCGCCGACAATTACTGTCTCGACCATTCGGTGATGAAGAAAAATCCGAATCTGCAAACGGCGTTTCGTCGTCGCTTGAGCGAAATTCTGTCGGAAAGTGCCGACGAGGAAACGCGCAAAAACGTCGGGCGAAACTTGATTCCGGTAACGGAAGTCGAATTTTACATGCCCGCGCACATCGGCGATTACACCGATTTTTACTGCTCAATTTTCCACGCGACGAACGTCGGCTCGATGTTTCGCCCCGATAATCCTTTGCTGCCGAACTACAAATACGTGCCCATCGGCTATCACGGGCGCGCGTCTTCAATCGTCGTTTCGGGAACGGAAATCAAACGCCCGAAAGGTCAGAATCGCGCCGACGCCGACGCGCCGCCCGTTTTTATTCCGGCGAAAAATCTCGATTATGAGATGGAAGTCGGATTTTTTGTCGGCTGCGGAAACGATTTGGGCGAGCCGATTTCGATTGAAGACGCCGAAAAACACATTTTCGGTCTGTGTCTCGTCAACGACTGGTCGGCGCGCGACATACAAGCCTGGGAGTACCAGCCGCTCGGCCCGTTTCTGGCGAAAAATTTCGCGACCAGCATTTCGCCGTTCGTCGTCACGTTGGAAGCGCTCGCGCCGTTTCGCGCACCGGCGTTTGAACGCCCCGAAGGCGACCCGCAGCCGCTCGAATATTTGTCGGACGAGACGAATCAAAAATTCGGCGGCATCGATTTGAATCTCGAAGTTTACATTCAAACCGAAAAAATGCGCGATGAAAGCGTCGAGCCGCATCGCTTGAGCCGTTCGAATATGAAGGATTTATACTGGACAATCGGGCAGATGCTCGCGCATCACGCGTCGAACGGCTGCAATCTGCAAACCGGCGATTTGATTGCGACCGGCACGGTTTCGGGCGAATCGAAAGACGAGCGCGGATGTTTATTGGAGCTGACGTGGCGCGGCAAAGAACCGATTCAACTGCCGAACGGCGAAGAACGCCGATTTCTCGAAGACGGCGACGAAATCATCATGAAAGGCTTCTGCGAGCGTGAAGGTTTTCGCAGAATCGGCTTCGGCGAGTGTCGCGGAATTATTTTACCCGCCGATTAAGAATTTTCACCACAGAGGACACAGAGAACACAAAGAAAATAAATTTCAATATGAAATCTCTGCGTTCTCTGCGCCCTCTGTGGTTTGATTCTTCTCTTTTGTGGCAAAATAGAAGTGATGAATTTTCTCTCGGACAAATTCAAAGAAGAGTGCGGAATTTTCGGCATTTACGGGCACGCGGAAGCATCAACTTTGACGCAGCTCGGGCTTTTCGCGCTTCAGCACCGCGGGCAGGAAGCGTGCGGCATCGTTTCGTCAGATGGCGAAGATTTGCATCAATTTCGCTCGCAGGGTTTGGTTGCAGACGTTTTAAGTGAAGATGTTTTGAACAGTCTTGTCGGAGAAAGCGCAATCGGGCACACGCGCTATTCGACGGCCGGAAAAAATACGATTAAGGAAGTCCAGCCGTTTTCGGTCACCTGCCAGCACGGAAAAATAGCCGTCTGCCACAACGGGAATCTGCCGTTTGCCGCGCAGAAACGCGTCGAGCTGGAACGGGCGGGCGCGATTTTTTCCTCGACTTCCGACACGGAAACCATTCTGCATTCAATCGCGCGCTGCGATGCGGCAAACGCCATCGAAGCCATCAAAAAAGTCATACGCGAAACCGAAGGCGCGTTTTCGCTCCTTTTTTTAACGCCCGGCGCTTTAATCGCCGTTCGCGACGCGCGCGGATTTCGACCTTTGGTTCTGGGAAAATTAAAAGATGCGTGGTGCGTCGCTTCGGAAACGTGCGCGTTTGATTTGATTGACGCCGAATACGTGCGCGAAATCGAAGCGGGCGAAATGCTCGTCATCAACGAAAAAGGTTTGCAGTCTTTGCGCCCGTTTGACGAAAAGCCGCATTCGGTCTGCGCGTTCGAGCACGTTTATTTTTCGCGCCCCGATTCGATAATTTTCGGGAAATCGGTCAATCAATCGCGCCATAATATGGGCAAACAGCTCGCCATCGAGCACCCGCTCGAAAACTCGGATGACGCGCTCGTCGTGCCCGTTCCCGATTCGGGCGTGGCGGCGGCCGTCGGTTTCGCGCGCGAGTCGGGAATCAATTTTCGCCACGCGATTATCCGCAATCACTACGTCGGGCGGACTTTTATCGAGCCATCGCAGTCGATTCGCTCGTTCGGCGTGCGGCTCAAGCTCAACCCGATTCGCGATTTGATAAAAGACCGCCGCATCATTCTGGTCGACGATTCGATTGTCCGCGGCACGACTTCAAAAAAAATCGTCCAGATGGTGCGCGAAGCCGGAGCGCGCGAGGTTCATATGCGAATCAGCTGTCCGCCGACCGTCTCGCCCTGTTATTACGGCGTCGATACGCCGCGCAAGGCCGATTTAATCGCCGCGCAGATGTCGGTCGAAGAAGTCTGCCGCTATATCGAAGCCGACAGTCTGGGTTATCTTTCATTGGAAGGAATGCTCAAAGCAATCGGTTTTGAAGAAAATTCCGCCTGCACGGCCTGTTGGAACGGAAAATATCCGACGCTGGTTGCGGGCGGCGAGCCGACGATTGATAATAGTTGAAAGTGGATAGTGAAAGAATTTATCAACTTTCAACTTTCAACTTTCCACTATTATTGGAGGTATTAAATGCGTTTTATTTTATCTATTACAGCCGCCTGCGCACTTGCTTTAGTCGTTTTGACGGCGTGCAGCCAGAACTCGTCCGGGCCGCTTAAAGCCAACAATTCCGGTCTGGCGCAGAAAACGCCCGAACGGGCGCAGATGGACGACGCGGCGCGAATCTCACTGGCAGACGCAAAAAAAGAATTTGACGAAGGAACGGCCGTCTTTGTCGACACGCGCGCCGAAGTTCTGTATCGTCAGGAGCACGTTAAAGGCTCGATAAATTTGCCGATGGAAGCATTCGAGACGCGCTACAAGGAAATTCCGACCGACAAGAAAATCATCGCCTACTGTTCCTGACCGAACGAGCATACAAGTGCCGGTCTGGTCACTGAATTAAAGAAAAAAGGAATCTCAAACGCATACGCTCTGCTCGGCGGAACTGACGGCTGGAAAAGTGCCGGCTATCCGATGGAAAAAGCGGAACAGAAATAAATTCAAAATTTTAACCACACAGAACACAGAGAGCACAGAGATTTTTAATTTTCTGTGCTCTCTGTGGTAAATTTACGTTTCTAATAAACAATCGCAAATTCTTTCCGCCGCGCGCCCGTCCCAGAGCGGCGGAATTTTCGCGTCTTTATTTAGATTGTTATCAAGAACGTCGAACGCCGCTCGCTTGATTTTTTCGGCATTTGTTCCGACCAGGACGTTCGTTCCCATTTCAATCGTAATCGGGCGTTCGGTGTTTTCGCGCAAGGTCAGGCAAGGAATTCCGAGCGCGGTCGTTTCTTCCTGAATTCCGCCGGAATCGGTTAAAACAAGGCGCGCGCCGCTGTAAAGACGCAAAAAATCGAGATAGCCGAGCGGCTCGATTAATTTGATATTCGAGTTTTCGATTCGCGTCGCCAGGCCGAATTCTTCGATTCTGGTCTTTGTGCGCGGGTGGACGGGGAAAATTACCGGCAGTCTTTCGCCGATTTCCGCGAGCGCCGCCAGCAAACCGGAAAGCGTTTCTCTTTCATCGACGTTCGACGGGCGGTGAAGCGTGACGACGGCGTATTCTTTTCCGTCCAAATTTAAGTCTTCGCGAACCGTTGAGCTTTCCGCTTTTTTAAGATTATAAAAAAGCGAATCAATCATGACGTTGCCGACGAAGCGGATTTTTTCCGCCGCGACGCCTTCATTTTTCAAGTTTTCATCCGCGTCTTGAGAGGTCGTCAAAAGCAAATCGGAAATCGCGTCGGTCAAAATGCGGTTGATTTCTTCGGGCATCGTCCGGTCGCGCGAGCGCAAGCCGGCTTCGACGTGCACGACACGAACGCCGAGCTTGGCGCAGACCAGCGCGCACGCGATAGTCGAATTGACGTCGCCGACGACGAGCACCCAGTCGGGTTTTTGTTCGAGCACGACGGGCTCGAACGCCGTCATAACGCGCGCCGTCTGAACGGCGTGCGAGGCCGAGCCGACTTCGAGATGAAAATCGGGTGCGGGAATGTCCAAATCGGCAAAAAAAGAATCGGACATCGCTGCGTCGTAATGCTGTCCGGTGTGAACAATCAACGGCAGAAAATCATTTTCACGCCGCCGCATTTCGCGCATAATCGGCGCAATCTTCATAAAATTCGGACGCGCCCCGACGATGTTCAAAACTTTTATCATTTTGTCCTTTGTCATTCGTCGTTCGTCCTTTGCCGGTCGAGTAAGATTTAAGAATTTAATTTGTACTCAATCTGCAAAGGACAAAGGACGAACGACGAATGACGCGCCTTAAAGGCGCACAACTTTCGCCTTGCTGCCGCTGCGTGTTTCTTCCGAAAGCGCGTTGCGCGTATCGACGATAACCGGAGCCAATTCGCAGATTTTGGCGTAATCGATGTTCGAATGCTCGGTGCAGATGACTACGCAGTCGGACGAGGCAATCAATTCGTCCGTCAAATCCGAATTAAAAAGCGGGTCGCCCGCGCCGATGGTGTAGGCATGGTCGAAATGAACTTCGGGCACAAACGGGTCGTGATAACGGACGTCCGCTCCGCGCGAGCGCAAAAGGTCAATCACCGAAAGCGCGGGCGACTCGCGCATATCGTCAATGTCTTTTTTATAAGCGACGCCGAGGATTAAAATTTTCGAGCCTTTTACCGACTTTTCCGCTTCGTTGAGCGCGTCGCGCACCAGACCGGCGACGTAGCGCGGCATCGAGGAATTGATTTCTTCGGCGAGCGTGATAAATCTCGAATCAAAACCGTGCTGACGCGCTTTCCAGCTCAAATAATGCGGGTCGAGCGGAATGCAGTGGCCGCCGATGCCCGGCCCGGGATAAAACGGCATAAATCCGAACGGTTTTGTCGCCGCCGCGCGGACAACTTCCCACGTGTCGATGCCGAGCGCGTTGCAGACCTTCGCCATCTCGTTGGCCATCCCGATATTAATGGCGCGAAACGTGTTTTCCCAGAGCTTTGCCGCTTCGGCGACGCGCGCGCTCGAGACGGCGTGCACGTTTTCGACGACCTGCGAATAAAGAAACGCCGCGACTTCGGTCGAATCTTTGCCGACGCCGCCGACGACTTTCGGAATATTGTGCGTCTGAAACTGCGGATTTCCCGGGTCGACGCGCTCGGGCGAAAAAGCGAGCAGAAAATCTTCGTCCAATTTAAAACCCTTTTCCTCAAACATCGGCCGGAGAACTTCGTCGGTCGTGCCGGGATAAGTCGTCGATTCCAAAATAATAAGCTGGCCGCGCCGCATATATTTCTGGATTTCCTCGCCGGCCGCGAGAATATACGACATGTCCGGGTCTTTCGTCTTTCGAAGCGGCGTCGGGACGCAGATGACGATGACGTCGCATTTCGCAAGCTCGCCGAAATCGGTCGTCGCCTTTAATTTTCCGTTTTCGACGCATTTACGGACGTTTTCGCTCGAAACGTCGACGATATACGATTCGCCGCCGTTAATTGCTTCGGCTTTTTTCCGGTCGACTTCAAAACCGATGCCCTGAAAGTTTTTCAAACAAAACTCGACAATCAAAGGCAGACCGACATAGCCGAGGCCGACGACGCCGATGCACGCTTCTTTCGTCGAAATAAGATTTTTTAAATCGTCTTTTATCATTATTTTTTAAAATTATTTCACAACTTAAGGAAAAGGCAGGAGAGTTTTCCGCCCGATTTAGACTAAGTTAAGCGAATTAGATAGTCAAGATTGCTTTATTTTTGTGTTACAATAATTTTCGTCAGCCTCGCCCGATTCGCCGGCCGGCTGAAATAGATAAAAACTTCCAATCCCCCGCTTTTTTCCAATTTAATTTATGAATTTTGAAACGAATTCGACAAATCCCGTGGTTAAAGCGATTATCGCCGGAACTGCGCCCGCACCCGCACGACTTGCCGCCGCGCGCGGCATTTTGCCCCTGCCGCAGAGCGATTTGCTTGAAGTTCTGGTCGCGCTCGCCGCTGGCGGCGACGCCGAGCTCGCCGAGACGGCGCTCGCCACGCTCGCCGCGCAGGACCGGAGCGGATTTCAAAATCTCTTCGAATCGGAACAGGCCGCACCGAGCGTTCTCGATTTTTTCGCCGCGCAAAATAATTTATCAAAAGAGATTTACACCGCGATTTTGACGAATCCGCAGACGCCGCTGACGTCCGTCATAAATTTTGCGCGCGGCACTTCAAAAGGCGAGCTGCTTGAGCTGATTGCGCTCAACCAACAGCTACTGATTCAAAATCCGGCGATTATCGACGCCATCATCGCCAATCCGTACCGGACGGCCGAAGCCGAACGCCGCGCGCAGGAAACAAAGCGCGAATTTTTCGAAAAGGAACGCGGCGCGCAGCAAATCGCCAACGAGCTTCGCGCGCAGGGCAAAGAAGCGGCGGCCGAATTTCTGGAGCAGGCCGAGTTTGCGGAAAATCCCGAAAAAAACGGTTTGAGTCTGGAAGATGCGATTTTGCTGGCCGAGCATATCGAAGTTCCCGATTCGGAAGTCGACGATTCGTGGCTCGCGCTCGATTATATCGAAGAGCTTTACGAGGAATCCGAGGAGCAGCGTCAGGCCAATGTCAACAAGGTTTTAAGCGAGCTGAAGCTGGAAGACGAAGTTTCGAGCGAGCGTCTTTCGATGATAAACCGCGTCATGCGAATGGGCATCAAAGACCGCGTCAAGCTGGCGATGAAGGGTGACCGCGAAGCGCGCAACATTCTTATCCGCGACGCGAACCGGATGGTTTCGCAGGCCGTTATTCAAAATCCGCGCATCACGGAAAACGAAGTCGAGAAAATCGCGGCGATGCGCACCGTGCCCGAAGACGTTCTCCGCCAGATTGCCAACAATCGAAACTGGGCGCGAAATTATTCGATTGTTCATACTCTGGCGCGCAACCCGCGCACGCCGATTGCCAACGTGCTGACGATTTTAACGCGTCTTCAGCTTCGCGATTTAGCCGCGATTTCAAAAAACCGAAACGTCTCCGACGCCGTCCGCCGTCAGGCCGTCAGACTTGCGCAGGCGCGAGTCGGAAAATAAGAAATAAGCCGCGAATTACACTAATAACACGAATAAAAATCAACTATTATTTGTGTTATTAGTGTAATTCGCGGCTACTTTCTCTTTACAAAAACTCGGTAACTCTTCCGGTTTTGACAAACGAGCCGGCCATGTCGGTCAGCGTGTGGCTCGCCGCGCCGAGCCAGAGGCCGGTAAAAACGGCGACGAAAGCGTATTCGCCCAAATTCGTGCGGACGTAATCGCCGATTTGCTGCCACGTTTTTGTAAATTCGACCAGCCGCGGCAAATCGCCGCCCGTGTAAACCGCCAGAATATAAGCCGCGACGAACGAGACAATCGTCAGCACGCCGATAAAATAGACGACGCGCAAAAACGTGCCGAAAACGAGGCCGTGCGACCAGCGCGAGCGATGTTTAAAAAACGTCTGGTAGGGATACCACAGAAAGCGTAGAAATCCCCAGCGCGAATATTGTTTGCTGACCGTGTCCAAATCCGGCCCGAACATCAAACCGCCGAAAAGAAACGTAACCGTTATCGTCGAAGCGAGCGGCACGCTTTCGGTAATCTTCCACGCCGCCGCAAAAACGGGCGCGACAAAAAGAAACGTAATGGCGTCGTGTGTTTTACCGCTCGGCATAATTTAGCGAGTTCCCCATTCCCAGATTCCGAAAAGAATTTTTTTATCGAGAGTTTGACCGGCCTGTTTGAGCGCCAGAATAATCTGCGAGCGATGATGCGATTCGTGCGAGACGAGATACGCGAGAAACGCCGTCACGTGCGGCTTAAAGCCTTTTACTCGCCCGTCCTCGTGCTCGACCGATTTTTTCAAAAGCTCGGAAATCATCTCGCCCGATTCCTCGAAAGATTTTCGCAAAAGCGCTTTGTCGAGCGCGTTTTCCTTTTCGATTTTGGCGGATTTTCCGAGTATTTCCGGCAGAGACGCTTTTATCCACATCAAACGGACGTTATGAACGTGCGCGAACTGCTCGCCCGCGCTGCGCCCTTTTGAGAGAAGCGCCGCGCTCAAGTTTTCGGGCGCGATGGCGTCTAACAGATAAAGATTTATGCGATTGTTGATTTGCCAGGTTTCGACGAGCTGTTCGAGCATAAAAACGTTTGGATTATAACACAAAATGCGAATTGTTTTTCGCATTTTGCCATTGAAACAAGACTAAAAACCTCTGATTTTGCTAGAATTCCCTTTCGGCATTCAAATTGCCGATTTGCTAGTCGTCCGTTGCTGGTTGAGCAAAAATTACAGGCCGTAATTAAATTTCAACCAACAACTGACCACTGACCACTGACTAGTGACTACTGACAATGACCTTTCTGCAAAAATTAAAAACGACGCTGGAGATGATAAAGTTCGAGCATACTTTGTTTGCACTGCCTTTCGCGTTTCTCGGAGCGGTGCTGGCGGCGAACGGCTTGCCGGCGTGGCGGCAGATAATCTGGATAACCGTCGCGATGTTCGGCGCACGAAGCGCGGCGATGACTTTTAACCGGATTATCGACCGCCGATTCGATGCGGCGAATCCGCGCACCGCAAGCCGCGAGCTGCCGAGCGGAAAATTGTCTGTAAATTTTGCGTGGACGTTTTTCGTCGTTTCGGTCACGCTCTTTGAAATCGCCGCCTACAGTTTGAACCGGCTGACGTTTGCGCTTTCGCCCGTCGCGCTTTTGAGCATCCTCGGCTATTCCTACGCGAAAAGATTTACCAGCTTAGCGCATTTGATTTTGGGCTGGGCGCTGGCGATTTCGCCGACGGCGGCGTGGATTGCCGTTCGCGGCGCGTTCGATTCGGAAGTTCCGCTTCTGCTTTCGCTGCTGGTGATGATGTGGACGGCCGGATTCGACGTTTTATACGCCTGCCAGGATTTCGAATTCGACCGCAAAAACAATCTGCGCTCGATTCCGGCGCGTTTCGGCATCCGAAATTCGCTCTGGATTGCCAGACTTTTTCACGCGCAGGCGTTCGTCGTTTTAATTCTGCTTTATTTGATTACCGAACTCGGCTGGCTCGCTTTAACGGGAGTTTTTGCGGTCGGCGCGCTGATGATTTACCAGCACACGCTCGTCAAACCGAACGATTTATCACGAATGAACGCCGCGTTTTTTACGACCAACGCGATGGTCAGCGTTATTTTATTCGTCACCTTCGGCGGCGCGGTTTTTGTCAACAATTTTCGATAAAAAGTTATAAAATCGAAAACGCGTTAGCTCATATATTTTTCGAGGCTTTCGTAATCTTCCTGCAAAAATATTGACAGCTCGCATACGTAAATTAAATCTAAAAATATTGTCTGTCAAACAAATGGCGTATTTACATAGCTTTTCCGGTGAACATTCTTTATTGTTTTTTGGTAACATTTAGGTATAAGAATTGCCATCTTATTTATCGTTATGAATTTTTCATTTGATACGAACTTAAATTTTATCGCCGAAAAGGTCGAAGCCGGCGAGCGCCTGACGTTTGACGAAGGCCTCGCGCTTTACCGAACCGACGATTTGAACGCGCTCGGAAAGCTGGCCGATTTCGTGCGCCGAAAAAAACACGGGCGGACGACTTATTACAACGTCAACCGGCATTTTAATCACACCAACATCTGCGTCGCCGACTGCAAATTCTGCGGCTTTTACAAGCGCGCGCGCGAGGCGGGCGCTTACACGCATTCGATTGAAGAAGGAATCGAGATTGCGCGCAGCGCGGTGAAAGAAGGCGCGACCGAGCTGCATATCGTCGGCGGCCTCAACTCGAAACTTCCCTTTGAGTATTACACCGATTTGTTTTCTTCTTTGAAACGCGAATTTCCGGCTCTGCACCTGAAGGCTTTGACGATGGTCGAATTGGACTTTTTCGCCCGTTTTTACAAAATGCCGGACGAGGAAGTTATCGAACGTCTGAAAGCGGCGGGAATGGATTCGTGTCCGGGCGGCGGCGCGGAAATTTTTGCCGAGCCGACGCGCTCGCGCATCTGCGACCACAAATGCGACGGCGCGCGCTGGCTCGAGCTCGCCGGAAAAGTTCATAAAGCGGGCTTAAAAACAAACGCGACGATGCTTTACGGCCATATCGAGACGATTACAGACCGCGTTGACCATTTTGTGAAATTACGCGAGCAGCAGGATTTGAGCGGCGGTTTTCAATGCTTTATCCCGCTCGCTTTTTATCCGCCGGGAACGGCGCTTTCATCGCTGCCCGGGCCGGACGCGATTACGAATTTGAAAACCATCGCCGTCTCGCGCCTGATGCTCGACAATTTCGACCACATCAAAGCCTACTGGGTGATGCTCGGCAAAGCGACGACGCAGACCGCTTTGCATTTCGGCGCAAACGACGTCGACGGCACAATCACCGACGGCGGCGAGCTGACGCACAGCTATTCGGTCGAGACGGGCGGCGAAGCGAAAATGTCGAAGCCGGAATTAATCCAGATGATTGAAAACGCGGGCTTTGAAGCGGTCGAGCGCGATACGGTTTACAATCGCGTCAAACGCGACACAGTTGCGGCTTGATGAAAAACGCGCGTCAAAATTTAATACGTATTCTGCAAAACGCCTATTCGGGCGAGTTGGCGGCCGCTTACGCTTATCGCGGACATTGGAAATCGCTCAAAGAATCACCCGAAAAGACGCAAATAAAAAAAATCGAGGCCGAGGAATGGGCGCACCGCGAAAACGTCGGCAAATGGCTTAAAGAATTGAACGCCGAACCAAAAAAATTGAGAGAAGCGATTTTCTGGACAATCGGCCGCACGCTCGGCGCGTCGTGCTACGTTTCCGGTTGGTTTTTCCCGATGTATTTTGCCGGACGACTGGAAAGCGGCAACGTCAAGGAATACGAAGACGCCGCCGCCTTTGCGAGCGAAATGGAAATGCAAAAATGCGTCGATGAATTGATGGATATGGCCGAAACCGAAGCCGAACACGAAATATTTTTCCGCCGGACGGTCGCCGAACATCGCCTTCTGCCCTTGATGAAAACTATTTTCCGTTGGAGCTGAGTTTTGTAAAAAGTGAAAAGTTGAAGAAATAAATTTTCCTTAATTTTTTACTTTTTACTTTTTATATAACCGCTTTTTCCTGAGTCTCAATCGTCGCCTGACGGCTTTCGCGAAACCAGTCGGCAAATTTGCCGATTCCTTCTTCAATTTTTGTCTGCGGGTTGTAATCTAAAAGCCGTCTCGCTTTGGAAATATCGGCGAATGTCTGCGGCACGTCGCCGGGCTGCATCGGCTTGCGGTCGATTATCGCTTTTTTGCCGAGGTTTTTCTCTATCAGCTCGATTAAATATTTGAGCTCGACCGTCTCCGACTCGCCGAGATTGAAAACTTCGTGCATCGTCTCGCTGTAATCAATCGAAGCGCGCACGCCCTCGATAATATCGTCGATGTATGTGTAATCGCGGCGCGTCGTGCCGTCGCCGAAGAGCGGGATGGGTTTGTCTTCCCAAATTAATTTAGAAAATTTGTGAATCGCCAAATCGGGACGCTGACGCGCGCCGTAAACGGTAAAAAAGCGCAGACAGACCGTTCGAATATTGTAAAGATGCGAATACGTGTGACACAAAAGCTCGCCCGCCGCTTTGGTCGCGGCATACGGCGAAATCGGCTGGTGAATACGGTCATCTTCCGAAAAAGGAATTTTGCAGTTGATGCCGTAAACCGACGACGACGAGCCGAAAACGAACTGGCGAACGTCGAACTCGCGCGCTAATTCGAGCAGATTGAGCGTGCCGTTAATGTTCGTTTCGTTATAAAGTTTCGGCTGTTCGAGCGAAGGACGAACGCCCGCGCGCGCTGCCAGGTGGACGATTGTGTCGAAATTGTTCTCGTCAAAAATCTCGCGCAGAAAGCCGGCGTCGCGAATGTCCGCCTCGTAAAGCGAAAACTGCGGATTTTCGACGAACGGCGCGACGTTGGCGCGCTTGACCGCCGGCGAATAAAAATCGTTAAAATTATCGACGACCGAGACTTGCCAATCGCCTTCCGTGAGTAATCGATTTACTAAATGCGAGCCGATGAATCCGGCTCCGCCCGTTATTAAAATTCTTTTTCTCAGCATTTTACAAGGGGAAAGGTTAGATTATTTTCAATATGCAAGATACCATATCTGCCCTTTTGCGGCAAAATTCGCTCTCTATTTTCACTTCAACTATGATAGCATCTAAAATCCTGTATAACGGCATCTAAAAGCCTGCCCACAACAATAAAAAAACTTTTAATTACCTAATTATTTCATTTATTTAGAAGGAGTATCAAATGAAAACATTACGCTTTAAATATTTCACGAGTTTATTATTCACCTTGCTTTGTCTCTTGTCAGCCTTTCAAGCCATCAACGCGCAGGGCTACGACCGAATCGAAAAGGGGCGAATGAAAGATATTTTGAACAATATAAAAAATCAAATCAAAAAAAATTACTACGACCCGAATTTTCACGGAATCGACATCGAAGCGCGTTTTAAGAAATCCGAAGAGCGTCTCGACCAGGTGACGTCGGTCGGACAGGCTTTTTCGGTTATCGCTCAGACTTTGATTGATTTCGACGATTCGCACCTGTTTTTTATCCCGCCTTCGACCAACGTCACCGTCGAATACGGCTGGCGGATGCAGATGTTCGGCGATAAATGTTTAGTCACCTCGGTCAAACCGAAAAGCGACGCCGAAGCGAAAGGAATAAAACCGGGCGACCAGATATTTTCGATAGAAGGCTTTCGTCCTTCGAAAAAGGAATTCTGGAAGATGCAGTATTACTACAACGTGCTCAGCAAACGCGACAAATTAAATCTGCTCGTCGCCGCTCCGGGCGCGAGCGAGCCGAAGCAGCTGGAAGTGAAAGCGCAGATAAAAAAACTGCCGAACGTCATTACCTTTCAAAACTATTTTCGTCTTTACGACGATTTTTATAACGAAGAAAACAGCAAGCACCGCTTTATCACGGTCGGAAACACCGTCATCTGGAGAATGCCTTCGTTCGGTTTTGAGCCGACCGACGTCGATTTTCTGATGGAAAAGGTAAAAAACGGAAAATCTCTCGTTTTGGATTTGCGCGGAAACGGCGGCGGCTATGTCAAAACGCTGGAACGTCTCGCCGGTTTCTTTTTTGACAAGGACGTCAAAATCGCCGATATGAAAGGGCGCAAGGAAATGGAACCGAGCATAGCGAAAACCCGCGGCGACAGCATTTTCAAAGGAAATGTGGTCGTTTTGGTCGACAGTCGTTCCGGCTCGGCGGCGGAAATTTTCGCGCGTCTTATTCAGCTCGAAAAACGCGGCAAAATACTCGGCGACGTTTCTGCCGGCGCGGTTATGCAGTCTCTACAAAACAGCACCGAGATGGGAACGATGAACGCGATTTTTTACGCCGTCAGCATCACCAACGCCGACGTTATTATGTCGGACGGCAAAAGCATCGAGCACGTCGGCGTAATTCCCGACGAGCTGATTTTGCCGACGGGCGAAGATTTGGCAAATCAGAGAGACCCCGTGATTGTGCGGGCGATTGAGATTCTCGACGGAAAGATTTCGGCCGGCGAAGCAGGCAAGTTTTTCCCGTATTACTGGGACAAAGATTAAATAAATCCGTTTCGTCAAGGCAATTTTTCACCGCCGGCGCGCGAAGAAATCACAGAGATTTTTCTTTGTGCAGTCTCTGCGTCCCGGCGGTGAACATTTTTTCGGTTATTTAATTTAAAAATCGCTGTTTGGCGTAAAACCGGTGAACGATTTCCTCGAGAAAACCCTCGTAGGTAAAAGTTCGCAAATCGTAATTCGGCTTGAGCTTATACATCAGCGGCAGGGCGACGCGCCACGCCATCCAGAGCCTCTGGCGGTCGGTCAAATCCCAGCGGCGGCGCAGAAAACTTTCGACCACTTCGATTTCCCTCTCGTTTAAAAGAGCGACGTTTGCCTGAAAGTCCGTCCGCTGCTGGACGCGCCGGAAAGCCGCGTCGTTTATCGGATTCGAAAAAGTCTCGGCAAAGGTCGGCGCTTCATCGGTTCGCTCGCGGACGACGACCGTTCCGGCGAATATGTCGCCGACGCGCTGGTCGCGCCGGCTTCCGAAAATCGTGATGAGCCCGATTGAATAAATCGGCAGAATAAAACCGGGAACGGCGTCGAAAATCCGCAGCAGGTTTCGCGCCAGCGCTTCCCAGAGCGTAATCGGGCGGCCGTCTTCGCGGATAACGCGCAGCTTCAAAAGGCGCTTGCCCGGCGTCTGCCCGTTCCAGAGCCATTCGAAAAGGATGAAATAGCCGGAGAAAATCAGGAAAACGACGAGTATCAAGACGGCGAGCGTCCATTTCGACATGTCCTGAAAAATGCTTCTGCCGGCTTCGTCAACCAGCGGATTTCCCGAGTCGGTCAAGCTCAAAAGCGCCCACGCGACGACGATAATCGTAAAATATTGAATAAAATGGTCGATGGCGACGGCGAGGAAACGATTGCCGATTGACGCCAGCGCAAAGGCGAGCGGCACGCGCTCGGGCGTTTCGATAATCAATGTTTCTTCGGTTTCGATAATCTGCGACATCTGTGATTTTCGATTTTAGATTTGCGATTTGCGATTGTCTAGCTCGCCTTTACTTTCAAAAATTTGCGTTTCCCGACCTGTAATAGAATTTCCTCTTTTAAATCGACCTCGGCTTTCGCGTTGGAAACTTTTTCGCCGTCCACTTTGACGCCGCCCTGTTCGATTAAACGCCGCGCTTCGCCTTTCGAGGCGGCAAGATTTGTTTCGACCAAAAGGTCGGCGAACGTCCAGAGAGCGCCGGAAATCGTCTTTTCCTCGATTTCGTCGGGAATTTCCTTTTTGACGAAACGGCGTCTGAATTCTTCTTCTGCCTCAGCGGCCGCCTGCTCCGAATGAAAATCCTTGATAATCATTTTTGCCAGAGCGACTTTTACGTCGCGCGGGTTGAGCGCGCCCGTCTTTGTCTGAAACTGCAAAGATTCGATTTCTTCCGGATTTAAGTCTGTCAAAAGCTCGTAATACTCCCACATCAGCTCGTCAGAAATCGACATTACTTTGCCGAACATCTCGCCGGGCGCTTCGTCGATTCCGATGTAATTCCCGAGCGATTTCGACATTTTCTGAACGCCGTCGAGACCTTTCAGAAGCGGCGTCGTGATAATTACCTGCGGCGGCTGGTCGTATTCGCGCTGGAGATTTCGGCCCATCAAAAGATTGAATTTCTGGTCTGTTCCGCCGAGCTCGATGTCGGATTCGAGCGCGACCGAATCAAATCCCTGGACGAGCGGGTACAGCAGCTCGTGGAGCGCAATCGGTTTTTTCTCGGTCATGCGCTTTTCAAAATCGTCGCGCTCGAGAATCTGCGCGACCGTCGTGTGCGACGCGAGCTTGATAAAATCGGCCGCGCCGAATTTTTCAAACCATTCGGAGTTAAAACGAATGTCGGTGCGCTCGGGGTCGAGAATCTTAAAAATCTGTTTTTTATAAGTTTCGGCGTTGGCCAGAATTTCCTCGCGCGAAAGCATCGGGCGCGTCGCGCTTTTCCCCGACGGGTCGCCAATCATTCCGGTAAAATCGCCGATAAGAAAAACGGCGATGTGGCCGAGGTCTTGAAACGCCTTTAATTTGCGGATGACGACCGTGTGACCGAGATGGATGTCGGGCGCGGTCGGGTCGGCGCCGTATTTGATAATCAGAGGCTTTCCGTCTTTTTTGGATTTTTCGAGCTTGGCGCGCAAGTCCTTTTCGCGAATTACGTCGACCGCGCCTTTTTTTAAGTATGAAATTTGTTCGTCAATTGTCATAAAGTAAAAATTATAAAATTATAGCTTCCGATACATTATATAAGCATTCGTCAATCCTTTTTCAACGTGTCTGAACGCATCGGGAATCTCGCCGATGATTTCAAAACCGAGCGCGAGCCATAGCTTAACGGCGACTTCGTTCGATGTGACGACGAAATTAAACTGCATTGCTTCGTAACTCAACCGGCGCGCTTCTTCGAGCGAAAATTCGGCCATCGTCCGCCCGACGCGCATTCCTTTTGCTTCTTCCGCGACCATAAAACCGGCGTTGGCGACGTGCGAGCCCAAATCCGGCTGGTTGTCTTTTAGGAAAAACGTTCCGACGATTTTGTTTTCGGCGAGCGCGACGTAGGTTTTCTTATCGGCGGCAAACCAGTAATCGAGCATTTTTTCTTTTGAAGTGTCGGGATAAAAAACGTATGTGTCGCCGTTAGAAATTACGGCTTTGATGATTTCCCAAACTTTCGGCTTATCCGCATCAACGGCTTTTCTGATTTCGAGCATTTTCGTCTCTCTGCAAAGTAAACTTCCAAATCATTCTATCCTGAGTTTCGTCAAAAATATATTTTCCGTCGGCGACGCGCCAGAAGCCGAGAAACTGCCAGCGGCCGATTGCGAGCTTGTTAAAAAGCGGAACGGCGTGCTGTGATTTTATCGCATTAAACATCGCCTGATTAAACGAATCGAGCCGCTGGTCGCCGCGCCGGCCCGCGCCGGTGTAAAAAATCGTATTTTCGGAGCTGCCGTGAACGTCGGGATAACACGGATTTATCTTGCCGAAATCGGTCAAAAGCGAAATGAGACGGCCGCTTCGCTGGTAAATGCCGTTGCGGATTTTGTGAATTTCCGAAACCTCCGTCCACGAAAATATTTCGCCGACGGCGGAATTTTTCAAAAAATTCGTATTTAGCAAATGAATTTTCCTTTTTTCGCTTGACACTTGTCGGCCGAATTTTTCATAGTTGTTAAGCAACTTGCAAAAATTCTCTCAAATCAGAGAAAATTTTCTGAAAACGCGAAACTTTCTTTATAGATTGTCGATAACTTACTACCGACGATATTTTATTCAATTAAAATTCGCCGAATTCGGTTATTCCTTAAATCATATTTAAAGAATTTTTCAAATCCGTCAAAGGATTTTAGTAGCTCTTTGTCTTATGTCTCGAAAACGAAGCGGAAATTTAACTGATTTCGGCTGGTGTTTTATATATTTTTATTCATACGGCTTGATATATTTATCGGCAAATTAAAATTAAATTCCCAAGGAGAATAAAAGAGCGTGAAAAAATTTCTAGGTATTTTAGCATTGTTTGTTCTGGCAGGCTCGGCGATTTTTATGTCGATTGCCAATAAAGCCGGGGCGAGCAAAACCATTTTCGACAAGGGCACGCAGGACGAACTCGAGACGGCCAAACAGATAAGTCTCGGCATCCTGCGTGATACAGCGGCACAGCGCGCCGTCGGAAATGCAGACGACTTTCAGGTACAGAAAGTCGAAATTGACGAACTCCGTATGGCACATACGCGTGTTCGTCAGACTGTTCAGGGGATTCCCGTCTGGGAAGGCGAAGCCATCGTTCACTTAAAAGCGGACGGCTCGCTTTCGACCGTTACCGATTCATTGAAAGAATCAATCGCCGTTAACACCCAGCCTAATTTCGGCGGCAAAGAAGCAATTCAATATGCGACGAGAATGTTCAAAGGCGGCGATAATCTGATTGCGCAATCCGAAGCCGATTTGTGGATTTTCCGCGCCGACGACCGCGACCATCTGGTCTGGCGCGTCCGCATCGACAATTCAAACGACCAATTTAAGCCTTCGATGCCCGTCGTTTTCATCGACGCGCAGACCGGCGACAAAGTTTACGGCTACGACAATCTGCAAACCGGAACCGGCCCGTCGCGTTATAGCGGCACGGTGACGATTAACACGAGCGTGTCCGGCACGACGTATTATATGGAAGATTTGACCCGCAAACAGGGCACTTTCAATATGAACAACACGGGCAATACATCGACTGGGACGGGCGGCACGCAGTCGCGCTACACCGATACGGACGATGTTTGGAACACGACCGCGCAGCAAGCCGGCGTGGACGCGCATTACGGCGCGGCGAAGACTTTCGATTATTACCAAAACGTTCACGGCCGCAACGGCATCGACGGCAACTCCGGGCCGGGCACGACGACGGCCGCCGCCAACAGTGCAATCAGCCTGCTCGTTTCGCGCGTCCATTTCGGCGCAAGCTACAATAACGCCTTCTGGAACGGAAGCAATATGACCTACGGCGACGGCGACGGCTCGCAGTTTACGCCTTTGACGACGATTGACATCTGCGGTCACGAAATGACGCACGGCGTCACGGAGCGTACGGCCGCTTTGACTTACGCGAGCGAATCGGGCGCTTTGAACGAATCTTGGTCTGACATTATGGGCTCGATGGTCGAGCTTTACGCCGACGGCGGCGTGGTTTCGGCCGACACCTGGAAAATCGGCGAAGACGCATACACGCCGGGAACTTCGGGCGACGCGCTGCGCTCGATGAGCAACCCGAACTCGGTCGGCGACCCCGACCACTACAGCGTCCGCGTTTATCAGGGCGCCTGCACGCCTTCGAACGCGAACGACCAGTGCGGCGTTCACACCAATTCGAGCATTTCCAACCACGCTTATTATTTAATCGCGGCGGGCGGCACGAATCGCGTCAGCGGCATCGCCGTCACCGGCATCGGAACGAGCGCGGCCGAAAGAATCTTTTATCGCGCTTTGACCGTTTATATGACGGCGAGCACGAATTTTGCGGGCGCGAGAACGGCGACCTTGAGCGCGGCGACCGACCTTTACGGCACGGGCAGCACTCAGTATAACGGCGTCGCGCAGGGCTGGTGCGCGGTCGGCGTCGGAACTTGTCCGGGCGGCGGAACGCCGACTCCGACTCCGACTGCTACTCCGACCGGCAGCGAGCTTCTCGTCAACGGCGGATTCGAAGGCAGCGCGTCGCCTTGGGTCGGTTCGGGAACGGGCTACTTCTATGTCAATCCCGGCAACTATCCGCACGGCGGAACGGGCTATATCTATTTCGGCGTGAACAACAGCGTAACGGGACAAAGCTACCAGCAGGTAACGATTCCCTCGACCGCAGCCGGAACTTTGACCTTCTGGCTCAACACGACGACGAGTGAAACGACGACGACGACGCAATACGATAAATTGTTTGTCGAAGTCCGCAACACTGCCGGCACGCTGTTGGCAACTTTGGCGACCTACAGCAATTTAAACGGCGGCTCGGCCGGAGTTTATTCGCAGAAATCGCTGAATATGTCGGCTTACAAAGGTCAGACCGTCCGCGTGCAGTTCCGTTCGACAACGGACAGCTCACTGGCGACAACCTTTAGAGTTGATGATGCGTCGTTAAAATAAATGGCTGATTCAAATTGAATAAAAAAGGGGCGAAAATTAATTTCCGCCCCTTTTTTATTTTGAATATTAATTCGTCTTTTTTATTTGGAAAAATCTCCGCCCGTTTTTGTCTTTGAAGATGACGAACAATATAGCGCAGGGTTAAGCGAAACGAAGTTGAGCGCAACCCTGCGTCGTTTATCGAAAATTCAATCGCTCGCTGAAGGCGAGCAACATTTGTGTTCATGTTCGACGCCTTCAGCGTCGTATCAATTGTTTATCGCATTCGTCGGGCT
>DASWRI010000075.1:0-66263 GCA_036403235.1 Pyrinomonadaceae bacterium | reverse complement strand
CATCAAATCGAGCAGGCCGAAAACGAAGCCGCGCCGGTAGCCGCCCCAGACATTGAGCGCGATGAGAAGCAGAAGCAGCGCGTCGAAGTAATTAAAAGTCATACAAATTCTTAGATGATAATTTACATCTGCGGTTTGATGATTTTTTCGGTAGCGCCGATTTTCTTAAAAATCTGCTGCGCTTCCTGCTCGTTGGCCGGGCGCGGCGTGCTGTAATTTTCGATGACGACCGGAATCAGCTCGATTTGTTCGACGCGCGTCTGCGACGTGGAAGATTTTTTATTATCCAAAGTGATTTTCAGCGTCAGCCCTTCTTTCGTGTCGCGGCTCCATTCCTGGTCGAAAATAAAATTGCCGAGCGAATAAAAAATATATTTCCCTTTGTATTGCTCGAAAATCTGAATCCAGTGCGGGTGCGCGCCGATGACGATGTCCGCGCCGTAATCGATGGCGGCCTGCGCGAAATCAACCTGCGGCTGGTGCGGTCGTCGGGTATATTCGACTCCGGCGTGCATCGTCGCGACGATAAACTCCGCGCCGTCCGCTTTTAATTTTTCAATCGCCTGTTTGAGACGGTCTTTGTCTTCAATCCGCGCGACGTATTCGTTGCGCGCGACTCCGCCGTCGTTGACCGAAGAGTAAGACGCGCCGACGAAGCCGATTTTGACGCCTTTGACGTCGATGATTTTCGGCTGCCACGCTTCCTCTAAATTTTCGCCCGTGCCCATAAACGTAAAATTGTTTTCGGCGAGAAATTTGCGCGTTTCGCGGACGCCGTTTATTCCCTGGTCGAGCGCGTGATTGTTGGCGAGATTGAGGACTTTGAAGTTGTAGGTCTTGAGCCCGACGATGTCGCGCGTGTTCATATTAAAAACCAAGCCTTTGCCGACGATGTTGTTGCGGCCCGAAATCGGGACTTCCAAGTTGCCGAAATTAAAATCGGTCGAGCGTAAAACGCTTTCCATTTTTCTAAACGGCAAAAGCGGGTCGTTTGCGCCGACAATCCGGCTCGCGACGCCGCGCGAAATCATCATATCGCCGACGGCCAGAAACGTGACGCGGGTTTCGGTGATTTGTTCGGGCGGTTTCGGCGGCTGAGTCGTCGCCGGAGAATTCGGACAGGCGGCGCAAAAAATCAGGAATACGCTTAAAATCAGCGCGCCAAAGAAAAAGCGAAAACTGGAAAATTTCATATTTATCAGGACAAAATCAGCAAAAAAATTCGATTTCCGGAACAAAAAGCACGCGGCTTTAATCGACACACGCTCGGATATTATTGTTCTCGAAACAGAACTTATACCGAATCGGCGCTTACCGGATGGAGTTGTTTATACTTTAATTTCAGTTCTAAAGTCAATAAGTTTCCAAATTATTATTATTTCAATTTCGCCGCGCCGCTGTGTATAGTAGGCAACAGAAATTTATTTTTGAATGCGTTTGAATTGAAAGCGGAAATCTAAAACGGCGGCGTGATTCTATTTCGCCGCTTGAAAAAAGGAGACAAGGGGTTTGAAGTTTTTCAGCGGATTTGAAAGCACATATATTTTCGGCAGCGGAAAGGACGTGCTGGAATTGACGAAGCACACGGAATTTTTTGAGGCGGATTTGCGGCTGGCGCATTCGTGCGGGTTGGATTTGATGCGCTATTCGGCGCCGTGGCACAGCATCGAGCGCGTGCCGGGCGTTTACGATTGGAACTGGATGGATAGGGCGCTCGATAGTATGCAAAAGCTCGGCATCGAGCCGATTATCGACCCGCTTCATCACACGAGCTTTCCCGAATGGCTCGAAGGCGGTTTTGCCAATCGAAATTTTGTGCCGCTTTACCTGAAATTCTGCACGGCTCTGGCCGAGCGTTACCCGTGGATTCGGCACTGGACGGTGATAAACGAGCCGTTCGTCACGACCTGGTTTTGCGGGCACGAAGGCTTATGGTATCCGTTCAGGCGCGGCGCGGAAAACTTTGTGCCGATGCTTCTGAACGTTGTCGAGGCGATTAACGAAGTCAGCCGGATGCTCGTCGAAACTTTGCCCGAAGTTCGTTTGGTTCACGTCGATGCGGCGGAAAAACATCGCGCGCACGATGAGATTAGCGAGCCGCACGCCCGGTTTCACAACGAAATAAGGTTTATCGTGCCCGACTTGGTTTTGGGAAAAGTCGACGAGCAGCACGCGCTTTACGATTATCTGCGCCGATACGGTGCGAGCGGAGAGCGACTTGCGCGCCTGCGCGAAAATCCGGCGCGAATCGACGTTTTAGGACTCGATTATTATTCGCACTGCGAGCTTGAATGGTGTACGGACGGACGTGTTTACCCGAACCAAACGCCCGAAGGTCTTGTGCCGACGGCGCTCGAATACGCGACGCGTTATAAATTGCCGCTGATGCTGACGGAAACAAATATCAGGGGCTACGTTTCCGACCGCATCTCGTGGCTTAAATTTATGGTCGAGCAGTGTGAGCAAATCGAAAGGGAAATCCGGCCGCTCGGACTTTCGTTCGAAGGCTTCTGCTGGTATCCGTTTATCGATTCGACCGATTGGTGCTCGCTCGTCACCGAGGCCAACGGCAACGTCGACCCGCAGGGAATTTATTATCTCGACTCCGAGCATCGCCGCACGGCGTCGGAATTGAGCGACATTTTTGCACGGCTGGCACGCGGCGAAATCACTTCGCAAGACATTCCGGCTTATCGTTTCCAATCGCCGCTCGACGAGGTGCTCGAAAACTTTCTGCCGATGATGAATCATTGGCAATGGCGCGAGCCTTATTTGCATAACGGCCAATTTAAAACTAAAATTCAGTTAATAAGAGCTGAAAACTTTCGAAGAAAATCTCATCGGCTTCAGCCCAAAAATCGTCGTATTCACAAGGTGAAGCATAATGAAGAGAAGGTTCGAGTGGCGAACTAACAACGACAAGCAAAATTTTATATTCTGTACCGGAATCGAGAACAGCTACCCGATGATTTTGGGTCGCGACGGCAAGCCGAAACGCATCGACCAGATGGAGCTCTGCCGCCATTACGAACTCTGGCGCGAAGATTTTCGTCTTGTCCGCGAGCTCGGCCTCGAATACTTGCGCTACGGCCCGCCGTATTACAAAGTTCATCTCGCGCCGGGCAAATACGATTGGTCGTTTGTCGACGAAACTTTCTACGAGCTGAAGCTGCTCGGCATCACGCCGCTCACCGATTTGTGCCATTTCGGCGTGCCGGACTGGCTCGGCGATTTTCAAAACCCCGATTTTCCCGAATATTTTGCCGAATACGCCGGAGCGTTCGCCGCGCGCTTCCCGTGGGTGATGCTTTACACGCCGATTAACGAAATTTTTATCACGGCACTTTTTTCGGCCAAATACGGCTGGTGGAACGAGCGCCTGACCTCGGAACGCTCTTATGTGACGGCTCTCAAAAACTGCGCCCGCGCCTATCTGCTGGCAAAACAGGCAATTCTCAAGCATCAGCCCGACGCGATTTTTATCCAGAGCGAATCGAGCGAATATTTTCACGCGCTCGAACCCGACGCCAAAGAGCTCGCCGATTTTTACAACGAAAAGCGCTTTCTCTCGCTCGATTTGTGCTACGGCTATGACGTCCGCGCGAACATGTATATGTATCTGACCGACAACGGCATGACGCGCGAGGAATACGAGTGGCTGATGCGAACCGGGCGCGCACTCAAGCATCACTGCATAATGGGCAACGATTATTACTGGACGAACGAGCATTACGTTTCGGCCAACGGCGAAGTTACCGGCTCGGGCGAAATCTTCGGCTATTACGTCATCACAAAACAGTATTACGACCGTTATCATCTGCCCGTGATGCACACCGAGACGAATCTGCAAAACGCCGAGGAAGCGCCCGTCTGGCTCAGAAAACAGTGGGAAAATATGCTCCGCCTGCGCGAGGACGGCGTGCCGATTTTAGGATTTACGTGGTACAGCCTGACCGACCAGATTGATTGGGATAACGCCTTGCGGCTCGACCTCGGCAACGTCAATCCGCTCGGCCTCTACGATTTGAACCGCGAGATTCGCCCGGTCGGCCGGGCCTATAAAAAACTGGTCGAACAGTGGCGCGGAATGCAGCCTCTGGAAAGCCGCAGTCTCGACATGAACCCGTCGCTGGCCGTCATCCGTTAGGGTTTATTGAGATTTTTTCTTTAATTGCCACTAGCTTCAGCCAGCGGCAATTGAGAAACATAAATATCTACGATTTTATTTTATCTCGCTTGCGCCGTTTGATGCGCGGAAAAGATAGATTTCCGGCTCGAACCCGAATTTCTCCGTGTATTTCTGCGTGATTCGATTTTGAAATTCGGCGAAAGCTTCGCTTTTTAAAAGATTCACCGTACAGCCGCCGAAACCGCCGCCGGTCATACGCGCGCCGAAAACGTCTTTTGTTGCGAGCGCGATATCGACCAGAGCGTCGAGCTCGACCGAGCTGACCTCGTAATCGTCGCGCAGAGATTCGTGCGAAAGACGCATCAGGCGGCCGACCGTTTCCAAATCGCTTTTCTCAAGATTTTCCGCCGCCGCCAGCGTTCTTGCGTTTTCCGAAATGACGTGCCGGCATCTTTTTCGGACGTTTTCCGGCAGAAGGTTTTGAAATTTTAGAAAATCTTCTTCGCCGACGTCGCGCAGGCTTTCGATTTCCGGCAGCTTCTCGCGCAAAATTTCGACGCCCGTTTCGCATTCGCGCCGGCGCGCGTTGTATGCGCTCGAAGCGAGCTCGTGTTTGACGCGCGTATCGCAGACGGCAATTACCGCATCAGTCATTTCGAGCGGAATCTGCCTTGTTTCGAGCGAGCGACAATCAAGCAGAAGCGCGTGATTTTCCTCGCACAAAACCGACGCGAACTGATCCATAATTCCCGAGCGAATGCCGACAAATTCGTGCTCGGCTTCCTGCGCGGCAAATGCTAATTCCTTTCGATTTATTTCGATTTCATTCAACGCGAGCAATGCAAAGCCGATTGAGACTTCGAGCGCGGCGCTCGAAGAAAGTCCAGCGCCGATTGGAACTGTGGAAGAAAAAATCAAGTCCGCGCCACGCGTCAGGGCAAAACGCTTCTCGACGCATCGCGCCGCGCCCTCGACGTAATCAATCCAATTTCCGCGTCTTTTAACCGCCGCATCGCGCAAATCGAACGAAAAAAAATCATCGACGTCGAGCGCGTGAACGTTTATTTTCGTATCCGCGCGCCCGGCGCCGGCCGCCAAAACCTCGCGGTTAATCGCAAACGGCAAAACAAAACCGTCGTTGTAATCGGTATGCTCGCCGATAAGATTGACTCTCCCCGGCGCGCGAAACGTGCGCGGCTCACAGCTGTAAATTTCCTCGAATTTATTTTTTAATTCGTCTAAGCTCAACATAAATTTCTACCACGGAGACACAGAGTTTTTTATTTCTTTTCTCCGTGTCTCCGTGGTGAAAATCATCCTTTCCAAATCACCGGTTTTATCAAAGTTCTCAATTCCGCCGCTTTCGTCTCCGGCAGAGTGTCGTTGATAAACATTCCGGCTCCGGCCTCGCTTCCAGCCAGATATTTCAATTTGGCGGCGGTTCTCATCGGCGGGTAAAATTCGATGTGGAAATGATAAAAATCGTAATTTTCGCCGTCGCTCGGACGCTGGTGAATCGCCATTATATACGGAAACGAAACGTTAAAAAGCGCATCGAAAGCCGACAGGATTTGTTTTAGAATTTCCGCCAAATCGCGTTCTTCGCGGGCGGAAAAATCGGTAAAAGCCTGTAGATGTCGTTTCGGCAAAATGTGCGTCTCAAACGGATAGCGCGCGTAAAAGGGAATTATGGCGACGAAAGACTGGTTTTCGGCGACGATTCTTTTTTCGAAGCGTTTTTCCGCGTCGAGAATGTCGCAGAGCAGGCAAACGCCTTTTTCTTCTCTGTATTTCCTGCTCTGCTCCAATTCTTTTTTTATGACCGGCGGCACGAACGGGTAAGCGTAAATCTGCCCGTGCGGGTGATGAAGCGTGACGCCGACGGCTTCGCCTTTGTTCTCGAAAACAAAAACGTATTTGACGAAATCGAGCTCGCCGAGCTCCTCGAAACGATGCCGCCAGACCAAAATCAATTTATAAATCTGCTCAACCGGCTCGCGCGCCAGCGTCGTATTGTGATTCGGCGAATAAATAATCACCTCGCAGACGCCCTGCGAGAGGCGCACCGGATATAATTCCGTCGCTTCGACGGCGGGCGCGTCCGGCTCTTTTTTGAGACTCGGAAAACGATTTTCAAAAGCGACGATATCGTAAGTGCTTTCGGGAACTTCGGTCGGGAAGCCGCCTTTTCTGGTCGGGCAGAGCGGACAGAAATCGGGCGGCGGGAGAAAAGTTCTATCCTGCCGTTGCGTCGCCGTCGCCACCCATTCGCCGAGCAGCGGATTAAAGCGCAGTTCAGACATTTTTTTCTTCAATCGCTTCGGTTTGCAGTCTCGGCGCGGGCTTTTCCTCGCTTGCCGCTTCGTCTGAAAGCGATTCGTCAAACGTGTAAAAAATCATATAACGCCCGTCGTTTAAGATAATGCGGCGATGTCGCATCAAATTATCCGGATTTTCGCTTTCGTTTTTCATCTCAAGCCGAAGTTATAGATTTGGCCTGCGCGTCTCGCAGATGATTTCTCAGCCACGCCCACGCCGATTCGATAATGACGCGCAAATCCTGAAATTCGGGCTGCCAGCCGAGCTCTGTTTTTATCTTGTCGGAGGCGGCAATCAAAACGGCCGGGTCGCCTGCCCGTCGCTCGCCCGCGCGAACCGGAATATCGAGTCCGGTCACTTCCTGCGCCGTGTCGATAACTTCGCGCACAGTATAGCCCGCGCCGCCGCAGCCGAGATTATAAATCGCGCTTTTCTCGTCCAGGACGTCGAGCGCGAGAATATGCGCGCGCGCCAGGTCGATGACGTGTATATAATCGCGGACGCACGTTCCGTCGCGGGTGTGATAATCTTCGCCGAAAATCTCGACAAACGGAATTTTTCCCAGAGCGGCCTGCAAAACGAGCGGAATCAGGTGCGTCTCCGGCTCGTGCAGCTCGCCGTAGCGCCGGCTTGCGCCTGCCGCGTTGAAATAGCGGAGGCTCGCGTATTTTACGTCGTATGCCTTTTCATACCAGCGCAATGCGTTTTCAAAAGCGAGCTTCGTTTCGCCGTAGGGATTGGTCGGTTGCAAACGGTCGGTTTCGGTAATCGGCTGTTTTTCCGGCTCGCCGTAAACGGCGGCGGTCGATGAAAAGACGATTTTTTTTACTTCCGCCTCTTTCATCGCGTCGAGCAGATTTAATCCGGCGGAAACATTATTTTCATAATATTTCGCCGGATTCTGAACGGATTCGCCGACCAGAGAAAAGGCGGCGAGATGAATGACGGCTTCGATTGCGCCCGCGCGAAAAGTTTTTTTGAGCAAATCCGCATCGCGCAAATCGCCTTCGACAAATTCGGCCTCGGGCGCAATCGCTTCTCTATGCCCTTTGACGAGATTATCGTAAACCGTCACCTCGTGACCGGAGCTTACCAATTCTTCGGCGACGACGCTGCCGATATAGCCAGCGCCGCCGGTCACTAAAATTCGCATATTTCTTATTCGATTTCTATCCCGCGTTCCTGGGCGATGCCGCGAACTTTCATGACAAAATCATCGTCGATTATTTCATCGCCGTTGAGAAAATCCTCAAGCTCTTCGCGCGGTCTTCCGAGCACGAGCGCCGCCTCGTCAATGTCATTTTCAAAACCGTCGCGCAGAAAGTCGGCCAGAAGTTTTCTGGCTTCAGCTTGCGTCGTGCCCCTGTCATCGACAATATTTTCCGTCTGATTCATAAATTTTCCCCTTTATAAATTGGCAATCACTTTGCCGTTGCCGCCGTTTGTCTTCGGAATCGCCGGAAACTGAACGGAAATTTTGCTTTCCTGTTTGACGACGGTCGCCGCTTCCTTGCGCTTCATTCCGGCGATTTTGCCGTAAACCGTCAACGCCTGAGCGACAATCTGGTCCATATTATAATATTTGTAAGTCGCCAGCCGCCCGACAAAATGAACGTCCGCGCGCGCGTCCGCCAGAGCTTTATATTTCGAGTAAATCTCGGCGTTTTCCGGTCGCGGAATCGGGTAATACGGGTCGCCTTCGGCCTGCGGAAATTCATACACGATGCTCGTTTTTTTGTGCTCCTGACCGGTCAGATATTTAAATTCGGTAACGCGCGTGTAGGCGTGCTCGTTCGGATAATTGACGACCGGCGCGCTCTGAAATTGGTCGGTGTCGTGCGTTTCGTGTTTAAATTCGAGCGAGCGATACGGCAGCTTCCCGTAGCAATAATTAAAAAACGAATCGACCGGGCCAGTGTAAATCATTTCCCGAAAAGGAATATCGCCCATTATTTCGCGATAATCGCAGTTGAGCATAATTTTGATGTTCGGGTGCGCGAGCATATTTTCGAACATCCGCGTAAAGCCGTGTTTGGGCATCGCCTGATACGTGTCGGTAAAATACCGGTCGTCTCGATTCGTTCTGGTCGGAACGCGCGACGCCACAGAAGCGTCGAGCTCCGAAGGGTCTAATCCCCATTGCTTGCGTGTGTAATTACGAAAAAACTTTTCGTAAAGCTCACGCCCGACTTTCGAGACGACGACATCTTCCGACGTACGAATACGGTCGACCGGTTCGGCGATTTTCTTGAAAAATTCATCGACGTCGAAAGCCGTCAAATTGAGGCCGTAAAGCTTGTTAATCGTGTCCAGATTTATCGGCATCGGCAAAAGCATCCCGTCGACGCAGGCCAAAACGCGGTGCTGGTATTCGCGCCACTCGGTAAAACGCGAAAGATAATCAAAAACGTCTTTTGAGTTGGTGTGAAAAATATGCGGGCCGTATTTGTGAATCAAAATCCCTTCGTCGTTGTAATAATCGTAAGCGTTGCCGCCGATGTGCGGGCGGCGGTCGCAAATCAAAACTTTTTTATTCGAGCCGTTTGCCAATCTTTCTGCCAAAACGCTTCCGGCAAATCCTGCTCCTACAATCAAATAATCAAACATTTTTCTTCCCCTGTTGGTTAAAATTTACTGTCCAAATTCTTAAAAATCGGCAGATTCAGGCTGCCAGAAACTCCGTATAAAATAGTATCTCCTGACCGGCGAACGAGTCTGTCAGCCAGCCGACAGAAAATTTTCCGTCAAACCGCCCGGCTCGCCGCTTTCGGCTTTCCGGCGATTTCCTCGTCAATCAGACGCGTCATTTCGCCGAACGTTTTGTCCCAGGATATATGCGCCAGAAATTCATCGACGCGCTCAAGCCACTCGCCTTTTTCGTTCGCCAGGAGCTTTTCTCCGGCGGCGACGAACTCTTCGGCCGTCGAAGCGATTTCGACCAGATTAAGCTCGCCGTATGGACGGACGACGTCGCGAATCGGCGTCGAAATCACGAATTTTCCGGCGGCCAGATATTCGGGCGTTTTGGTCGGGCTGATAAAGCGCGTCGCGTCGTTCATCGCAAAAGGCATGGTGGCGATGTCCCAGCCCGAAATATACGCGGGCAGCTCCTTGTAATCTTTGCCGCCGAGATAGTGAATGTTTGCGCGCCGCGGCAAATCTTCGTCGCTGATTTTGACGATTGGCCCAATCATCACGAACTGCCATTCGGGCCGCAAATCCGCCGCCCGCGCTAAAAGCCCGATGTCCATTCGCTCGTCAATCACGCCGCAGAAACCGAAACGCGGGTGCGGAATATTTTGCTGGTCGGCGAGCTCCGGCAAATTTTCGCGCGCCTGTTTGAAATGCGCGACGTCGATGCTCGACGGAAAGGCGAAAACTTTCGCGTGCTTGTCGCGCTTGGCTTCGTAAAGACTCTGCCCGCCGGTAAAAACCAAATCGGCTTTTTCGAGCAGCTTTCTTTCGTTTTCTATCAATTCCGGCGGCGCGAATTTGAACGCCGAAAGCTCGTCCATACAATCGAAAACCGTTGCCAGCGGCTCGAGGTGCGCGGCGTAATCAAGCGCCATCGGCGTGTAAAACCAGAGCACGAAATCTTTTATGTCCTCGGCGCGCAAAAATTCGTCGAGCATCTCGCGCTCGATGTCCGTCACGTTCCGGCTGTCCCTGTCCGAATTTGAAATGCGCGGGACGAGAACAAACAGATTATCTTCGCGGCGGCTGACGTCGAGACGCGTCGGTTCGTCCGAGAAAATCGGCTCTTCAAAAAAGAAAACCTGCCGCGCGCGCGCGAAACGGCTCAAAAGATGCTGCGGTCTTTGATAAACAAAATCCCAGCGCAGATGCGAAAGGCAGATTAGAGAATATGAAACATTACTATCTAAAATGGTTGTGTTGCCAGCCAAATTCATTTTTAACTCCTAAAAAATTTTGTCAGAAGTAAAGTGCAATCAATGTGCCACAGACTTCTGCCATAAACTTAATAATTAAAACAATAAATTTAGCTTTGTTTTGTATGGTAGATTACAAAATCCGGCTTCGATGGGGTGTATATAATCGATACTCGAAACTGTATGACCGTGTAATAAAATCGTTACCAGTAAATTCTCAAAGGATGAAATCTGAAATTTATCAAGCATCGGCTGATTTAGGCTTGACACCAAACAAGTAGCAAAGTAAAAAGATAGAGTCTAATTAATCTTCATTTATCTTATTGATGCCTGTTAGAATGTGCAGTCAGCAAATATAATGCGGAGTTTTCATTATGTCCCAAGTTAAAGTAGTGTATCTTTTTTCACCGGAAGATAGAAATGATATTGCGACAGCCTATTTAGCCAGCGTAAGTCTGCGCGTTCCCGGAACTAGTGTCATCGGTCTCGACGATATTGACGTCGGCAGCGATACCGCGGCGGCGATTGATGATTTAATTGAAAGCGCCGATGTGATTGTTCTTTTTCTCAGCCTTAATTTTCGTATCTCACCGATTTATAGAAACTATGAAAAAAAGATATGGCAGAAGCTTACGCGAAATCGTGCCGAAGTCCTTTTAGTTTACCTGAGATATCATAATTTAGAAGGCGACCCTTCGCCTCTTTACAAATTAAATTTCTTTCCTTCCAAATCAGAGCCGATTATAAAAGAAGAGACAGAAAACAGGGATCGGAAGTGGATGGACTTATCGACTGAAATCGAAATGGCGGCCGAGCAAAGACAAGCGCTTAAAGACTATGGCGCTGATCAGGCTTTCGAAAAAGTAGCAAATCTGTGCAATCGCACAATGCAAAGACACCAATTAAATGCCTTAAAAGAACGCCGGGCCGGATTGGAAAAGCGGCCGAAAAAATTATCTCCTTTAATTTGCTTTATTCACGGCAGCCCCGAAGAAAATCTTGATAATTATAGAGACAGGCTTAAAACTACAGAAATAAAAAAGGTTCTGAGCGTAAGCCAGATTGCCTCATATCATGATATTTTGTGGACGAACAAGGCGTATAATTTGAAAAATATACCCAAATATCTATGCGAAGGCTTGTCCAAACGTCTGCTCAATCACTCTGACGCCGGTAAAACGGAAATAGGCAACAAACTCGGAGAACATCCTTTTCCGGTGATGATTTCTTATCGAATGGGAACCGCTCATTGGAAAAAAGTAAAAATTACTGACGACACAGAAAAAGAGCCTTCGCAATTCATCGAAGAATTTCTTGACTTCTGGAACGATATCGAAACCGAGTACTCGGATATTCAGGTCGTCGTTTGTCTTTTCTTTGAATATAATGAGACTGCAAATTACACCGAGGCCAATACTTTCGCAAAAAGATTTTTTACTCGTAAAAAAACAGCGGACAGGGCAACGCCGGAAGAACTGGCCGACTATAAAAAATTCAGGCTTCCTTCACACTGGTTTCCGAATGATGATGAGCTGCCGGCCGAAGAAATAGAAGGCGAAAAAAAATTCGAAAATCTTTGCGGTATCATTTTAGACGAATTGCCTCCGGTTTCGCTTGAAGATGTTAACGAGTGGCTGATTGATGGAGATGCGTTCCGGGACATTTGTCTGCAGCACAGCGATAAATTCTGTGACGCGGACGCCTTATTAAAACAGCTCGAAGTATATTACGAAGAAGCCTATGAAAAGAGACAGATTGAAGAGCTGCCGATGAAGGAATTGACTGGAGTTTTAGTTGAAATGCTCGAAGAATACACTTGTAAAATATAGCCTGATTTTAATATTTAAAATTTAAATTACTCGAAAGGAAGTTTATCTAATATGCCTTTTCCCTATTACAAAAAGGACGGAGAACGACATTCCAAACTGCCGAAAAAATTAACGCTGCCCTTGCTTTCGCAGAAAGAAAAAGCCGAAACTTATCGTCCCGGCAATGATTTGGCGGATGCGGTCAACGTCGCAATGCTGCTCGGTCAGCCGCTTTTGCTGACTGGCAACCCGGGCACGGGAAAAACGCAGCTGGCCTACAGCGTCAACTGGCAACTCGGCTTCGTCAACCCCGAACCGTTTAGTTTTGAAACTAAATCAACCAGCGCGGCGCGCGATTTATTTTATAACTATGACGCAATAGGACGTTTTCACGCGGCGCAAAACGCTCAAATCGAATATCAGCGATTAAAAGCTTTAAATGAAAACGAGTCACCTGCAAATAAAACGAAGCCGGAAGATTTGCCAAAAGACAGTCCCGCCGCTTATATAAATTACAACGCGCTCGGACTGGCGATTTTGCTCGCCAACAAATGGGAAACGGCGCGCCGTTTTTTGCCTTTCTACGATGAAAAAATATCCACCGAAAAACATCTGGAAAAGGTCAAAGAGCTCAAACAATTCAAATTTCTCGAAAAGACGACAGTCGATACGTGGCAGCGACGCTCAGTGGTGTTGATTGACGAAGTCGATAAAGCCCCGCGCGATTTTCCGAATGATATTTTGAACGAAATCGAGAAAATGTTTTTTCGTGTTCCCGAGCTTAACGATGAAATATACGTGACCGATGAAGAATATCGCCCGGTTGTAATCATAACGAGCAATTCCGAGAGAAATTTGCCGGACGCATTTTTGCGTCGCTGCGCTTACTACCACATCGAACCGCCGAACTTGACGCAGCTTCGGGAAATTGTCGTCAGACGTTTGTTTCCGGAACTTTCGCCCGAATCGTCCGGTTCGAAAGATTGGTTGGACGAGGCTTTAGGTCTTTTTGAGAAAATACGCAAATTGAATTTATTTAAAACCCCCGCGACCGCCGAACTGCTCGGCTGGATAACGGCAATTCAGAGCAAAGCGATTAATGCGAAAGGCAAAAACTTTCAGGAGTTGAAGGGCGGAGAAAAAAGTCAGTTCGTCAACGCGACTCTGACGCTTTTGCTGAAAACCGAGAATGACAGAAAAAAGGTGAGCGGTCTTGAGGAAATGAAGCTCGCCGAAGAATCGGAGAAATAGAAAGCGTGCCGCCAACAAAGCGAGACAATGAGCCAACAGGACAAGACTTTGACGCCGGAGAAAAATTCGGTGAAATCGAACGTCTGGCGACGGCGGAGACGATTCTCTACGGCAAGCTGTTGAAATTTATTTACGGCCTGGATTCGACAAAATTTCGTGTCAGCTCTTCGCAATATATCTCCGCCGAAAAAGTTCTCGTTAAACTGGCGGCGAGCGGCGAAATAGAAAATTTCGCCCGTCTGCGTTCGTATCTCGCTCCGCTCTTTAGCTTTTCGCCCGAAGAAAAATCTTCTTTTAACCAGCAGTTCGACTTCTGGCTGAACACCCTCAAGCAGGATGCTCAGGACGTTCTCGGCGTTATCGGAAACGAAAATGAGCTGCGGCCGGCGACTGCGCTCGTCAGAGGCGAAGCGACTCCTGAAGAAATCATATCCGAACCGGTTGGAAACGGTCGTGAAAAAGCAAAACGGTTGTGGCAAAAACTGCGGTTTCCTCTGCTTGCGCTGCTGATATTCTCAATAGCCGCAGGCATTTATATTAAGTTTAAGACTCAGACTATTGACCTTCCGCCCGCGACGCCGACGCCGCAAGCGACGCCGCGCTCGACACCCGGGCCAACTTTTACCGGCGGCCAGAAACCTGCTCCGGTCGAAGGCCTCTATTTTTTGATGCTGATCGCGGCAATTCAATTTCCGCTGCTCGTCTGGGGATTGTGGCTGGCCTGGTGGGAGTTTTTCCGCAAACCGCAATTGGAAAAACTGCGCGAGTGTCTAAATCTAAATCATCCGCGCGCGGATAAAAGCGAGAGCGAACTTTACGAAGGCGGTGACGTTAGACATTTCGCTCAAAATTTGCGACGTCACCGGCGCATTCCGATTACCTCGCTTGACCCGGACGCGACGGTTAACGCTTCGGTGGCGCGCATTGGTCTTTTTACGCCTGTTTACGGCAGGCGATTAGTCTCGCCCGAATATCTGGTGCTGATTGACCGCACCGGTTATCTCGATCAGCAGGCGCTTTTAATTGACGAGTTGATTGAGCGACTCAAGTCGGCAGGCGTTTTTGTCGACCGCTATTATTTTGACGGCGACCCGAATTTATGTCGCGCTGCTGCGGATAATCCTCGAAATCCCGGCGGATTAGTCTCTTTTACGACCTTAGCGTCGTCGCATTCGGATTCTCGCCTGCTGATTTTCGGTGAGGCGAAAAGTTTTGTTGAGACAAATCGTCCTTCAAAGCTTCTCGCTCTTCTGCTTGAAAACTGGAAAGTGCGCATTTTGCTTTCGACGGCGCCGGCGGAAAGCTATGCCGAACGCGTCCTGCGCGGCGAAGGATTACCGGTATTGCGCTCCGACGAAAAAAATTTACAACTTTTGCTGGACGAAATTCGAAACGCGGAAAATGAGGAAGACGAATCTCCCATTTCGACAACCGATAATGATATTTTGACGGCGCCGCCGTTTTATCCGTATCTTTTGCTGCACGACGAATGGAAGTGGCTCGACGATGCGCCGCCCGCCGGAAAGGAGATTGAAAGATTAAAGCACGAGCTTCGCCGCTACCTGCGCGATGACGGTTATAAACTGTTGACTGCGGGTGCGGTATATCCCGAAGTGCTCTGGGATTTAACGTTTTATCTGGCGCATCATCTCGTCGAGCAGGAAAACCGGGAAGCCACAATCGCGCTTCTGGTGCGCCTGCCTTGGTTTCGTTACGGTAAAATGCCCGACTGGCTGCGACAGGAACTGCTCGACGGCTTGTCCGCGCAGGAGCAAAAAGTTCTGCGCGAGCTTATCGAGCAAATGATGATAAGCTATCTCGAGAATCCCGAAGACGGCTTTAAGCTCGAGCTTGAAAAACCTATCGGTCAAAACACTTTCAAACAGTCTTTCGCTAAATGGAAAGCGCGACAGCGTTTTTACGATTTGGTCAAAACCGAGCCGGTCGCAGGGATTTTGCGCGAAGAAACTTTTTCGCACTTTCTCGCGCAGAGAAAATTATCGGCGCGTCTTTTGCAGCGCGGGGAAAATTATTTGAGCGAGAAGAATGAGAAATCGCAGAAGTTTTGGAATTACCTGTTGGAGTCGCTCAAATCTTTCAAAAGATTTTTCTACCAAAACGGCTACCCGCTAAAACGCCTGACGCAGATTGGTGTTCTGACCGTTCCGGCGGCTATCTCGACTTTACTGTTTATAATCTTGCTCGGTTTCCCCGACGCCGTTGCGCCTTATTCGATTGATTTAGCGAACTTTCCCGTTCCAAAAATATTAAAAAATGCTTTTCCAGAATCGAGCGAGAAGATATACGACCCGACGGCGACGCCGAGTCCGAATCCTTTACCCTCCACCTCGCCGATACAAAATACTTCGCCGACACCGATTATTTCTCCGACGCCAGAAAAAACGCCTTTAAATGCGACTCCTTCGCCAAGTATCAGCCCGACGCCACAGCCGAGTCCGACCGATGCGCCGATAAATGCCGGCATCTGCGGCGGAAATGATTTGCCGAGTTCAGCCGGATATGCGATTAAAGATGTCGCCGCCGGAAATTTTTCCAGAGGTATTTATGTACCTCTGAGCAATGCTTATCCAATCGGGTCTATGTATATCGGCCAAATATACTCTCAGAGTGTTTTATCGAGTCTGCAAAATGATGCTGAAGCATTATTGCGAAGTATAAAAATTGACCCGTCAAAAGTTAAGCCCTGCGTTGACGTTCGTCCGCCCGCCGAATGCACAGATTACGGCAGGAAATGCGTGGAAGTGCTTTTGCAGGAATTTACATTAGGCGAAGAAACGCCAGCACCAACGACTGAACCGGCCCCTACCGGGTCAGCAACGCCTTCTTTGACGGTTAGCCCGACACCGGAAATTACACCGACGCCAACGATGACGCCAATACCGACGGAGACCCTAACGCCAACGCCGACACCTCCACTGCCTGTGCCTTTAAGCATAACTTCGATGACTATTTATTATTCAACGAAGAATAACTGGAAAGAAAAAGACGCGGTCGTGTTTACGAGTGTCAGAGATAACGGTAAGGAAATCGGAAGAATAGACAACGGGGTCGGTTCGGGAAAATATTGGGGTCTGGGCAGCATTAATAACGTTCCGATTCGTCTTTCCGGTTCCATTCCATACAACCAATGCAGCAATTTAATGGTTGCGGTCAACAAAACCGGCACAGACCAGTGGGATGTGGTTTTCTGGATTATGGGAACATTAAACAACGGAACGAGCTTAAGACTGCTCGACCCGACGAAGGTTTATAAACTCGGCGATAACGACAATTTCAGCGATGCGGAGACGAAATTAACCTGCCCGCTTTTAGCCTCCAGCTTTCAACAAATGAAAAAATAGTCGAATTTAACGCTTGTTAAATTCGACTATTTTAAAGATTCACAATTTGCGATGTTTATTGCGGCGCGGATTTCATTCGCAAGACGAGTCGGCGGATTTGTGTAACGACGTTTGTAAATGCCTCGTCGGTGTTCGTCCAATGTCTATCGGTGATGGGTATTGCATCTGTCGGCGCGGCTTGCAGCGCGGCGAGGGGAAGATGTCCGAAATCGCAAAAATCCAGGATAATCGGAATCACACGTGCTTCTTTGGCCTTATCGCGCTCAAGCGCGCGCTTCATTTCAATACCGTAACAATATTTGGAGAATACAAACCGCGAGCTGATAAGAAGTAAAATAATGTCTGCCTCGTTGATATGCTTGTCAATTTCCTCACTCCAATTTTCGGCCAAATCAATATTACGGTCTTGCCAGATTTCGATTAATTCCTCATAAACCATCGGCGTCAGATGAGCGACGAGCGCATTTTTAAGAATTTGGTCCTGATGCGAGTATGAAATGAAAATTTTAACTGGCGCTCCGGCGTCCTGAGGTTTATTAGTTTGCTCTTCTGTCATAGTCTGCCTCATTAAAATACACTACATGTGCTTAGGTTTCAATTAAAAAGTGAAGCATTCAAAATCACCGAAAATCACCGGTTATAAATCGAGCCGGTTCTGTATCTGAGAAATCCGCCCGCGCGCCTTTCGAGAACGCTTTTGATTTCGGCGACGATTGAAAGCGCGATTGATTCGGGCGTGTCCGCGCCGATGTCGAGCCCGACCGGCGCGTAAAGCTTGTTGAGTTCGTCTTCGGAAAAATCCTCGCCCGCCGCGCACCATTCGGCGAGAATGTTTTCCGTGCGCCTTTTCGGCCCGAGCGCGCCGACGTAGAGCGCGCTTGAACGCAGAAGGAAGCGCAGCGTGTTTTTATCGTGCTCGTAATTATGCGACATCACGACGGCGACCGTGTTTTCGGCGATTTTTAAATTTTCTTCGAGATTTTCGGCGCGCGCGACGATTATTTCATCGGCGACGGGAAATCTCTCCGTGCTGGCGAAAGCGGCGCGGTGGTCGACAATCGTGACGCGCCAGCCGAGGCTTTTCGCCGCCTGCGCCACCGGAATCGCGTCCGCGCCCGCGCCGAAAATGACGAGCGAAATCGAAGACGGGACGAATTCAAGAAAAAATTCGCCCAGCCCGGTTTCCACAAGCTTTGACTTTTTTTCGCTCAAAACGGCGAGACACCCGGCCGTCAGATTTTCAATTTCCGCCGGGCTGAAATCGCTTGTTGCCAGACAGTCTTCGTCAAACATGAGGCGCGCGCCGATTTCATATTCGTTCGTCTGCGGGTTGATTAAAGTTGCGATTAAACCGCCGTGCCTTGATTTATAAAGACGACGCAGAAAATACATAAAATCCGAATCGGGGCGTTCGAGCAAAATCCGAATGACGCCGCGACAGCCCATATTCAAGCTGAAAATAGAATCTTCCAGATTGGTCGTATCGTATGTAAAAATTTCGGTGTTTCCCGTCCGGAGAACTTGATTGGCGCGCTCCAAAACGTCGGCTTCGAGACATCCGCCCGAAACCGTCCCGAGCATCTCGCCGCGCTCGCCGACGAGCATTCGCGCGCCGGGCAAACGATAGCTCGAACCTTTCACGTCGACGACCGTCGCCAAAATCGCCCGCGAAGCTTCGGGCGCAGCCTGCTCAAAATATTTTATGATTTCCTGTAATTCTTTATTCACGATAATTGGGGAAAAGTTTTAAGTTCCAGGTTGAATCAATCACCGAACTTGAAATCTGAAATTCGCTCGCCGTTTGATTGATTTAATTCTTTGAGTTTTTCGTAATCGCGCACAGTATCGACGTCAAAAGCGGCTTCCGGCGCGGCGACCGCCACGATTCTGTTTAAGTCTCTGATGATAATTTTTTTCGCTCCTTCATCATTTCGTAAAGCGTTCAGCTCGGCAAAAATTTCGCGTGCAAACAGCGCCGGAACGCCGATTGTCTCTTCATATTCGCAGGCCGCGATTAATTTTTTTGTTTCGATGAAAGCGTTTTGCAGGCGGCGCAGCGTTTCCGTCGTCACGAGCGGCTGGTCGCAGAGCATAAAAATTGCCGCGTCCGCTTTTTCGGAAAGAGCGGCGAGCCCAATTTTGATTGACGAGCTCATCCCGCTTTCCCAGTTTTGATTAAACGCAATTTCGAGCGGCAAATCTTCGATTTCCCCGCGCAGCTTTTCCCGATTTGCGCCCAACACGACGATTGTCGGAAAATTCGTCCGCAAAGCCGTCTCGGCCACGCGGCGCAAAAGAGTTTTGCCTTGAAATCGAAGCGATTGCTTCGGCTCGCCGTTTATCCGGCGCGAGCCTCCGGCGGCAAGAATTATTACGCCGATTTTCATTTATAAAAGTTTGTCGACCGTAATCGGCAAATCGCGGACGCGTTTGCCGGTCGCGTGAAAAATCGCGTTGGCAATCGCCGCCGGAATTCCGACCATGCATAGCTCGCCCATTCCTTTGACGCCGAGCGCGTTGACGATTTTATCTTCTTCCTCGATAAAATCCGTTTCGACCGAATGGATATCGGCGTTCGACGGAACGTGGTAATCGGCGAGATTCGTCGTCGTCATGCGCCCGTAGCGATGGTCGATTTCGGTGTTTTCGTGGAGCGCCATGCCGATGCCCCAGACGACTCCGCCCATTTCCTGCGAGTGCGAGGTTTTCGGGTTCATAATTTTGCCGCAGGCGGTCGCTTCGACGACGCGCGTCACTTTGACCGTTCCCAAATCCTCGTCGACTTTGACTTCGACAAACTGCGCGCCGTGCGCCATCGTCGTATATTTCCGGCGCACGGCTTCGGGTTTTGAAGTGTAATTTTCGACGATTTCCGTCAGCTTGTTTTTCCGCATCAGCTCGCCGATTGAAACTGACTTTGACTGGTCAGTTTTCAAACGCAGACGGTCGTCCGCCATTTCCGCGTCGTCGGCTTTCGCGCCCGAAAACGGGGAATTCGTTTCCTTCAAAGCCATATCGAACAATTTCCGCCTGATGTTCAAGGCCGCGCCGTGCGCCGCCGAGCCGACCGATGCGGTCGTAAACGAGCCGCCCTGCACCGGCGCCTGCGGCAGATTGGTGTCGCCGAACGCGAATTCCACATGGCCGGGCGCAAGGCCGAGAAATTCGGCGGCGATTGCCGTGATAACCGTGTAAGTTCCGGGCCCGATGTCGGCGGTCGCGCTGGCGACCAAAGCCGTTCCGCCGACTTTATACGTTATTTTTATCGACGCGGGCATCTGCATCGCCGACCATGTTCCCGTCGCCGTTCCCCAACCGACGAGCCAGCGTCCGTCGCGCATCGAGCGCGGTTCGAATACGCGTTTTTCCCAGCCGAATTTCGCCGCGCCCTGTTTGAAGCAATCCATCAGAGCTTTGCTCGAAAACTCTTTGCCGCTGTCCGGGTCTTTTTCGGCATAGTTGATGATGCGCAACTCGAGCGGGTCGATTTTTAATTTATAGGCCAGTTCGTCAAGCGCCGATTCCAATGCGAAAGCGCCGGAAACACCGCCCGGCGCGCGCATCCACGTTGGCGTCGGCAAATCGAGTTTGGCTAATTTGTATGGCGTATCGTAGTTCGGGCAATCATAGAGCGTGCGCCCGAACATATTCGGATTTTCCGCGAAATCCTCGAACGAGGAAGTGTTGCCGACGGCTTTGTGAATAATCGACTGCAATTTTCCGTCGCGACTCGCGCCGATTGAAACTTTCTGCCACGTAAACGGGCGATAGCCGTGACCGGTAAACATCTGTCTTCTCGTGTAACTCAACTTTACCGGGCGCTTGATTTCGCGCGCCGCCATCGCCGCCAGAAACGGGTAGTAATTCGGATTCAACGCCGAGCCGAACGCGCCGCCGATAAACGCCGAAACGACGTTGACCAGCTCGGCCCCGATGCCGAAACTCTGCATCAAGTGAGCGCGCACGCCGCAGACGCCCTGCGTTTTATCAAACAAAGTCAGTTTTTCGCCTGTCCAGACGGCAATTGCCGCGTGCGGCTCGAGCGGGTTGTGATGCTCAATCGGAATCGTGTATTCGGCTTCGATTTTGACGGGCGAATCCTTAAAAGCCTGAGCCGGATTGCCGCGCGCCTCGGGCTCCCACGTCTCGACCGTCCGCGCTTTCAGAGTATCGGTCTGCGCTTTTTCTTCCGCGTAAGTCGCTCTGACGAGTCGCGCCGCGTGCCGCGCCTGCTCGAAAGTTTCGGCGACGACGAGCGCAATCGGCTGGTCGCCGAAAACGATTTTGTCGGATTGCAGAGCGCAAAAAGCGGCATCGGTCGCTTTCGATTTAACGGCGTTCAGGTGCGTGAAAATTTTTATTACGCCCGATTGGCGTTCGGCTTCGCTCGTGTCAATTGTTTTTATCGAGCCTTTGGCAATCGTGCTCTGCACGATAAAACCGTAAGCGGCGTCTTTGACCTGAAATTCGGACGTATATTTCGCCTGTCCGGTGACTTTCGCCACGCCGTCGAGGCGGCTCATTTCCTTTCCGATATATCGCATTTATTTTCTTTAGATAAGCCGTCTATTTTGCTTCCCTGCAGCCTGGAAACGGAAATTTCAGTTCAATTCCGGTCAAATTTTCGGCTGTTGCGACATCCGGCCGGGCAGTTTCAATCTGCTGAATTTTATCGCCTTTCCGTTTTAGAATTTCATTGATTTCGGGACAATTTTTATATTCACACAGTCAAAATTTCAGAAAAGAATTTCGCATAGTTTCCAAAAAACGGTGTTTTTATAAATAATGCCCGCGCCGGCGGCTAAAGTAATTTGTCGGGCGTAATCGGCAAATCGCGGACGCGCTTGCCGGTCGCGTTAAAAATCGCGTTGGCGATTGCCGCCGCAACGCCCGCGATGCCGACTTCGCCGATGCCTTTTATGCCCATTTTATTGACGAATTTGTCTTCCTCGTTGACGAAAATCGTTTCAATCTCGCCGACGTCCAGATTGACGGGAACGTGATAATCGGCAAACGAGCGCGTGACGAAATTTCCCCAGCGCGGGTCGATAATCGATTCTTCGGTGAGCGCCATGCCGATGCCCCAGATGACGCCGCCGATAATCTGCGAGCGCGACGTTTTCGGATTCAAAATCCGTCCCGCGCCGGTCACCGCGACGACGCGCGGAATACGCACCATTCCGGTCGCGTCGTTGACCCAAACCTCTGCGAAATTTGCGTTAAAAGCGTGTATCGAATATTTGTCGGCTTCCGTCGGCGGTTTGGCGTCGGCTCTCGTTTGAAATTCGGTTAAATTTTCCGAAATCATCAATTCGGCGGCGGTCGGACGCCGTATAAAATCTTTGCCCGATTTGGCAATCAGCTCATCGGTGATTTTAACGCACGCGTCGTTGACGGCGTTGGCAAAGCTCGCCGCGCCGACCGAACCGACCGAACCGGCGGCGGGCGGCAAGGCGGAATCGCCGATTTTGACGCCGATTCGATTGATTGGCAGACCGAGCGCGTCGGCCGCCGTCTGCGCCAAAATCGTGTGCGTTCCCGTTCCCAAATCCGATGCGGCAAGCTCGACGCTCGCTCTGACCTCGTCCCGTTCACGCGCGAGTTTTACAATCGCCGAGCTTTCTCGCTGGCGCGACGGGTAAGTTCCGCAGCCGACGCCGTAGCCGATTAAAAAATTTCCCTCGCGATTCTGCTTCGGCTCGATTTTGCGTTTGTTCCAGCCGAAAACTTGCGCGCCTTTTTTCAGACATTCGACGACCGAGCGCGACGACCACGGCTTGCCGTTCGAAGGGTCTTTGGCTGGTTCGTTTTTTATGCGAAACTCGACCGGGTCGATTTTCAAAGCGTATGCGAGCTCGTCGATTGCCGATTCGAGCGCAAAGCTTCCGGTCGATTTTCCCGGCGCTCGCTGGTAGGTCGGCAAAATAATGTTCATCGGCACGACGCGGTAGGAAATTTTCGAGTTCGGCGCGTCGTACATAACTTTCGTGCCGTCGCCGCACGGCTCGACAAACTCGCCGTTTATCGCGCAGTGCGTCGTCGTTTCGTGTTCAATCGAAGTCAGTTTTCCGTCTTTTGTCGCCGCCAGCCGCAAATGCTGCGCGTTTCTCTGGCGCAAGCCGACCGAAGTAAACATCATCTGGCGCGTCAGAGTTAATTTGACCGGACGCTCGATTATCTGCGCCGCCATCGCCGCGACGACGACGTGTCCCCACGCGCTGCCTTTCGAGCCGAAACCGCCGCCGACGTGCGGCGTGATGACGCGCACGTTTTCCGGCTTTAAACCGAAAGACGCGGCGACCGTTCCCTGGACGCCGTTGACGATTTGCGATTCGTTGTAAAGCGTCAATTTGTCGGCCGCTTCCCAGACGGCCGTCGTCGCGTGCGGCGCCATCGGATTGTGATGCTCAATCGGCGTTTCGTAAACGGCGTCGACTTTAAATTCAGCCGTTTGAAAAGCGGTTTCGACGCTGCCGCGAATTGTGTCCTGGCGGTCTTCGGCTTTCGGCCGCGCGGCCTCGCTTTCGTGTTTTTTGAAATCGACTTTTGCTTCCTGTTTTTCGTAAGAGATTTTTACAAGCCGCGCCGCGTATCTGGCCTGCTCAAAGGTCTCGGCGACGACCAGACCGATGTTCTGCCCGAAAAACTCGACTTTGTCGTTCTGCAAAGTTCCGCCGCCGCGAAGCGAATTGGTCGGCTTTAATTTCACGGCGTTTTTGTGCGTGACGACGGCCAGCACGCCCGTCGATTTTTCCGCCGCGCTGGTGTCGATGTCGATAATTCTTCCTGCCGCAATCGTGCTTTTGAAAAGATAGCCGTAAGCAATATTATTAACCGGAAAATCGGTCGTATACTGTGCCGCGCCGGTCACTTTCAAAAGCCCGTCGATGCGGTCTGTCGCCTGTCCTAAATTTTCCCTCTGCTGGCTCATTAGCGTCTCCATATTTCAATTAATCAATTTTCGCTTTTTTACAATTCGGGAAAGGAAACTTTAGCTCGATTCCGCTTAAATCGTTTATCGCTTCGATTTCGACCGCCGGCGTTTCGATATTTACGATACTGCCGCCCTTTTCGCGAATCAACTTTTGCAGTTTCGGACAATTTTCATATTCCTCTTCGTAGGTCATCAGCGAGCCGAATAATCTTCCCTTTTGTCCCTTTAAAATCCTGATGCTGAACCTGCCTTTTTCATCTGTCAGCGCCCGCGCATCGACTTCGCCGTCCGCTTTGTTTTCTTCATTGTCGGCGACAAAATTAATAGAGGCGTATTCGGCATTTTCCTTGTTGGCGGGCTTTCCGTTTTCAAATAATAAAACGCCGCTGTAGACTACGACTTCCGCCGTCTGCGGCGCGTTGATAATCAAATTTTCAAAAAAATCGCCTGCGCTGACGGTGATTTCGGCGGCGTCTTCGCGGCGCGCGGCGCTTGGGTAATAAAACGTGCCGAAGGGCTCGTCCGACGTTATTTTGCCGTCGTCATTGACGACGATGACATAAGTTCCGGCGGGAATTTCGCTAAACTCGAATTTTCCGCTTTCGTCCGTGCAGTCGCCTTGATAAAAATACTCCGCTTTTTCGCCGCGCGCCGGAAGCAAATGCAGGCAAACGTCTTTGAGCGGCTTGCCGCCCGCATCAAAAAGTTTTCCGCGAACGGCGTTGCGGATTGTAAAGCGAAAATCCTGCTCGGTATGATTTTTAGCTTTTATCTCGACTTCAAACGAGCCGCTTTTTTCATCGGTAAATTGATAGCCGGCAATTTTTTCCGGCGTGATTTTGTATTTTCCGGCGGGCAAATCGTAAATTTCATAAACGCCGTTTTCATCCGTTTTTAATTCGATGTTTTTGCCGTTTCCGCTGACCAGAATTTTTCTTCCGGCCAGCAGTTTGTAATCGGATTCTTCGCCTTTGACGGCTGATTCGAAGATTTGCGTCAATGCGCCCGAAAGTCTTGTCTGGCCTTTCACCTTGCCGAGCTTTTCCAGATAAAGCAAATCGGCGGCGGCGTATTTCGCCGCATTCGAGCGCGAGCAGGTTCCGGCCGTCCAAAGATTGTTTTTGGGCTTTTCGCCGAGATAAAACAAAAATTCCGTGCCGATTGCTTCTTCGCTGAAAGTCCAGATGCAGTCCGCGCCGCCGCCCTGCGCGAAAGTGAGTTCCTGGCCGACTTTCAAATTTCCTTTGAAAACTTTTTCGACCGTCAGTTTTGACTGCTTGACGCCGCCATAGCCGTAACCTTTTTCGCCGTCCGCGTATTTTTCGACCGAGCGCAATTTTAAAACGACGACGTTCGGCGTTTCTTCAAATTCCGTATCGACCGTTCCGCTTCGGACGCACGAACACGCGTCGGCGGGAATTGCGAAAGCGATATAAACAAACAGTAAGACGCAGAATACGGAGATTTGCCGGACTAATTTCTTCATACAATTATTTTTCGCGCACAAAAGTCCTGACGCGCTCGTCGCCGCGCCGGTGGATTACGTCGAGCGTCATTCCCGAGCATTTCCAGCCCGAGGCGTCGCGCGTCAAAGAATGCGTGTAATTTCCCCAGACTTCCCAGAATCCGGTGACTTCGCCCGTTTCCAGAAGATTAAACGCGTAGGCTTTCGAGAAAACTTCGGCCTTGTCGCCCTTGATTTTTATCCGGTGATTGCTGCGCTGGTGAAAAGTTTTCTTTTCGGCGAAAAGATTCGTCTCCCACGCGCCGACCAAATCGCCGGCTTTTATTTTCGACGGCTCGCCGCCCGCCAGCGATGTAAAATCCGCGTCGACTTCGTCCGTGAAAAGCCGGCGAAGCTTTTTCCACTCTTTCAAATCGCAAAGATTGTCGATTTCGTCGACGATGCGGCGGATTTCCGTCTCGTCCGTGACGCTTTCGAGCGTCGGCGTTTCTGCCGCGTGATTTTCCAGATGTTCTTCGATTTCAGATAATTGCGCGCGTCCAATCATTACGCTTTACCTCCGTTCGCGGCAATCGTTAGCGCGCGGGCAATCGCGCGACGGCCGAGCTCGACTTTGAATTTATTGTGTTCGAGCGGTCTGGCGTTTTTCATCTCGGCTTCGGCCGCCGCCTGGAAATTCGCTTCGGTCGCGTCTTTTCCGGCTAAAAGCTTTTCGGCTTCCGACGCGCGCCAGGGTTTGTGCGCGACGCCGCCGAGCGCGACGCGCGCCTGTTTGATTTTTCCGCCGCTCATGTCGAGCGCCGCCGCCACCGAAACGAGCGCGAAGGCGTAAGAAGCACGGTCGCGAACTTTCAGATAATAAGAGTTGGCGGCCAGATTATTTTTCGGAATCTCGATGGCGGTTATCAATTCGCCCGGATTCAAATTCGTGTCCTTTTGCGGCGTGTTTTCCGGCAGACGATGAAAATCGGCGAATAAAATCGAGCGCTCTCGCCCGTCCGCGCCCTGAACTTTGACGACCGCATCGAGCGCGACGAGCGCGACGCACATATCCGACGGGTGAACGGCGACGCATTCGTTCGACCAGCCGAAAACGGCGTGCATCCGGTTGATGCCTTCGAGCGCGCCGCATCCCGTTCCCGGCTCGCGCTTGTTGCACGGCATCGCCACGTCGTAAAAATAAGAGCAACGCGTTCTCTGCAAAAGATTTCCGCCGTTTGTCGCCATATTGCGAATCTGCTGGGACGCGCCCGCCAAAATCGCCTGCGTCAAAAGCGGATAATTTTGCCGAATCAAAGGGTGATTCGCCGTGTCTGTGTTTTTCGCCAGCGCGCCGATTGAAACGCCGCCGCTGGACGCCTTTATCTGCGCTAAATTAAGCCGCGTCACATCGACCAGCTCGTTCGGGCGCTCGACGTCTTCCTTCATCAAATCGAGAAGATTCGTGCCGCCCGCAAGAAATTTCGCCTGCGCGTTCGATGAAACTTGTCTGGCCGCGCCCGCAGCGTCCGAGGCTTTCGAATACTTAAACGGTCTCATCGTTTTTTACCCCCGTTTTGTTTTCGCCCGGCGTGTGAAAATTCCAGCCCTGCGCCTGCTCGCGCCCGCTGTGAACTTCCTGAATCGCCCTCACGATATTCGGGTAAGCGCCGCAGCGGCAAAGGTTTCCCGACATTCTTTCGCGGATTTCGTCGTCGGAAAGCTTGACGGCGCGCGCTTTCTGGCGAACGTCCGGCGTGACATAGCTCGCTTCGCCGTTTTTCGCTTCCTGCATCAACGCGACCGCCGAGCAGATTTGTCCCGGCGTGCAGTAGCCGCACTGAAAACCGTCGTGTTTGATAAACGCCGCCTGTATCGGGTGAAGCTCGCTGCCCTTCGCCAGACCTTCAATCGTCGTCACGGTTTTGCCTTCGCACGTTGCCGCCAGCGTCAGGCACGAAAGCACGCGCCGGCCGTCGACGATGACGGTGCAGGCGCCGCACTGGCCGTGGTCGCAGCCTTTTTTCGAGCCTGTAAGCTGCAGTCTTTCGCGTAGCGCGTCGAGCAGAGTGACGCGCGAATCGAGCGTTAAAGCTTTTTCCGCGCCGTTAATGTTAAGTTTCACGGAAACCGCATTTTCTTCCGCGACGGGAGCAAAAAGCGCGTCGGCGGGCGTTTCGAGCGCGGCCAAAACGTCTTCCTGAGCCAGCAGATTCAACGCAAACGCGCCGATGCCCATCGCTCCCGCCTGAGCTAAAAATTTGCGCCGCGCTTCGCCGTATTCCGACAGTCCGGGTAAATTTTTCAGCAATTCCTCTTCTTCCGCCGTCAGTTCAATTTCATCAAAATTCTCGTCTTCTCCGGCCATTCTTTTCCTCCGTGAAATAATTCCGCCTGCGCGATTTCGCCCACACGCTCGTCACCGAATCCGCGTCCTCTCAAACTGATTTCAAGAACCTCATATTTATTTAACTTTAGCATATCGACAAAGCGTTTCGACAAATGTTTTTGAAAGGATTCTCTTAAAATATTGCGGATTTTATCTCCGCGTAAGATTTCCCGCAAAGTGAAAACCTACTGCCGGGGAAAACTGTAAATTAAACAGCAGAAAGATTTTAAGCGCACAAATTTTATAAAATTCATGCGGCTTTTTGCCTCGGTTAAAATTTTTCGTTACGTTTGCGGCGAAAACATCACTTCTCTGGTGAAGGCTCGAATTTCGAGGCCGAAAAATAGAAAACAGAGGAGAAAATAAAATGTTACGAAAAATCAATTTACTGTCAGCGGTAATCGCCGTATTTTTTACCGTCAATTTGGTTTCGGCGCAAAAAACGACTGAAACAAAAAATATAAGCGGCATGGTTTCGGCCCAAAAAATTGGCGAAGCCAGGAGCGAAGAGATGAGTCTCGAAGAAGCCCAGCGGCGCGGCCTGCTGCCGAAAGGCTTTCCGCTTGAGCGATACGAAAAAATTCCCGATGGCTGTCCGAAAAACGCGAAAGCTTACGTTATCATCCGAAACGCGACGACCGGACTTTTTCCGACCGCGATGCTGATGTCAAAGCTCAACACTAATCCTTATCTGGCGACGCTTCCGCTCAGAAAATACGGCGATAAAGGCCCGGACAGATGGTTTGGCGACAGCTTCGCTCTCGGCAGCTGTAAAGTCTGCGCGGCGGCAATTTCGGCGGAAGTGGCCAATGAAGGCGGCGAAAACGACGGCTTTCACGTGTGGCTTTCGCCCGACGGCGCGCCGAGCGCGGACAAGTATAAAACGACTCTCAAAAGCGCCGTCTCATATATGGGAAATCCGCCGACTAATCCGCAGCTCTGGGCCGCCGGCGACCCGGTCGGGGCGGTCAAGGTGGTCACGATGGATTTGCCCGCAAATCTTATCAATCAATACATCTTTGCAACCGCAAATCCGTTTCTCGATGCCGTCGTCTGGGACGATACCAGAGTCGATTCGATGCAGCTTGTAATTTGGCGGTAAGCGAGCGCGCAATCAAAAAGTCGTCACGAATCATAGCCATGATTCGTGACGACTTTTTTTTCCAAACGTTTCTTTTAGCCCGCAAAAGCTTGTTTGATTTTGTAAATTGCGCTATTTTAGCGTTGCTCTTAAATAAATTACAATTTTTCGAAAAAGATTTTTTGGTGTTTCTTCCGTGACGTTTAAATCGAAAGAAGTTACGCGGGAAAGTTTTGAGATTTTTCTTAAATGGCTTTCTCCCGATCAGGAAAAACTAGGCGAGGAGTATGAACGACTTCGCCTGCGACTGATAGCGTTTTTCGCTGCGCGCCGCTGCTTTTATGCCGAGGAGCTGGCCGACGAAGTCATCAATCGAATCGTCGTCCTAATCGGAAAGGAAATTATTGAAAACAAGTTCGGCTACATTTACGGCGTCGCGCGCAACGTTTATCTCGAATCCCTTAGAAAAGAAAAAAATCACGTCAATATCGACAATTTAAGTCTTGCGTCAAAAGCTCCGCCCGAAACTGATTTTTCAAACGAGTGTCTCGAAAAATGTCTGCAAAAACTTCCCGGCGACGCGCGCGAATTGATTTTGGACTATTTTTCCGAAAACAAATCGGAAAAAATCGTCGCGCACAAACAAGCTTCGAGCGCAATGCGGATTACACAGACGGCTTTCAGAATGCGCATCATGCGCATCAAGCAGAAATTGTCGTTTTGCGTCAAAGATTGTATGAGAAGCTGACGCGCGTTATGTTTCGGCAAAAAATGTCATTTAAAAGAGGGAAATCTTTCAGAAAATGAATATATACGACAAAGAAATCGTCAAAGCCTATCTGCTCGGCCGGATTTCCGATGAGGAAACGCTCGCAGGTATTGAGGAAGCTTTGTTTCTGGACGAGGATTTTACAGGCGAAGTCGAGCTGGCCGAAGACGAAATAATCAACGATTACGTTTTCGGCAATTTATCCGCCGAAGACCGCGAGGCGGCCGAAAATTGTTTTTTCAAATCTTCGGAAAGACAATTTAATCTCAAGCTGACGCAGGAGCTCAGAGAAAAAGCAAAAAATGCGAAAGAGACGCAAAAAGCGGAAAAACCAAGTTTTTTTGAATCGCTGAAATCCGTCTTCCGCCAGCCCGCATACGCCGGCGCGCTGGTCGTTTTAGTAATCGCCGTCATCGGATTTTCCGTCTATTTTTTCCGCAATAAAACCGCGTCCGATTTAACTGAGCTTCAGGCGCTTTACGCAAAAGAGCGGCCGGTCGAGTCGCGAATCTCCGAATTTTCATACGCGCCGGCGAGCACGACGCGCGGCGCGAACGAAAATCAGGAAAATATCAATAAACTCCGCCGCATCGAAAACAATTTAATCGAAGCGGTCGAAAAAAATCCGTCGGCGGAGAACCAGCACAATCTCGGAGTGTTTTATTTGACGAAGAGAGATTTTGCGGGCGCGGTTCGCGAGCTTGGAAAGGCTTTTGAGGCCGACAGTAAAAACGCAAAAATCGCCAACGATTTAGGCTCGGCCTTTTTTGAATCGGCGCGCGGCGGGCCGGACGAGAAAAAGAAAGAAATTTTAGCCAGAGCGCTCGAAAACTTTAGCCGCGCCTCGGAGCTTGACGCCAATCTGCTCGAAGCTTTTTTTAATAAAGCGCTTTGTTTGCAGGAACTTCAACTCTCCAACGAGGCGCGCGAGGCGTGGCGAAAATATCTCGAAAAAGATTCCGATTCGGGCTGGGCCGGTGAAGCGCGGAAAAATCTTCAAAGTCTGGAAAGCCTGAAAACCTTTTCAAAAACAAAAGAGCAGGTTTTTAACGATTTTTTTGACGCTTATCGAAGCGACGATAAAGAATCGGCGTGGAAAATCATTTGCCAGACAAAGGAAATGATAACCGGCGTCTGGCTGCCCGGGCAGCTCACGAGCACGTATCTCGAAGCTCGCGGAGAGATTACGGAAGCACCCGAATACATCACAGCGTTAAAATTCATCGGCGAACTTGAAAAAACAAAGAACGCCGATTTTTTTGTTACCGATTTGGCCGAATTTTATTCAAAAGCAAACGATTCTCAAATTGAAAATCTGCGGGCGGCAAAAGATTTGATGAGAGACGGCCTGCAGGCGCTCAAAGACAATAAAAACTCGGAGGCGGCCGGATTGTTTGAGAAAGCGGCAAGTGTTTTTTCAAAAAACGGCGACGTGCCGGAAGAAAAAATCGCCCTGCTCTGGGCGGCGCAGAGCAAGCCGCGCGAAGGGAAAATCGAGGAAAGTCTGGAGACATTAAACGCGCTCGAAAAATATTCGAAACAGAAGAATTACAAATGGCTTTACGGGCAGGCGATTTACTGGATTTCGGAAAATTTCTATCTGCAAAACAAATTTACAAAAAGAATCGAGCTTTGCAAAGATTCTCTGAGGCTTTCCAAAGAACTCGGCGACACATACGCGCAGCAGAAAAGCATCGGCTGCCTGCTCGATACTTTCGATAAACTAGGCGAATCGAGCGAGTGCCTGAAGTATCTGGCCGAAATGCCGGACACGCGGGATTTGTATTATTACGGCGCGAAACAGGCGCGGCGCGATTATGTTTTCACGGCAAATCTGTTTAATCGCCTGAATATGTTCCGCGTCGCCGAAAGCTTCGGCCGGGAAAGCCTGAATCTGGCGAGAGAAATGCCGGACAAATCCGACGAAATAAACGGCTCGCTCGAGCTGCTCGCCAAAATTTACGTCAAAGAAAATCGTTTCGCGGAAGCCATGGATTTGGCAAACGAGTCAAAAACGCTGGCCGAAACGAAAAAAGAAGGCAGGATGAAAACTTTTATCCTGGCAAAAGCGACTTTGCAGATTGCCGACGCCAAAAGAGAAATGCAGAGATGCGAGGAAGCCTTGAACGATTACGACGCGGCAATCGAATTTTATGCGAAAATCGACGAAATCAGGCTTAACGATTTTGCCGCTCACAAAGGAAAACTTTTGTGTTTACAGGCATTAAAGCGTGATAACGATTTGCCGTCGGAACTCGAAACAGTTTTGAGTTTATCGGAAAAATATCGCTCCGAGATTTTAAAGGACGACGAGCGCCAGACGTTTTTCGACAACGAGCAAATCGTTTACGACGCGGCAATCGAAAACAGCCTGACAAAAACCGACTCGGTAAAGGCTTTTGAATTGGCTGAAAGCTCAAAAGCTCGCTCGCTGCTCGATTTTGTCGAAAAGAAAACTGCCAAAAAACTCTCGCCGGAAGTTTCAAAACCGCTTTCTTTAAACGAGATTCAGACGCGTATGCCGGAGAACGTTCAGATTGTCCAGTTCGCCGTTCTGACCGGGAAAACAATCGTCTGGATTTTGACCAAAAATGAAATTAAAACAATCGAAATAAACGTTTCGGCAGATGATTTGGAAAAGAAAATCTCCGCCTATCTAAAACTGATTATCGAAAAAAGCGATAAAACGGAAATCGAAAAATCGTCGAAAGAACTGTATGCCGCGCTCGTCGAGCCGATTTTGCCCGCGCTCGATTCGACCAGGGAAATTTGCCTGCTTCCCGATAAAGCGCTGCATCAACTGCCGTTTGCGGCGCTCGAATCGGCAGGCGGAAAGTTTCTGCTCGAAGATCTCAGGATTTTCTATGCGCCGAGCGCGTCGGTTTTCGTCCTCGCGTCGGAAAAAGCGAAGGAGCTCGAAAAAGTAAAAGACGAGCGGCTTTTAAGCGTCGGAAACCCGGCGTTTGATAAAGACCAAAACGCCGGCCTGGCCGCTTTGCCCGCGGCGGCCGAAGAAGCGCGGCAAATTGCGGAATTATATTCGAACGCCGCGCTGTTTTCGGGCGCAGAGGCGACGAAAACGAATTTTCTGTCGCACCTCGAAAACGCCGAAGTCGTTCATTTTGCGGGACATTACGTGGCCGCCGAAACCACCCGTTTTTCAAAACTGCTTTTTGCCGACGGCGATTTGCGCTTGTTTGAAATCGCCGCAACGCGTCTGCCGAAGGCGAAATTAATCGTGCTTTCGGCGTGCCGGACGGGAATCGAAAAATTTTACAGGGGCGAGGGCGCAATCGGCGTTGCGCGCGCTTTTCTCGCCGTCGGCGCGCCGGTCGTCGTCGCCAGCCGCTGGCAAATCGATTCGGAAGCGGCGAAAGATTTGATGATTGCTTTTCATCGCAATCGGAGAGAGAAAAATTTAAGCGTCACCGAAGCCCTGCGCGCGGCGCAAATCGAAATGCTGCGCGGCGCGGACGAAAATTTTCGCCAGCCTTACTTCTGGTCGGCGTTTTCGGTAATCGGCGCAAATGCCGGTTACTAAAAAATATTTCGTTACGTTTTTGCCGGAAAAATCACATCAATCAAAGCAGTTCCAAATTTTAGTTCGAGGAGAAAAATTTATGCCCGTCAGAGAAAGTTCAGCAACCGCGCTAATCAGAGTTCGAGGACTCGGTATCGCCTGTTTCAACGATACGCGCGAGCGCGGCGAAGTCGCTTTGATACGCGACACGCGACACACTTTATCAATCAGAATTTCCAAGCCTTCGTTTGTCGAAGAAGCCGGAATCGACACGGTAAGTTACGACGATGTCGTAACTTACGAAGCCATCGACCCGATGGACGTTTCGATTGAGATAAACGGCGTCGGCAAATCCGTCATCGGCGGCTACGAGCTTTTTACCGACGGCGATTTCAATCGTTTGAGCGGCGAAAACGACGAAAACGATTTGAGGTGGATTGTGCAGATGGAAAGCGATGAGCTGCACGGCCACGATTTAATCAAAAACGACGCTCTTCTGGAGCAAAACAGCAACCAGGTGAGCCGTCTTTATATCGAAAACGCATTGTTTTACACGTCCGAAGTAAATGAAAACTTTTTCTTTGAAAAGATAAAAAAAGACGCGCAGGAAAATGAAATCGGGCGCGAGGATTTCGGTTATATCGCCGAAACGCTGGGCGCAAAAATCGAGGCGGAATACGTTCGCTTTAATTTGAAAATCGGTTTTGAAGAACACACGCACGTTTTCCCGCGCGTCGTCGGCAGCCCGGTGAAAATCGAGATAACAAATACGGATTTGAAGCCCGAAGCGGTCATCAGCGACATGCCCGATTATTATCGCTTTTTGCAGGATGCGGGCGGAGTAAACTTCGATTTGAACAACGTCAACAACGACGAAACCGGCGAGATTTCCGGCGATTCGACGACCGGCGAAGAATTTTGTCACATCGTCTGGTCGAAACAGCCCTGCATCGAATCGTTTCTGAGCAGCGCCCCGAACCCGTGCGCGTAAATTCAATTTACGAAAGGAGAAAAAAATGAAGCGAACAGACCATAGAATTTACCGTCGACAATGGTTTCGGATTTTTTCGTGTCTCGTATTGTTCGCCAATTTTTCGAGCCTTTCGGCGCAGAGCGGTTTTAATTTTGAAATCGGGGAGGGGAAACAAATTCGGAAATCGATGCGGCTCAACAACAATTGCTCCGAGCCGCATCAATTTCGAATTAAGAATAAAAATAAATATCTCAGTTTTGAACAATCAATCGATTCGATTCTCGTCGGCGCAAAATCGAGCGTCGCTCTGACGCTTTCTTTCAATGCGACGGGATTAAAAAAGAAAACTTACAGCGACAAAATAGAGGTCGAATGCATCGATTGTAAAAAACAGGAAAGCTGCAAACAAAATCGTGACGAAGTAGCCATCAGAATGAGCGTCGTCTCGGCGACGGACGATTTTCCTCCGACAATCGCGCAGGCGACGACGCCCGTCCCGGCAGCGACGCCAACGCCTGCGCCGACGATAGAGCCCGCGCCGACGTCTTCCGCGATAACGACGCCGACCGTAAATCGTGATTCGGAAACGCCGACGCCTGAACCAAATCCGACCGCGGCGCTCGCTTCGGCGGACACGCCCGCTCCCGAAGCGACTGCGACGCCGACCGAAGCTCAGGCGGAAACTTCGCCGCCGGTCGTGCCGCTGACCGGAACGAACGCATCGACTCCTGTTTCTGCGCCGGTGGCGGAAACTTTGCAAAACCAAATTTCGCCCGCCATCGAAAACGTCGATAAATCAAAATATCTTCCCATCGTTTTAGTTCTGATTTTGGCGCTTTTGCCGATTGCTTTTATTGCTCGAAAATTTTTCGAGCGACGCAAGTACGGCAAAACGGCGAAAAATATCGCTTCTTTGAAAAAAGCGATTTCAATTAAAGAAGAGCTGGCAAACAAATGGATGAAAAGGCGTAAAAATCAAAATCTTCACGCCATCGGCGTCGGAAAAATCGAGGGAACGGACAATTTCTGCATCCAGCTTTTCGTCGAAAATGCTAGCGGAGAGATGCCGGACAATCCGCCGATTAATCTGCTGCCCGAAAAATTCAGAAAATTCCCGATTGTCATTTACGAAGCGCCGAGCGCCGTACTGCTCGGTTTTGACTCGAACGGAAGCGAAAGTGCGGCGCGCGAGCGCTGCGAAACTTTGACCGGCGGCATCAGCGGCGCAAATACGAATTTAGCAAACCAGACGGGCACCATCGGTTATTTCTGCGTGCCGACCCTTCTGCGTCCGATTAGAAAACTTCGCCAGGACGTTTTTCTTTTGAGCAATTCGCACGTTTTCGCCGATTTGAACAAGGCGAAAAAAGACGCGGGCGATTTAATCCAGCAGCCGAGCCCGGGCGAAAACGGGCGGCACGATTTTGTCGCCAGCCTGGAAAATTACGTGCCGATTAAGTTTGATAACGACGTCGAAAACCCGAATTACACGGACGCGGCGATTGCCCGTCTATTTCAGGATAAAACGCACCGGCCGGAAATTCCGGTAATCGGAAAAATTAATGAATGTCTCCCGAAAGAACAAGTCGAAATCAAGCAGAAATGCCGCAAATTCGGGCGCACGACCGGCTATACCGAAGGAGAAATTTTCTCGATTCATCTCAGCATCTGGATAAAATATGCGGCGACCGGGCAGGAAACGTTTTTTAAAGAACAGTTTTTAATCGTGCCGAACGCGTCGCACGAAGATTTCGTCAAAGGCGGCGACAGCGGCGCGCTCGTCGCCGATTACGAAAACAAGGCAATCGGGTTAATCTTCGCCGGCGCCGATTTAAACGCCTCTTTCGATATCGGAAATCTGCCGGACGCGCCCGGAATCGAAAATCTTCTGGCCCTCGATACAAAGAAAATAAAAAGCTACGGCGTCGCAAATCCGATAAACGAAGTTCTCAAAGCCTTAAATGTAAAATTGATGCTCCCGTAAAATTTTCATAATTGCCGGATGAAATCGCCGTTTTGCCGATTGATTAGACCGTTTGGCAGAATATTTCGGCGGCCGGATAGAATCTCCGGCGCTTTCGGATTATTCTTTGTCAACGATGTATTGTATAGAAACGATTGATTTAACGCATAAATTTTCGGCCGCCGAGACGGCTTTAAATCTGGTCAATCTGCGGGTTGCCGAGGGCAGCATCTACGGTTTTTTAGGCCCGAACGGGGCGGGCAAAACGACGACGCTGAAACTGATTTTAGGATTGCTCAAAAAACAATCGGGCGAGATACGAATTTTCGGCAAGCCGTTTGAAACGAATCGCGTCGAAACTCTGCGCCGCATCGGCTCGATGATTGAAAGCCCTTCGCTTTATTCGCATCTGACGGCCGTCGAAAATCTAAAAATTCTGCAGAAAGTCTACGGCTGCCCGAAAGGGCGCATCGGCGAAGTTTTGGAATTGGCGGGTCTGGCGCGGACGGGCAGCAAACGCGCCGGACAATTTTCGCTCGGAATGAAACAGCGTCTGAGCATCGCGATGGCCCTGCTGCACAGCCCGTCTTTGCTGATTCTGGACGAGCCGACGAACGGTTTAGACCCGAACGGAATTCTCGAAATCCGCGAGCTGCTGCAAAATTTAAGCGAAAACCACGGAACTACGATTTTAATTTCCAGCCACCTTTTATCCGAAATCGAAAAGCTCGTCACCCACATCGGCATCATCAATCGAGGCGTAATTTTGTTTCAGGGAACGCTCGCCGAACTCGTCAACAAACGGCGACAAAATTCATTCATCGTTTTTGAAACGAACGACGACGCGCGAGCTCTGCAAATTATCAATGATTTCGGCCTGAATGCGCGGATTGAATCCGGGCGCGTCGCAATTCCCGTCATCGAAAAAAAACAAATCGCCCGGATAAATCAAAAACTGGTCAAGAGCAAAATCGAAATTTATCAAATCGGCAAAATTGAAAACGATTTGGAAAAAATCTTTTTCGACGTCATCAGCGAATAAAAAATATGACTTTTATCAATAGTTTTCAAAGCGAATGGCTGAAGAAAAAACGCTCTCTGGCGTCGTGGCTCGTTCTGGCCGGCGCGTTTTTTACGCCGCTGATAATTTTAATTGCCAAAATAAAAAATCATGCCGCGCTCGCCGCGCTTTATGTTTCTGACGATTTCTGGCTGAAAGCGTGGAATCAATCGTGGGAATCGATGGAGATATTTCTGCTGCCCGTCGGCATTATTCTGGCGACGGGTTTGATTGCTCAAATCGAATATAAAAACAACACCTGGAAGCAGCTGCACACGACGCCGCAGGCGTTCACGACGATTTTTCTGGCGAAATTCCTGGTGATTATGATAATGCTCGCGGAAGTTTTCGTGCTTTTTAATCTCGGCATTTATTTGTCGGCGGTCATTCCTTCGATGATTTTCGGCGACGTCCCGTATCCGTCGGCGCCGATTCCTTTTGCGAATTTCTGGAACGCGAACGTCAATTTTTTCGTTGACTGTCTGCCGGTTGTCGCTTTGCAATATCTGCTCAGCCTGCAATTTAAGAATTTTTTAGTTCCGGTCGGCGCGGGCTTCGCCATCTGGTTTGTCGGCATCGGTTTGCTTTCGTGGGAATACAGTTATATTTTTCCATATCTTCACGGCACGATTGATTTCCTGATGAGTTCGGGACAATTCGGCAGCCGGAAAATACCGCCGGTCAATATCGAGCTTCTGGCCGTTATTTATTTCGCCGCGTTCAGCCTCGCGAGCTGGTTTTTATATGTCACCAAAAAGGAAAAAGGATGAATCTTCGCCGCAGATGAGGAGAGCTTTGGTGATTCTCATCCACAGCGGCTACTGGCTCATTTATCTTTTGCTTTTATCGGTGATTTTCGCCGTCGCCGAAACGCAGCTCAGACAATCGGCGGCGAATCCGCCGTCGCTTTTTCCTTTGATTGTGTTGTGCGTCGCGCCGAATCTGGTCTCGTTTTACACCTTTTATTTTCTTTTGTTTTCGAGATTTTTAAGCCGCAAAAAAATCTTCGCTCTGGTAATTTTCGGGACGCTTGCTTGTTTGCTTTCCGCTTTGGCCGGCGCTTTTTTTTCGCTCGTCTTTTTCGGGTTTGAACAACCGATTTTCGCGGACGCGCGCGAGTTTTTTTCGCTCATCGCAAGCTTCTTTGTCATCGCCGCGATTCACGGCGCGATTGCGCTCGTGATTCGCGGGTTTGTCACATGGTATGCGGAAATTAAATTAAAAGAAGAGCTCGCCGGCAGAAATTTCGAGATGGAGCTGGCGCTCATCAAATCGCAAATCAACCCGCATTTTTTGTTTAATACAATCAACAACATAGACGTTTTAATCGCAAAAAATCCGGCCAAAGCGTCCGAATATCTGAACAAGCTTTCGGACATTTTGCGGTATATGGTTTACGAAACGAAAACTGAAAAAATCTCGCTCGCGAGGGAGCTCGATTACATCGAAAAATACATCGAGCTGCAAAAAATTCGCACCGCTAATCCGAATTATGTAAATTTTCAAATTTCGGGCGCGGCCGGCGATTTAAAAATCGCGCCGATGATTCTTTTCCCGTTCGTTGAAAACGCCTTCAAACATACCGAAAACAAAAAGAATTCGAGCACGATTTTGATAAAAATTTTGCTTGAAAAAGACAAAATCACGTTTGAATGCGAAAATTCTTTTCAAAAAAGCGCGGACAAAAAACAGGATTTCGGCGGTTTGGGAAACGCGCTTGTAAAAAAACGCCTGCTGCTGACGTATCCCGAAAAACACCGGCTCGAAATCGATGAACGCGAAGGAATTTACAAGGTAAAATTAACGCTTTTATGAAAATTAAATGCATTATCGTCGAGGACGAACCGCTCGCGCTCGAACGGACGAAAGAATACGTGCTGAAACTTCCTTTTCTCGATTTGTGCGCCGTTTTTGACAACGCGCTCGACGCGCTCGCTTTTTTGAAATCCAACAAAATCGATTTGATTTTTTTAGACATCAATCTAGGCGAAGTTTCGGGCATTCAGCTGCTGGAAACTTCCGCCGTCAAGAGCCAGGTAATTTTGACGACCGCTTATCAGGAGTACGCCTTGAAAGGTTTCGACTTAAAGGTTGCGGATTATCTTCTAAAGCCTTTTACATTTGAAAGATTCGTTCAGGCGGTCGACCGCGCCGAGAGCAATTTGCCGAAAAAACAAACGTCGGCGGCGAACGCGTTTTTCTTCGTCAAAACCGAAAATCGTCTGGAAAAAGTATCTTTGAAAGAAATAATTTACATCGAGGGAATGCGCGATTACCGGCGAATTCACACCGTCAATAAAAAAATTATGACGCTCCGGACGTTCGCCGAATTTGAACGGCAAATCCCGCCCAATATCGTTTGCCGCGTGCACAAATCTTACATGGTCGCGCTCGACAAAATCGATTCAATCGAAAAAGACCGAATCAAAATCAAAAACCAAATCATCCCGATTTCGGAGACGTATAAAAAAAGATTTTTTAGTCTTATCAATCACCGGGCAAAATGATTTTGTGTTAATCGGCGCTTGAGAAATCATTATCTGCGTCGAGCGCGTCGCGGATTCCGTCGGCAAAGAGAAACCATGCGAGCATCGTCAGGGCGAGAACGATTGCCGGAAAAAGCGTCAGGTGCCAGGCGGTGCGAATGTAGGCCTGATACATGCCAATCATTTGTCCCCACGAAGCCTGCGGCGCGGGAATGCCCAGACCGAGAAAGCTCAATCCCGCTTCGGCAAACATCGCGCTCGGAATGCCCAGCGCCATCGTCACGATAATCGGAGTCATCACGTTTCGCAAAATGTGTTTGCGGAAAATATAAAAAGTTCCCGCGCCCATCGCGCGCGAGGCACGAACGAAATCGGTCTTTTTGAGCGAGAGAACCTGCCCGCGCACCAAACGCGCAATGCCAATCCAGCCCGTTAAAGTCATCGCCAGAATCAAGTTCCAGAAACCGGCGCCGAGCGCGACCATCAAAAGAATATAAAAAAGAATGGTCGGAAGCGACGAGAGAACGTCGATGACGCGCATTACCGCGTAATCGAGCCAGCCGCCTTTTAAGCCCGCAATCGCGCCGACCGGAACGCCAATCAGGGCAATCGACAATTGACTCAAAACGCCGACGCTGATTGAAATTCGCGCGCCGTAGAGAAGTCGCGAAAAAACGTCGCGCCCGAGGTCGTCCGCGCCGAGCCAGTGCATTCGGCCGGGCGTTTCCCAGGTTGCCAGAAAATCGCCTTTGTAAGGATTATACGGCGCGATATACGGTGCGCAGACGGCAACGATTATTTGAAAAACGATAAAACAAAACGCGATGACGGCGAGCTTGTTACGCGCCAAACGTCGCCGGAAACGCTGTAATTTATTCATTCGCGGATAAGCTGAAATTTGATTTATGATTGCCGCGTTCACCGCCATTTTTATTTTTCCTTCGCCAGGCTGACGCGCGGGTCGGCCAGCGCGTAGAGTAAATCGGTAATGAAATACGCCAGACTGATTATTAAAGTCCAGACGAGCGTCGTCGCCATAATCATCGGATAATCGCGGCTGCCGATGGCCGAGACGAAATAAAAACCGATGCCCGGAATGCGAAAAATGCTCTCGACGAAAAACGAGCCGACAATTAAGCCCGCCGCCAGCGGCCCGCCGACGGTCAGCAGCGGCGTCAGCGCGTTTTTGAAAACGTGTACGAACATAATTCGCGTGCGGCTCAGGCCTTTGGCGCGCGCCGTCCGGACATAATTCGCTTTCATCGCGTCTTTCATACTCGCCCGCGTGTATCGCTGCAAAACCAGAATCGGCGCGAGCGAATTCGCCAGCACCGGCATAATCCAATGCTTCGGACTGCTCCAGCCGCCCGTCGGCAGCCAGCCGAGCCAGACGCTGAAAATCACCTGCAAAACTATGGCGAAAACAAAACCCGGAATGACGAGGCAAAAAATCGAAACGCTTGTCCCGAGATAATCGAGAACGGAATTCGGCTTAACCGCCGCCGCGATACCCAACCCGCCGCCGACGATAATCGAAAAAACGAAAGATAAAAGTCCGAGCTCGAGCGAATAAGACCACTGCTCTTTAAAAATTCCGACGACCGTCCGGTTCGGATACATTATCGAATAGCCGAAATCGAACGAGGCGGCGTTTTTCACAAAAAGCGCATATTGCTTCCAGACGGGCGCGTTCAAGCCGTATTTTTCGTTAAGCTGGCGTTTGATATTTTCCGGAATCATCTGCTGTTTTTCGAGCGCGAGCGCATCGAACGGCCCGCCCGGAACGGTGTGCATCAAAGCAAACGTCAACACCGAGACGATAAATAAAACGCCGATTAGTCCAAGGATTCTGGTAAGAATATAACGGGCCATATTTTTAACTTTACAGCGTAATTTCCTAAGCGAAATGACACGCCGCCAGCCTGTTTTCCTCAATCAAACGCAGCGGCGGTTCTTTTGCCGCGCAGATTTCCTGCGCGAGCGGGCAGCGCAGACGGAAAACGCAGCCCGTCGGGCGCTGCAAAATGTCGTCAATCTCGTCTTTTATTTTTATCGCGACCGCCCGTTTCGACGGGTCGGGCTCCGGCAGCGCGGCAATCAAAGTCTGCGTGTAGGGATGACGCGGCGCGCGGGTAATCTGACGGCTTTCACCTATTTCCACTAAATTTCCCAGATACATGACGCCGATGCGACGACTCATAAAAGCCGTCACGGCGATGTTGTGCGAGATGAAAAGATACGAAATACCGAATTCGTCCTGCAAATCGCGCAGCAGATTCAAAATTTGCGCCTGAACGGACACGTCCAGCGCCGAAACCGCTTCGTCGCAAATAATTACTTTCGGGCGCAGCGCGAGCGCGCGGGCAATCCCGATGCGCTGTTGCTGCCCGCCGGAAAATTCGGACGGGAAACGGTGCGTATCGTCGGCCGAAAGACCGACCAGCTCAAGCAACTCGGCCGTGATTTTTCGACGCTCAGATTGTGTGCCGAGATTATGAATTTCGAGCGGCTCGCTCACTATCTGCCCGACCGAAAGACGCGGGTCGAGCGAGGCGAACGGGTCTTGAAAAATCATCTGCATTTGTTTTCTGATTGGCTTTAGCGCGCGCTCGTCAAGCTGGGTAATGTCTTTTCCGCCGAAATAAATTTTTCCGCCGTCGGACGCGTAAAGCCGCATAATCGTCAAAGCCAGAGTCGATTTTCCGCAGCCCGATTCTCCGACTAAACCGAGCGTTTCGCCTTCGCGCAAAGATAAATTGACGCGGTCAACGACGACGTTTTCGCGCGTTTTGCCGAAAAGCCCGTTTCTTAACGAAAAGCTTTTGGTCAAATCGATTGTTTGCAGAAGCGTTTCAGACATCGGCCAATGCTCCTTCCGGCGCGAGATGGCAGGCGACCGAGTGACCGACGCGAATTTCGCTCAAAACCGGACGCTTTTCGGCACAAATCGAAATGTGAAACGGGCAGCGCGAATAAAAGGAACAGCCAACATAATTTTCGCGCAAGTGCGGCGGCGCGCCTTCGATGACCGGCAATCTTTCAGACTGCTCGCCAAGCCGCGGAATCGAAGCGACGAGCGCCCGCGTGTACGGATGCTGCGGCGAGCTGAAAATCGCTTCGACCGGCGCGTTTTCGACGATTCTTCCGGCGTACATCACGCATACGTGGTCAGCCACTTCGGCGACGACGCCCAAATCGTGCGTGATGATAATCATCGACATTCCGAACTCGCTTTTGAATTCGCGCAAAAGATTAAGAATCTGCGCCTGAATCGTCACGTCGAGCGCGGTCGTCGGCTCGTCGGCAATCAAAAGTTTCGGCCGGCAGGCGACGGCCATCGCAATCATCACTCTCTGGCGCATGCCGCCGGAAAATTCGTGCGGATAATCGTTTAATCTCTGCCGCGCGTTCGCGATTCCGACTTTTTGCAAAAGCCAAATCGCTTTTTCTCTCGCTTCTTTTTTTGAAAGGCCGCGATGCACGCGCAAAGTTTCCGCAATCTGAAAACCGATTGATAAAACCGGATTCAAAGATGTCATCGGGTCTTGAAAAATCATCGAAATACGATTGCCGAGAATTTTTTCGAGCTGTTTTTCGGGCAATTTTAACAAATCAATTTTTTCGCCGTTATCGAAAATGACACGTCCGGCGGAAATCTCGCCGGGCCGCTCGATGAGCCGCATAATCGAAAGAGCCGTGACGCTTTTGCCGCAGCCCGATTCGCCGACAATTCCCAAAACTTCGCCTTCCGCAATCGAAAAAGATACGCCGTCGACGGCTTTTGCCGAACCGAACCGGGTCTGTAAATTTTCGACTTCAAGCAAGGTCATAAATAAGTGAAAAATGAAAAGTGAAAAGTGAAAAGTTGAAGAAAAGATTCTTATAATTTTTCACTACTCACTATTCGCTTTCCCTCCACTCGTCGACGTTGTTTTTGATATACATCTGAAAGCGCGAAATATCGAGATAATGAAAAACGACGCTGCCGCTTTTATCGGGCTCGAATCCGGTCAAATACGGATACCAGATTTGATATGTCACCGTTTGCGAAAGAAAAAGCCCGCCGACATCTTCGACCAGAATGCGCTCGGCTTGCTGATAAAAATTTATTCGTTTCTGCTCGTCCGTTTCGCCTCCGGCGTCGATTACCAGCTCGTCAAATTTTTCGTTTCGCCAGGCGTGGCGCGGCGAGCCGTCGTCGCCCGTGCTTCGCCAGAGCCGCGTCAGCAGATTCGCCGGGTCGAGATAATCGTATTCGTATTGCCCGTGATAAAGAGGCATTTCGTGCCGCGCGCGCTTTGCGCCCCAGACCGCGCCTTCGACGATTTGCAGATTCACCGAAATATCCAGATATCTTTCCCACTGGTCTTTGACGTATTCGAGCGCCACGTCGCGCCCGTTGGCAAACATTTCCAGCACGAGCCGGTTTCCGCTCGCGTCGATGCCGTTCGGAAATCCGGCTTCGGCGAGCAGCGCTTTTGCCTTTTCGACGTTAAAATCCTGAACAAATTTTAGTTCGGGATTGTGCGCCGGAAAATTGGGCGGCAGCATCGAAAACGCCGGAGTGCGCGTTCCGAGCATTACTTTTTGGCAGAAAGGCTCGCGGTCGACGGCGTGCGAGAGCGCCTGCCGGAGCTTTAAGTTGTCAAACGGCGGCCGCCGGCAATCAAAAGATAGATACTGAATTTGAAAATTATCAAACGAGTGCAGATATTTTTCGAGTTCGGCATCGTTGCGCGCCTGCGCCAATTCCTGCGGCTGCAAAATGGCGATGTAATCGATTTCGTTGTTGAGCCACGAGTTAAACCAACCGATGGCGGGCGCGCCGACGAGCTGGACGAGTTTTTGAATTCCGGGCTTGTGCGGCCCGTTATAAAACGGGTTCGCGTCCCATTCGAGCCGCTCGTTGTGCTGCCAGCTTAAAAGCCGCATCGGGCCGGAAGAGACAAAATTTTCCGCCGTGTCCGCCCAATGCTCGGGATTGTTCTCGGCTTTATGTTTCGGCGTCGGAACCGCCGCCATATAAGCCATCAGCGCGGGCAAATGCGGAATCGCGCCGTTTTCGCCCCAAATTCTGATAGTTTGGTCGTCGATTGCCTCGACGCCGATGTCTTTCGTCTCGCCTTTATTTTCCTTGTAAGCCTGAATGCCTTTAATGTCGTAGTAAAACCATGTCCACGGATTATCCAACTCCGGCGACGCTAGGTGTTGAAAAGTAAAAACCCAATCGTGCGCCGTTATCGGCACGCCGTCGCTCCAACGCGCATTTCGGCGAATCGTAAAATCCCAGTATTCGGCGCCCGCGCCTGCTTTCCAGCTTTCAGCCATCGCCGGAACGAGATTTTGATTCTGGTCGCGGCGAAGAAGCGGCTCGCCGCCCCAGTTTATCGCCACGCCCGCGCCGTAAATATCTCTCGCTATGTCGAGATGACGAGGCTCAGCCGCCGATTCATACAAAATTTGTTTTTCGAGCTGCGCCGCGTCCGGCGGCAGCGTCCGTCCTTGCGGCGTGACGACCGATTCGTTTGAGCTTGTGATAATCGTCTGATTTTCCGCCCGGTTTCCGCATCCGGTCAAAACGCTTCCGGCCGCACCCGCACCGGCGAGAAGCAGCAATTTGCGGCGTGTCATTTTATTCATACAGAATTACAAAATTATTTTATATTTTAACACATAATTTTTATCTATTTTCAAGTGTTTTTATCTGAATGAATTTTGTCTGGTGCGCCGAACGATTACGCTAACCGGCGGCTTTCAAAGCGGCTTGAGCGGCATAGAAGCCGCACATTCCGTGAACGCCGCCGCCCGGCGGAGTTGACGATGAGCAGAGGTAAAGTCCTTTGGTCGGGGTCGAGTAAAGCCGCAGCGTCGGGCGCAGAAAAAGCTGTCCGATGTCCTGCGAGCCGCCGCTGATGTTGCCGCCGACGAGATTGGCGTTATGACGCTCGAGCTCGGCGGGCGGCGAAATTTTTTTGGCGATAATGCAGTCGCGAAAGCCGGGCGCAAATCTCTCGATTTGATTTTCGATGCGCTCGGTCATGTCGAAATCAGAGCCGTTCGGAACGTGGCAATAGCCCCACGCCGTATGTTTTCCGGCCGGAGCGCGGGTCGAATCGAACAAACTCGGCTGCGTGACGAGAACATACGGCTTTTCGGCGTGCCTGCCATTCGACGGCGCGTCTTCCGACTCGGCGATTTCTTCCAAAGTTCCGCCGAGATGAACTGTTCCGGCGCGCATCGCTTCCTTCGCCTTCCACGGAATCGGGCTGTTTAAAGCCCAATCAATTTTGAACACGCCGTTTCCTTTGCGAAAATTTTCGAGTTTTATCTGGTAGCCTCTGGACAATTTGTGGCGGGCAATTTTTAAAAGTCCGTGCGGCGTCAAATCGCAAAGCACGGCCGATGTTGGCGAAAGCAAATCGTCAATCGATTCAACTCGCCGATTGGCGACGACTTCGCCGCCGAGCGAACGCAGGTAAGACACGAGCGCGTCAGCGATTTTCTGCGAGCCGCCGCGCGGAATCGCCCAGCCGACCGCGTGTCCCATAACGGCGAGCATGAGCCCGAACGAAGCGCTCGCTTTCTGGTCGAGCGAAAGCATCGAGTGACCGCAAATTCCGCCGAACAAAGCGCGGGAGCGCGGGCCTTGAAAAATACTTTTCGCCAGACCGTTGGCCGAGCGCAAGCCGTAAAAACCGAAACGCGCGGCGGTCAGCGGATGATGCGGCAACCCAATCGGCGCGAGCAAATCCGAAACGATTGCTTCCCAATTTTCGACAAACGGTTTCATCAGCCCGCGGTAAGCTTTTACGTCGCTTTTATCAATCGTTTCGACAGTTTCGTCAATCGAGCGTTCGAGCATCACCGCCGTCCCGTCATCGAGCGGATGCGCGAGCGACGCGGGCGGCTGAATCCATTCCAAACCGTGTGAGGCGAGCGGGAGAGTGCTAAAAAACGGCGACGCGACGCCGAGCGGATGCACCGCCGAGCAAATATCGTGAACAAAGCCCGGCAGCGTCAGCTCCGCCGAACGAGTTCCGCCGCCGACGGTTTCCTGAGCTTCGAGAACGCGCACGAAAATTCCGTTTTGCGCCAGTTTGATGGCGGCGGCAAGCCCGTTCGGGCCCGACCCGATAACGGTCGCGTGTTTGAAATGGAGCTGGCTCATCGGGCTGCAAAAAAATATCGGCCTGACGAATTACCGGACGCGGCGTTGTTAAATAATCAGTCCGGTCAAAATTTTGCGTACTAGATTGTCAGGCTTGTTTAGCTTAATTTCTCCTCGCCGGCGATTGATTTGAAGCAAAAGCGGCGATGAGCGAGACGATGCCGACGACGATATTGAAATATGCCACCGCCGGGTTTACGTTCAAAATCGAAACGATTAAATCGCCGATTGCGGGAACAAACCGCAGGATGCCGACCGCAACCAGTAAAATGCCGAGAAAAATACAAAAGCCGCGCGAGCCGCCTTTTAAGCCCGTATAAATGCCGACGATGCCGAGCAGAATATGGATTGTCGCGTGGATGCGGTTGGTTGACAAGACGCCGAAAACCACGTTGCTAAATTCGCCCCAAAGGCCTTCGACAATTAAAAATGCGCCGACTATCATAGCAAAAACGCTGCTGATTGATTTGTTCATATTGCTCCTGAATTTATTACTTTCAAATTTTGATTGCTATGATTTTACACCTTTTTATTTAGCCGCGCGCGATTTTGTTGAAATCGCATTTTATTGTGATTTGAGCGCGCTTGGCTTATCGCCTGTTTGCCGTTTAATAATCGAATAATATGAAAATTTTCGCCGCTTTTAGCGCATATAAGTTCTTTTACCCGCATCCGTGCGCCGGAACACGTAATTTATCGTGTTTGTGATAATCTTTTTATACGGATTCGAAGTCAAAACGATTTTACTTTCCGGGAAATGGGGAGGAATATGGCGGTCGCCAAGCATACCGATAATGCGCTGATGAATCATCTGCTTGCCGCGCTGCCGGCCGACGAACTCGCTCGCCTTGAGCCGGATTTGGAACCGGTTTCGCTGCCGCTCGGAAAAGTCATCTACGAATCGGGCGAGCAGCTCGATTACATCTATTTTCCGACGACCGCGATTATCTCTCTGCTTTACATAATGGAAAACGGCTCGACCGCCGAAATCGGCATGGCGGGCAATGACGGGCTGGTCGGCGTCGCGCTTTTTATGGGCGGCAGCACGACACCGAGCCGGGCGGTTGTCCAGAGCGCGGGCAACGCGTTCAGGTTACGTTCAAAAACGCTGCAAACGGCATTCGATTTCGGCGGCGTGTTTCAAAAAATACTCCTTCGTTACACGCAATCCTTAATGACGCAGATTTCGCAAACCGCCGTCTGCAACCGCCTTCACTCGGTCGAGCAGCATCTCTGCCGCTGGCTTCTCATCAATCACGACCTGCTGCAAACGAATAAGCTGGTGATGACGCACGACCACATCGCCAATATGCTCGGCGTCCGCCGCGAACGCGTCTCGATTGCCGCCGGACACTTGCAGAAACAAGAATTGATTAAATACGTGCGCGGCACGATTACAATACTTGACCGCAAAGGTTTGGAATCCGCCGCTTGCGAATGTTATCAGGTCGTTAAAGACGAATACGACCGTTTGCTCGGTAAATATGTCTCAAAGAACCGCTAATCACGCAAATAAGCCGCCGCCTCTTAAATCAAAAATATCTGCCGTATGTGTGCGGACGCACCGACAAGCGTTTTGCATCGCCGTATTCTATTTTTAGAGCTTTTTTTATAATCCGCTGACAAGTGATAAATAAAAAGCGCCGAACATCCGGGAAGCGAAAGCGGTCATAGCTGAGTATTCACTCGATGCCTGCCGAAGAACACTTTTAATGCCTGAAAACAAGAAATTTGAGACACCGGTTTACAATCGTTTACTTGCCGCCCTGCCGGCCGCGGCATACGAGCGCCTGTTTCCCCGGCTGGAACAAATCGCTTTAATTTACGGCGCAAATATATATCGGCCGGGCGAGATTATTCGCCACGTTTATTTCCCGAACAGCGGAATTATCTCTCTGCTTTCATCGGTCAATGATAACGCGACGCTCGAAGTCGGGCTCGTCGGCCGGGAAGGAATCGTCGGTCTTCCGGTTTTTCTCGGCGTGAAAACATCGAACATTCAGGCGATTGTGCAGGGCGCGGGCTTTGCCATGAAAATGAAGGCGGCGGATTTTCTCGCCGAAAGTCAAAATGACGGTGCGTTAGCGCGGCTTCTTCGACGGTTTACGCATTCATTGCTCACGCAAACTTCGCAATCGGCGGCTTGTTATTGTTTTCATCCGGTTGAGGCTCGTCTGGCGCGCTGGCTGTTAATGATGTCTGACCGGATGGAGACGGGCGATTTTCCGATGACGCAGGGATTTTTATCGAGTATGCTGGGCGTCCGCCGCGAAGCCGTTAACAAATCGGCCGTCATTCTTCAGCGGCAGCGGCTGATTAGCTACAGCCGCGGTAATGTCTCAATCACAAATCAGGCGGGTTTGGAAAATGCGGCCTGCAAATGTTACGGCATTATCAAAGATGAAGCGAAAAGTTTTCCGGTCAAAGTAAAGAATTAAAGAGTAAAAGACTTTAGCGTTTGATGAAATCCAAATCCTGTCCGCGCGCTCTGGCGTAAGCCTGCAAAATAAATAAACGTAATAAAATAAACTATTTATAAGTGCGATACCGCACCGACAGAGGCTTTGGGATTGGTTAGAATTAAAGAATTCGTGATAAAGAGAAAATTAGTATTTACGCGATAATCTTTATACGACTTGATTTGCAGAGGTTAAATATGGTTTTTATAAATATTCCTTACGTGCCTGAAAATAACAGGCTGGACAAGACGATTACTAAAAAGGAGCTGGAAGCGCTGGACATCAGCGACAGTGCGAAACTGAGTGCTTACGCGGCGATTTATAATCTAAATCCGCGCGGAGTTAATTTTGACAGTAAAGATTTACCGGCCGCCCGGACGCTTGAAAACGCTCTCCAGAGACTCGGCATACCCTACCGGCAATCGGAAGAATCGGAGTATTAATAACTGCTTTGAAAGTGGTTTTATTAACCCAGAGATTTTGAAATATGGAATTGATATTTGCGGAAAATATACATCGGCATCAATGCAGCAGCGAAGTTTTGATAAATGGATTCAGAGCCCGTTGCCGGTTTTCAACTTCAAGAGTGGTGACGATTCCGACGGGTTTGCATTATTTTGACGGCCGGCTGAATTTTAACCAGACTAAGCCCAGCTCGACTATCTCCATTTGCAAAAACCACGAAATGCGTTTGAAAATCGCGCTGCGCGAGCTGCTGGAAAAAAATTAATAGGTTTACACGCAAGAGTTTGAATGCGTCTGCAAGCTGACGGCCGCAGCAAAAGAATCCAAAACAATCGGCAGAGAAAGAGAAAATACGGATGGAAACAAAAACATCGGATAATCACACGCAGGTAAAATGCGCCTGGTGCAGCGGAACAGGCAAATGGAGCGTCGCGCCCGGAAATAATGCTTCCTGTATCGTCTGCGGCGGAAAAGGGCATGTTGCCGTCAAAGGCGAGGCCGGCAAATGTCGTCAATGTCTCGGTGTTGGCAAGAGCAACAGCGTAATTCCCTGTTATACGTGCGGCGGAACGGGCTGGGAGAAGGTTTTGGGACAATAATTATGGAATTGATTTTCAAAAAATCGCAGATGGGGCAATCCGAAAGCGCGCTGACGCCGGAAGGAATAAAAATCACCTTTGTACACCGCACCAAATCGCTGGTTATCGTCTATTACGGTCAAAGCCTGATAGCCGAATGCAAAGACAGAGAGGACGCATTGAAAGCCGTATCCGAACATATGCAGGTGAGCATCTAAATAAATGTTTTTGATAAAAGCAGGGAATATCGAAACAAAGGATTCAAAGCCGCTCGAGTTGAAAGGTCAGTCGCAGGATTTCGAAAAAGCAAAAAAAAAGGCTAATAAATTATTAAAATCCTTTGACCAGATTGAAATTATCGACTCGGCGACAAATCAATGCGTTCACTTTCTAACAAAAGACGACATTAATTTTTAGCCGCGCCCGTCAAACAATAAGAGAAAACCAAAAAAATTCGGTTAATGCGCTGAATAAATATCAGGCTGTTATTAAGATATGAGTATTTGTTATTACTGCGCCCGGCGCTTACCATTCTGGCACTTCAGATGCCAAATATGTTACAGCTTCTCGTGGCGCACGTCTCACTTTTTAATTCTTATTCTGGCCGGCTTATTTTTAACTTATCTGTTATTGTGGCTCGTTTATTAAATTCGTCTTCCGTCTACACATCCGCAATCCTTTTGTATATTAATTTATTTACACAAAATTCATTAGTATGCGCTGTTAGATCTCGCATAAATTGAAAATTGCCTTTTAATAAAATCAATAACTTAGAAAATTTATTCGCACATAAAGTGAGAAAACATTAGCGCATAAAGTGAAAATATCCGCCATAATTAGCGCATAAAATGAAAATTCCTTTCATTTATCAATAATTGATTTATCTTCTGAAACGAAAATTAAATTGTCTAATTTTCTCAAATCGTATATTCTTAGCAGAATAAAACTTTAAACATCTGTCAGTTACATAAATAATTCTGCGGTTTTATTTTATAAATCAATATGCCCGAATTAAATTTTGAGGGACATAATACGCTTTATGCTACTCATGGACTGCATGCTTACGCTGCTAAATGTCCTCCTCAATTAGTTAAATATGGTCTGACATACTACTCAAAACGTGGCGATACAATACTAGATCCAATGGTTGGTAGTGGGACTACGTTGGTTGAAGCGAAACTCTTAGGTAGAAATGGGATCGGGTTTGATATTGATCCAATTGCCAAACTCATCGCGGAAGTAAAATGTACGGTTATTCCAGATAATAAAATCGAAAAAATATTTGATACTTTAATTACTCAAGTAGCGGCTGATATTGCTGAAATAGAGTATGAACAAGGTCTTTTAAAGATCCGAGAACGTATAGAAATTCCTGAATTTTATAATCGGGATTACTGGTTTTCCGAAGAAGTCGCCTTATCCTTGGCAATCTTATCCTTTCATATTCGAGAGACTAAAATGTCTCATGCTCTTCGCAATTTTTTCCTGGTTGCATTTACATCTTTAATTCTTGCAAAAACAAGTGTTGCGAACGCTCGTGATATTGTTCATTCGCGGCATCATTTTTTAAAGCACGAAAAAGTGCCGAATGTTTTGGCTAAGTTTACTGCACGAGTAAAAACAATGCGAAAGCAGATGCTGGATTTTTCAAATTGCTGTAACGGGAGGAAAAATGTCGAATCAAAAATTAAACTTGGTGATGCGAGATCGTTATCGCAAAGGGATGAATCAATAGATCTTGTTTTTACATCGCCGCCCTACGTTACGGCTCTAGATTATACCCGGTCGCATTTTTTGGCAGTGCCCTGGCTCGAACAGGAACTAGGCATTAGCATGGACGATTACCGACGGCGAGCCAATATTTACGTTGGAACAGAACGTCAATCATCTCTCAAGCGGGAAGACAGCAGTTTTGATATTTCGAGTTTTAGCACCCTGAGCAAAGTATTGCCCATTCTTAAAGAAACATCCGATACGCAGGCAAAGCTAACCGAAAGATATTTTGTCGATATGCATCTTGTGGTAAGCGAGATTAACCGAGTACTAAAACGCGGAAAGCATGCCATAATTGTCGTTTGTCCGTCGCATATCCGAAAAGTAGAAGTTCCGACACATAAAATTCTGATGGAAATCGGAAACAGTATCGGGCTTATTCCCAAAAAATGTTACACACGCACTATCGCCGCAGGACGGCGTGTTCTTCCTTTTGCCAAAGAATCTTTCGGTAATCGTATGAGTACGGAATATGTGCTTGTGTTTCAAAAAAATTGATTATGTCTGCGCCGAAAGAATTTAATGAAAAAGCAGCCGCCTTACACAAAGACCTGCTTGCTGGTCGTCCGACTGCTTCCGCGCAGATTGCCGAGCTCTTACAGCCGCGAATCCTTCGAGGCTTATCGAGAAAATTTTCAAATGTTAATGACGAACATTTAATCCAAACGGCAGTCAACGACGCGCTTCTTTATTATTTGAAATCTCCGAATAATTTCGACGCAAAGCGCAGCTCACTACTCAACTTTATTTGGCAGCGCGCGAACAGCAATCTGTTAAATCTTCTTAAAGAAAACGCTAAACAAAATAAATTTGTCGAACTTGATGAAGTTCAGACTGTATATAGTAATGAGGCGAATCAGAATGAGACAATCGAACAATTTTTGGTTGACGAGGAGCAAAATTGTCAAACTTATAAACAATTATACGCTTTGCTTCCAGACCCGATTGACCGGGCAATTTTGGAATTAATGATGAATGGCGAACGTGAAACGGTTTTGTTCGCCGTTGTTCTCGGAATTTCCGAAGAATCGCCGGAAGCACAGTGCGCGCGTGTCAAAAAACACAAGGATCGGATAAAGAAATTTATTCAAAGACATCGGGCAGAAATCATAAGATGAACGGCTTTAATAGTGAAACAATGCTGCTGAATCTGGCAATGGAACTTGAAAACGATTCGACGTTTATGTCGCACGTTTTAGCTCGATATTGTCAGATTGAAGGGTTGGACAAAGACGCTCTCGCCGGTGAACTGGGGATTCCTCCATTTTTGTTTGCCCGTCTTGCATTGTGTAAACGTCCTGATGCCGATGCGCCGAATTTTATAAATGAAATTAGCGAGATAGCAGATTATGTTCCGATGGATGAAATGAGATTGGTTCAAATAATTCGGGAAGTTGATTCGCTGATCTCACTTGATAACGCGGTGATTAATCACGAAACGGAAGAAATTCCGGTAAGTAACCCTTTTTCAGTCGGCATTCTTACCGCCGCGCGGGATCACAGTGAAGACGAGGACGTGGATGAGATTACAAAAGATGAAGATGGCAGTAAATAAACTGTTGGCTTTCGGTTCACATCTTTAACAAAAAAATGTGGTTAGATAATGCAAGTCAGCAATCGGTGGATTTATTTTGGAGTCGCTGCGGCGAACCGGAATCGTTTCCCCGGACACTCGAACGAGCCATTCAATTCGCCTTTCCGATCACTATAATTGAACTGCCGAGATTACAGCTTTCTCAAATAGAAAGTTGGTTTGCCCGTCGAAATACGAAATATCAATTCGGGTGTCCTAGTCGCGCGGTCAGAGGATGCCTCATTGCCTACGGCGGAAAAGGATTTATTTTTATTGACAGCACCGACTCGCCTGACGAACAGCGTTTTACTTTATCGCATGAAATCAGTCATTTTTTAATTGAATATTGGATTCCCAGACAGAAAGCGATTTCAAAGTTCGGTTCAACTATCACCGAAGTTCTGGACGGGCATCGCAAACCTTCGATTGAACAGCGGGTTCACGCATTTTTAGGCAGCATCCAACTCGGTATTTACTCAGAGCTGATGACGCGTGCCGATTCCGCTGAATCTACTCAAACCGAAATTTGGGACGCAGAATCCCGCGCCGACCGAATTGCAATGGCATTGCTTGCGCCGCCACAATCTGTGATCGAGAAAACGGATATTTCACCGACAAAATACGACGACAGAATTCAAAATATCACCAAAGTCCTGACGGATGAATTCGGTCTGCCGGCACCTGTTGCAGCGCTTTACGGCAGCGAATTATTGAATTCGATTGGCAAAGAACGCTCGTGGAGTGAAATATTTCGCTGAAACTTGTCGAACTTTGTGCCTATCGTCCTGTATATAGAGTGAGTGTACTTTTGAGGCTGATAAATTAACCGCCCGGAGGAGCAAGCGATGAAAAATACCTCAACGTCAATTCTCGATTCTGATGTCACCGATTTCGAAGCAGCTTACGGTGAGAGTTTAATCAATACTTTAGATTTGGCTACGTGGTCTGCCGGTGAAGATTTGGCTGATAGCTTCGGTCGGGTCGAACGCGAAGTTGCCGAAGCCATTGAAAAAGAAGACGATTACCGCCGGCAAATCAGAAAAATAGTATTTCCGAAATTAGCGACCGCGCCCGATGCGCCGGTTGATGCCGGGCTTCATGATGATGTGACAATCCCCGAACTTGAAAAAGTTCAGAGAGGACTTTTGTTCAACGGCGCGGTCGAAGCCGCTGACGGCACAAACGTCGTTCACGACACGATTCCGCTAACAATCACACAAATCGGTGTCAGTCTCGTTTCGTATAACGGACAGCAAGGCACCTGGGTGAATAAATTATTTCGACGCGATTTGCGTTCAAAAATCAGCGACCCGGTAGAAGAAGTTTTAAGCGTTCTTGACCGTCGAGAAAAACGTGAAGGGCAAGGGCAGGAAGGCAATTCTTTGAGCGAGTTAGCTCGGCGCGGCATTATGGCTTACGCCGAGCGGGCAATATTAAAAGAAAAATCACAGGCACAATGGAGAATGGGTCACGGAAGTCCCGCGCCTTACGAATTACTAACCGGCTTATGGTCGTCGCAAGGGGATCGAATTCGTTTAAGTCTGGATTTAATAAAATGGTATGTGCTGGAACATAAGCGTTTTATCTTTGTTCCGAGTGCACCGCGCAAACGACATTTGATAATGATCGGCAACGCTCTGCGTCCTTTGGAATTTGCCATTATCCAAACTTTAAAACCCGAAATCGAAAAAATGATCGAAAACGGCGGTTACCGAGAAGAAAGCGGTGTATTACGAGAAATGAGAAATTTTCGTGATGAAGTCGCTCCGCAAATTGTCGTCGGTCTTTACCGAGCCTCGGCAATGGCGCCGCCGTATCTTTTTTATGCCCACAAAGACTATGCGCAAATCGCTGCCAGAATAGCTTTGGCAGACAGTATTTTGCAGGAACATCGAGGTTTTCCGATGTTAATAGATTTAGCCGACACGGTTTGCAGCGCGACCTTTGGTGTTGACAGTTTTATGTCATCGGTTCAAACGGCTTACGCCGATGCCGGTCAGCCGTTTAGATATTTCGCGGAGCGCGAGACGCGAACAAAATAAGGAGAAATTATGTTTGGTGAAGAAAACTCTGACAATGAAAATTTAAGTTCTGTTTCAACCGCATTAATCGAAGACGCAAAAAACGGGTTTGACTTATTAGACGACGAAATCGAACTCGCCGGCGGCGAATGGGAAGAACCTGAAGACGCGAAAGATTCAATTGGTCGCGTGATGTATGACACGCCGGCATCGAAAGACAACACGGTAACGGTTCTTTTGCCGTCCGACAAGATACGCGATGTTCCCTCCCAATCGCTCGTGCGAATCAAATGCAAATCGTCGGAAGACGGCGGCGACGGCAGACAGTATCTCGGTGCCGTCGTGCAAGGTCCGTTTGCCGAACCTGACGGGCTTCGAGCGGACGCGCCTATCGTCATTACGACGACTGTTCGCGGAACACAGTTCACGCCGCGTTATCACGGGCGTGTGCAGGTTGAAATTTTAGGCGAAGAAATAGACGGCAATTTAGTTCCGCCGAGATTTCGTCCATTGCCGAACAGTTATGTTAAACCTCTTTCCGCCGATGAAACTGAAGAAAAGCTAAAACTTGCCGGCGAGGTGCGTTTAGGTCTGGCGGTCGGTTATGAAAATATGCCCGTAAATTTGCCTTCATCGCGCAAAGACGTTTTTCCAAGACATCTGGCAGTTCTCGGCACAACCGGCGGCGGAAAATCAACCACCGTCTCCGGGCTGGTCGGCAAACTTAGTGAAAGCGGCGTTTCGGTAGTTTTATTCGATACCGAAGGCGAATATACGCGAATGATGGAACAAACCGACGACGCAACGATGCTCAAAGAACTCACTCGGCGCGGCTTAACCCCGAAAGGTGTGGAAAACGTCACGCTTTATCATCTGGTCGGACGCGAAACTTCCAATCCAACCGCTGAAAATAAAAAACAATTCTCGCTCAGTTTCTCAAATCTTTCGCCGTATGCCGTCAAAGAAATTTTAGGCTTGAACGAAGCTCAGGAAGAACGCTTTTTAAAAGGCTATGAATTAACCCGCAACGCGATTATGAAATTAGGAATTTTTCCGCGCATCGGCAACGAAAATGAAAAAGCGCAAATGCTCGAAATCGATGAAATGGAGGAAGGCTTTCCGCGTATGAAACTACAGCATTTGTATGACATTGTTCGTTTATGCGCCGATACGGTCGCCAAAGAAACTTCTGAAACCTATCTGGGCGCGGAAGAATTTTTTGAAAATCGCAAAGACATTGAAGCATTAGTCAAGTCGTTAAATTCTTCAAACGTCTTCAGTTGGCGCAAAGTGCAAGGTAGTTTGGCGCGTCTGCTGAGGCTCAAAATCTTTGATAATGATAAAGCGTCGGCTCCCGATTACGATGCAATGACAAAACCCGGCAGCGTTACGATCATAGATTTAAGTGATACTGATTCGCCCCAGATAAATAATCTCGTAATTTCGGAAATCCTTCGCGGCTTACTACTCAAACAGGACGAAAACTACAATTCCAGACAGGAAGGCGAACCGATAAAAAATCGCGTCGCCGTTGTCATCGAAGAAGCCCACGAATTTCTGTCTGCGGAGCGTGTCAGACAAATGCCGGTTCTTTTCCAACAAGTCGCCCGCATTGCCCGTCGCGGACGCAAGCGCTGGCTCGGATTGGTATTTGTTACGCAACTGCCGCAGCATCTGCCGAACGAAGTTCTCGGTTTGGTCAATAATTTCATTCTCCACAAAATTTCTGATTCGGGCGTAATTGACCGGCTCAAACGAACCGTCGGGATAATTGACGACGGTCTTTGGAATCGCCTGCCGAATCTCGCTCCCGGACAAGCCATCATTTCCGCGTCCAGTCTGGCTCGTCCGCTTCTCGTATCTATTGATCCGACTCCGTGCAAATTAAGAATGGTGGATTGAGGAAATTTATTAAAGGAAAACAAAAGAGAGGAAGGACTTCATCAATGAAAAACAATAGAAAACGCCTTTCGGCAATCAATGGAATTAAAAAATTTCAACATAACAAGTGTGAAACTACCTGTGCTAAACGCTTTTCAGCATTGTATTTAATTTTGGACACTAAAAATTTTTCTGTCAACTAATGTTTGACAGAAAAATGTCAATGAGGTAATTTCAAACTTGAAACGATAAATCTTCAAGATTTGTATACAAAGTTTTGAACAGAAAGGAGAAGGATTCCAAGCCAATCCTCTCGCTTTTCAAAACCTCTTAAAACTATGGAAAATAATACAAAAAATCCGCTTCCAAAAATAATTGTCCAGTTCCCAATTATCGGGAAACAACTGCCCGCCGACCATGGTTATCTGTTGTATTCGGCAATCAGCCAACTCAAACCCGACCTGCACAATTTACCCGACGACGAAAAATGGCTCGGCATTGAGCTAATCAGCGGCGTTCCGTTTGATAAAGGCGTAATTGCCCTGCCGACGCGCGGTGCAAATTTGCGTCTGAGAATTCCGGCGGATAAATTTGGCAAAGTTATGGACTTGTCCGGCAAACATCTTGACATCGAAGGTCATAAAATTCGTTTAGGAATCGGATACGCTTATCCAATTCAGCCCGCGTCGGCACTTTACGCCCGAATCGTAACATTCAGAAATTCCCTAACAGTCGAAAAATTTTTGGAAACGGCAAACCGCGATCTAACGGAAAAACTGGAAATTAAGGCAAAACTCGAAATCCCGAAAGAAACTCACAGCCGCCACCGCCGAATCATCACTATCAAAGGCAAAAAAGTAGTTGGCTTCTCGCTCATCACCCGTGATTTAACCGACGAAGACTCACTAAAGTTAATGTCAGAAGGCTTGGGAGGTCGCCGCGCAATGGGCTGCGGAATCTTCAACCCAATTCGCAAACCTAACAATTTTGAAGGAGAAAATGGTGCGTGAAACACGAGATAAACTGCTTGCAAAAAGCACGAAAAACGGCAAGGAAGTAACTTTGCAACGTCATCTTGAAGATACGGAAAAAGCTGCGCGGGAAGTTTTTAATCTCGAAAAGCGTTGGGGCAAAAATTGGTGTCGTTTTTTCAAGATTTACGAGATAGCAGAACAAGAAAGATTTCTTTTGAACTTGCGAATTGCCGCGCTTTTTCACGACATCGGCAAAGCGAACGAAGATTTTCAAACAGCCGTTTCGCAAAACGGTTTTTATCAACAAACAATTCGTCACGAGCATTTGAGCGCATTGATTTTGCATCTTCCCGAAGTCCGCGAATGGCTTTCGGAAAATAAAGAACTCGATTTGGAAATTATTACGGCAGCAGTTTTGTCACATCACATTAAAGCTTGCGACACCGCCGAGCATAAATTTTTATGGATGCAACCAAAGGGGAAATTTTATTTAACCCTTTTTGATAATCACAATGAAATAAACAAAATTTTTGACCAAATCAAAGACGTTGCCCAATTGTCGAAAGATCTGAGGCTTAATAAAAAACTTTGGAATAAAGAATCGCCTTGGGAAGAAGCTGAGAATGCTGGATTTGAAACTGCGATCAAATTTCGGCGAGGTGTAAAACCAAAAAAAGATGAAAAGCGTCTGAATTTATTACTTGCCATCAAAGCAGGTTTGATTGCTTCTGACGCGGTTGCTTCGGGTTTGGTTCGTGAAGGTGAATACATCGAAGATTGGATAAATGAAAAGGTGCATACGGAAACAATCAAAGAAAACGAAGTTGCAACAGCTATTATTGATAAAAGAGCAGAGATAATTTTTAAAGATAAGCCTGTTAAATGGAACGATTTTCAACTCAAATCCGCAACTTTGGGAAAACGTGCTTTGCTATTAGCGGCATGCGGTGCGGGCAAAACGATTGCGGCTTGGAAATGGGCGGAAGCACAATCGCAAACGCATGAAATCGGTAAAGTGATTTTTCTTTATCCGACACGCGGAACGGCGACCGAAGGTTTTAAGGATTATGTCGGATTTGCGCCCGAAGCCGAAGCGAGTTTGCTTCACGGTTCGGCAAAATATGAACTTGAGGAAATTAGGAAAAATCCGGAAGATGAAAAAAGTGATAAAGATTACGAAACAAATGCGCGACTTTTCGCGCTCGGTTTCTGGGGAAAGAAGTATTTCAGCGCAACGGTTGATCAATTTTTGAGTTTTCTCGAACACAGTTATTCGAGCCTTTGTTTATTACCCGTGTTGGCTGACAGCGCGATAATTATTGATGAAGTGCACAGTTTCGACAAGCGAATGTTTGAAACGCTCGTTTGCTTTCTCAAACAATTCGATATTCCGGTTTTGTGTATGACCGCGACTTTGCCGACTTCGCGCAAAGATAATCTGGAAAACATTGGCTTGCGTGTTTATCCGAACAAGGAAGAACAAGCCGAACTCAAAGACCTCGAAAAATCCGAAACGCATCCGCGTTACAATTTGGAAATTGTCGCCAATCAAGACGAAGCCATGAAAATCGCGGTTGAAGAATTTAGCAAAGGCAAGCGTATTCTGTGGGTAGTCAATACGGTCAAGCGTTGCCAGAATGTCGCTAAAGAATTTGAGAAACAGACACAAATCAGACCGCTGATTTATCACAGCCGCTTTCGTTTAAAAGACAGAAAAGACCGGCACGAAAAAACGATTGCAGCTTTCAAACAAATTTCAGAGGCGAAGATTGCAATTACAACTCAAGTTTGCGAAATGAGTTTGGATTTGGACGCAGATGTTTTGATAACCGAAATTGCGCCGATTCCTTCGCTTGTGCAGAGATTCGGACGCTCAAACAGACATCTTGAAGGGAAAACTGAAGATTTTCGCTCACGACTGGTCGCGTATATTCCTGAAAAAGACAAACCTTATAACCAAAAGGAAGATTTAGAAACTGCTTTGGCTTTTTTGAAAGATTTGCCGGAAAAAGATATTTCGCAAAGATATTTGGCGGAAATGTTAATGAAACATTCACCGGAAGAAAGACAACAGGATGGTGATTTCGCGCCATTTTTGAGTAGCGGTTACTACGCTGTTCCGGGCAATTTCCGCGAGATTGATGATTTTACAAATCCGTGTATTTTGTGGAGCGAGGATGAAAAGAAGAATGATTTGAACAAGGCGATGAAATGCCTTGAAGCCAAAAAATTAATTGACGCTTTTGTGATTAGTGTTCCAAAACAATTTGTGTTGAAAGAATTTGAAAAGCCCAAAGGATTTCCGAAATATCTGAACATCGCCGATGCCAGATTTTATGATGAAGATTTTGGTTTTATGACTCAATTGGAGAATGAAAATGAGTGAAATTTTAACGCTTGAATATAACCTTGCTGAATTGCCTTCGTCGCAGCATCGAGCCGGACTTGCAGGTTTGGTTTTGATGATTCGCTGGCTAAAAAACGAGCCTGGTAAAAAAGGCGTTTGCGACATTACTCAGATTGACGAAACGAACGCGACTTTGGAGATTGACCAAGAAGGTTTGCAATTTCTTTTCGATAAAATTTATGCCGCCTCGAAAGAAGAAGTCGGACGCGAAGCGAAACTTAAAAATAAAGCTAAAGAGGAAATTCCGCCTCTGCGCGAAGAAAAGCGAGCCGTAACCGACAAAGACGGCAAAAGCAAAGAGAAAACTTTTTACATCTATCCACAGGTTATTCCGCGTGGCGCGTTTTTAGTTGATTATGACAAAAGCGAAGAAGGCATTTGGATAAAACTTTGGCGAAATATGATTTGGAGTATTTTACGCGGAGTTCCGGCAACCCGCCGTCCGTATGATGAGCGTTCGGAAGGAGTTTTTACCGAAGACGTTGAAAAGGTTTGGCAGGAACTTAATAAGAAAGCCGATTATACGGTTGATTTACCAAGCACTTATTTTATCGGAGCGCAAGCCAGTAACGCGGAAAATGTTTCGTTCAAAGATCTTGCTCGTTTTCAGTTTTTATTACATTTTTGGGCTTTTGTCGCGCAAATTTATTCGCCGCTAACATGGACTTTTGACCGTAAAACAAATCGTGAATCGCCGAAAGATAACGGTTACGCTCTGGTAATTCCTGATGTCGCCGACCTCGAAACCTTTTGCGATGAATTGCCCGACGTTCTGCAAAGTCGCTCATCTGAAAAGTTCGGCTATCGTCCAAAAGAAAGTGTAATTGATGTCGCTGCTGAAGGTGCTTTGGATTTGATGAGCAAGATAAATCAAAGACTTTCCACGAAAGTAAATCAGGTTAGTGACTTGTTATTGGGCGTTGATGTTGTTCATTTAGAAAAGCAAGGAAACAATATTCGGCTTTGGGGAACATCTCGAATTGACCCTATCAGAGACACAGGGAAATACGTTCAAATAAAAAGCTATTACAAAAATCAACTTTTCCGTCGGCAGATGATTTTGAATTATTTGAACGATAAAGATTGGGTTTACGGGTTCGATTCACTATTGAGCAAAACGGATTCCGAACAAACAATCGGACAATCATTTTTCCGAAGCGATGTCCGCAAGGCATTTGAAGATATTGGAATTACAAATAAATCAAAAGGAGCAAATACTATGGAAACAACACAAGAAGCCGTTCCGAAAATGATTGAAGAAATCGTCTATCGGTTGGTTTCGACATACATTAGAGAAAAACTGAGAAACAAATATCAGAAAGAATGGAGCAAATTGACCTCTGATTTTGAGAGAGAAGAATATAACAAGTTAAAAGGCAAAATTGCCCGCGAAGCGTTTTTGGCAATTCGCAGTCGAACCGATGAAGATTTTGTCGAATATTTCGTTTCGACTTTATGTTCATATTATCAATTCTCTCTCAAAGGCAAAGGCTTCGATTTGGTCGCGCAGGCTTTATATGATGAAGAGAAAAGAAATCAAGTTCGCACATTAACAATGCTGGCACTTTCGGCTAACGGGTACAGTCCAAGATCAGAAAAACAAGGAGAAAATCAATGAGCAAATTAAATTTATTCGCAACAGTTTTAACTTACGCTGCACCGAGTTCAAATTATCGCGGTGAATCGGAAGAAAACCGCACAATATTGCAAAAAATCACAAAGGGCGGAAAAGATCACACCATCATCAGCCCCGAATCAATGCGTAACGCTTTGCGTGAAATGTTGGCAAAAGAAATTTCCGACGAAAACATCAACCGAAAACGTCGCCACGATGAAGGACAGCTTGCCGTTGAATTTAAAGAATTTCCCAACGCCGCAAAATTTGCCGACGATTTTCTTTTCGGATATATGGTTGCCGATAATGACGCAATTAAGAAAAACAAAGATTTGCCTTCCAAACGCGACAGTGTTTTTCGGATGAATATGGCGGTTTCCGTGATGCCTTATCGGTTTAACGCGGTCTTTCATCAATCGCCGCTAAATGCCGACCCGAAAGACGGTAAAGCACCGTTTAAGAATTCTTCAACATCGGCTTTGATTCACCGTGAAATTATTCACACGGCATATCAATACCCGTTTGCGTTGGCGGGAAAAGATTGCGAATCAAAACCGGATTGGGCAAAAGTATTATTAAAATCCATCGGACAATTAACCAATGTTGCCGGCGGACACGCGCGAAGTTTTTATGAAATGTCGCCGAAAAGTATTGTTGTCAGATTAACGCCGAATTTGATTGCTGGTTTTGATACTTACGGCTTTGACGAGAAAGGAAATTTTACCGAACTCAACCGCATTAACGAAAATGATTTGCCCGGAAATGAGTTCTGGATTGGCGGCGAATTATCGCGAAATATGAATGCGACCGAAAGGAAAAGACTTTCCGACTTAGATGTTCATTTTTATGATAATCCGCAAGTTTTGCTTGAAAAAGTCGGCGAAGAATTTCTCAAATAGGAGCTAAATTTATGAATACGTTTTGGCTCAAAATTCACGCACCGTTTGCAGCTTTTCGCGGATTTCAGGCGGGAGTTTATCGAAGCACCGCGCCCGTGATGCCGCCGGCAGCCGCGTATGGTTTGGTGTTGAATCTGGCGGGAATCGAAATGCGCGACTACAGCAATCCGAAAACTACGGAAATTCTCAAAGATTTACCAACTTTGCGATTGGCAATCGGGGTTTTTCGACAACCTGAAAAATCATCAACGTATCAGCAGCTTCACAGCTACCCGGTCGGAAATTCGGGTAAAGAACTTGCTGCTTTAACGAAAGGTGCAAAATTTTGGATAACTCCCGTTCGTCGTGAAATGTTGGTTGATTATGTAGGTGTTATCGGTGTGCAAACCGATAACGCAACTTTGCAGGAAAAGGTTGAAAAAGGTTTGTGCGGCGAAATTGAGCGCGAATACGGTTTGCCGTTTGCGGGTGATAATAATTTTCTTTTTGACAAAATTGAGATTTTTGATAACAGCGAAACTTTGATGAAATCTTTGGAAGATGAGAGCTTATCGAAAAAAATCATTTGGTATGTTCAGCATCAAAGCGATGATAAACAGGTGAAGGGTTCGTGTCGTTTATATGTCGGTATAAATCGGACGGACAACAGCAAAACGACGAGTTCAATTTTTGTTCCGAAGGAAGATTTGAATTTACCTTTACCCGAAAATGCTTGGACTTGGACACCTCAGAAAACGATTCATTCTTAAAATTCTCTAAAACTCCTTTGATGTCTTTGGGCGATTAGTAAAAAGGAGAAAATCGGATGAGTTATTCACTGAGTGTACATTCGCTTCACGCTTTGGCGTATTGCGAGCGGTTGTTTTTTTTGGAAGAGGTTGAACGGGTTCGGCTGGCTGATGAAAGAGTTTATGCCGGGCGAACGCTGCACGTCGAAATAGAACGCGATGAAGACGAGGAGATTTTCAATCTGAGTTTTGAATCGGAGACTTACGGTTTGATCGGAAAAGTTGACTGCATTCGCAAGCGTGACGGAAATGTTATTCCTTACGAACATAAACGCGGAAAATCGGCTCGTTCGGCGGACGGCAAAGCGGAAACCTGGGCTTCCGACCGTTTGCAGATCATTGCTTATTGTTTATTGGTCGAAGAAAATTTAGGTAAAACGATTCTGGAAGGTCGGGTGCGGTATCACGCCGACAATGCAACGGTTCGCGTTCCGATTGATGAGAAGGCTAGAACGGACTTTGAACGACATCTTGAGCGAGCAAAAGAATTGCAGACAAGCATCGAGCGTCCGCCGGTGGCTTCAAACGAAAGACTGTGCGTTAAATGTTCACTCGCTCCGATTTGTTTGCCGGAAGAAGCTCGTCTGGCGGAAAGATTATCGGAAAGGGCTGCGGAGGCGGATGAATTATCTGCTGAAAACAAAGCTCTCCAATTATTTCCGGCGATTGATGACCGCCAAATTCTCCACATATTAACTAATGGCGCAAAAGTCGGACGTAAAGGCGACCGACTGGAAGTTTGGTCGCCCGAAACGGAAGAAAAACAAGCTTATCCGGTGCAGGAAATCGGGCAAGTCGTGATTCACGGTTTTGCACAGATTACGACACAAGCTTTGCGTCTGTGCGCCGAACGGAATTTGGGTGTTCACTGGGTCGGCTACGGCGGGCGTTATATGGGCGCGTGGACGAGCGGACAAGGTTCCGTCCAAAGGCGAATCCGGCAATATAAGGCTTTGACCGACATAGATTTTTGTTTGGCGTTAGCCAAAAGATTGGTTGAAGCAAAAGTAAAAATGCAGCTCGGTTTTTTGCTTCGGGCAAGCCGTGAAACGGGACGTGAAATTGAAAACGTCCAAACATCCATTTCCAGCATTCGCAAACTGCTTTCCCCGCTTCACCGGGCTGAAAGTATAGACAGTTTGCGCGGTTTTGAAGGAAGCGTCGGCGCGAGTTATTTCAAGGCTCTGCCGCATTTAGTTTCTGACGAAGTCGGCGAAGCGATGAAACCCGACGGCAGAAATCGGCGTCCGCCGAAAGACCGCTGTAACGCGCTTTTATCCTACGGTTACGCGCTTCTACTTAAAGACATTACCAATGCGATTTTAGTTGTCGGTCTTGATCCGAGTCTCGGTTTTTATCACACGCCACGTTCGCAAGCGCATCCGCTGGCACTTGATTTGATGGAAATCTTCCGCGTCACGCTGGTCGATTTGCCCGTACTCGGCTCGATAAACCGGCGGCAATGGGATGAAGCGGAAGATTTTCAGATTGCCGGAAAACAGGTTTGGCTTTCCGAATCGGGTCGCAAAAAATTTATCCAAATTTATGAAAGACGTAAAGCCGATCAATGGAGGCATCCGGTCATCGGTTATTCGCTTTCATATTCACGCCATCTGGAACTCGAAGTGCGTCTACTCGAAAAGGAATGGACGGATAAACTTTCGTCGGCTGAAATCAGTCTTGAACCGAAAGGACTTTTTGCAAGAATGCGTTTGAGGTAAAATTATGGCGGAAAAAAATTGGTACGTAATTTCGTATGACATCACCGAGCCGAAGCGTTGGAAAAAGGTTTATAAACGCCTGAACGGTTACGGCAGACGGCTTCAATATTCGATATTTCGCTGCCGTTTGACAAAAATCGAAGTTGAAAAGCTGCGTTGGGAATTGGAGAAGGATTTGTCTATAGATGATAAACTATTGATTCTGAACGTTTGTGAAAGATGTGAAAATAAAACGGTTTCACTAAATCGTCCCGAATCTTGGACACAGGAAGACAAGACCTTCGATTTTGCATAGAAGCAAAAAAATTTCGACTGAAATCGATTTCAAGTATTTGCGACTGTTTCAGATAAGTTCTTTGACAATTGCATATAAGATGTATGTTTGTAACAAGTAAGCCGGAAGTGAAAGATGAAAAGTGCTTGATTATAGCGTAAAGCTAATAAAAACAACAAATTAGGAAAGGAGGTGAACACATTATGAGAATAAATTCAGTCACAAGAATACAATTTGAAGGAGATACCCGCAAAGGGGTTTCTAAGTGTTATAAAATATATGGTTAAAA
>DASWRI010000074.1:0-61995 GCA_036403235.1 Pyrinomonadaceae bacterium | reverse complement strand
CGGCGATTTTCGTATAGTCTAATTCAAAGCCGGTTTTAATCGAATGCTGCCCGAAGAAATTCAGTGGGCGCGAATAATAAATTTCCTGCCATTGCAGTCGGCGCGTCCGGCGGCGCGTGTCGGCAAAATAACCGCCGCTGTTTGTTTCTGGCTTGATTGTGAACGGCTGGCTGGATTTGGCGAAAACATCAACGTCGAAAGTTTTGAAGCTGATTTCCGACAAAAGAAACGAAGCGTCTTTGAAAACCGACTGCTCCGAGACTGAAAAAAGAACGCCGCGCTGTTTATAATTCGGAGTGGCTGCCGCCGGATTAAAAGTATCCAAACCGAGGTTGCGAATCTTGTTCGGAAAAATCGCGGCGTTGAATTTGAAAGAATTGTTTTTATTGATGTCCCAGTCAATTTGCGTGAATGAATTAAAGCCTTCGAGCAGCGTATTGTTGTCGGGTTTCGGCAGGTTCGGTACAAACGAACGCGAAAAACGATACTCGAAAGATTGCAGGTAAAATAATTTTTTCTCTACAATCGGACCGCTCAAGGTCAGGCGCGGGCGAAAGGAATCAACCGTCGTCGAAAAAATATTATGAAACGTCGGGAAAAATCTGGCGGCAGAGATTTTGAATTTATCGCCGCCGCCTTTTGTCTGCAAATTGGTCACGCCGCCGGTAAAACGCCCAAATTCGGCGGAATACGGATTCTCTTCGACCTGCACGCTTCCGGCGGCTTCAAGCGGAATTTCAAAAGCGAGTTTCCCCGTTGACGGGTCAGTAACGTCCGCCCCGTTGACCGTGTAACCGCTTTGTCCGCTCCTCGTTCCTTTCAAATAATCGTTGCCGTTGCCGTCGCCGATAACGCCCGGCGTGAGCGAGATTGCGCTCTGGTAAGTTTCGGTGCGAAGCGGTTCGGCTTTCAGTGTTTCGGCGCGAACGATATTTGAAGTTGCGGTTTCCGAAGTGCTCAAAAGACCTTCTTCATCGCGCACCGTCACTGATTCGCTGACCGTTGCGGTTAAATCAACATCTACCGCTAGCGTCGCGCCCGAAACCAATTTGATGTCTTTAGTAACGCTCGCTAATCCGTCGGCTTCAATCGTCAATGTGTAATCGCCCGCCGGAAGATTATCGAACAAAAAATCGCCCGACTCGCTGCTGACGGTTTTCAGCGGCTGGTTTGGTATCGCTTTGTTGATTAAGATTAATCTTGCACCGGCAATTAAGGTAGATTGTCCGCTACCTACCGCCCGAACCGTACCTTTGATCGCGCCCGCGTCCAAACGCGGAACTGCTTTGGCTCCGGTGTTCAAAATCAAAACGATGCACAGGCAAATTATTACGCGAGGATTAAATGATGCCGTCTGCATTCTGCACCGCTTTTGTCTCTTCATTGTGAGATATGCAGGGCAAAAGCCGTTCCGCTCTAAATGTATTGATTTTTAAGGCTTGTTCAAATCTTTTGTAAATTTTGCCGTGGCAGTGCGCCGCCGCTTGCGAGAGAAATGGCGACAATTTGTCACCCTTTTTTATTTATGAGAAAAATCGAAATTGTAGCGTAGTAGAAAAGCGTGGCGCGGCGCGGTTTGCCCGTAGTCGGTCGTAAGAATATATTCGAGAACCAAACCGGACTTGAAACGCCAGCCGATGCCATAGTTTGAGAAAAAGTCGGTAAAGAAATCTTTAGTGTGTTCGTTGGCGGTGAAAACTCCGTCGCTGTTCAATATTCGCCCGAAGCGGTCTGGAAAAAGCGCGGTTTTATTGGTTCGCGACTGCGTCAGCGAAAGAATTGACGCGCTGACGAATAAATTTCGCCAGACGCTTGTTTGCACGGCGGCGTATAAAGATAAAAATCGGGCGCGCTGGCTTTCTGTTTCAAGCAGATTTGCTGTGAAATTCTCGGTGCGGCGCCGGTCGGTTTTGATCAATCCGCCGGCAGCGTCGAAACTAAAAATTGTGCGCGGTCGCAAGACATAACCCAGCCCGAAACCGAGCGTGTAGCGATTAGTTGCGGAACGCTCTTTCGAGTCAACAATTACTGCTCGCTGCAAGTTTTCGCGGCTTTGCCCGAACAGTATAGTGCCTTCCGCCCCGTAAAACAAACGATGCGAAAAAGCTCCGCGCAGGCGAAATCCGAGTTCGGACGAATTGCCTTTTGATTTGATAAAATCTTTCGTCTGCGCTATGCCGTTGACCAGACGAAAGCGATCAGTATCGCTTCCGGCACTCATGCTGTAACGATAAAACGCGCCGAATTTGAAGTTGCCGAAATCGTGCTTTATGCCGAAGGTAAAGCGCGTCCGGTTGACCGACGAACGCGCCGCACTCTGTTCATTCCACGTAAAACCGCCTGCGTCCCGCTGCACAATTGTTTCGTTTAATGACCCGCGCGAAATCAGCCGCTCGATGCTAAAACCGACGCTTGTCTGGTCGCGACTTCCGAAGCGGCGCGCAAACATAAGCGAACCGTTAAAAATATTGCCGGTCGTCAAGCCGGTTTCGGTGCGAATGCCGGTTGTTCCGACAGGAAAAGGCGGATTCGTGAGCGGGAAATCTTCATTTGCCGTTAGCGACTGCAAACCGTTACGAACATAGCCGAAATTTCCGCCGACAACGCTACGAAAGCGCTTGAGCGGAACAAAAATCGAGCCGTCGGGAACAAAACCGTAGTCAACTTTGCGCGGGTCGCTCAAACCGAAACGGTCGCGGATATTTTCATCGCCTGCGCTTACCCCGTTTAGTGATGGAATAAAGTAAATACGTCCTTCAGCAGTGGTGAAATCGGCAGCGTAAGCCGGATTATCGAAACTGTCGAGATACGGGTCGGGAAAAGCCGTAAAGCGCGAAGGCAATGCCGTCTCACCGCTTTCGACGATACTTTCGATAGACCGCTCATAAATGCTCGACGCGCTTACAGAGTTAATTTCGTTATCAGTATCGCGGCGATTTCTGTCATCCGAATCTTTCGGTTTTTCCCGCTCACCCGTTTCCTTTGTCAGAATTTCCGAAACGAAAAATTCCAAACTGTAATTCGGTTGTACGATAACTCCGCGTCCCGGTTCGGCGATTAAGGAATGTTTCGGGTCTTTGAGGCTGGCAACTTCGACCGCGCCGCTCAAAACTACGACGCGCGTTTCGCCCAAAGATGCGACCATTACTTCAAACTCGGTTCCGCGCACGGAAATCGAAGCCGTCGGACTCTTTATGCGGTAAGGATTCGGCTGATTTTTAAAGTGATTGATTTTAACTCTGATGCGTCCGAGGATAATTTGCAGAAGCTCGCGCAGCGAATTTGCGTTCTGATAATCACCGATAATCAAGCGTGAACCCGGCAAAACAACGACCTGACTGCCATCTGATAAATCAATTACAACGCGCCCGCCGCGGCGCGTATCAATCTCATCGCCGGGAGAGAGATTAACTCCGCGCGAAAGTTTAGCGCCGTTTCGTCCGTTGCCCGAAAGCGTTGCATTGCCGACGACACTGGTAACACGCGCTTCAAATGTCGCCTGAGCCTGAACCGTCTCCGAAGCAGCGAAGACAAAGATGGCAGCCAGCCAACCGAAAAAACAGATTCTTCTCGAAATATTCAACATTACCCGGATTTTTTGAAAAACAAAATATTTAGAACGAAAAATCAATCTGATGCGCTCATTACCCCGTCGGTTTTTCCGTCTCGGCAGAAGCTAGAAGATTATATTTAGCGATGAGCCGTTGTATTGTCCGGCGGTCGAGTCCGAGCTTCTCCGCCGCTCTTCGTCTATTTTCGCCGACTTCCGCCAGAATTAAGCTTAAATAACGCCGCTGCAATTCATCTATCGTTGGACGATCTCCTAAAATTTGATGCAAAGTTTCCGTTTCGGTTAAAGATTTATTAAGCTTTTCACGCGCTTCGATAATAGCCGCCGGCAGATAATCGAGCGTAATGACATTTCCCGTCGAAAGAGCAACCGCGCGAACCAGAGCGTTTTCAAGCTCGCGAACATTGCCCGGAAAATCGTAACGGGAAAGCGCATCCCAAACCTCCTGCGTCAAATGCATCGGCTGCCCGTCCTGACTGATTTTTCGCAAAAAATGCTGCACAAGAAGCGGAACGTCGCTGATACGCTCGCGCAAGGGCGGAAGCTCAATCGCCAAAACGCTCAAACGAAAGTATAAGTCGGAACGAAAATTTCCGGCTTCAGATAGTTTCTGCAGATTTGCATTACTCGCGCCGATAATGCGGACATCGACGCGCCGCGTTTCGGTCGCGCCGACGCGCCGAATTTCGCCCGACTGCAAAACGCGCAGCAAACTTGCCTGAAAACCGGCGCTTGTCGAAGCCAGTTCGTCGAGAAAAATCGTGCCGCCGCTCGCCGCTTCAAAAAGTCCGGCGTGGTTTGAGTTTGCTCCGGTAAAAGCTCCTTTTTCGTAGCCGAAAAGCTCGGCTTCGAGCAGTGTATCAGTCAAACCCGAACAATTGACCGAAACGAATTTCTGTGAGCTGCGCCCGCTAAAATTGTGAATGGCGCGGGCGACAAGCTCTTTGCCCGTTCCCGATTCGCCCATAATCAAAACGGTGGCGTTCGTGCGTGCGGCGAAGGCGATAAGTTTATAAACCGAAACCATCGCCGGACTACGCCCGATAAGACCGGATTCGGAAAACTCTTCGGACAAATTTTCCATGTCCGCGACGGTTTTCGTCTGCTTTTCGCGTCTGGCTTCGACGTGACGGCTGAGAAGCGCCGCAACGGAGGCGACTTCAAACGGTTTGGCGATAAAATCACTTGCGCCTTCGCTGACCGCTTTGACCGCCGTTTCGACCGAACCCTGCGCCGTCATTAAAATTAAAGGCAGTTCGTCGTCAAATTCACGGACGGTCTTGACCAACGCCAGACCGTCCCCGTCGGGCATTAAAACGTCGCACAAAACAGCATCGAAATCCTGTTTTTGCAGAATGGAAAAGGCTTCGCGCCCCGTCGCGGCGGATGAGACGCGAAAGCCTTTGAGCGATAAACCTGTTTCGAGCGTCAGCCTGATCGAGGGTTCATCGTCAACTACTAAAATGTGCTTTTTCTCCGCCATTTTAATTTATTTCGGTTTACCGAAGAAAAATATCACCTTACTATACCGTAAATGAATACAGCATTAATTTGCCGGAATGTTTTTATTATCCGGCGCAAAAGGCAGAAAAACGGTAAAGGTCGAGCCCTCATTAGGCTCGCTTTCGACCTTAATTCGTCCGCCGTGTAATTCGACGATTTCGCGCGTTAAAGCCAAGCCCAAGCCGGTGCCGGAAACTTCCGTATTCTGCCGATGCGGAACGCGATAAAATTTCTCGAAAATGTGCGGCAGTTGTTCGGCGTTAATGCCGTAGCCTTGGTCGGTAAAGTTAATTTGCAGCATTTCACCGGCTGAATATGTTTCGACTGTAATTTTTGTTTTTTCCGGGCTGTATTTAATGGCGTTGGCGACGATGTTCGTGAACGCCAGCGCGAGCATTTCCGCGTCGGCGGAAATTGTTATTAGATTTTCCGAAAAACGACGCACGATTTCGATGCCGCGCTTGGCGGCAATCGGTTCGAGCATTAAGAGCGTCCGTTCAAGTAATTCGGTAATATCTACAAAGGTGAAACGCGCCTTTTGCATACCCGATTCGAGCCGCGTAATATCGAGATATTCGGTAATCATTCGCGCCAGACGCTTGGCTTCGGTGTTAATAGCGGCAAGCATCTTTCGGCGCGATTCGGGTTCGACATCGTGTTCGGTCAAAATCTCGCTCATCCCCTGAATTGCCGTCAGCGGTGTGCGAAGTTCGTGCGTGACGAGCGCGATAACATCATTTTGAGTCTTTTGCAGCTCGCGGTAAGGTGTGACGTCAGACAAAGTGGCGACAACGCCAAGCGTTTCCTGAAAATCTTTTTCACGGGCGGCAACCGGAGACATCCGCAAAGTGTAATGATGCGCCTCGGAACTGACGAATTCGCGCTCGATTATTTTCCGGTCAAGTATTAGTTGAGCAAGTATGTCTTCATCGAAATCCCATGTTCCGGAATTTTGTTTCGCTTCGTTAAGGCGCGCCAGAAGATTGCTTCCGATTAACTTTCTCTCCGATAAACCGAGAATCCGCACCGCGCTTTCGTTTGCAAAAGTAATACGCCCGTTCGCGTCGGCGATAAGCAAACCCTCTTCGAGCGAGCGCAAAGCGCGGTCAACAAACAATGTGTGAGCAATCAAATCGCGGGACAAAAATCCGAGCGTCTGTGTTTTCTGTTCCAAGCCTTTCGGAAAAAATCTGCCGGCGGGAAAATTTAACGGCGCGTCGTCATTTTCAAAAAAATTATTGTCGAAATCTGATTCAAGATTCTTGTTTCTGCCGATTAAAAGACGATTTTCGGCAGCTAACAATTCACCGATGCGTTCGTCAAGACCGACGCTTGCCGCCAGCGAGCGCTGCAATAAGACGAGCGGCGCGGCAACGATAAAAGAAACGGTCATCGGCACAATCGGCGGAATCGTCGAAGCGTAAACAAAGGCGAAATATGAACCGGAAAGAATTAATAAAGCCAAACCCGCCAAGACGCCGAGTTGTTTTGCCGCTTCAAATTTTCCCTGCGCAATGCTGGTTAAAAACAAGACCGCAAGCGCTATTAATGCGGCGCATAAAGCGGCTGTCCAGTCTGAAACGGGCTGGTAAAAATGCCCGCGCAAAATCGTGTTTACGGAATTTGCCAGAATTTCCACGCCCGGCATCAAATCGCCGTGCTGGTCGCCTTCGGCATTTTCCGTGTGAACAAAAGGCGCGGCGATACGGTCGCCGAGGGTCGCCGCCGTCGCGCCGATTAAAACGTATTTTCCGCGAAATTTTTCAGGCGAAACGCGTCCTTCCAGCACATCCGAGAAACTGTAAGTCTGCGCGGCAAACGAGCCGGTCGGTCCGATATAGTCAATCGTCATCCGAAGCGGCTGAATCGTCGTCATATTGCTGCCCGCATCCTTGAGTTTTAATGATAGATTATGCTCGACCGAATCAAACGGCAGTTTGCGTGTGCCGATTCGGATGAAACGGCTTGTTTCGCTCACATCTGCGGGGCTTAATTTATCGCCGACCCGAACGGTTTCCAGCGCCAGCGCCCAGCGCGATTCGCCGTCATCGTCCGCCAGACGCAGAAGCATTTGACGCGCTGCGCCGTCGGATTCGGTTTCGACATTGACGTGACCGACGCCCGCCGCCGCGTTTTCAATCGCGGGCAGCGAGCGCAGCCAGATAGAACGGCTTAATTCCGGCGTGTCGCGGTCTTCGACAAGCTGCTCGCTAATTACGACGTTACCCGATTGTTTAATGGCATCGGTTAAGGCTTTATCGTTTGCCTCGTCGGTCGGCTCGGAGTATAAAATATCGAGCGCAATCGCTCGCGGTTCGGAGGCGGAAACGGCATTTAGAACTCGCGCCGTGTAATCGCGCCGCCACGGAAATTGTCCCAATTTAGCGATGCTCGGTTCGTCAATCGCCACGATGACAATATCATTCGGCTCGGCTAAGCTGCCGCGCGTCCGCATTAGCCAATCCCGGGCATAAAGATTAAGACCGGGCGCACGCCACGCGCACAACATTCCTGCCGCCGTTGCAGCGACGACAATTAATATAAACCAAGCCGTCTTTGTCAGACTGCGTTTAGTCTTTAATGTTGTGCGTGATTGCATTTCTCGTTCATTTTAGTCTAAGTCCGGCGGCTTTCCCATTAAAAACTCTTTCTTCAGCAAAATTAATCTTTTTATTTTCAGATTCGTAAACGTGCAGCTCACGTTGAAGACAGAAATCTTTATAAATATTGTCGTAAAGCGTGAAAAGCCTGTCCGTCGAATTTTCCCAAGTGTATTCACGCACTATATCGAGCGCATTTTTTATTTTCATTACCCGTCTTTCTTCATTATTTAAAATATCTTGAACTGCAGCAAAATAATCTTCGGAGGCGGGTTCTTCAAGCCAGGCATTTTCATCGTTGGCGTATGAAAGAACGCCGCCTGATTTTGGCGCAATAACGGGCAAACCCGAAGCCATCGCTTCGAGCGGTGCGATGCCGAACGGTTCACGCGGATTCGGATGAATAAAAATATCGGCATTGGCGTAAATATCAGCCAGTTTTTCGCGGTCGGCGACATAACCTAAAATTTTGAACTTACCCGGCGCATATTGCTCTAACTTTTGTTTCAGCCAATCGGTTTTCGGACCATCTCCGGCAATCAGCAGACGGTATTCACGACGTTGCGAATCAAGATTATAAAACTTCAATAATGAGCGTAAAATCTTCGGCAGCAGTTTGATATTTTTTTCCGGCGAAATGCGTCCGGCGTAAAGCAAAACGGTTGCATTTTCGGGAAATCCCGCTTCAGTTAAAACTTCGCGGCGCGTCACTTCATTTTTTCTCTCAACAGTAAAAAGTTCGTTGTCCACGCCGCATTGATTGACGAATACACGTTCTTCAGCAGGCAGTTGCGAGGCGCGAAAAAAACGCCAGCAAAAATTAAAAAATATATCCGAGCGATACTGGCTTTTATTCGCATCTACCGAATCGAGCAGCTCCTGCGCCGTGTAGTTTGAATTGGCGAGATGATAATCAAACATCGGAAAAATATAATTGCCCATAAAGCGCCGCGCAAACCAGCGAAAAAGCTTCGCGCCGGAAACGAATGCGCGCAGATTATCATCCATCCGCTCGCAGCTAAAATGAACGAGCATCGGGCGACCGAGCGATTTGAAAAAACCTTTGTGAATAAGACCGGCAAGCAGACTTAAAGAATACTTCTCGCCGATTTCAACAATGTCGGCTTGTTCTTCACGCAAGATACGACGAATAGGCGTTTCGTTAAAAATATATGTTTTCCACGGCAGCATAAGCCGGTAACGCTTGTCAAAAAGCGGCGAATAATTTGCTTTTACATAGTAAATCCTTCCATATCCGCCGACTTCTTCCTGCGCGTCGCGCTCGCCCGGCACAATTAACCGGACAAATCGTCGATGACGATTCGCGGCTTCGAGCAGACGGTTATAAGCTGTGCTGATGCCGCCCGAATTTTTATGATAGTAATTAGTGATGTGAATTGATTTTAACCCCTCGTTCGCCATTTATTTTTACCTTGTAAATAATCTGTTTGATAAAGTTTTGCGATTTGGAACGCAAATAGCCTTGAGCAATATTCATTCCGCTGATAAATCCTGCTTTTAATTGTGATTTGGGTAAGCGGTTTAGTTTTACAGTGGCATCGTGCCGCCGCGAAACAGAAAAATAGCGACATTTTGTCCCTGATACAGGTTAATAATTTTAACTGCGAAATTTTGTGACTATTTTGGAGATTAAAAATCTTAAAAATGGAAACTAAGACGAAACAATTTCTTAATCGTTAATTTTAATCCTGTATTCATCTACACAAATGTATGGTTAGGTTAATTCCTAAATTTTGGTAAGGAAAATTTCAATTCAAAGAAGGTAAAATATGAAAAAAATATTAGTAATGATTGCAATAATGACGATTGGTTTAACGCTTGGCATAAGTGTCAATGCGCAGACGAAAAAAATCGGTATGAAACGCGCCACGCAGATTGCTAAAAATCGCGTTGCTGGAAAAATCGAAGGCTCGGAGCTTGAAAAAGAAGCGGGCAAATGGATTTATTCATTTGATATTCGCAACAAAAAAGGAACGATTTCTGAAGTCTGGGTTAATGCCTTTACCGGAAAAGTCATCAAAATAGAAGAAGAAAACGCGAAAGCTGAATCCAAAGAAAAGCGTGAAGAAAAGATGGAAAAAAAGAAAAACTAATAGTTTCTGATTCAGCATTTTTCTGATGGCACACCATCAACGACCTTATTAAAAAGTGACAAAACAGTGTTTTCGAGCCTGTTTTGTCACTCTTTTATTTTATAGCTTATTAAAGCGAAAGATTTATTTCTTCCAGTTAAAGCAAATAACATTTAAGCATACTCGGAAGAGTCCGCTCCGCATTCAAAAGGATGAAAAAGTTAAAAACGAGTAAAATCCAGGAAAGAATGTGTATTATGAGTTAAAAAATGGCTTCGAGCAACAATCCTTAGAATAATCTCTTTCGAAAATTCATTCTGAAAATTAAAATGTAAATCTTAAAATGGAACATGAGGAGAGCACGTAACTGTGATTGGCGGCAGCTTAGAAATCGATGCGACGTAGAAATAAGGAATTATAACTTACGTTTGGGACACAAACGCACAGTGTAAAAAGAGAATTCACTTAAAAAATAAAATGCTGCCGCAAAACATCCACAGAAAAAGAAAAGTGAGCGACCCAAAATTCCCATGCCCGCCGCCTGTTATCAACATCGAAGCGAATAAAAGAATCGGGCTGAAAAGCGTGCAAAATATTGTAAAGGCAAATTTTCTTATCATTGAAAATCAAACAAACATTTTCCCCGGATTCAAAATGCCGTTCGGGTCGAATACTTTTTTGATGTTTTTCATAATTTCAAGCGTCGGTGCGTCAATCGCCATTCCGAGATACGCGGCTTTGACGTAGCCGATGCCGTGTTCGCCGGAGATTGAGCCGCCGAGCGCGACGGAAAGGGCGAAAGTTTCTTTGACGCATTGGCGCGCTCTTTGAATTGATTCGGGATTTTCGCGGTCGCACATAAAATTGACGTGGATGTTGCCGTCGCCGGCGTGGCCGAAGTTGGCGACGAAGGTGTCGTGCTTTCGCCCGATTTCTTCGACTTTTCGGATGAGCTCGGGAACTTTGGAACGCGGTACGACGACGTCCTCGTTGATTTTGAGCGTGCCGTATTTCATCAAGGAAGGCGAGATGGCGCGGCGGGCGTCCCAGAGCTTGTTTTCTTCGTCTTTCGTTTCCGAGCGAAGAATGTCGAAACCGCCGTTTTCGCGTAAAATATGCTCGATAATGCGTGATTCGCGCTCGACCTGCGCCGTTTCGCCGTCAACGGCGACGAGCAAAATCGCGTTGGCGTCGGTCGAGAAACCGAAAGCGAAGTTTTTTTCAATCGCGCCGATGCAGTTGCGGTCGATGACTTCCATCGCCATCGGCAAAAGGCCTTCGGGCGTGAATTTCGTCAGCACCTCGCAGGCCGCTTCCATCGTTTTAAAGCTCGCGCGAACCGTCGAAGTCGCTTCGGGCATCGGCAAAAGCTTCAAAGTCGCCTCGGTGATGATTCCGAGAAGTCCTTCCGAGCCGCACATCAAGCCGGTCAAATCAAAACCGACGACGTTTTTGACCGTTCGCCCGCCCGTTCGGATAACTTCGCCCGTCGCGGTGACGACTTCCAATCCCAAAACCGAATGTTTCGTCACGCCGTATTTCGGCGTCCGCATGCCGCCCGCGTTTTCGGCGATGTTGCCGCCGATGTAGGAGTTTTTGTAGCTCGCCGGGTCGGGCGGAAAAAGCAAATTGTGTTTTTCGACGGCCTGCTGTAATTCGTAAGTCGTGATTCCGGGCTGGCAGACGACGTATAAATCATCGGCGCTGATTTCGACGATTCTGTTCATCCGGTCAGTTCCGACGACGATGCCGCCGTCAATTGGAACCGCGCCGCCCGTGTAGCCGACGCCGCCGCCGCGCGCCGTCACGGGAAAAAGATATTCGTTGGCGAGCTTTAAGATTTCAACAATTTCCTTTGTGCTTTCGGGAAAAACGACGGCTTCGGGCGGAAATTTTTCCTTGACCGCGTCCGCGCCGTACGGCTCGACCTTTTCCGGCTCGACTAAAACGTTTTCCGCGCCGACGATGGATTTTAATTTTTTGAGAACTTCGGGCTTCGAAGCGTTGGTAGTTGCGCGCGGCTTGGCGTTGAAGTGAATTGACTGAAACATAGTTTGATTTAATCGATAGTATTCAGTGAAATTTTCTTGGCGAGCGCTTTTATTTCGTCGGACGGAATTCCCTTGTAGGGGTCGACGCCTTTTATAAGATAAAATATGTTTCTTCCTTTTTTGACGATGATGCTCGTCTCTCTTTTATTAGACCATTCTTCCTGATACAAAATAGCTTCGTCTCCGATGCCGGGAATGCTCTCGAAAATCCTGTTTTGCTTCGTGCGGGGGTCTTTTTTAAATTTTTCTTCAAAAAATTGCTGAGCTTCTTCGCCGTCGTCAAATTCGCGGCCATACCAATACAAATAGGGAAGGTCGTTTTTTGCATTTTCGCTAACAAACCCGCAAGCTCTCATCTGCCACGCATTTTCCGCTTCGGTTCCTTTCAGTCCTAATTGCGGCGCATTTTTTTCTATCGGCGATATGGAAGTTCCCAAAACCTTTTCCGCATCCGCTCTGGAAATCTCGCAGCTGTTTTTTGGTGCGGGCCGGCAGCCTGAATTGAGCAGCAAACTAACGACTAAACAAAATGCGGACAGATAAAATAAGTTTTTCATCAACTAATTCCTCATTAATCGATTAGCCGAACAAGCTCGGCTGCTCGTCTTCTTCCGGCTCGCGGCCTTCGGGAAACCATCGGTAAACGTTTAAATCGCAGTTTCCTTTTTCGTTAAACGCGACGCCTTCGTCTTCGAGCATTTTTTGCTGCAAGTTTACCGGCAAAGTCATTTTTCCGGTCGAGCACGCGCCCTGCGAATTGATTACTCTTTGCCACGGCACGTTTTCCGTGTCGGCCGCGTGCATCACATAGCCGATTGTCCGCGCCGTGTAGCCTTCGCCTAAGATATCCGCTAATTGCCCGTAGGTCATCACTTTCCCGACAGGAATCTCGCGGACGATTTCGTAAACTTTTTCCCGGTAGCTTTGTTCGTCAACATTCATAAAAGCAATTATAACTGAAAAGTGAGAACTGAAAACTGAAAGTTTGTTCTTTTCATTTTCAGCTTTCAGCTTTTAGTTTTCAGTTTCTTCTCAGTCTTTTCTTAAACTTTCCGTCGCGCTCTCTGAGCCACGCGCGCCAGTTTTCGATGGCTTTCTCGCGTTCCGCCCGCGAACTCGCGGGTTTGAAATCGAGTCAGGTGGAAGTCGCGTCGCGGAGACACATTTCGGCGAAAAATCTGGTTTGCAAATCTTCCGCGAAAAGCGTTTCGATTAATTCCTCGATAGATTTCTGCGCCATCGCGCGCCGCCATTCGGCAAATTCCTTCCGGTTCATAATTTACTGCGCTGTCTTTACTTTCAGGGCGACAACCTGCCGCACCCAGCGACCTCGTTTTTTCTCGTCGGGCACGACGATTTGCCAGCGCCCGTATTTTTCCGAAAGCGGCTTCCCGTCCGATTTTTCCGCCAGCAGAATCGTTTTGTCGGTAAAGTCCGGGTCGAGTTCGGCAAAGGCGAAAACCGAGCGATAATCGTCTGCGGCTTCGGCGATTAAAAATCTGGTTAAATTAAGGCGCTCCGTCTCCTTGTCGAACTTTATTCCCGCCGACTTCAGAATTTCGCGCACGTCGACGCCTTCGAAAACGATTTCTTTGCCGTCCTGATTTTTGATTTTTACTTCGCGACGCGGCAATTTTGCTAAATCCGACGATTTTAGATTGATTGTTTTGCCGTCGATTTCCACACGCAAAACGGGTTCGTCGGTTGTTTTGGCCGCGTTCGGCGTCTGCGCGTTTGCCGAAAAAACGAATAAAAATACGATTAGTATTGAAAAAATAGATGGTTTCATTTTTGATTTTTATATTTCTCTTAAAATTGCCCGCGCGGGCGCGCCGTCGCCGGTCGCCGAGATGATTTTCAGCGGCAGGCAAATCAATTCGTATTCGCCCGCCGAAACCGCGCGCAAATCGAGGCCTTCGATTATCGCGACTTCTTTTTCGAGCAGCGTGATATGCGTCGCAAAATCCTCCGAGCCGAATTTTTCGACCGAAAGATAATCGATGCCGACGAGCTTGATATTTTTTTCGACCAAAACTCGCGCGGCTTCCGGACTGATGTATGTAAAATCTTTGCGAAATCCGCCTGAAACATCACTCCAAAAGGCGGAATTTCTGGTTTTGAACAAAACTCGTTCGACATTTTCAAGATTTTCAACGTGTTCGGGCGCGACGGCCAAAACGGTTTCGTCCAATTCTATAACGCGGCAGCGGCCGATAAATCTTTGCAAATCGAGCTCGTGAACTTTTCTCGCGCCTTCGATAAAATGAGCGGGCGCATCGACGTGCGTCGCCGTGTGCGCGCCGAGGCAAAGCTGCGTGACATTGGCCGCGTCGCCTCCGGCAATCGAATGCGCGACTTCGATTTTTACTCGCGGGTCGCCTTCATAAACCGGAACCTTTTCGCTGACCGGAACAGTTACGTCGTAGATTTTCATAAGTAAAGAATAATTTACCAGCGAGATTTGGCAAAGTGAAATCGGTTTGTTAGAACTAAAGAAAGGCGAATTTATTTTATGATAATCAAAAGAGAAGAACACGGAAACCGCGGCGCGTTTTATATCGCGGACGAAGACGGCGAATGGATTGCGGAGATGACTTACCGGCGCGAAGGCTCGCGCAAAATCGTGATTGACCACACCGAAGTCGACGAGGCGCTCGAAGGCAAAGGTATCGGCAAACAACTCGTCAAAGCGGCCGTCAAATACGCGCGCGCGAAAAATTTATTGATAAAGCCGACCTGCCCGTTTGTCAAAGAAGTTTTGGAGTCGTCGGAAGAATACGAGGACATTCTCGCCAGATAAAATGCCGACGCCGCGAATTTCCGCTTCAAGCTATTCGAACACAGCGCCTCTCATCTGGTCGTTTCTTTACGGCACGACGCGCGGGAAATACGAGCTTATCCTCGACAACGCGCCCGCCCGCTCGGCCGAGCTTTTGCGGGAAAAACGCGTCGATGCGGCGCTCGTTCCGGTCATCGAATATCAAAGAATCGAAGACGTTTTGCTCGTCCCCGAGGTCTGCGTCGGCGCAAAGGAAAAGGTCAGAAGCGTCTGTCTCGTCACCAGAGGCAAAAGTTTGCGCGACGTGAAAACCGTCTCTTTGGACGTTTCTTCAAAAACTTCGGTCGCGCTGACGAAAATTATTTTCCGCGAATTTTTAGAAACGGAGCCCGAATGGAAAACGGCAAAGCCGAATTTAACCGAAATGCTTTCCGGTTCCGATTGCGCTTTGCTCATCGGCGACCCGGCGCTTCTGATTGCGGATTTTGAAGAAGCGCCGGATACAGAACACAGGATACAGGACGAAATCAGAAAATTCGATTTGGCCGAAGTATGGAAAAGTTTTACCGGATTCGGATTTGTTTTTGCGATGTGGATGGCGAACGGGGAAAAAACGGAAATCGCGCGAACGATTGATTTTGCGGCGGCGCGCGATGAAGGTCTGGCTCATCTCGGCGAAATTATTTCAAATTACGAAACCGAAATTACGTTGGCGCGCGACGATTTCACAAAATATCTTTCGGAAAATATCTCTTACACGATTGACGATTCGATGCGGCAAGGTTTATCGCTTTATTACGATTTAGCTCATAAACACGGCTTAATCGAAAATCGAAAAGATTTACAATTCATCGAAAAATAAGCGGAAAAGGCCCGCTTCCGGCAATTCGGAAGCAGGCCTTTTTCAAAAATGCTCCAAAAATTTTAGCGAACAAAAGCGGAAGCCGCCGGAACATCGCCGCTTCCGCCGAAATTCTGGTAACTGATTGCTGCGTTTGCGCTGTTTAGAATGTAATAAGTTCCGCTGCGCCAGACGGCAAAATCGGTTTTCCCGTCGCCGTCGTAATCCGAGGGAACCAGCGTGTCTGTCGCCGCGCCCCAGTTTTGATAGCGAATCTGATTGTTTGAAGACTGCCAGACATACCAGACGCCGCCGCGAAAAACGGCGATGTCAGATTTTCCGTCGCCGTCGAAATCGGCGGGAACTAATTTATCCGCCGAAAGCCCGAACTGGCGCGAAATAGTTTGATTATCGGCGCTTTGACGAATATACCAAATTTGATTTGCCGGGCGATAAACGGCCGCATCGAGCTTGCTGTCGCCGTCAAAATCGCCGCGCACCGGTTTGTCGCCCGTCGTTCCCCACGGCACATAAGTCACGTTCGAGCTCGGATTGTTCAAGCTTCCGCGATAAAAGAAATAGCTTTGCGCGCCGCCGCGCCAGGTCGCCAAATCGGCTTTGCCGTCGCCGTCCCAATCACCGGCGGCTAAAACGTCGCCCGTCAAACCGAACTGCTCGACGCGCACCGCGCCGGTCGCAGATTGCAGAATATAAAAATAAGCCTGGTTGCCCGAAACGTTTTCGCGCCAGACGGCGACGTCCGTTTTCCCGTCGCCGTCGTAATCGGCGGGCGCGAGCTTATCGGTCGCCAGACCGAACTGAACCGAGTAAAACGCGTTCGGCGCAACGCTCGGCGCGTTTGAAGGATTGATAAACCACTCGCCGTTGCGAAAAACCGACGCGTCGGCGCGCCCGTCGCCGTCGAAATCCGAAACGCGGTTGCTTTGAAAAACCGGCGCGGCGGAAATCGTATTCAAAAGGCGTACAATCGCGTTTTTCGCCACGTTATTAAACATCGCGAAATTGCCGACAAGCACGATTTTGCCGTCCGTCTGAATCGCAATGCTGAAAACCTGCTCGCCGTTCGGGATTCCGACGGGCGAAAAGCTCGTGTCAATCGAGCCGTCCGGATTGATTTTGACCGCGCCGTTGCGAATCACCGGAAAACCGGACGTGTAATTTTTCCCGCGACCGACGACGATAACTTTTCCGTCGCTCTGCACCGCCAGACCGTTGACGCCGACTTTGTTCGGCGACAAATTAAACGTCGTGTCGCGCGTTCCGTTGCTGTTGAGACGGACGACTTCGCCGGTCGGCGTGCCGTTGTAATAAAGCGCAGCGTCGACAAAATAAATACGACCGTCGGGCAGAAGCTTGATATCGTTTGCGCCGTAGGAAAAATTGAGCTGGTCGGGTCGCTGCGCGCCGACGCCCTGATTAAAAACCGTGTCGGAAGTGCCGTCCGGGTTGAGCCGCGCGATGTCGAAACGAAGCGCGCCGACGACGCCTTTAAAGCTTCCGCCGATGAGAATTTTATTGTCGGGCTGCACGACTATTGTTGCGACATAAAATATGCTGTCGCCGGTCAAATTCGGATTAAAGCCCGTGTCAACTGTTCCGTCCGCGTTGAGCCGCACGAGGCTGGCGTGCGGCGCGCCGCCGATGGTCGTAAAATATCCGCCGACCAGAACTTTGCCGTCTGCTTGAATGGCGACGCTGCGGATATATTCGGGCAGCGTGTCGAATGTCTGCCCCGCGAAGCTCGAATCGAGACTTCCGTCGGCATTGAGGCGCACGATTTTCGGCGCTCCGCCGACTGTCGCGGCGAGAACGACTTTGTTGTCGGGATAGACGGCAAAATCATAAGCCGTGCCGAACGCGTCAATCGCCGCCGCAAAAGCCGTATCGGTCGTACCGTCGGCGTTGAGTCGCGCGATTGGTTTCGAATACGCCGCGCCGTTGAGCTGCGTCATCGCGCCCGAGATGTACATTTTGCCGTTCGCCGCCAGACGAACTTTATAAAGCGTAGCCTGCGAGCCGAACTGAACCGCCGAGGCGTTAAACGCTGTGTCCAAATCGCCGTCGGCGGCGTAAACTGCTGAGATAAATAAATTAAACAATATGACCAAGACAACTTTTTTCATTTTTTACTCCTCAAAAACCTTTCTGATAATCTGGTGAAATGCTTCCCCGTAGATAATCGCAGAGAGTAAGCCGAAAAAGGGTCAGAAATTTTTTTATGCTGTTGTCTAAATCGCCGATTTGAGTCAAAATAAACTGCCTTACCGATAAACTTCAATGCCGCAAAAATCGGATAAAAATTTCACGCAGATACTCAAGGACGCGCAGGCGGGAAACCGCCAGAGTCTCGACGATTTTCTGCCGCTCGTTTATGAGGAATTGAGACGCATCGCCGCGCACAAGCTCGGCTCGGAGCGCAAAAATCACACGCTGCAGGCAACCGCGCTCGTTCACGAAGCCTATCTCCGTCTGATTGAGCAGCATTCGGTCAACTGGCAAAACCGCGCGCATTTTTTTGCGATTGCTTCGGAAATGATGCGGCGCATCCTGGTCAATCACGCCGAAAGTCACAACGCGAAAAAACGCGGCGACGGCAAAACCATGATTTCGCTCGATGACGCCGGTGATTTGGCGGCCGAGTCGGAAGTCGATTTGATTTTTCTCGACAGAGCGCTCAAAGAACTGGCCGAATTCGACCCGGACGCGGCAAAAATCGTCGAGCTCAAATTTTTCGGCGGCCTGACTAATGAAGAAGCGGCGGAAGTTCTCGGCGTCTCCGATTCGACCGTCAAACGCGAATGGCGGATGGCGCGCGCCTGGCTGACGACAAAATTGACCTGATTTCCGGCAAATTTCTGCGAGTAAGTTCAGAAGCAAATGAACCCCGACAAATGGCAAAAAATTAAATTGATTTTTAACGAAGCGGTCGAGCTTGCGCCCGCAGACTGCGAGCGGTTTCTGCAAAATCAAAACAACATCGAACCGGAAATCCTGGCGGAAGTCCGAAAACTTCTCGCCGCCGAAAAACAAAATAATTTTGAAACGCCCGTCGCCGATTTATCAAGGCTCTGGCAGGACGAAGCGGCGGAAGATTTTATCGGCCGAGAAATCGGAAATTATAAAATCACGCGCGAAATCGGTCGCGGCGGAATGGGAGTCGTCTTCGAAGCGGTGCGCGAAAAAGACGATTTTTCGCAAACGGTCGCGCTCAAACTGCTCAAACGCGGAATGGATTCGGCCGCCATGCTCAGGCGTTTCAGCCACGAACGCGCGATTCTCGCTTCCCTCGAACACCCGAATATCGCGCGCCTGCTCGACGGCGGAATGAGCGCCGACGGCCTGCCGTTTTTTGCGATGGAATTTGTCAACGGCCGGCCTTTGGACGAATTTTGCCGCGAAAAAAACCTCGGCATCAACGAGCGGCTGCGGCTTTTTTTGCAGATTTGCGCCGCCGTTTCGTTCGCTCATTCGCGCCTCGTCGTCCATCGCGATTTGAAGCCGACGAATATTCTCGTGACAAACGACGGAACGGTGAAACTGCTCGATTTCGGCATCGCCAAGATTCTCTCGCCCGGCGGCGATTTGCAAAATCAAACGGTCACCGTGCTCGGAATGATGACGCCCGCTTACGCTTCGCCCGAACAGATTCGCGGCGAAATGGTTTCGACTTCAAGCGATATCTACAGCCTCGGATTGATTCTTTACGAGCTTTTAACCGGCGTTTCGGCTTACCAATTCCCGAACAATCGCCCGGACGAAATCGCCAAAATCATCTGCGACGAAGAACCCGAGCGCCCGTCGTCGGTAGTCAGCAGCCGGTGGTCGGCAGCCGGTGAAAAAACCTGGAACGGCGAAGCGCGCATCACCAAACGCGAACAAACAACCAGTCCAAAATCCAAAATCCGAAATCCAAAATCGCTCAAGGGCGATTTGGACAACATTATCTTAAAAGCTCTGCGCAAAGAGCCGGCGCGCCGGTATGCTTCGGTCGAGCAATTTGCGGGCGATATCGAACGCCATCTCGAAGGCCTGCCCGTCATCGCGCGGCGCGATACTTTTTCGTATCGCTTTGAGAAATTTGTCTTGCGCAACCGCGTTTCGGTCGCGGCGGCGATTTTAATTTTTCTCACTTTAATCGGCGGAATTGCGGCGACGAGCTGGCAGGCGGCGCGCGCCGAGCGCGAGCGAAAACTTGCCGAGAGGCGTTTCGGCGAAGTTCGCCAGCTCGCCAACAATATCGTCTTCAAATATTACGATGAAGTCGAAAAATTGCCCAATTCGACCAAGGTGCGCGAAATGCTGGTCGCCGATTCGCTGAATTATTTTGATTCTCTGGCAAAAGACGAAAACGCCGATGACGCGCTCAAAAGCGAGCTCGCGCGGGCTTACATTCGCATCGGAAAAGTGCAGGGCCGGGCGTATTTTTCCAATCTCGGCGATATTTCCGGCGCGATTGAAAATTACCGCAAAGGCATCAATCTGCTTGAGCCGCTGGCCGCCGAATCGAGCGATTTGAAAATGCAGTCGGATTTAATCAACGCTTATTCGGACATTGCCAATGCGCTCCGAAGGCGCGGCGACTCCGCCGAATCGGACGCGGTTTTGCAAAAAGCTTTGTCGCTCAACGAAAATTTACTCGCGGCCAACCCCGAAGAAATATCTTTATCGCTGCGGCTTGCCGCCAATTACATTTTTCTCGGCGATTCGCTGCCCGTCGGCAAAGGCGAGGGCGAAAACATCAATGCTTATCAAAAGTCCGTAAATGTCAGCGAAAACGTCTTAAAGCGCGACCCCGACCATGTTCGCGCAAACAATCTCGTCGCCGTCGCCGCCGACCGGATTGCGACCAATCTGCTCGCACTGGCGCGCGACGCGGTCGAAGACGAAAATCCGGATTCGGCAAAAAAACTCTGGCAGGAAGCCGCGCCGATAATCGGGCGAACCGTCGAAATCAGTAAAAAACTCGTCGCCCTGCAGCCCGAAGAAGCGGTCAACAAAGCGATTTTGGACGGGGCAAACGCCAATTACGGAATCTTTCTTTTCGAATCGGGCAATTACGACGAAGCCTTAAAAATCCAGCTCGAATCGGTGCAGATTTTTCGGAAAGACGCGGAAAAAGACGCGGCGAATTTCGAGCAGAAACTGCTTCTGGCAAGCATCGAAACGATTTTGGGCGCGACTTATTCGAGACTCGGCGACGTCAAAAAATCCGAAACGATTTTTCGGCAGACGCTTCAGATTTTCGACCAGCTCGTCGCGCACGACGCGCAGAATTTTGAATATCTGCAAAAAAGATTCGAAGCGAAATTTGGTTATGCCGACGAGCTGCTTTGGCGCGGCGAAACCGAGAACGCCCGCCGAGTTTATGAAAAGGCTTTTTTTGAAATAGAAAAAACGGCGCACGAAAAAGATTCGGCCTACGGCGAGTCGATGCGCGGATTGTATCTGGAAAAACTCGGAAACTGCGATTTGGCGGCGGCCAAAAAAGCTAATCTTTCCGCCGTGAAAGCGCGTGAATCAGCGGAGCGGGCGATGCTTGAATACCGGGAAGCGGCCGGGCTCTGGAAGCAGTACGGCGCGCAGAACATTTCGGGCGTCAGGCAAAACAGCAAGCTCGAAGTTCTCGAGCGAAAAATAAGCCGCAATCAGGAAATCGCGGCCAAATTATAGAAAATATGTTGTTTGTCGACGGCATTATAATTAACGAAATAATCCTGACTGAAATAAAAGCAGCCAGCCTGCTACGATGACGAAAACAAGCAGACCTAAATCGCTTGTTTGTAATCGGCTTTCTTCGGTTCGCATATCTAAATCTCCTTTTTATAAAAATCTCTTCCGATATTAATCGCGTAATTTACAGACGAAAAGTATCTCGGTTTTGGCACAATTTTTGTAATAAATTGTTTGACCGAACTAAAATTCGCTTATTTTGCGCAATTAGATTCGGTTTTTTGAGAAATTTTTCGCAAACTGCAATGCGCGGTTTGCAAAATAGAAAAGAGAATCAGCCGCGAATTAGGCGAGTTATATCAATAAAAGAAAAATAATAATTTGTGTAATTTGTCTAATTCGTGGCTAAAACTTTCCGTGATAAAATAATTTTGAGTTATGAGCGATATTCAACCGATTTTAGATAAAGTTTTAGGCGGCGGGCGTTTGACTTCGGAAGACGCGACCGCGCTTTTGGAAAGCTATGACATCGCGCGTATCGGCGCGGCGGCGGACGAAATTCGGAAGCGGAAAAATCCGGGCGAAATCGTCACATACATCATCGACCGCAACATCAATTACACAAACGTCTGCAACGTCGTCTGCACGTTCTGCGCGTTTTATCGCCGGCCGGGAAAGCCCGACACATACGTTCATTCGTTTGAGGAAATCTGCCGGCGCATCGACGAAACAATCGCGCTCGGCGGCACGGGCGTTTTGATGCAGGGCGGCCTTCATCCGGATTTTAATATCGAGTGGTATGAAGATTTGCTCGCGCGCCTGCACGCGCTTTACCCGGCGTTTCAGCTTCACTGTTTTTCGCCGCCGGAAATTCACAATATTTCTTTAATTTCCGGGCTTGATTACGAAACGATTATGCGCCGTTTGAAGGCCGCCGGTCTTTATTCGATGCCGGGCGGCGGCGGCGAGATTCTCGACGACGAAGTTCGCAAGCGCGTTTCGACCAAATGCAACACCCGGGAATGGCTCGACGTGATGCGCGCGGTTCATAAAGTCGGTTTGCGCTCGACGGCGACGATGATGTTCGGCATCGGCGACAACCTTTCACATCGCGTCCGTCATCTGCAGCGCGTGCGCGACGTGCAGGACGAAACGGGCGGGTTTACGGCGTTTATCCCGTGGACTTTCCAGCGCGAAAACACGGCTCTCGGACGGCGCATTACGGAAGAGCCGACCGGCATCGATTACTTGAAAATGGTCTCGGTTTCGCGTCTTTTCCTCGATAACGTCCAGCACATTCAATCTTCTTGGCTGACGCAGGGGTTACGGCTCGGACAAACAGTTCTGCGTTTCGGCGCGGACGATATGGGCTCGATTATGATTGAGGAAAACGTCGTTTCGGCCGCCGGCGCAAACAACGAAGCCAACGAAAAAGAACTGCGTTATCAAATTTCGGAAGCCGGATTCAAGCCGCAGCAGCGCGATATTTTATACGAATACGTCAATCGCGAATCAATCGAAACGCTCGACGAAAGAAAATCGATGCCTCTGAAAAAATTGAGCGTCGCTTTTGCCGATTAGCGAAACAAACAATATATAAAGAATTTTTCCGGTCGCGGGCGTATTTTTTCCGTAGAACAAGTTTAATCGTCATCGGCAACATATTTTTTCATGGCGGCCGGTCGTTTTCTCAACTCTTACACAACTATTACGTTTGTATTGTCTTCAATCTGTTACTCTTAATCGGGCGTGATTTTTTATCGTGCAAGGGAAGCAAATGCAAAATATCATCGAATTTAAGCGTTCTCGCAAACAAAACATCAATTGGAAAAATCTTTCAATCGTCATCACCTTTCATCTTTTGACGGTCGCGGCCTGTTTCTGGTTTAGCTGGCAGAATCTGGCGGCGATGCTCATCGGAAACTGGATTGTCGGCAGTCTCGGCGTCGGTCTCGGCTATCACCGGCTTTTGACGCACCGCAGCTTCAACGCGCCGAAATGGCTCGAATACGTTCTAACGATTTTCGGCGGGCTGGCGATTCAGGACGACGCACCGAAATGGGTGGCGACGCACCGGATGCATCATCAATTCGTCGAAACCGACAAAGACCCGCATTCGACGCGCCCCGGATTTTATCACGCGCATCTCGGCTGGATTGTGCGCGGTAAGGCGCAGGACCACGACGATGCAACTTTAAAGAAATACGTGCCCGATTTGATGCGGGATAAATTTCACACGCGTTTAGCGAAATATTATTACGTTCCGCTCATTCTTTCGGGCGTTGTTTTATTCGCCGTCGGCGGCTGGTCGATGGTTTTGTGGGGCGTTTTCGCGCGCGTCGTCTTCGGCTGGCATTCGACGTGGCTCGTCAATTCGGCGACGCATTACTGGGGCAATCGTCGGTTTGAGACGAAAGACGATTCGACCAACAACTGGTGGGTCGCGCTTCTCACCTTCGGCGAAGGCTGGCACAACAATCATCACGCGCAGCCGACATCGGCCAGACACGGTCTGAAATGGTATGAATTCGATATGAACTGGCTGACGATACGACTTTTCGAAAAGCTCGGCTGGGCAAAGCAGGTTCGCGTTTACGATGCGGAACGGGAGCCGGTTGAATTAAAGCAGGCGGCATAGGTAAATAGTAGATAATTGAAAGTGGAAAGTGGATAGTTTGTTTTTTTAACTATCCACTTTCCACTTTTTTACAGGTTGTCGTTAAAAAATCCGATAACCAGAGCCCATGCGTCGCGGGCGGCGGTTTCGTCGTAAACCTGCGGGCGCGTGTCGTTAAAAAACGCGTGGTCGGCTTCGTATTTGATGGAAACCACGGGCAATTCGTATCTTTCCGTAATATTTTCTAACCGGGCGACTTTTTCCGGGTTAATCCAGTCGTCTTTTGTGGCGGAAATGAAAATCGTCGGCACTTTTAAGTTTTTCAAAAGCTCTTCTTCGGGAATGTCTCCGTAAAACGGCGCGGCGGCGCTGATGCCTTCCAGCCCGCAGGCGGCGCGGAGCGCGTAAGTTCCGCCCATGCAGTAGCCCGTGATGCCGAAATGCGAGACGCCGTATTGCGCGCGCGCCGCGTCCATAGCTTCTTTTATCGTGTCCAAACCGTCCTCGATGGCCAAACTCTGCATCATTTCTCCGGCTTCCTGTGGATTTTTCGCCACCTTTCCGCGATAAAGGTCGGGCGCGATGGCCGTAAAGCCTTCGTCGGCGTATCGATTGGCGATGTCCTTGATATGGTCGTTCAAGCCCCACCATTCCTGAATCAAAATCACGGCTTTGGCGCTGTCCGCCGCTTCGGGCGCGGCGACATAAGCGGTCGCGTCGCCGCCGGCAGTGCTAAAAGATAGAGTTTCGGTTTTCATAATTGCGTAAAAATCTCCCTGTAAATTGTTTTGATTGATTATAAACGAAATTCAGTCGGAAGTCCCAAGTCAAAAATCCAAACTCAAAAGACGGAAAACCTTGACTTTCGACTTCTGACTACTTCTTTTTTACTTCAATCACCGGGGAATTTCTTTTCTCGCTCGTCGCGAAAATCGAGTTTCCGTCGGCCGAATATCCGACGGCTTCGCCCTGTTCTCTTTCGCCGAGATGAACGACCGCAATTTTTTGTTTCCAGATTTCGTCGAAATCGTTCGAAGCGTCCGGCAGAGCGATTTCGTAAGCGTCGAAATAATCGCAGAGAATTGCGCGCCGCCCGTCGGGCGAAATGTCGCCGCCCGTCAAAAATCCGTTCGGGATGGCGGGAACCGTCAATTCGGCGATTTTTTTGAGCGTGTTTGTTTTATCGAGATTGTAATTTGCGGCGAGCTTGTAAACGCCCGACGGCGCGTCCGTCCGTTTCGATAAAACGTAAATGTCGCCCGTCTGCGGGTGAATCATTAAAGTTTCGGCGTCGTGTCGCCCGTCCGCGTAATCGATTCGAATCACGTCGGCCGGTTCGGTCGTCGATGCGGTTTTTCTCGTCGACGCTTTGTCGGCAGCGGAAACAGACGGCTCTCTGACGCGGTAAATTTTCAAATCGTCGCGCTTGCGGTCGTTGTCGCCGATATCGCCGACGTATAAAAAACATTCGCCCGCCGCCGTTTTGAACGCGGCGATATCTTCCCAATCCTTGTTTTCGGCGGACGCGACGCGCCACACGCCGAGATGCTCGCCCTGCGCATTTATCGCAAAAATAAACGCGTCGTCGCCCGAATCGTTGTGCGTCCAGAAAACGCCCGGCTGGCATTTTGAAGCGGCGATTCCGCTCGATTCGTCTATCTCGGGCGATTTTATCCGGCCGATTATCTGGGCGTTTTGGTAACCGGACGCGGAGTTATCCGAGGTCGTGTTTCTTTTATTGCTCGAAGAGGCGTGAAAGCAGCCTGAAAAAATTAAGCAAACGAGCGAAAATGATATGACAAACGCAGAAAATTTCGTTATAGTTTTTTTCGACATACTTCACCGCGAGAAAAAATTATAACGCAGTTGCGTTCGAGTAAGTTCAAAAACTTTTTCGATTGCGGATTCGTAGAGATTTCAGGTTTACTCAAAAATGATTGTCGGAACCGAGTGGCTCGTCGAAGCCGAAGAATGTAACGAAAATCTGCTGCGTGACGAAGCGACGCTTCGCTCTATTTTTGCGCGTCTTATCGCGGATTTGGGTTTGAAAACCGTCAACCGGCCGCTCTGGCATAAATTCGGCGGCGAAGGCGGCGTGACCGCGCTCGTGATGCTGACCGAATCGCATCTCGCCTGCCATACCTATCCGGAACACAAAATCGCGACTTTTAATCTCTACTGCTGTCGCACGCGCCCTGAATGGAGCTGGGAAGCGAATCTCAAACAGATGCTCGAGGCGGAGAACGTCAGAGTCACGAAAATCGAGCGCGGAAATCAAAATCCGAAAATCGAAATCAAAAAAAAACATATCGCCGGAGGTGAAATTTGAGCGTTTTACAGGCAAATTGTCCGTCGTGTGCCGCGCCGATTGAATTCAAAGCCGGTTCAACCATTGTTTTGATTTGTCCGTTTTGCCGCTCGGCCGTCGCGCGCACCGATAGAGGCCTCGACGATTTGGGAAAAGTTGCGGAAATAATGGACTCCGAATCGCCGCTCAAGCTCGGTCTGAAAGGAACTTTCGGCGGTCATCGCTTCGAGCTGACCGGACGCGCGCAAAACCGGCACGAGCTCGGCGGGTTCTGGGACGAGTGGTACGCGACTTTCTCGAACGGCTGGGTCGGCTGGCTGGCCGAAGCGCAAGGGCGATTTTACCTGACTTTTTATCAACCGCTGCCGCAGGGCGCGGAGGTTCCGGCGTTTGAAAATTTACAGCTTGGCCAGACCGTCGATGCGATTCCGAACAAAACGCCTTTGATGGTGACGGAAAAGGGAACGGCGACGGCGGCAGCGGCGGACGGCGAGATTCCATATAAATTAGAGCCGAACGAAAAAAGCAATTACGCCGATTTGTCCGGTCAAAACAACGCTTTTGCGACGATTGACTACAGTTTGTCGCCGCCCTGGGTTTTTGTCGGAAGCCAGGTAACGCTCGAAGAAATCGGTCTCGGCGACGCAAAATCGGTTCAAAGAGAAGCGAGAAAAGTTTCGGCCGACGCGATGGGCTGTCCGAATTGCGGCGGCGCTTTAACTCTGACCGCGCCCGACAAAGCCGAGCGCGTCACCTGCCCGTATTGCTCTTCGCTGCTCGACGTAAATCAGGGCAAGCTTTCGTATCTGAAGGCGCTTTCGCCGAAACCGGACGCGCCCGAATTCGCTTTGCCGATTGGCGCGGTCGGAACTTTTCAAAACGACGTCCAGTTTAAGCTCATCGGCGCGACGGTGAGAAGCGTGACGATTGAAGGCGCCAAGTATTTCTGGCACGAATATCTGCTTTACAATCCGCAGGTCGGTTTTCGCTGGCTGGTTCATTCGGACAATCACTGGAATTTTGTCGAGCCGGTTAATCCGGCGGACGTCGTCGTGCTTGGCACGACCGTTACTTACAACGGCAAGAGTTTCAAGATTTTTCAGGACGCGCCCGCCGTCATTGAATATGTCGTCGGCGAATTTTACTGGCGCGTCGAGCAGGGCGAAACCGTCCGCGCCATCGATTACGTCGCGCCGCCTTTGATGCTCTCGCAGGAGACGACCGACAACGAGATGAACTGGTCGGTCGGCGTTTATATGACGAACGCCGAAATCGAAAAAGCGTTCAGCGTTCAGGATTTGCCAAAGCCGTGGTCGGTCGCGCCGAATCAGCCTTTTATCGGCGGATTTTATATCAAATGGGGTTTTGCGCTGCTCGGTCTGCTCTGCGTGACGGCTATTTTTATGCTGCCTTTCAGCTTGACGAACACGCCTTTGAACGAGACGATAACGCTCCAGCCGCCGGCGAGCGCGACCACGCCGCAGGCCGCTTTCAGCCAGCCGTTTGAGCTCAAGGGAAATCGAAACGTGCGAATTACGGCCAGTTCGCCCGTCGAAAACGCTTATGCGGAGTTAGACGTCGATTTGATTAACGACCAAAGTCAGGAATTAGAGTCGGTAAACATTCCGATTGAATATTATTCGGGCTCGGACAGCGACGGCGCGTGGACGGAAGGCAGCCAGACGCAGGACGCGACGATTTCTTCTCTGCCGGCGGGAAAATATACTTTAAAGGTTGAAGGCACGTGGCAGAATTTCCAGCAGCCTTTAAACATTTCGCTCAAAGTCGAGCAAAACGTCTCGCGCGGCGTAAATTTCTGCTGCGCGTTCGTCATCCTGGCGATTTTTCCGCTGCTCGGTCTGTTCCGTAAATACGCGTTCGAATCGAGACGCTGGAGCGAAAGTATGTTTGGGAATAGTTCACAGAGTTGACAGAGTTGCCGAAGTTGCAGAGTTAGAAGAAGTTTTTAACTCTGCAACTTCGTAACTTCGGCAACTCTGTCAACTTTATAAATTTATGAAAGCACTATTTTTAATTCTTGGAATCGGAGTAATTCTTATTTATGCGTCGGCTTCGTGGTTTGGCTGGGAGTTTGCCAATTCGGGAAGCAAATCAAGACTTGGAACGCCGTTTTTCTACGGCGGTTTTCGTGGAGGAAAATAAATGTCGAATTTTTTAGCTAATTTGATTTCACTCGGTTTTGTCGTTAAATTTCAAGACCTTCTGCCCGTTCTGGCGACGACCGTAATTTTTGTGTTTATCGGCTTAATCGTCTTTGCCATCGCTTTTTTCGTCGTCGTCAAAGTCGCGCCTTTCTCGGTTAAAAAGGAAATCGAAGATGACCAGAATACGGCTCTGGCGATTATCATCGGCGCAATAATTATCGGCATCGCGTTAATAATTTCAGCGGCCATTCAGGGCGATTCGCCCATCGGCACGAGCGATAGCGGAAGCGCGCCGTCCGCCGTTCAAACGAGATAAATATACTGGAAAAACGGAAAGTGGAAAGTGGAAAATGACCGCATTTTGTTTCGTTCTCCATTTTCCGTTTTGCATTTTCCGTTTTTTTAAATGAACAAGACACCGCTTTTATTTCTAAACGTTCTCATCATCGCCACCTGCGGCTTGATTTACGAGCTGCTCGCCGGAACGCTTTCTTCTTACGTGCTCGGCGATTCGGTCACGCAGTTTTCCTTAATCATCGGCATCTATCTTTTTGCGATGGGCATCGGCTCGTATCTCTCGAAATTTATCGAGAAAAATCTGGCCGAAAAATTCGTCGACGTCGAGCTCGCCGTCGCCGTCATCGGCGGATTTTCCGCGCCGCTGCTTTTTTTTGCTTTCGCCAAGCTTTCGTATTTCGCGTTTGTGCTTTACGGAACGGTCTTTTTTATCGGAACTCTGGTCGGCCTCGAAATCCCGCTGCTGATGCGGATTTTAAAGGACGAGCTCGATTTTAAGGATTTAATTTCGCGCGTTCTCGCTTTCGACTACATCGGCGCGCTCGTCGCGTCCTTGCTTTTCCCGCTTTTTCTCGTTCCGAAATTAGGCTTAAATCGCACGTCGATGCTTTTCGGAATGCTCAACGCCGGAGTCGCCATCTGGGCGACGTGGCTGCTTGAGCCGCTTATCAAAAAAAATGTCAACGTATTGCGTATAAAAGGCTTCATCATCATCGTTTTGCTGCTCATCGGATTTATCAAAGCCGACACGCTGACGTCTCTGGCCGAAGACGCGCTGTTTGCCGACAATATAATTTACGCGAAATCGTCGTCCTACCAGCGCATCGTCGTTACCAAAGGCAAAACCGGATATTCGCTTTTCCTGAACGGAAATCTGCAGTTTAATTCGTTCGACGAATATCGCTATCACGAAGCGCTCGTTCATCCGGCGTTTGCCGCTTACGGCGCGAACGCGAAACGCGTTTTGGTTCTCGGCGGCGGCGACGGGCTGGCGGTGCGCGAAATTTTGAAATATCCGTCGGTCGAAAGCGTCACGCTCGTCGACCTCGACCCGGCGATGACGCAAATCTCGAAAGCCGTTCCGGCGCTCGCCGAATTAAACCGCCATTCGTTTGAAAATCCGAAAGTTTCGGTGATAAACAACGACGCTTTCGTCTGGCTCGACAGCGCCGAAACCGAGCCGTTCGACGTCGCCATCGTCGATTTTCCCGACCCGAACAATTTCGCGCTCGGAAAGCTCTACACGACCAGGTTTTACAATCTTCTGAAAGCGAAATTAAAACCCGATTCGGCGGTCGTCGTCCAAACGACGTCGCCTTTGATGGCGCGAAATTCCTACTGGTGCATCATCAAAACGCTCGAAGCCGCCGGTTTTACGGTCAAACCGTATCAAACGACCGTCCCGAGCTTCGGCATCTGGGGATACGCGCTGGCAAAGCTTCAGCCGTTTGACGCGCCGACGAAACCGCCCGCGAATATCGAATTGAAATTTCTGAACGATAAATCTTTCGCCTCGATGTTCGATTTTTCGTCCGACACGTCTCTGCCGAACGAGGAAATCGAGATAAACCGCTTGGACAATCAGGCGCTTGTCAGATATTACGAAACCGAATGGCGGAGATTCGAGTAAATGCCTGAAGAAATAAAAAGCGTTGAAGATTTTAATTCTTTTATCCGAGCGAAAGGCGTTGTCATAATTCATTTTTGGGCGGAATGGAATCGCCTCGACAATGAGATGAAGGAAATCTTGAAAGAATTGGAATTTGAATTTGGAAGAAAAGTAAAATTTTATTCGCTTGATGTTGACCAGCCTCATCTTTTTGATTTGCTAAGAAATTTGCGTCTCAGCGGCGTTACAGCTCTAGCGTATTTCAAAGATGGAAACAAAATTGCGCTTGAAGTTAGTTTAAAAAACAAGGAATATGTCCAAAATAAAATAAATCAACTCCTAAATTCCTAGTTTTATGTCAACCTTTACGCGTCGCGAAATTTTATCTGCATTTTTAGGCTTGCCTTTCGCTCTGGCGGCTTGCAGGTCGGATTCCGCCAAAAATTTTCCCGAAGGCGAAATTGTCGGCGCAAACGTCAACGTCGGTCATATTTTAAGAGAAAACAGAAATCTCGAAGTCCCGGCAAACAACTGGGAAAACGTCAAAGTCGCGATTGTCGGCGGCGGCGTGGCGGGATTAACGGCCGGATGGGAATTTTTGCGGAAAAATTTCGACGATTTCACGATTATCGAGCTCGAAAGCAAAATCGGCGGGACGGCGCAGAGCGGCACATCGAGTCTGGTCGGCTACCCGTGGGGCGCGCACTATCTGCCCGTCCCGTTTCAGGAAAACGCCGAGCTCATCTCGCTTCTCGACGAGATGAATTTGACCGAAGGCCGAAACGCGTCGGGCGAGATTTTAATCAAAGAACAATTTCTCTGCCGCGAACCGGAGGAGCGAGTTTTTTACAAAGGCCGCTGGTATGAAGGCCTGTATTTAAAAGTCGGCGAGAGCGAGGAAGAAAAACGACAGTTCGCCGAGTTTCAAAAACAAATCGATTTCTGGGTCAGATGGCGTGACGCGCAAGGCCGCCGCGCTTTTGTCGTGCCGGTCGGAAACGCTTCGACCGACGCCGAAGTCACCGCGCTCGATAAAATTTCCTTCGGCCAGTGGTTGAGAGAAAAGGGCTTTACGTCCGAGAGGCTTTTCTGGTACTGCGATTACGCGACGCGCGACGATTACGGTTTGAAACTTGACCAGACTTCCGCCTGGGCCGGACTTTTTTATTTCTGCTCGCGCGTCCGCCGTTCGGGCGGAGAATCGCAGCCTTTTATCACTTTTCCCGAAGGCAACGGCCGGTTCATCAATCATTTTCAGGAAAAATTGAGCGATAAAACGCGTCTGAAAACAATCGCGCTCGAAATCATCCCGAACGAAAAAGGCGTCGAAATCGTTTGTCTGAATACGGAAACAAACGAGCTTAAAGGAATTCGCGCCGAAAAAGCGATTTTCTCCGCGCCGATTTTTACGGCCAATTATTTAATCCGCGATTTTCGGCAAGCACCGCCGCCGTTTGTCAGGGAATTTGAGCACAACGCGTGGTTTGTCGCGAATTTATTTTTAAAAGACCGCCCACCGCCGCGTTTTGTCAAAGATTTTCCGCTCGCCTGGGATAATGTGCTGTACGAAAGTCCGAGCCTCGGCTACGTTAACGCGACGCACCAGAAAGAAATTGATTACGGCGCGACCGTCTGGACGTATTATTATCCGATGTGCGCCGAAGAAAACGCGCGGGCGCGGCTTTTCGGCCTCGACTGGAAGGATTTGGCCGATATCATTTTGACGGATTTGAGCCGCGCGCACCCGGACATATACGATTTGACCGAGCGTCTCGACGTGATGCGCTGGGGACACGCGATGATTTCCCCGCGCACCGGATTTCTCTGGTCGGGTGCGCGCGAAGCGGCGCAGCAGCCGTTTCGAAACATCCATTTCGCGCATTCGGATTTGAGCGGCGTCGCGCTTTTCGAGGAAGCGTTTTATCACGGACTCCGGGCGACGGGCGAGATTTTAAGGGAAATTCAGACAGGATAGACAGGATAATCGTTTGTAAATAGAAGATTCGAGTTTTATTTTAAACTTGAAGATAAAAAAGTTATCATCCTGTTTATCCTTTCCACCTTGTTTGAATAATTTTTGTAATGAACGAAGCATCGTCACAATCGAAATGGCTTTTTAGCGCGCCGGTGGATTTATCCGTTTTTCTCGGCAGCGCGGTCGCGTCGCTCGTGCTGCTTGCGGTCGGCTGGCAGCTCGGAATTTTGAATGACGAATCGCCCGACTGGACGTGGATTTCCGCCGTTCTTTTGATTGATGTCGCGCATGTCTGGTCGACTTCATTCAGAGTTTATTTTGACGCCGACGAATTTAAGGACAAAATCTGGCTGTACACGCTCGTTCCGATTTTCGGCTACGTGCTCGGCGTCGCGCTTTATTCCGAAGGCGAGCTGACGTTTTGGCGTGCGCTGGCCATCGTCGCGGTTTTTCATTTCGTTCGCCAGCAATACGGCTGGGTGGCGCTTTATCGCGCGAAATTAAAGGAAACATCGAAGCTGACGTGGTGGATAGATACGACGGCGATTTATCTGGCGACCGTTTACCCGCTCGCTTTCTGGATGACGAGTTTGCCGCGAAATTTCGAATGGTTTGTCAGAGACGATTTTTATGCTTTGCCGCAACTCACCGAAAAAATTCTTTTTCCCGTTTACGCGCTCGCGCTCACGGCGTATTTCGGAAAATCCGTCTATCTGTATTTCGCCAAAGGATTTTTGAACATCGGCAAAGACGTCGTCGTCGCGACGACCGCCGTTTGCTGGTATGTCGGCATCGTCTTTTTTAATTCGGACTACGCTTTTACCGTGACGAACGTGATAATTCACGGCGTGCCGTATTTCGCTCTGATTTATTTTTACGCGCGTTCCAGACGCGAAACGGCCAACCGATTTTATCGCTCGCTTTCGCACAACTGGATTGTTTTTCTGGCGACGCTCTGGGCTCTGGCTTATGTCGAGGAAATTTTCTGGCATCGCGGCGTCTGGCACGAAAAAAACTGGCTGTTTGGCGGAAACTGGGATTGGCGAAGCTGGAAAATATTTCTCGTTCCGCTGCTCGCCCTGCCGCAGTGGACGCATTACGTTCTCGACGGCTTTATCTGGCGCAGAAAATATAACCGGAATTTTCGGCTTATTAAGTGAAATGAAAAGAGTGATTTTTATAATTTTACTGTCGATTTTTGTCCTCGCTGGCGGCGCGTGCTCTTCGGCGGGCGATTCGAGCGATACGGCCGGAAGCTTTTTCGACCAGACGCAGGAATCGGTAAATCTGGTGGCTGAAGCAAACGCCGAGCTCAAGCAAATCAAATCGCTTTTTCAGAAAAACGCGGGCTGGCTCGAAGAGTTAAAGACCGCGATGAACAATAAGGACGAAAAAAAGGTTAAGGAAATTTCCAATGAGCTCGTTTATCAAATCAACGACGGGACGAAACTCGGCGAAGAAGCCATCGAGAAAATCGAGCGCGCCGGCCAAATGAACGTCAACGAAGATTTCAAAAATTATCTCAATCTAAAAGCCGAAAGCCTTCGCAAATACGCCGAAGCCTTTGAAGAACGACGTCAGCTCGCGATTTTGCTACGCGACCGCTATGACCCGAAAAACGCCGAACAGCGCGATTTCGTGCTTGAAGAATTCAAAAAGAAGGAAGAAAATTTTAAGCGGATTATAAAGCAGGCGCAGGACACGAGCGAAAAAGCCAACCAGCTTGCCAAAGAAAGTCTCTCGAAAGCAAAGTAATAAAGTAGCCCGCGGATTTTCACGGATTCGGCAGATTTTCACGGATAATTTTTAAATAAATCTGCGAAAATCTGCTTTAGCAGCGTCATCTGCGGGCTATTTTTTTTAACAATTTCTACAAAACTCGCGTCGGCGGCGCTATCGGCATGCTCGGAAGAGCCGGCATCGCTTCCATCTTCGGCATCGGCTGAAAATTCATCTGCGGCAAATCGCCCGGTTTGATGAAATTTTCAAACGGTTTCATCTCGTCTTTAGACGCTTCGGGCATAACGCTAACGGTCTGGCGATTTTTGTCGCGGATAATCGTCAAGCTGATATCGCCTTCCTTCTTTTCGTTGATAAGGCGAATCAAATCGATGTCGCTTTTGATTTCCCGGCCTTCGGCTTCGACAATCACGTCTCCGGCTTTGAGACCGGCGCGCGCGGCGGGCGAGTTTTCGCGGACGCTGCTGATGAGGAGGCCTTTGCCTTCGTCGACGCCGAAATATTCGGCGAGCTGTTTTGTCAAAGACTGCGCGGCGACGCCGATTTGACGGCCGCCGTTTCTAAAGACGAAAACGTTCGGCTGGTCGCCGGGAACGGGAATCTGGCGCATCTGCGGCACATCGGTCATCGGCGGAAGCTGCGGGAATTGTCCGTTCGGAAAGGGAATCGGCATATTGAATCGTCCGGTTTCAAATAGCCCCATCGGCGGGCGCTTGCCGAGCGTAACGACAATTTCGCGCTCGCTTCCGCCGCGCAAAACGGTCAGCGTCGCCTGGTGGTCGGGCGCGACTTCGCCGATAAGACGAGTCAATTTTTTGATGCTCGTCGCTTCCTCGCCGTTAAATTTCAAAATCACGTCGCCTGCCTGCAATCCGGCTTGCGTAGCGGGCGAATTTTCCAGAACTTTTTCAATCACCACGCCCTGAACTTTTGAAAGACCGAATTTTGAGAAATTTTCCTTTGTTACTTCCTGCGTCTCGACGCCGAGATAACCGCCTTCATCGCCGAAAACAAAGGCAAATTTCTGTTCGGCCCTGTTTTCGGACTGCTGCGCGAACGCGAGCACGCAGACGGAAATCAAAAGCAAAAATACGAATAATGATTTGCGAAACATATAAAACCTCCGGTTTTTCTTAATTGTGCAAAAGAATCTTTGCAGTTTTTATGCTGTATGTAAAATTTAGGTTGCGCCGAAAAGCCAAAAAGTTGCTTTTGAGCGGGCGAGACGGGCGCGCCGACAATAAAATTTTTATGCACAATTTATTAAATTTAAGCCTTTATTTATGCCGTCTTCTTTTGCAAATTGGCGCCCGGATATACTAGGATAATGGAGAAAGTTTTTTAACTTTCGATAGAAATTTTGCTACGGACAGAGGGAATAAAATTATGAGAAGACTGATTATTTTAACTTTGGTTGCCGCAACGGCGGCGATTTTTGCGGGCTGCGAAACGACCGCGCCTAACACGAACAACGCAAGAAACAATACGAATAACAACATGAATGCCAATAACATCACGGTTGTTAACAATAACGGAAATGCCAATACCGGCACGATGAACAGCAACGCCAATAGCAACAAAACGTTGACTAAAGAAGATTACGAAAAGAATAAGGAAACCTATTCTACGCAGGCGAAAGGCTTGGGAAGCAAAATCGGTCAGGGCGCTGAAGACGGCTGGCTCTGGACAAAAGTTCGAGCCGACCTTTTGGGAACAAGCGGCTTAACATCAACAGGAATTAACGTTGATGTTAATAACGCGGTTGTAACTCTGCGCGGAACTATTCCCGATAAAGCTCAGAGCGACAAAGCAGCTTCGGTCGCCAAATCGGTTTCAGGCGTAAAAGACGTTAAAAATACGCTGAAAGTTGAGGCAAGCAGCTCTTCAAGCAGTAGCGTCAGCACGACCGATTCGGACAAAAAATCGACCACCACAAATACAAAGAAACAGTAGTTAGAAATAAAAACCAGCAAAAGAAAAAAGCCCGACGTTTATTATAAATGTCGGGCTTTTTTCTTTTTAAGCCGATGTGCGCGGATAAAACAAAAATAATTATTTTCTTATCCGCGCATTGGTTTAATCCGCGTCGTTCGCGTTCTGTTTCTTTTAGATTTTTGATTTTAATTTTTGCAGTCTTTCCGCCGCCGCTTCCAAGGTTTCGTCCTTTTTGCAGAAGCAAAAGCGAACCTGATTTTTGCCCAAGCTCGCGTCGTGATAAAACGACGAGCCGGGAACGACCGCGACGCCGATTTCGCGAATCAGAAATTTTGTAATTTCGACGTCGTTTTCAAATCCGAAACCGGAAACGTCGGTCATCACGTAATACGCGCCGTCGGGCGGACTGCATTTAAAACCGGCTTTCTGCAAAACGGGCACGATAAAATCGCGTTTTCGCTGATATTCTTTCTGCAAACCGGCGTAATATTTTTCGGGCAAACTCAGAGCATACGCGCCCGCGTGCTGGAGCGGATTTGCCGCGCCGACCGTCAAAAAATCGTGCACTTTCCGAATCGCGCCCGAAATGTCCGGCGGCGCAATGCAGTAGCCGACGCGCCAGCCCGTTACAGAATAAGTTTTCGAAAGCGAATTAACGACGACCGTCCGCTCGCGCATGCCGTCGAGCTGCGCCATCGAAATGTGTCTCGGATTGTCCGTCGTCATTTGTCCCGCGTCACGCTTACCTTTGTAAATTATGTGCTCGTAGATTTCGTCGGTGAAGCAAATCGCGTCAAATTCTTTGCATAAACCGGCGATAAACTCCAACTCTTCGCGCGTGAAAACTTTTCCGGTCGGGTTGTTCGGGTTGCAGATGATAATCGCTTTTGTCCGCTCGCTGAAAGCCGCGCGGAGTTCTTCGCGTTCAAAATGCCAGCCGTCTTCCCTCAGATAAAGCGGCACATGGCGCGGCGTCGCGTCCGAAAGAATCGCGTCCGGCGCGTAATTTTCGTAAAACGGCTCGAAAACGATGACTTCTTCGCCCGCGTCGACCGTCGCCATCATGCCCGCAATCATTCCCTCGGTCGAGCCGCACGTCACGGTAATCTCGGTTTCCGGGTCAACGTCCAAACCTAAAAACCATTTCGTCTTCGCCGCAATCGCGTCGCGAAACGATTTGACGCCCCACGTTATCGCGTATTGATTATAATCGTCGGCAATCGCGTCCATCGCCTTTTGCTTGATGTCTTCGGGCGCGGCAAAATCGGGAAATCCCTGGCCGAGATTGACCGCGCCGTATTTCAAAGCCTCGCGCGTCATCTCGCGAATGACCGATTCGGTAAAGCTCGCCGCTTTTTTTGAGATTCGATTTTTTTGCATTGTCTGGATTGGATTCATAATTTTGATTTAATTACTTTACCCGATTTCATCACAAATGCAACTCGTTCAAGACTCGAAGTATCGTCCAGCGGATTGCCGGAAACGGCGATGACGTCGGCGAAAAATCCCGGCCGGATTTCGCCGATTTGGCCTTTTAAGCCGAGCAGTTCGGCCGCGTCAATCGTCGCCGCGCGAATCGCTTCGGCGGGTTTCAGTCCGGCTTTGGTGAGCCATTCGATTTCGCGCGCGTTGTTTCCGTGATAGCCCGCGACGGCGTCCGAACCGTTGACAATCCAGACGCCGCGCACTTTTGCTTTGCGCGCGTTTTCCAGGTTGTTTGCCTTTAACTTTTCAAAAAAATCCCACGTCGAGGCGTCAAAGGCAAATTGTTTTTTATGTTCGAGATAATGCGTCGGAAGATAAAGCGTCGGGACGAGCGCCACCCGCTTTTTGGCCAGAAGGCGAATCGCTTCGTCGGTCAAAAAACTTCCGTGCTCGATAGAATCACAGCCGCCTGTCACGGCCGCGATGACGGCCGCGGCTTCGTGCGCGTGAACGGCGACTTTTAAATTGGCTTTGCGCGCTTCTTCGACTGCCGCGCGAATTTCTTTGGCCGAAAAAAGCGGATTTCCAAATGCGTCGACGCCTTCGAAAATCTTGATAACATCGACTTTTTCGGCGATTCTGTCTTTGACAAACTGCCTGATGCGCTCGACGCGCTCCTCCTGTTTTTTCGCGCCGCTCAAGATGCTGGAAAGCATCGGATAGCCCGAAACAATCATTCGCGGGCCAGTCGTTTCGCCGCGCTTGATTTCGTCGCGCAGATAAACGTCGACGCCCGTCGAATCGCCTAAGTTTCGAATCGTCGTAAATCCGGCTTCGAGCGTCAGGCGCGCATTTTCTTCGGCGTATTTCAAAGTGACCTGCGCGCTGGCGTCGCCGGTTTCGCCAAAACGCCCGTTTTCGTCGAAATGGTATGTGATGTGCGTGTGCGCGTCTATCAAACCGGGCAGAATTGTCGCGTCGCCCAAATCGATAATTTTTGCGTCCGGCGGAATTGCCGTATCGCTTCCGGCCGAGACGATTTTGTCGTTTTCGACCACGACGACCGCATTGTTAATTAATTTCCCCTCGGCTGCGTCGAGCATTCGCGCGGCGCGGATTGCGACGCGCTCGGGAATTGGGTTTTGCTGCGCGTTTTGACTTTGCGAAGACGCCGAACAGGCGAGCAGAAACGAAAATAAAATTAAATGAGCGACAAATCGTCGTGCGAAAAACATATATACCTCTCACAATCTCCAAAAAGAGAGAAGTTATTTTAGCAAATTCGGTTGCCAGAGAGTTTATTCTTTCGCCCAAAATCGAAACGTGAGGCCAAAACTAATCGTAAACGGATAGCCGGGCGTCGTGTGGATGCGCGAGACAATCGGCGCACCCGGCGCGGTGCGCGACTCGAAATAATTTTGCGTTTCAAAATATCGTTTGTTGAAAAGATTATCAATCGAGACATTAAAATCAACCCATTTTCGCACGCGTTTCGAAAGCGCAAAATCAAAAACGTCGTTTCCGGCGGCGCGAATTCCCGCATCCTCGCCGTCGAGGCGATAACTCGAAATGCTGCGCCAGTTGATTGATGAGTTAAAACCGTAAAATTCGGACAAGACGAGCGCGGCGTTGGCCGTTCGTTTCGGCGCGCTGTCAACGATTATGCGGCGATTGTCGGAAGTAAATTGGCCGGGATAAAACGCGCGCAAAACCTGCGTCAGACCGGCGTTGAAGCTTACATTTTTGGTCAGTTTCGCCGACGTTCTGAATTCGACGCCGTAAGAGCGCGAGCGCCCGGCCAATTCGAGACTTCCGTCGTCGGGAATATAAACCTGCTCGTTTGAGCGGTCGATAAAAAACGAGCTGAGAACCGCCGAAAAGCGATTCGAATTATACGACGTACCGAGCTGGTAAAAATCGGTCGTCGAGATTTTCGGAGCGTCCGGATTTCTGACGATGCCGCGCGCGTCCTGGCTTGAGATGCCGCGCCCGTAATTGGCGTAAAACGAAACGGGAAAGCGCTCGAACGGCGACCACGCGAGCGCGAGCTTCGGCTGAAACGCGCCCGTGCTTTCCTTTCCCCGAAGAATCCGCGTAGCGTCGCTCGTCTCGAAACCGTTGACGTCAAACGTAAAATAATCAAACCGCAATCCCGCTTCAAAGCGAAGATGGCCATTGAAAAAATCGATTCCGTTTTGCGCGTAAGCGGCAAAATTATTGATATTCGCCTGCGCCGACGTCAAAAGAACGTTGGCGTTATCGACGTTTCCCGGCAAAAATTTACGGTTCGGATTTCTTGAAATCGAAGGATAAAGCCCGACGTTGATTTGATTGGCGAGAAAGTTTCCGCCGACGGTTAAAAGCGATTGCCGCCCGAAAAATTTATACGGTTTCAGGAATTGCACGTTTGCGCCTTCCTGCAATCTTGAGTCGTGCTGCTGGATTTCGTCGCCGTAAATCGGGTCGTTTAGGAAAAACGTAAAATTCGACCACAAATCGAAAAGCGAGCGGCCTAGAAAAGCGTCGGCCTTAAAGGTCGCGCCCGTTTTAAATTCTTTGCGAAAATATGCGCCGACGGTGCCGAGCTCAACTTTTCCGCCGTTGTCCGGGTCGATAAATCCGAAACGGCCGAGCGCGCCGTTTGCGACCAAATCGAGCGGAATTTGTCCGGACGACGTAAAATCGTTGCGCCCGAAATTTAGTTTTAATCCGAGCGCTTTTTTGTCGCCGAATTTATACGTGAAATTTCCCGTCACGTTATCGCGCCGGTATTTCAAAGGATTTTTGAAAGGGCCGTCGGTGTAGGAAAATTCATACGCGAGAAACGAATCGACGTTTCTAATTTTTGGACTATAAGCCAAAAACGTGCGAAACGTGCGAAAGCTTCCGGCCTGAATCCGCGCCGTAAGTTGCTGCGCGAGCGATTCTTTCTGCCGAATCTGGACGACGCCGAGCCCGGAAAAATCGCCGTAGGCCGCGGAAAAAGGGCCGTTGATAATGGAAACGTCCTCGACGAGCTCGCTCGACAGCGATTTGAGCGAGCCGAGATAGCCCTGCCCGTGTCCCTGCGTCGCTTGATTTTGCTGGACGTCGTCAACCAGAATTTTCAAGCCGCCGTTGACGCCGCCGTGGTCGAGATTAAATCCGAAACGACGGATTTCCAGAGATTTTCCGCCGCCTTCGTGCTGTCCGGCGTTGATTCCGGCGCTGAGCGTTTGAATCAGCTGGTCGTCGCGGTTAAAAAGAAAGTTTTTGTAAACGGTGTCGTTTCGAGTTTCGATATCGGGCGAGAGCGTGTCGGCTTGAATCGTGACCGTTTCGTTGACGGGCGGGACGACGAAAGTCACTTTTATCTGAACGTTTTCGAGCTTATCGTTTGGCGCAAAAAATCTGGTAACCGGCTCGATGTTATTGCCGTAAAATTTTACCGAGAGCGATTCGTTCGGAACTTGCAGAGAAAATTTTCCTTCCGCGCCGCTGACGGTCGTCAATTTCCCGTCAAACGTCTGAACTTCGACTGTCACGTTAGGCACGACCTCAAACATCTGCGTCAAAATCGTGCCGGAAAACTTTTGTGTGGTTTGCGCCAAAGATGCAGAGGCGGACAGAAGCGAAAAAAACAAAACTAAAACAACTTTCCGCATAATTATTCCAAAGCCAGTTTCGAGGTCGCGGAAATCGTTTTTTGTTCCGGATTTATAATTTGTTCTTTTTCGGCGGCGGCTGTGTGAATTTTTGCTTCGGGCAGGAAATGATTGAACAATCTGCGAATTTTCGCCGCGTCGTTGGCATCGACGGCCTGTCGGAAATTGCTCAGAATGTCGGCAACTTCCTCGTTTTCATAAGCCGCGATTTTACCGATAAAAATTTTCGGATGACGTGTTTTCAGCAAATTTTCGCCGGTGATTTCCAGCTCCTCAAAAAGTTTTTCGCCCGGACGAATACCGCTGAAAACGACATCGACGTCTTCATACGGCTGCAAGCCCGAAAGCCGAATCATGTCTTCGGCCAAATCGAGAATTTTTATCGGCTCGCCCATGTCGAGAATAAAAATCTCGCCGCCTTCGCCGAGCGCGCCCGCCTGCAGAACGAGCTGCGAGGCTTCGGGAATCGTCATAAAATAGCGCGTCATGTCTTTATGCGTGACGGTTATCGGCTCGCCTTTGCGGATTTGCTCGCGGAAAATCGGCACGACCGAGCCGGCCGAGCCCAAAACGTTGCCGAACCGGACGGCCATAAAATTCGTCGGGTATTTTCGGTTCAGACTTTGCAGAACGATTTCAGCGATGCGTTTTGAAGCGCCCATCACCGAAGTCGGGTTGACCGCTTTATCGGTCGAAATCAAAACGAAATCCCTGACGCCGGCTTCGCCCGCCATCTCGCCGATTAATTTTGTCGCAAAAATATTGTTTTTTATCGCTTCGGTCGGGTTCGTTTCCATCAGCGGGACGTGTTTGTGCGCGGCGGCGTGAAAGACGACTTCCGGCGCGTATTCGGCGAAAATCTCGCGTATCCGCGGCTGGTCGCCGACGTCCGCCAGAAGCGGAACGAAATTGAGCTCGGCAAAATTTTTTGTCAGCTCGCGCTCGATTTGAAAAAGCACAAATTCGGTTCTTTCAACCAATAAAAGCAGCTTCGGGCGAAATTCGGCGATTTGCCGGACGAGCTCCGAGCCGATTGAGCCGCCCGCGCCCGTCACCATCACAATTTTTCCGGTCAGAAAGTCGTGCAGGTTTTTATCGTCCAGATGAATCGGCTCGCGGCCGAGAAGGTCTTCAATCTGCACGTCGCGGATGCGCGAAACCTGGACGCGGCCGTGAATGATTTCGTGCAGGCTCGGCACAATCCGCGCGCGGACGGGAATTTCGCGGCAGACGTTCAAAATCCGGCGAATGTCTTTGCCCTGCGCCTGGTCGATGGCGATGACGACCTGTTCGATGTTCAGCTCGTCAACCAGGCGCGCCAAGTCGTCGGTCGTGCCGAGAACCTTGATGCCGTTGACGCTGCCGCCTTTTTTGCGGCGGTCGTCGTCGACAAATCCCTTGACTTCGAATTCGGTATCGGCGCGCCCGAGAACGTCCTTGACGGCCAAAGCGCCGATGCGGCCCGCGCCGACAAAAAGCGTCGATTTGCGTTTGATGCGGCGTTTCCCGATTTCAAACGTGCGTTTTTCACCGATTTCATAAGCGAATCGGCGCAGAATTCGGAGGCCGAGAAGTCCTGCGAAAGCCAGTCCCGTATCCATCAAAATCACCGAAAGCGGAACTTGCCACTGGATAAATCTTTCGGGCGACAAAAGCAAACGGAACAAAAGCAGGACGACGCCCGAGATAAACGCGGCTTTGATAAAGGCCTTGATGTCTTCGAGGCTGACGTAGCGCCAGATAATCGAATACGCGCCGACCAGAAAGAGCGCCGAAAACTGCACCAGCACGACAAACGGAAGCTGGCTCAGAAAATTGCTCAAATACGGTTCGGGCAGAGAAAAATCGAGCCGCAAGAGATAGGCCAGCAGAAAAGCGCCGACCAGCACCGCCACGTCCGACAAAAACTGTATCGGACGGCGCAGAAACCAGAATCTCTCCTCTGTTTGAATTTTTTCGGGTAAATTTTCCACTTCAATTATTGAAAGAAAGGTTATATTTTGAAGTTACATTGCTAAAAGTCGAACTGTCAACTAATAAAATCATCAATAATTACAAGTTTTTAACAAGCAACCGAACGACAAAAAGGTTGAATCAAATTGGTTTCTGCGTTATTCTTAGCACTGAAAAATTCCATTTCAAGGTTTTATAATTTATGAAAGTCAAAGCTTTAATTCTATTCGTCGCGGCAATCTGTCTGTTTCAAACGGCGTTCGGGCAGGAAACACGCGGGTATCTGCTCGGGCCGGGCGATGTGGTCGAAGGAAAAGTGCTCGGCGAGGAACAATTTAATTTTGTTTCGACCGTCGATGAGGACGGAAAGATTCAAGTTCCGTTTTTTGACGAAGGCGTCGCCGCAAAATGCAAAACGGAAAAGGATCTTCGCACCGACGTCGCCAAGCTTTTATCAAAATATCTGAAAAATCCGCAAATCAGCGTCCGCGTCACCGAAAGAAAAAGCCGCCCGCCCGCAGTCGTCTCCGGCGAGGTTATCAACCCGCTCCAATTTGTCTTAAATCGCAAAGCGACTTTGCTTGAGCTTATCAATTTTGCCGGCGGTTTGAAAAAAGCTTCGGCCAGCGGAATGATTGAAGTTTTTCATACACAGCCGCCCGTCTGCACGGCCAGCGCCGAAGAAGAGGCTTTTTGGAAAAGCGAAATGACCGCCAGCCGCGACGTTCCGTCCAAACTGTATAGTTACAACAGCATCAAGCAGGGCAGCGGCCAGGCTAACCCTGAAATTTATCCGGGCGATTTAATCGTCGCGCGTGTTGCGCCGCCGGTTTACGTTATCGGCGAGGTGATGTCTTTGAAGGAAATTACCATACCGGAAACCGGCTTGTCTCTGATGCAGGCCATCGCGCAGGCGGGCGGTTTCAGCCGCGAGGCACGGAAAAAGGAAATCGTTATTCAACGTTTTAACGTCAAGTCGCCGGACAAAAGAGATTTTATTAAAGTCAATTATGAGTTGATTAAAAACGGAAAGGAAAAGGACGTAATGCTCCAGCCCGAAGATATCGTCGTCGTCGATAAGACAAAGAAAAGCGTCGCGCAGACGATTCTCGAAATTGCGACCGGCTCGGTCAAAAATTTCACCAACGTGCTGCCGCAGAGAGTTCTTTACTAAATTAAAAACTGAAAACTGATAGTTAAAAATAGAAAAGGTGAGAGATTAATTTAACTCTCACCTTTTACTTTTTGCCTTTATTTTTCAGTTTTTACTTCTCACTTTTTTTCCGCTTCGGCGTAAATTTTCTCGATAATCTCGCGGTATTTTTCATCGACGACGCGGCGTTTGACTTTTAAGGTCGGCGTCAGCTCGCCGCCTTCGACCGTCAATTCTTTTTCTAAAAGAGCAATCCGCTTTACTTTTTCAAACTGCGCCAAATCTTTCGTAAATTCGGCAATTTGCCGCTCGAAAAGATTTTTGATGCGTTCGCTCGCGCAAAATTCCGGCGGCGTTTTTAAATCGAGATTTTTTAATTTCGCGTAAGAGGCAAGCTGTTCAAAATTCGGCACAATCAGCGCGGCGGGAAATTTCCGCTCGTTGCCGACGAGCACGACCTGGCTGACAAAACGCGAGCCTTTTATCATCTGCTCAATCGGCGAAGGCGCGATGTATTTTCCGCCCGAAGTTTTAAAAAGCTCTTTTTTGCGGTCGGTGATAATCAAAAATCCATCACGGTCGAGCCGCCCGATGTCGCCCGTCAAAAACCAACCGTCCTCGGTGAAAGAGTCGCGCGTCGCTTCCGGTTTGTTGTAATAGCCGAGCATTACGTTCGGCCCGAAAACTTCGATTTCGCCGTCCGCCGCGATGCGCACCTCGACGTTGCGAATCGGTTTTCCGACGCTTCCCAGACGCGCGTCTATCGGATTGTTTGAAGAAATTACGGGCGAAGTTTCGGTCAAGCCGTAGCCCTGCATAATCGAAATTCCGGCGCCGGTAAAAATCAGCCAGATGTCGTCCGAGAGCGCCGCGCCGCCCGTTATGCAGAAACGCAGGCGGCCGCCGAAAAATTCGCGCAGCTTCGAGAAAATTAGTTTGTCGGCGATGCTGTGTTTTATCGCCAGAAGACGCGGAATCGACAGTTTTTTCTCGGTTCGCAAAGCGAATTCCTTGCCGACGTTAATCGCCCAATCGAAGATTTTTTCCTTCAAACGGCTCGATTGTCCGGCCTTGAGCTTTGCTTTGGCGTAAACTTTTTCGAAAATTCGCGGCACGCCGACAAAAAGCGTCGGACGCAGCTCCTGCAGATTGTCCGCGACTTTGTCGATTGATTCGGCGTAATAAACCGACATTCCGTTCAAAATGTAGAGATACATTCCGGTTCGCTCGAAAACGTGCGAAAGCGGCAAAACCGAGAGCGGCCTGTCCTTTTCCGAAAATTGATATTTTTCGCCCGCGTCGATAATGTTCGAAATCAGATTGGCGTGCGAAAGCATCACGCCTTTCGGCTCGCCCGTCGTGCCGGACGTGTAAATCAGCGTTGCCACGTCGCCGGGTTCAATCGCGCCGGTCAAATCTTTTATCAAATCGGGATTCGCCGGTTTTAACTTTTCGCCCGCGCTTTCCAGTTCCCGCAAAGACATAGCGTTCGGCGCATCGACGCCGTTGAAATCGAAAAAAACTAATTTTTCCAGAGACTCGCACTTCGGGAAAACTTCACTCAGACGCTCGAAAGCCGCTTTGTCCTGAAGAAAAAACACTTTCGCGCCCGAATCCCGGATGATGTAACAAATCGAATTCGGCGCGAGCGTCGTGTAAACCGGAACGTCGATGACGCCCGCCAGCTGACATCCCGCATCGGCCAGCGTCCATTCGGGCGAATTGGCCGCTAAAATCGCCGCGCGGTCGCCTTTCCGAAGCCCGAGCGAATAAAGTCCGAGCGCGATGTTTTCGGCGCGCGAAATCATCTCGCCGGAAGAAATCGCTTTCCATTCGCCGCTTGTTTTGTAATTCAAAGCGTCGGCGCGATTGTGTTTTTCCGCGGCTTTTATAAACAGTTCGGCCAGCGTGCGCGGCTCGTCGCCGAAGAGCGCGATTCTCTGCACATTTCGTCTGATTTCATTGTTCACCTGACTGTTCATAATTTCGGGAAGAATAGCCCGCAGTCTATTTTCCTTTTCAAATCTTCGTTCCGCCGAAAAATACTTTCAAAACTTCTTCCGCCATCGGCGCGAGCGGGTAGGATTTTTTCGATAAAATCCAGTTCGTCACCATTTCGTCGAGCGCGCCGTATAAAATTTTCGAACAGACGGTCGCGTTCAAATCTTTGCGGAAAACACCGCTTTTTTGCCCGTCTGCAATCGCCTGATGAATAATTCCGAGATATTCGGCAAAGCCGGCCGCCGAAAATTCTTCCATAAATTTCGTCGAGCCGCGCAGCTCGACCTGAAAGACAATCGCGAGGTCGCGGTCGGCGCCTAATCTTTCCAGATGAAGCTCGGCGATTCGCCGCAGACGCGCGTCGGCTTCGGCGATTTCGGCGATTTCACGCTTGCCTTCCGAGATAAATTCTTCCATCGCGCGGTCGAAAACCGAGTGCAGAATATCTTCCTTGCCTTTGAAATAAAGATAAACCGTGCCGTCGGCGACTCCGGCCTCGCTGGCAATGTCGGCGACCTTCGAGTTGAAAAAACCTTTTCCGGCAAAAACTTTTATCGCCGCGCGCAGAATGGCTTCGCGTTTATCGATGATGGCGGCGCGGGCCTGACCGTTGGTGCGTGTCGAACGAGACATATTGATTTTTGATTTGTAAATTCGATTTTGGATTTTTGCAAAAACCAAAAACCGCCTATGAATGAATCATCATTCAGTTTTACATAAGGCTACACGAAAACCGGACAGGAAATCAATAAAAATTTTGTAATTTTATTGTAAACGGAAAAGAAAAAGGATTTGCGACAAAAATCACAAATCCAAAATCTAAATCGAAGTGGCGGAGAGAACAGGACTCGAACCTGCAAGCCCTTACGGGCGGTAGTTTTCAAGACTACTGCATTACCAATTATGCTATCTCTCCGCATTTGAAGCGAATTGAAAATATAACGCAAACGCGACCTGAAAGACAAATCAAACGGCGCTATTTCGTTTTCGTTTGTTTTGTTTCGAGCTGTTTTTTTAATTCATTTTTGACCGCTTCGACGCCTTTGACGCCTTCGACTTTGAGAACCAGCCGGCCTTCGCGGTCAATCACGACGTGCGTCGGAAAGGGCAGGAAATATTCGCCGTTTTTCTGCCGCTCGCCGAATTTGAAAAGCATAATCTGCGAGGCGTTCGGGACAATCTGATAGCTGAACGGATTTTTCTTCAGAAACTTTTCCAAATCCGGCTTTTTGTCAGTCGCAAGTCCCAGAAACACGACGTCTTTATTGTTTTTGTATTCGTCGACGACGTTGTTTAGAAGCTTTATTTCCTCGATGCAGTTCGGGCAGCTGATAAACCATAGATTGAGCACGACGATTTTGCCTTTAAAATCGGCCGTGTTAAAAGCTTTATTGTCGAGCGTGACCGAGCTGAAAGTCGGCGCGAGCTGTTTTTCGTCCGTTTTCTTTTGTCCGAAAATCGAAAAAGTAAATATAAAAATCGCCGAAAAAGCGAAAAGCACAACGAAAATTTTTCTCATTGTGCTTTTGTAATATTTAATTTTCAGAGAGTCAAGGTTTCGGCGAAAATTTCAAATTTTTATTTCGACGCCAAAAGCCGGTTTATCTCCGAATCGAGTTTTGCTGTCTTATCAAAACCGCTTGTTCTGAGCTCGATTTCGCCTTCCTGATTGATGACGAAATGCGCCGGATAGCCCATCAAAATATTGCCCGCGCGGTCTTTTTCGGCGTATTTCAAAAGAATCCCGAAACTGTTCGGGACAAGATTGAAATTGAACGGATTTTTCTTGACGTAAGACGCCACTTTCTCTTCGTTGTCGGTCGTCAGGCCGAGAAAAACCACGTTTTTATTTTTATACTGCGCCGCTAATTGATTAAGTTTCGGAATTTCCTCGTGGCAAATCGGGCAGCGCGTCGTCCAGAACGAAATGATGACGACTTTGCCTCTCAGACTGCTCAATTCGACCGTCTGCCCGTCCATCGCAACTGCGCTGAAATTTTCCGCAAACGCTTTTTTCTGAGCGAAGGCGACACACGAAAAGATTAAAATTAAAAATAAAACGGCTAAATTTTTCATTATTTTTTCTTAAAAGAAAAGTTTGGGATTTCGGCTCCGAAAATTTCGGGCGCTATTTAAACCAGATTTTTAAAGGGGATTTGTTTCCAGCAAAATTGCGAAAGAATTTAGTTGCTTTCGCGGTCATTTTGGTTGCAGCTTATTTGATTGGATTTGCACCACCGAAGAACACAGGTAGCACAGAGAAATTCAAACAGGATGGACTTCGATTTACAGGATATTTATTTCTTTTTCTTATCTCAATGTCTCCGTGGTGAAAAATCTTCTTCCTTACAAACCTTCGGGGAAAGTTTCCGGCGCGTCCTCGTGCGTCCAGCTCGCGGTTTTGTCGAGCGGCTCGACGGCGCGCGTTTCGTCAAAATGAATCACGCCGTCGAATTGTTCCGAGAGATAAGCGTCGAAATAATGGCTGACGCGCTCGGTTTCCGGCCGGTAAATGACGCCGATGGCGCGTTCGAGGCGCGGGCGCGCAAGCATCTCTTTTGTTTCCGAATTTTGTAAATTTAAAAAGAATTGCGGCAGGCCGGTTTCGTGAAAGAGCAGCTCGTAGCTGTTTTTTATTCCCGGACGCACGCGCTTCAATTGCGCCTGCTCGTCCCAGTTTGAAGTCGCCGTCACCGTTCCCGTGTAAGTCGTAAATCCGATTAAAATCGCTTGTTTGGCGTATTTTTCGCGCACCAGCTGGCCGACGTTCCATTCGCCGCGCGCGCCCATATCGGTGGCGCGGGCGTCGCCCAGATGAGAATTATGTTCCCAGACGACGACTTTCGCCTTTTGATTCTGCGTTTCGAGATGCGCGGCGAGCGCGCTCAGAGTTTCCGCCATGTGCCGGTCGCGCAGATTCCAGGAAGATACGCGCCCGCGAAACATCTCGCGGTAATATTCTTCGGCGTTTTTTACGAGCCGCGCGTTTTGCTCGGCGAAAAAATATTCGTCGCGGGCGACGAAGCCGTCCCGGTTGGCATATTCGGCGGCGCGGCGACGGAGCTCAATCAATTGGTTGATAACTTCCTTTTCGCACGAATTTTCCAGATTATAATTGGCCGCGTAGCCGTAGTGCTGCGCGTCTTCGCCGTAATGGTCAAAACACGAATAGCGATGACGCGCCCGCCGCGCCGCTTCGGGGTCGACTTTATCTAGATATTCGAGAACCGATTTCATCGAGGCGTGAAGACTGTATAAATCGAGACCGTAAAACCCGATTTTGTCGTCGATTTTCAGTTTTTCGTTGTGCGCACGAAGCCAGCCGACAAAATCCAGCATGTCGCGGTTGCGCCACATCCAGAGCGGAAAACGCTCAAAATCCGAAAGCGCTTGGTCTGCCGTTTTATCGTTCCCGAAACCGCGAACGTATCGATTGACGCGGTAGGCGTCGGGAAAATCGGCCTCGACGGCGACGGCCGCAAAATTTTTTTCCTCGATTAACCTTTTCGTGATTTCGGCGCGATATTTGTAAAACTCGTGCGTTCCGTGCGACGCTTCGCCGAGCAGAACGAAATCGGCATCGCCGACCAAATTCAGGATTTCGTCCGACACGTCGCTCGTGCCGTCGAATTCGATTGCTTTCTCGCGGATTTTTTCAGCCAGAACGCTCATTTTCTTTATTGTACTTTTTAAAAAAAACAAAGCAAATAAATTATAAAATTCGCCGCCTTTTTCTTTTGTAATATTGCCGACAAAAGCGCTCTAAAATCCGGTTTTGTGGTAAAATAGATGTATGTTGCTTGAAGCTCTCGAAGCGCAGAATTTCCGCAATCTTCACGGGAACATCAATTGCGGCAAAAATTTGAATATAATTTTCGGCGAAAACGGTCAGGGCAAAACCAACTGGCTCGAAGCGATTTATCTGCTCGCGACAACCAAATCATTTAAGACCGCGCGTCTTCAGGAAACGATAAAGTTCGAAGAAGATTTGGCCATCGTGCGCGGAAAAGTTCATCAGGGCGAGCACATCGACCGCGTTTTGCAGGTCGCTTTGCAGGGCAACACGAAAACTTTAAGCGTAAATAATAAAAAAGAAAGTGTTACGCGGTTTTTAGGACAGCTGCACGCCGTCGTTTTCAATTCGGACGAGCTTGAAATCGTTCGCGGAAACCCGGACGCGCGACGCAAATTTCTCGACGGCGGAATCGTTTCGATTTATCCGCCGTTTGTGCAGACTCTAACCGATTACAATCGCGTCGTCCGCCAGAAAAATTCGCTTCTGCAATCGGCTCAGGAAAACGGATTTTCGCTCGAAAAGGTTGCGCAGCTGCTCGAACCGTGGAACGAACAGCTAATCGCTCTGGCGGCGCGAATTCACAAAGCGCGGATTCGCTTTGTCGAACGCCTTAACGAAGTTCTGGAAAAAAAGCTGTTCGGCAGAGAGGAAATCACGATTCGATACGCGTCCTCGCTCGAAGGTAAGGGCGATTTGTCCGATTACGCCGCGCTGCTCGAAGAAAGATTGAAAATTCGCGTCCAGGCCGAGCTCGCCAGCGGTCACGCGCTTATCGGCACGCACCGCGACGATTTGGATATTTTGTTCGACGGGCACGACTTGCGAAAATTCGGCTCGTCCGGCCAGCAAAGAAGCGCGCTCTTAATTCTGCAATTAGCGAATCTTTCGGTCTATCACCTGCAAAATCAGGAATATCCGCTTTTTCTGCTCGACGACATCGACGCCGAACTCGACTACAAACGCATCGGTCAGCTGCTCGAATTTTTGAGTGATAAAACGCAAACTTTTGTAACGACTTCAAAGGAAAGTTTCATCGAAAGATTTCAAGAAAACGCGCAAATTTTTACAATCGAAAACGGCGCGGTCAAAACATAATAAAAAACAGATTTTTATTGGCTTTTTCGGCTGTTTTTATTTGCAAAAAAATGGTATAATTTAGGTTACTTTTAAGAGTAAAATTTCAGATAGAGGAATATTAAAATTGGCTAAATCAAAAGAACAAACTTACAATGCGGATTCGATTACGGTTTTGGAAGGACGCGACGCGGTTCGCAAGCGTCCGGCAATGTATATCGGCTCGACGAGTGAAATCGGTCTTCATCACCTTGTTTATGAAGTTGTGGATAATTCGGTTGACGAAGCGCTGGCCGGTTACTGCGACACGATTGAAGTCGCGATTCATATGGACGATTCGATTACGGTCATCGATAACGGGCGCGGAATCCCGACCGGAATTCACAAGGAAGAAGGACGTTCGGCGGCGGAAGTCGTCATGACAATTCTGCATGCGGGCGGAAAATTCGATTCAAATTCCTACAAAGTTTCCGGCGGACTGCACGGCGTCGGCGTCTCCTGCGTCAACTTTCTGAGCGAATGGTTAAAGCTCGAAATCTGGAGCGACGGCAAAACGCACGAGCAGGAATATCGCGCCGGAATTCCGGTTGCGCCGCTCAAGCAAACCGGAAAAACGACGAAACGCGGCACAAAAATCACTTTCAAGCCCGATTCGAGCATTTTTGAAACGACGCTTTACAGTTTTGATAAATTATCGGAACGTCTGCGCGAAAAAGCGTTTTTGAACAAAGGCATCCGCATTTTTATCAAAGACGAGCGCGAAGAAGAAGAAAAATCGCACGAATTTTATTACAAAGGCGGAATTGCCGAGTTCGTCAAACATTTGAACAAAAACAAATCGCCGCTTCACGACGAACCGCTTTATTTTGAAGTCGTCAACGACGACCTTTCAATCGAAATTTCGATGCAGTACAACGACAGCTACGACGAAAAGATTTTCTCGTTTGCCAACAACATCAATACGGTCGACGGCGGAACGCACCTGTCGGGTTTTCGCGGCGCGATTACGCGCACGATTAACGCCTACGCCGAAAGCTCGGGTTTGACGAAAAATTTCAAAACCGCGCTTTCCGGCGACGACGTGCGCGAAGGTCTGGTCGCGATTATCTCGGTCAAAATCCCGCAGCCGCAGTTTGAAGGACAGACGAAAGGCAAATTGAATTCGCCGGTCAAAGGCCCGGTCGAATCTTTTCTGAACGAAAAGCTCGGCGAATTTTTCGAGCAGAATCCGATTGTGGCGAAAAAAATCGTCGGAAAGGCTGTCGATGCCGCACGCGCCCGAGAAGCGGCGCGAAAGGCCCGCGAAATCGTCCGTAAAAGCGCTCTGGGAACTTCGACACTGCCCGGAAAGTTGGCTGACTGTCAGGAAAAAGACCCGGCGCTTTCGGAAATTTATCTGGTCGAAGGCGATTCGGCGGGCGGCAGCGCGAAACAGGGCCGCGACCGGAAAAATCAGGCTGTTCTGCCGTTAAAGGGTAAAATCCTGAACGTCGAAAAAGCGCGTTTCGATAAGATGCTCGGACACGGCGAAATCAAGGCTTTGATTACCGCGCTCGGAACGGGAATCGGCAAAGACGATTTCGATTTGGAAAAACTCCGCTATCACAAAATCGCGATTATGACCGACGCCGACGTTGACGGTTCGCATATCAGAACGCTGCTTTTAACGTTCTTTTATCGACAGATGCCGGAGCTTATCGAAGCCGGCAACATCTATATCGCGCAGCCGCCGCTGTTCAAAGTAAAGCGCGGCAAAAAAGAAGAATACATCAAGGACGAAAAGCAGATGTTTCGTTATATGATGCGGATGGCGACCAATGATTTGAGCGTTTCGGCTAACGGCAAAACTTTTGAAGGACGCGAAATCTCGAAAGGGCTCGAGCAGACGGTCGAGTTCACGCGGTATTTTGAACGGTTCGCCCGCCGCCTTATGAATGACGATAAGCTGCTTCGCGTTCTGCTCGATGCGTTTGTCGGAAAAGAAGGAGTTTTGACGGCGAAAAGCGTCAAGCTCAGAAAAGTTTTCGAGCAGGAAGAGCTGATGGCCGAAGTCGAAGGCAAAGTCGCCGCCGCCGGTTATCGAACCGAGTTGATGACCGACGAGGAGCACGGCCTTTCGGAAATCGAAATCACTTTCGCCAACGGTCAGACGATTCTTTTCGATTGGGATTTGGCCAGCTACGTCGAATTTCAAAAGGCGATTGAGCTGAAAAGAACGCTCGAAGAAACTTTCCCTGCGCCGTTCGTGATGGGCGAAGACGGAACTTCGGAAGAAATCCAGACGCGCGAGGAGCTGCTCGAAAGAGTTCTCGGACAGGCGAAAAAAGATTTGTCGATTCAGCGTTACAAAGGTCTCGGAGAAATGAATCCCGAACAGCTCTGGGAAACGACGATGGATCCGGAAAAACGTACTTTGTTGCAGGTTCGCATCGAAGACGCCATCGAAACCGATGAAATCTTCACCATTTTAATGGGCGACCAAGTTGAGCCGCGCCGTAAATTTATCGAAGACAACGCGCTCGACGTAAAAAATCTGGACGTATAAAAGATGGCTTTTGTTCGATTAGAAACAAAGCAAATTACCGATTGGGCTTCTTTTCATCTCGTATGTAAAGAAGCCTTTGGTTTTTCCGGCTTTTACGGAATGAATATGAATGCGTGGATTGATTGTCTTTCGTATTTGACCGAAGATGACGGAATGACGCGATTCGTTTTATCAAGGGACGAAATGCTGCATATTGAAATCACGGATACAAAAGATTTCAATTCTCGTCAGCCGGAAATATTTGACGCTCTTGTTGAATGCGCGGCTTTTGTAAATAGCCGGTACGAAAAACCCAAACTTTCGCTGATTTGTTTATAAAAATTCCTTTTTAATTTAATTGATTTTGGTTAATATATTCCGGCAAAAAATATTTGTACAATAGTCTTTCAATATGAAAAAAAATCAAACGATAAAAATGCTGATGCTGCTCGCCTCGGTTCTGTTATTGGCAGGCGGCTTAGATGTTTACGGCCAGACCAAACGGAAGTCCAACAGGGAAGCTGTCGCTCAGCCGGTCAACGCTGTAAAGAGGCTGGGCGTTTTTACGAACATGAGATTTACCGAGGAGCATCAGTATGGCTACAGCGTCGAGCTGTGGCAGGAGAAAGGCCGTGTTTTCGGCTTTTTTCTGGTGTCGGAAGGATTGATAGGCGATACTCCGACCGGGCTGCTCGAGGATGTCGTATTCGATTCAAAGACGGGAAAGTTGTCTTTTCGAGCACGCCTTACAATCGGAATAACTTTTAATAAAAACAATGAAGAGATTCCGACGCGCGATGTTTACCGATTTAAAGGTTCTCTGCAAGGTCAGAAACTAACGGGAATAGTCGAATACACGGACGCTTTAAATCCGTCAATGAAAAGCACGAAAACGAACGTCTCTCTCAAAAAATCCAAAGGCGAATCAGGGGAAATGAGTAAAGCGAAAAGCTATGACGAATGGAAAAAAGAGGCAGATGAGATTCTGGATTTTCGCGGCCCTAAGTGGTAAAAAGCGTTTATAGTAAACTACATCCGGCCAATCATTGAACGCGAGGCGCTAAACGCATGTTTTCTCAAACTCAAACTCGTTTGCGCCCGTGTCAATTCAAGCGTTAATTGAATAAAATATATTGCTCCCATTTAAAGAAATTATTTAAAAATTCCTTTTCATCTCCTTCAGCCCTGTTTGGATTTCCCTTGCGAAAAGTTTCTCAAAGTGCAATCATTTTCTTTGCGAAGATTTTTTATTTCGCATCTAAATGACAGTGAGGAACTTTAGCAAATGTCATTAGTTTTAGACGAACCGCAAACGCTCGCCATCGAAAATTATCTCGCCATGCCGGACGCGGAAATCGCCGAAAGAATCGCCTCGGCCAGGCGCGAGCTCGGCAAACGCGTGATAATTCTCGGACATCATTACCAGCGCGACGACGTTATCGCTCACGCCGATTTGTTTGGCGATTCTTATCAATTGTCGGTGATGGCTTCAAACACCGACGCCGAATACATCGTTTTCTGCGGCGTCCATTTTATGGCCGAATCGGCCGACATTCTCGGAAAACCAAGCCAGAAAATTATTCTGCCCGATTTGGGCGCGGGCTGTTCGATGGCCGATATGGCGACGATTGAACAGGTCGAAGATGCCTGGGAGCAATTGCGTGAAATCGGAGTTTTAAAACAAAAAGTCGCGCCGATAACTTATATGAATTCGTCGGCGGCGATAAAAGCTTTTTGCGGCCGCAACGAAGGCGTCGTCTGCACTTCGTCAAACGCAATCCCGCTGTTCGACGTTTATCTCAAAGAATACGACAAGATGTTTTTCTTTCCCGACCAGCATCTCGGACGAAACACCGGCGCGAAATTCGGTATTCCGCTCGAAAAGATGGTTTTGTGGAATCCGCACGAAGAGCTCGGCGGCAATACGGAAGAACAATTACTTGAAGCAAAATTGATTTTATGGCGCGGTCACTGCTCGGTTCACGGGCGATTTAAGCCGTGGCACGTCACGTCGATTCGCGAAAAGGTTCCGGGCGTAAACGTCCTCGTTCATCCCGAATGTATGCGCGAAGTGGTTGAAATTTCTGATTTTGACGGCTCGACATCGTTTATAATAAAAACCGTCGCCGACGCGCCCGCCGGTTCGAAATGGGCAATCGGGACGGAAGTAAATCTGGTCAATCGTCTTGCCAAGCGTTTTCCCGACAAAGAAATTCATCTGCTCGCGCCCGACCTCTGCATGTGCGCGACAATGTATCGCATCGCCCCGCAAAATCTTGTCTGGGCGATGGAAAATCTCGTCGCCGGGCGCGTCGTCAACGAAATCGTCGTCGATGAGGAAACCCGTCAGCAGGCGCTGGTCGCGCTCGATAGAATGATAAAGCTCACGGAGAAAAATCAATAAAACGGTAAATGAGAAGTGGTAAGTGGAAAACAAAAACACTTGCCGTTTACAACTTACCACTTATAAAGATGGCAGAAATCGAAGACAAGCTCCCCGAAAATAAACCGGGCAAATTTTACGTCGATAATCAATGCATCGACTGTGACGTGTGCCGCGACACGTCGCCGCGAAATTTTACGCGCGACGACGAAAACGGTTATTCGTTTGTCTATAAACAGCCCGAAACGACGGAAGAATTCGCGCTCTGCGAGGAAGCTCTGATGGCTTGTCCGGTCGAAGCCATCGGCGACGACGGCGGCTAATTTCCGGGAACTTGTTCCGAAACATCTTCGGCAAACGATTTCGCGAGTTTTTCCGAAAGCGAAAAAATCTCGACAAAAACTGCTTTTTTTCTAAAACGAATCATCGTCCAACCGTCTTTGTTGACGTTTACCCATTTGTAAGCTTCCTCGCCCAAATCGTTAATGCGCGTTCTGGTCGAAAATCTTCCCATTCCGTTGGTCAGATTTTCGACCGTTTCGGCAAATCTTTTCTCGACGTTCGAGTCGTCTTTTAGGATTTGAATTTGGACGTTTGTAATGAACTTGTCGGATTTTAATTCAAAATTGTATTCAAAATAATCTCGCGCATTGCGCTCGGATTTTGTTTCGAGCTTCAACGTTCCGTTTTGCTTGAGCGTCGTTTCGACCGAATCAATCCATGCCGGTTTAATTTGCGCGAAAATGCTCGGCGAAAGAGAGAGAGCCAGAACAAAAACAAAAACGATTTTCTTTCTCATATTTTAATTTTTCGCCAGCATTTCCTTAGCGTGCTGCCGCGCCGTTTCGGTTATCTCGGCGCCGGTCAGCATTCGCGCGATTTCCTCGACTTTTTCGTTTTTACCCAATTCCTTGACGCGAATTTCCGTACGATTTTTTACCGCTTCCTTTTGGACAAAAAAATGATGGTCGGCCAGAGATGCGACCTGCGGCTGGTGCGTCACGCACAAAACCTGCTGCGTTTTGGCCAGCTCTTTTAATTTCAAACCGACCGCTTCGGCAACGCGGCCGCCGATGCCGGTATCGATTTCGTCAAAAACCATCGCTTTTTTGTGCTCGGAAAACTTCGCTGTCGTGTTCAAAATCAACATCAGGCGCGACAATTCGCCGCCCGAAGCGACTTTTGCAATCGATTTTACCGATTCGCCCGGGTTGGCGGAAAAATAAAACTCTATACGGTCGAAGCCTTTGGCTGTAAACGATTTATCCGCCGCCTCGTCCGCGAAATCGGGCGCGTCAATCCGCACCTCGAAGCGCGCTTTTTCGAGCGCGACCATCTTCAGGCTGGCTTCGGTTTCCTTTTCAAATTTTCGCGCCGCCCGCTCGCGCTTTTCGTGAAGCTCGCGGGCGATTTTCAGATAATCTTCACGCGCTTTTTTCAATTCGCGCCGCAGTTCTTCTTCACGCATTTCGGCGGTTTCAATGTTTTTCAGACGTTCTTCGGCTTCGTCGAAGTGCGCCAGAATCGTTTCAATCGCGCCGCCGTATTTGCGCTTCAGACGCGAGATTTCAGCCAGCCGATTTTCGATTTCTTCGAGGCGTTCCGGCGAAAATTCGAGCGAGCCGCGAAAATCTCTGACCGCAAACGCCAAATCTTCCAAAACGGCCTGCGCCGTCTGCAATCCTTCGGCGTAATCACGAAAACTCGATTCGTATTCGGCTAATTCGTTGATTCGCCGGACGACCTTTTCCAGCGTCGTGACAGTCGATTCCTCGTTTTCGTAGAGCATCGAATAGCTTTCGTCGCTCAGGCTCGACAACTTTTCGACGTTGTTCAGACGGCGCTTTTCTTCTTCCATCGCTTCGTCCTCGCCGGGCTGCAAATTGACGCGCCTTATTTCGTCAACCTGAAACTGGAGGACGTCGATAAGCTGTAATTTCTGCGCTTCGTCAGATTGCAGATTTTCGATTTCGCGGCGAATTTCCCGCATCGCACGATATTTTCCGGCGACTTGTTCGCGCAAATTCTCCAGTCCGGCATATTCGTCGAGCATTTCCAGATGAGTTGCAGCGTTAAAAAGCGTCGCCTGCTCGCCCTGACCGTGTATGTCGACCAGATACGCGCCAATTTTTTTGAGGAAATTCTGCGTGACGAGCTGGTTGTTGACAAAAATACGATTCTTTCCCGTCGCCGAAAGCTCGCGCCGGACGATTAAATCGACTTCGCCGCCCTCGTCGAGCTCGACGCCGCTCTCGTCAAAAATCCGCCGCAAATCTTTGCCCGCCGAAACGTTAAAAAGTCCCTCAATCCGCGCGCTCGTTTCGCCCTCCTTGATTAAATCCGACGACACTCTTTCGCCCGTCAGCGCGCCGAGACTGTCGACGATAATCGACTTTCCCGAGCCGGTTTCGCCCGTCAGAAGATTTAATCCCGAGGCGAATTCCAGACCGATTTCATCAATCAGCGCGATATTTTTGATTTTCAGAAGAGAAAGCATACTGTTTGATTATAAGAAAAATTTACCACAGAAACACTGAGACACAGAGAAAAATTAAGACACGATGGACGAGATTTACAGCATATTTTTCTCTTATCTCCGTGCTCTCTGCGATGAATTCTTTCTGATAATCTTAATTTAATTTTCGCATCTCGCCTTTTATCCATTTTCCGCCGCTGAAAACGGCGTCGGGCGGAAATTGTTTCTCCAAATCAGCGGCTTTCCAATCAATTTGGCGGTCTTTTCGGTAAAAAAGAAATTCGCCGCTCATGCCCGCACGCAGAGCGCCGCCGAATCTCGGAATCAGATAAAATCCGCTCGCGTCGTATTCTTCGAGACCTCTCGAACTGAGAAGGCTTCCGGTCGTCTGGACAAAGCCGAGCGCAAATTCGCCGGCGCGTCGGCGTTGCGTATTGACGGCGATATCGTTGACTTGAATCTGCGCCACGTCCGAGGAATTATTGACGATATTGGCGCGTCGAAAGATGACGTTGTAAAGATTTCCGCCGCCGTTGTTCTGGAGAAGCTCGTAATTTATCGTGCTCAGGTTTTTCTCGCTTCCGTCGGTTAATGCATTGAGCGCCGTCAAAAACGCGATAAAATTCATCTTCACCAGAAACATCTCGTCTTTGCCGAAAAGCGCGCCGGTTTCAATCAAAATCGTCGGCGTTCCCCAATCGGAAAATTTATCGCCGAAAGCGAGCGGATTGTAAGCGTCGACGTAGCGCCCGATATTGCCGCGAATAAAATTCTGCAAAGCGATAATCATCGCCGAAACAAGCCGTTTGTTGCGCTCGTTGCCTTCGTTGTTGCGAAATTCGGGATTTCCTTCGACGACCAGAAACGAAATCGCCGCCTGGTTGTTCGTGCCGCCGACCGTCGTCAGACTTTGCTGGTTGTGCAGGTTAAAACCGATGGCGGGTTGCCACTCGTCGCGCAGGCGTTTCAAGAGCTGCGCTTCGGGCGATTGCAGATTTGAAGCGTCGCGGTTGATGTCGACCGATTGCAGATTGCGGCGCTGGAAAAGCTCCGCGCCGTCGGGGTTGAGCATCGGAACGGCGCGAATCGTCAGCGTTTCCTGCATTTTCTTAACCCACGCTTTATCCAGATTTTTCTGCAAAAACGCAAACATATCAATCAGCGCCGAAGTCGCCGTCGGTTCGTCGCCGTGCATCTGCGACCAGAGAAAAATTTTTGTCGCGCCGCGTCCCCATTCGATTTGATAAATCTCCCGGTTTCCGTAACTGCGCCCGACTTCCTCGACTTTTATTTCTAATTTTTTGAGCTCGTCGAGATAATTTTTTAAATCTTTATGATGAACGTTCGAAGGAGCTATTTTGGAAATATGCTGTTTTTCCCAGATTTCAGCCAAATCGTTCGGAGTCTGTGCGTGCGTCTGCGTATTCGCAAAAACAAATGAAAGCGCGAGCAAAACGAGCAAAGTGAGCTTCATAAATATAAGATGATACAGAATTTAAGGCAAAAATAAAACGGTAAGTTTTTGAATCTTACCGTTTTATTCATAAAATCTGTGGTGGCTGGAGAGTGACTTGAACACTCGACCTCGGGGTTATGAATCCCGCGCTCTAACCAGCTGAGCTACCCAGCCACGAATTTATGATTATAGTTTTCAACACCAAAAGGTCAAGTAAAATTACGCGAAAATCGAAAGTTTTGGCAATCTGAGTTAAAATTATATCATCAAATTAACTCGAACGCGTTTTAGGAAAAGGCGGGCAAAAATATGTATAAAAGCTTTATTTTGAAAATTTTCTGTTTCGTTTTGATTTTTCTTTCTATAAATGCGGCGTCGGCGCAGAAGCGCGCGACGGCTGCGCAAACCGCTCAGGCGAGAACGATTACGATTGTCAGCGAGCCGAACGCGTCGGTCTGGATAAACGACATTCGTTACGGCGCGACCGGAGATGACGGCAAATTAACAATCAAAAACGTTCCGCCGGGGACGCGTCGAATCAAAGTTCGCGCCGACGGTTTTAAGGAAATCACGCAAAATCTGCTGCCGGCCGACAAAGGCGAGATAAAAATCGCTCTGACCAAAACGACCGACGAAGCCGAGCTGGCTTTTCAGCAGGCCGAAAATCTGACCGCGATTGATAGGGAAAAAGCCATCGATGCCTACAACAAAGCCGTCAGCCTGCGCCCGAAATTCGTCGAAGCGCAGCTCGGTCTGGCGCGAATTTTATCGGCCGCCGGCGACACTGAAGGCGCGCTCAAAGCGATTAAGGAAGTCAGAAAACTGCGTCCCGGGCTGGCCGAAGCGTCGGCGATTGAAGGACGAATCTATGCTTCAGAAGGCGAGGAAGCGCAGGCCGTCGCCGCTTTCAAACGCGCCATCTCCGAGGGAAAAGGCTTTCAGCCCGAAGCGCACACCGGACTAGGTTCGCTTTACCGGGACAAAGCGCAGGAATTTGGCGCGACGGGCGATTTTGAAAGCGAAAAAGCATATTACGTGCTTGCCGCCGGCGAGCTTATTGCAGCCGTCAAACAACTTGCGGGCGCGCCGGACGCGATAGTCATTTACCAGCTTCTCGGCGATTCATACGAACGGGCGAAAATGTTCAAGGAAGCCATCAAAGTTTACGAAGAATTTCTGACCGTTTTCCCCGACGCCAACGAAGCGACGATGGTGCGCTCGTTCATCACGCAGATTCAAAAACAAATGGCAGAGCAGGAATAAGTGAAAAGTGAAAAGTGAAAAAAAATTCTAAGCTTTTCACTTTTTTCTCAGTTCCTTGATTCTCTTGAAAAGCTGCGGCGTGAGCTTTGAGGTTTGGAAAAGCGAGCCGGTGGCGAAATATTTGGCAAAACCACGAAAAGTTTCAATCGCCGTCGCGCCGTAAGGCATCCACCAGGCGTTCGGCAAAACGGCGAAACGATTGACGTGTATATGCTGCGGCTGAACGAGCTCCATCAAGCCCTCGCGCCCGTGTGTTCGGCCGTTTCCCGAATTTTTGAATCCGCCCCACGGCGTCTGCCCGATGCCGTGCGTGTATAAAACTTCGTTGACGCAGACCGTTCCGGCTTCGATCTTTTCGGCGACGCGCTTTCCTTTTATTAAATCTCGCGTCCAGACGCTCGCCGTCAGGCCGAATTCGCTTTCGTTGGCCAGTCGAATCGCTTCTTCCTCGGTTTTGAACGTCGCAATCGGAAGCGTCGGGCCGAAGGTTTCTTCCTGCATTCCGCGCATTTCGTTGGTCGCGCCGGCGATGACCGTCGGTTCGTAAAACGTTCCGGCAAATTTTTCGTTGCGGCGTCCGCCGGTCAAAATCTTCGCGCCCGCTTGCCGAAAATCCTCGACGTGGTCTTCGACGATTTGCATCTGTTTTTCCGAAGACATGGCGGCGATGTCGGTCGTCTCGTCGCTTCCCAGATTTTGCTTTAACTGTACGGTTTTTTCGACAATCAAATCGGTAAATTTTTTCGCCACCGTCTCCTGCACATAAAGTCTTTCGACCGACGAGCACGATTGACCGGAATTGCAAAACGCGCCCCACATTGCGCCCTGCGCGGCGAGTTCGAGATTGGCGTCGGCAAAAACAATCATCGGGTCTTTGCCGCCGAGCTCCAACACGACCGGCGTTAAATTTTTCGCGGCCGCCTCGGCGATGCGTTTTCCGGTCGCGACGCTTCCGGTAAACATAATTTTGTCCGGCGCACAATCAACTAATGCCGCGCCCGTCTGTCCGGCGCCCGTGACAACCTGCACGACGTTTTCCGGCAGTCCCGCTTTACGAAAAATCTCGCCGATT
>DASWRI010000073.1:0-21968 GCA_036403235.1 Pyrinomonadaceae bacterium | reverse complement strand
TAAGCCGGTCGCCGCCGATTATGACGGCGACGGACGAGCCGACATCGCCGTATTTCGTCCGTCGAGCGGCGTCTGGTATCAACTTCGTTCGACAAACGGATTTTCAGCGCAGCAATTCGGCGTTTCGACCGACGTTCCGACCGAAAACGCTTTTGTTCCGTAAAGACCGACCGACTAAAAGGGGTAAAAACGATGAATCCGGCAAGAAAAACTTTGGGTTTCGCACAATTTATTTTAGTGATTTTTGTTTTGACGCTTTCCGCGCACGCGGCGGGCGAGGTCGACACGAGCTTTCTCGCCAATTTATCCGGCCAGGCCTCCGGGCGCGTCAACAAAATTCTGATTCAGCCGGACGGGAAGGCTTTGGTCGGCGGCTCTTTCCAGGTCGCCGGCGGCTACGCGCGCTCCGGTTTGTTTCGTTTGAACTCCGACGGAACAATTGACACGGGCTTTCAGCCGCCGAGCTTTTTCAATTCTTCCGGCAGCGTAATAATCAGTACGATAGCTCTCCTGTCAAACGGAAAAATTCTGGTCGGCGGCAATTTTGAAGGCGCCGGCGGGACGGCGAGGCAGGGAATAATGCGCCTGAGCACGGACGGCTCGATTGACCAGACGTTTACATCGCCTCTGAATATCGGCGGAACCGTGCTCGATTTGACAGTTTTGCCGGACGACCGTATTTTAATCGCCGGTAATTTTACGATTAACGACAGCGGCGGCAACCGGGTCGGCATTGCCAGATTAAATTCGAACGGAAGTTTCGATTCGATTGTTTATCAAAATATTGTCGCGGTTTTTAAGCTGGTGCTGCTGCCTGACGGGAAATTACTTACCGGCAACGCAAATTCCGTCCGGCGCTTTAATATCGACGGAACGTTCGACCCGAGCTTCGGCAGCGTTATGCTGGACGGTTCGGTACAGGATATGCAGTTGCTGGCGGACGGAAAAATACTTATCGCCGGAGGATTCAGCCAGGTCAACGGCGCTAACCTGAGAGGTCTTTTCCGCCTTAATCCGGACGGCACCGTCGACACGACGTTTAATCCCGGCAGTTCGAATCCTAACTTTTTTACTGTTTACGGCATCACGCCGACGCCCGCCGGAAAATTTCTGATTTTCGGCGGATTTTCGACTTACAACGGCGTGGCGCGAAAATCGGCGGCTTTAATCGACCAGGACGGCGCGCTCGACACGAGCTTTAATTACACGGCGCATAATTTCGGCTCGATTTTTGATACGGCGTTTTTGCCGGACGGCAGGATTCTGGTCGGCGGCCTTTCTACCGCTTCTAGCTCCATTCAGCAAAACGCGCTGGCGAGAATAAGAGCCGACGGCTTGCCCGACACGGGGTTCAACGTGCAAATTGGCAACGTCGGCACCGCTTATAAGGTTCTCGTCCAGCCGGACGGAAAGATTCTGGTCGGCGGTCAGTTTTCTTTCGCCAACGGCGTCCCGCGCGTCAATCTGGCTCGCTTTAATCAGGATGGCTCGCTCGACACGGCGTTCACGCCGCCCGGCTTTAATACTTCCGGGGGGATTTACGACATCGAATTGCAGCCGGACGGAAAAATTATCGTCCCCATTTGGTTAGGCAGCAGCGGTTCCACCTACCGTTTGAATCCGAACGGCACGACCGACATCGTGATTTCGAATACGCCCTATTCCTACGACGCCCAATATCTGCCCGATGGAAAATTTCTGGTTGTAAACGGCGATAGAGTGAAAAGATATAATTCGAACGGAACGATTGACGGCACGTTTACGTCGCTCGGAACGCTCGACTCATTTACTATTTATAAAATGGCTCTCCAGCCGGACGGAAAAATCATTATCGTCGGTACGTTTACGCAAGTCAGCGGCATTAATCGCGGCCGGATTGCGCGTCTCAACGCCGACGGAACGGTCGACGGGACATTTAATCCGCCGGGCGGCGCAAACGCCAATATTAACGCGGTCACAATTCAGCCGGACGGAAAAATTCTCATCGGCGGCGACTTTACCGGCGTCAATTCCGACAGCACAAAAAAATATCTCGCTCGATTGAACGCAGACGGGTCGCTCGACACAAGCTTTTCGCCGGTTTTAAACGCGCCGACGCTTGGATTAAAACTTCAGGCAGACGGCAAAATTCTCATCGGCGGTGCGATGAGCACGGTCAACGGCGCGTCGCGTGCCGGCATCGCCAGAGTTAATCAGGACGGCTCGCTCGACACGAGCTTTAATGTCGGTTCGGGAACAAACAGCACGGTCTGGAGTATCGATTTGCAGAACGACAAAATCGTTTATGCCGGACAATTTTCCGCCACCAATGGATTTTCCACTCTGGGAGTCGGACGTTTATTGAATGCCGCGATACCGCAGGCGAAGTTGTTTGATTACGATGGCGACGGACGGGCTGATGTGTCGGTATTTCGCGCATCGGAGAATCGGTGGTACGTATTTAGGAGTTCTGATTCTGTTGTCGCCCAACAAGTCTTTGCCATCGCAGGCGATGTGCCGGTTCCGGCCGATTACGACGGCGACCACAAAACCGATTACGCGATTTATCGTCCTTCAAACGGCGCCTGGTGGTATCTGTCGAGTATTAATAATGCTCAGGTAACCGCTCAATGGGGCGGCGAAGCGGGCGATGTGCCGAGACCGGGTGATTTTGACGGCGACGGGAAATCAGACTTTATTATCTTCCGGCCGGCAAACAATTTCTGGTATCGCATCAGCAGTGTAACGGGCAATACTTCCTTCGTGCAGTTTGGTCTTGCCGGAGATAAACCGGTCATTGGAGATTTTGACGGCGACGGCAAAGTCGACCCGGCAATCTTTCGACCCTCGACCGGCGATTGGTGGTATCAGTCAAGTATCAACAACGCTCAGCTAGCCGTTCGTTGGGGGCTTTCGACCGATATTCCCGCGCCGGCCGATTACGACGGCGACGGTAAGACGGATTTTTGTGTCTATCGTCCCTCGACGGGAGTCTGGTACATCATCAATAGCTCGAACGGCTCGTTTACGATTACGCAGTTTGGAATAGCCGAAGACAAACCTGTTCCGGCCGATTACGACGGCGACGGGCGCGCCGATATTGCTGTCTTCCGGCCGTCGACCGGAATTTGGTATCAACTTCGTTCGACAAACGGATTTTCGGCACAGCAGTTTGGCATCTCGACCGATGTTCCGACCGAGAATGCTTTTGTCCCCTAACTGTTAATGAAGAAAAGCTCAGCGATGGAGATTTGCCCGGTTGAAGCAATTTATAATAATGTGAAATTACAACGCGAGTATTAAAGACAGCATTTATCTTTATTACAAATAGATTTACAAAACCGTCCCTTTTGAGACGCTTTTTGTGCTGAATTTCTATACTTGCACGTCCTTTATTTAGCTTATATTTAATAGCAATAATTACGGTATTTTCAGAAAAAACATTGAAGTAGCAATAAAAAAATATTATGTTTAGACAGAGCTTATTTTGATGTCTTTTGATATTAATTTTCAAAACTATTGAAATGTGAAGGAAATTGACCTAATCAATAAAGGAACAGAAACAATTGAAACCGACTGATATTAAAAACCCCGAGTATTTTCATAAGGTGGTCGACTGCCAGTACGCCTGCCCGGCGCACACTCCCGTTCCCGAGTACATACGGCTTATTGCCGAGGGAAAATATACGGAAGCCTATATGATTAACTGGGATTCGAATGTATTTCCGGGCATACTCGGTCGCACTTGTGACCGGCCATGTGAGCCTGCCTGCCGGCGCGGTCGGATTGAAAAAGAGCCGGTGGCGATTTGCCGTTTGAAGCGCGTCGCGGCGGATAATAAAGACGACGTAAAAAGTTTGATGCCGCAGGCGCCTTTCGCGCCAAACGGCAAAAAAATCGCACTTATCGGCGCAGGACCGGCGTCCTTGACGGTCGCGCGGGATTTAGCTCCGCTCGGCTACGAGCTTCATTTATTCGATGAGCTGAAAAAAGGCGGCGGTTTTATGCTCAGCCAGATTCCTTCGTTTCGTCTGCCCGAAAGCGTTTTGGACGAAGAAGTAAATTATATTCTCGACCTCGGCGTTCATACTTATTTCAACACGTATGTTTCGAGTCTGAAAGAGGTTTTAGAAAAAGATTACGACGCGATTTTCGTCGGAACCGGCGCGCCGCGCGGAAAAGATTTACCGCGCCTTGCGGGACGTTGGGAAGCCGCCGCCAACATTCATATCGGAATCAACTGGCTGGCGAGCGTCGCTTTCGGTCATATCGAAAAAATCGGGAAAAAAGTAATCGTCGTCGGCGGCGGAAATACGGCGATGGATTGCTGCCGGACGTCACGCAGATTGGGCGGCGAGGAAGTTAAAGTTATCGTTCGCAGTCCTTTTGCCGATATGAAAGCGTCGCCCTGGGAAAAGGAAGATGCACTGCACGAAGATATTCCGATTATCGACAATCACACGCCGATGTCTTTCGTCGTCGAAGACGGACGCCTCAAAGGAATGATGTTTGAAAAGGTCGAGCCTGTCTATGACGAAAACGGGAAACGTCGCCTTATGCCGACGGGCGAGCCGGAAGTTTTTGTCGAAGCGGACGACGTTTTGCTGGCAATCGGGCAGGAAAACACTTTTCCGTGGATTGAGCGCGACATCGGCGTCGAATTTGGCGAATGGGACATGCCCGTTGTCGATAAGACGACATTTGCTTCGACTCATCCGAGAGTTTTCTTCGGCGGCGACGCGGCTTTCGGCCCCGAAAATATCATCACCGCCGTCGCTCACGGGCATCAGGCGGCGATTTCGATTGATTTGCTGTGCAAAGGTGAAGATTTAATGAATCGCCTGTCTCCGTTCGTTAATTTAATCAGCCAGAAAATGGGCATTCACGAATGGGCTTACGACAGCGAAGTGGCGAACGACCCGCGATACATCGTTCCGCAGGCGGATAAAAAGAAAACTCTGACCAATCGCAAACAGGAAGTAGAGCTCGGTTTTGACCTCCCGACCGCTTTTAAAGAAGCGGAGCGTTGTCTTAATTGTGATGTGCAGACGGTTTTCACCGAATCGAAATGTATCGAATGCGACGCATGCGTCGACATTTGCCCGACTTTCTGTATTACTTTTACGACAAACGACGAGGAAGCCGAACTGCGCGAAAAGCTTAAAGTTCCCGCTCTTAATTTGACGCAGGAGCTTTATGTTTCCGACGCTTTGCCGACCGCGCGAGTGATGGTAAAAGACGAAGACGTCTGTCTTCATTGCGGTTTATGTGCCGAACGCTGCCCGACGGCGGCGTGGGATATGCAGAAGTTTTTTTACGACGTAACAAAAGCAGGAAACGGTTGTAGTAGATGAGTGAGATAAAAGTTAACGATTTTGTCATCAGATTTGCCAATGTCAACGGAACAGGCTCGGCCAGCGCGAATGCTCTTTTTACAAAAGCAATTTTCCGAATGGGCATTCCCGTCACGCCGAAGAATATTTTTCCTTCAAACATTCAAGGATTGCCGACATGGTATGAAGTGCGCGTCAGCGAAAAGGGTTTTCTCGGTCGCCGCGAAGGAATCGATTTGATGGTCTGCGTCAACCCGCAAAGCATGCTGCGCGACGTGGAAAGCGTCAAACCGGGCGGTTATTTTCTTTACGACAGCACCAAACCTCTGCATTCGCAATTTATCCGCGACGACATAAATTACATCGGAATCCCGATGACGGCACTCTGCAACAACGCTTTCACGGATGCGCGTCAGCGGCAATTATTCAAAAACATCATCTATGTCGGCGCGCTTTCGGCGCTTTTCGACATTGAATTCGATGTGCTCGAACACCAGTTGGGCGAACAGTTTAAGGGCAAGGAACGCCTGATTGAGCCGAACATAAAAGCTCTCAAAATGGGCGTTGATTACGTTCATCAAAATTTTATGTATCCGCTCGATATTCGGGTGGAAAGACGCGACCTTTTAGGCGATTCGATTTTATTAAACGGCAATACGGCGTGCGCGCTCGGCGCGATTTACGGCGGCGCGACGGTCGCGGCGTGGTATCCGATTACGCCTTCGACCTCGGTGGTCGACGCCTTCGGAAAATATGCGGAAAAACTGCGTGTCGACAAGGAAACCGGCAAAAAGAATTTCGCCATCGTGCAGGCGGAAGACGAGCTGGCGGCGATTGGAATGGTAATCGGCGCAAATTGGAACGGCGCGCGCTCGTTTACGGCGACGAGCGGCCCGGGCGTTTCTTTGATGAACGAATTTTTGGGTCTGGCTTATTTTGCCGAAATCCCGACGGTTTTAATTGACGTTCAGCGCACCGGGCCTTCAACCGGAATGCCGACCAGAACGCAGCAGTCGGACATTCTCGAAGCCGCATACGCGTCGCACGGAGATACCAAGCACGTTTTGCTTTTTCCGGCCTCGCCAAAGGAATGTTTTGAATTTACGGCCGAATCGTTTGGTTTTGCCGAAAAACTGCAAACGCCGGTGATTGTCATGACCGACCTCGACCTCGGAATGAACGACCACGTTTCGAGCCCTCTGGAATGGGACGACGATTGCGGCTACGAGCGCGGAAAAGTTCTGGACGCGGCGGCGCTCGACCGGCTCGAAAGATACGGTCGCTATCTGGATGTTGACGAAGACGGCATCGCTTATCGAACGATACCGGGAACGCACGCGTCGAAAGGCGGCTTTGTCACACGCGGCACGTCGCGCGACGAATACGCGGTTTATACCGAAGACGGCGAAACATACCGGCGCAACATGGACAGGCTTCTAAAAAAATGGAATGTCGCCAAAGAAATAGTTTACGCGCCGGAATTTTACCAGGAAACGAATTTGTCGAAATACGGCGTTTTGTTTTTCGGAACTTCAACCTATGCGGCGGAAGAAACCATCGAATTGTTAAAACAGGAACAGATTGCGCTCGACGCGATGCGCGTCAAAGCATTTCCTTTCGGCAAAGAATTCGAGGATTTTATAAACGCGCACGAAAAGATTTTCGTCATCGAACAAAACCGCGACGCGCAGTTCAAAAGCCTGATGATGATTGAGCTCGGCACGAATCCCGAAAAACTCGTTTCCGTTTTGAATTACGACGGAACGCCGATAACCGCCGATAATATTTTCGGGCAGATAAGAGGGAGTTTGGAAAGATGAAGCTGGCAGGCATAATGATTGTGATTTTACTCAACGCCGTTTGCTCGCTGACGCCGGCTCAACAGGCGGCGCGGGCTGCATTGCAACAGATTCTTAGTTATGAAAAGACCCATGACAATGCTACCGATACGATCTTTAATCGACGCAATCTCGAAATACGGCGAAAATGGATGACGCCGTCTCTTTACCGTCTCTACTTAATTGAACTCGCCAGAGAAGAACGAGAGGCAAAAGAACACCCCGACGAAAAACCATATTTTGGAGACGGAATGGATTTTGGGCCGTTAAAGGAGCTTTGCAAGGTGGGCGACAGGATCTATTCGCAGAAGTTTTCCTTCAGTCGAGGCAGATTTATCGGTAATTACGCTTATCTGCGCGCTCGCTTCTTTTATCATCCGGAATGCGACGGAAATGAGCCCACATACTACGCTTTTATTTTCAGAAAGCTCGGTAAGGCCTGGCTGCTGGACAATATCGATTATGGAAGAAATGGGGGCACGCTTCGACGCTCTCTCCGACGCGCAGGCAAGTGAATTAAATAGAATATGACTTACATCAGATCAAAATTTCGTCATCCCGCTCTGCCCAAAAACGATTTGGGCTATACGGTCGATTATTACGAAGGCTCGCTTTCGACGCTGTGCGCCGGCTGCGGGCACGATTCTATCAGCGCGGCGATTGCGCAGGCTTGTTTTGAACTCAGCATCGAGCCGCACAAGGTCGCCAAGCTTTCCGGCATCGGTTGTTCTTCAAAAACTCCGGCTTATTTTTTGAGCAATTCGCACGGGTTTAACTCGGTGCACGGCCGGATGCCTTCGGTGGCGACGGGCGCGAACTTAGCGAATCGCGATTTGATTTATCTGGGCGTTTCGGGCGACGGCGACACGGCTTCGATTGGAATGGGACAGTTCGTACACGTCATCCGGCGCAATCTCAAAATGGTTTATATCGTGATGAACAACGGCTGTTACGGACTGACCAAAGGTCAGGATTCGGCAACCGCCGACAACGGTTCGAAAAATAAATCAGGCGCGGTTAATTTGTTTGAAGCGATTGATTTAGCGAGCCTCGCGATAGAGCTCGGCGCGACCTTTGTCGCCCAGAGCTTCTCCGGCGATAAAGACCAGCTGATTCCGCTTATCAAAGCCGCGATGAGTCATCCGGGATTTGCTTTTATCAACGTCATCTCGCCGTGCGTTACCTTCAACAACAATCCGGGCTCGACCAAATCCTACGACTACGTCCGCGAACACGTCGAAGCGACGGCGACGTTTGATTTTGTCCCGATAATGAAAGAGATTAAAACAAATTACGAGGAAGGAAGCGTCGCGAGTTTGCAGATGCACGACGGCTCGGTCATCCAGCTCCACAAACTCGCCAAGGACTGGAATCCGCTGGATAGATTTTCGGCGATAAATGCCGTTCAGAGCGCGAAAGCTAAAAACGAAATTCTGACGGGATTATTGTATCTGAATAATGATAGTCAAGACCTTCACGAGCTTCTCCGGACAAGCGACAGACCGCTGAACACATTAACCGAATCGGAGCTTTGTCCGGGTTCGGAGATTCTCGATACAATCAACGCCAGTTTTCGTTAGAAAAAGTTAGCGCGTAAAAAAACGCGAAACTTTAAGCCTTTATAATGCATCTGACAGACTAAATCGAGCGACCGGCACATTGAAAAATACTCTCGCCGCAGTTAATTTTATTATTCTGCCCTTCGACGCGAAAGTTTCTGAAAACGGAACTAAAAGTGAAAATTGGAGCAAAAAGCAATGCTGCGGTTTTTCACATTTTGAAGTATAAAATTTACAAAAAACGGCTGTCGGAGTTTTGATTCAAGATTTTGGCCAAACAGACAAAAGCCTTATTTCTCCGGCGTTTGCGCCGTAAACTATAATTTAAAGGCGGCGGAGATTTTTTACCGTCAAGCGGTATCGGCTCAAGCCGCGCCAGACTCGCGGCGCGCGGCAAATTCCCCGCTTGAAATGTCTTTTATGTTTTACAAAAAATTTTCGACAATAAAGAATTTAATAATTTTTTCGGTTTCCGTAATTATTTTGAGTCTCTTAAACGTCGCTCAGGCGAGCGCACAGGATTTCAAAAGCGTTTTTAATTCGAATTTTACGGCCTCGGTTACAGGCCGGAAGAGTTCCGCCGTCCTGCCGAGCGCATTCGTTCGCGACGGAGCTCTCGATTCGACATTTTCGGCTTTGCCGGCGGAAACGGGCGGATTCGTTCAGGCGATTCTGCGGCTGCCCGACGGAAAGACCTTAATCGGCGGCAATGTTCCTTCGATTGCCGGATTCGCGACCAAAGACGTAGCACGTATAAATCCCGACGGAACGCCCGATTTGTCCTTTAATACGGGAGCCGGCTCGAACGGACTGGTCTACCGGCTCCATCTTCAGCCGGACGGCAAAATTCTGGTAAGCGGCCGGTTCAGCACATTTAACAATTTCCAGCGCAGCGCGATTGTCCGGCTCAATCAGGACGGGAGCGTCGACCCGACGTTTAACGTTACGGTCGATACATTCAGCGGAATTTACGCGCTGGTTTGCGGCGTCGAGCCGGACGGGAAAATAGTGATATGCGGCAACTTTACGAGCGTCAACGGTGTTGCGCGCCGTCAGATAGCCCGCCTCAATCCTTCGGGCAGCCTCGACACGAGTTTTGATTACGGAACCACGCCGCCGACCAATTACGTTCACGCCGTTCGTTATCTTCCGGGCGGTAAAATGCTGGTCGGCGGGCTTAACAATAATGGAAACGGAATTCTTCGCCTGAATTCGAACGGAAGCGTCGATACCACTTTCAGTTTAGGTTATCCGATAGGAGGCGTGTTTGACATCGTCTTACTTCCGGACGGCAAATTTATCGGCGTCAACGACTATCGAGTTGTACGCTATAACGCGGACGGCAGTCTCGATTCTACCTATACGCACACCGACGTTACTTTTCAAAGTCTGATTCGCTCGGCGATAGTTCAGCCGGACGGGAAAATTATTCTTTTCGGCGATTTCAGTCTGGTTGTTATCGGTAATGAGACGAGGGGCTGTCCGGGAATGGCACGTTTGAATAACGACGGCAGTTTTGACGACACTTTCGTTACGCCGATGACCGGCAACGGGCATGAAGTATATGCGGCGTCGCTCGAACCGGACGGCAGGATATTGATTGGCGGAAGCTTTGACCGCGTTCAGCAAGCCCGGATAAAAGCTCTGGCCAGAATCAACCCGGACGGGAGCTTTGACGGCACATTTCTCGGGTTAACATTGCAGCGCAGCATCGTTTTTTCCCAGTATCTATTGCCCGACGGGAAGATATTTGTCGGCGGCGGTTTTAGCTTGCTTAACGTTTCGCCGCGACAGTTCTTCGGACGGCTCAATTCCAACGGAGAGGTCGATAATTCTTTTGTCCCGACCTCTTTGCTCGAAGGAGTCGTGACGGTTATCGTCAAACAGCCGGACGGTAAGTTTTTAGTTGGCGGCTCGACCAGCGATTTCGGAAATAAGGCGTTATGGCGGCTTAATTCTGACGGCAGCATCGATTCTTCCTTCAACGTTGCTTTTAACTCGGGAACTTACGTTTCAGCCGCTGCCGTAGCGGCGGACGGCAAGATTTTAATCACCGGCGGATTTCAATATATTAACGGCTCAGAGCAGCATTGGTTTGCGCGTCTGAACTCCGATGGAAGCGTCGACACTTCTTTTAATGTAACTTTCAGTCAGGGAACCGGCGTCAAATCGATGCTTGTGCAGCCGGACGGGAAAATCATCATCGGCGGCGAATTTTCTTCGGTCAACGGTACGCCGCTCAGCGGAAAGCTGGCGCGCTTAAATCCGGACGGAAGCCTCGATTCGAGCTTTACGCCGTTCACCGGCGGAACCTTTTCTCAGATTAACGGCATTTTCCTGCTTAACGGCCGACTTTTTGTCGCATCGCTTTTTTCGGGCAGCAACAACCAGTCGAGATTTCCGCTGGTTAAATTAAACGATAACGGCACGGTTGACTGGTCTTTTAATGCCGGCAATCTGGTCGGAAACATTTACAGCGCGTCCGCAGCGCCGGACGGCAAAATAATTGTCGGCGGCGAGTTTAATACCTACGCCGAATCGGGAAACCGCAAACAAATTGTCCGGCTTATGGAAAACGGAAGCCTCGATTATACGTTTGACGCCGGAACGCTTTCGAACCCTCAAACCATTCCAAGCGGGCCGTCGCCGCCGGTTTTTCAGGTTGCCGTTACAAACGACAATAAGGTCTTAATGTCCGGCGATTTCGACAATATAGCCGGACAAACTCGCTGGAGCATAGCGCGCCTCAAAACCAATTCCTGCGTTACCCGCAGCACATCGGATTTCGACGGCGACGGCAAAACCGACGTTTCGATTTTCCGCCCGTCAAACGGCGTCTGGTATCTACAGAACAGTTATTTCGCCAACACCGTCCGCGGGCTGCAATTCGGTATTGCCTCGGACAAGCTCGTGCCGGCCGATTATGACGGCGACGGCCGCAGCGACACGGCCGTTTATCGCCCGTCAAACGGAACCTGGTATATCATCAACAGCGGAAATCTTTCATACCATTTTGAGCAGTTCGGAACCAGCGAAGATGTGCCTTATCCGGCCGATTTCGACGGCGACGGACGAGCCGACATAGCCGTATTTCGTCCGTCGAGCGGCGTCTGGTATCTGCTTCGAAGCAGTCAGGGATTTACGGCCGTTCAGTTCGGACAGCAAAACGACGTGCCCGTCGCCCGCGATTACGACGGCGATTGTAAAGCCGATATTGCCGTGTTTCGCCCTTCGGTCAGCGAATGGTGGTTTCTGCACAGTTCAAACGGGCAGGCCGGAGCGCTGCAGTTCGGAAATTCTACGGATAAGCCTGTGCCCGGCGACTACACCGGCGACGGCAAGACGGACGTCGCTTTTTTCAGACCTTCGACGAGCGAATGGTTTGTCCTCAGAAGCGAGGATTTAAGTTATTATTCCTTCCCGTTCGGTCTGTCCGACGATACGCCGACGCCGGGCGATTACGACGCCGACGGGCGGGCCGATGCGGCTGTTTTCCGGGCGAGCGACAAGAATTGGTATTTGCAGAAAAGCACCGACGGTTTTACGGCCGTTCAGTTCGGCTTATCGACCGACAAGCCCGTGCCGGCGTCGTATATTCCCTGAAACCTTGTGCTAAAAAGGCGGCGTATTTTCCGGGCGAAATTTCGGCCATCGGCGCGAGCGCGTCGCCTTTTTCGGGAAAAAATTCGAGTAAAATTTTTTTCCTACCGCTCGGCGGCGGCGATAATATAGCAGGTATAGACATTCGTCCATCTCCCGTCGGCTTCGCGCTCGCGGCGGATGGCGGTAATCACAAACCGGATGTCGAGCCGGTATCGGCGAGTTCCGTATTTTTGCGGCGAGCGTTCGAACTCGCCGATAAAATAAAAATTAAAATCAAACGCCGACTGGCTGCGCGGTTGCTGCTGCTCAAAATCGCCGTCCCAGTCCCAGAACGTGCCGCCGCCGTAAAGCGTCACGTCGTAAATTTGGTCTGCCAGAACAGGTTTGCCGCTTAGCGCTTGCGGCTTTGCAAATCCTTTGAAACCCGGCTCGATTTTGACGTTTTTTTCGCTGACGTCGGTCAGATAAAATTCGTCGCGCTCAAATCTTTTTTGGTAGCGCCCAAGCTGTTTGTTCCAGTAAAATCTGTATTCGCGTTCGCGCTTGCGGTTGTCTTCCGGTTTTGATTCGCCGCAGCCTCCGACGGCCAGCCATTCATCGTTGAGCCGCAGCACATTAATGAGCCGGTCGGCCGAAAAAGTTTCCTGCCCGCACATCAGGAGCGGCGCAAATATAAATTCCGAAGTTTGATTAAAGCCGCAGCCCGTTTCCGTCCGGCGCGCGGGCAAATCGTCGGCGATGACGCGCACGGTTTCGTTTCTCAGTTCAAGTAAAACGTATTCTTTTTCCCGAATCGAAGGCGTTTTCCGTGTTTCGCCGGCGACCCAGAACTGCGTCCAGTTTTTCGTTTTGTCTTCAAAAAGAAAATCCTCGGTGAAATCGAGCTTTCGCCCGCTTCCGGCGTCAAACGCGGCGAGCAGCTTTGGTTTCGGCGCAAGCGAAAAAATGGCGAGCGCGTAAAATCCCGATTTGTTTTTTTCAAAAGTTTCCGTGCGGATAATCAGAGCGACGTGCCGCCGGTCTTCGTCGAGCATTACGGCTCTCGCAAAATCGAAGTGCAGCTCGGAATCATGTCGCAAAAGCGCCTGTTTTCCCGCCAGACTGCGAAGCGGAATCGCGCCGGTTGCGCCATACGGACGACTGGATTCTTCACCTTGCCCGCTGCCGCTGCCGCCGCTGAATCCTTCGAGCCGGACGGCTTTGGGAAATACTTTGCGGACGAGTTCGAGATAAGTCGTCGGTTGGCCGGCGGAAACTTTCGCGTCGAAATCGTAAATATTTAAGATTTTTTTCTGCTTATCCGTTTCCTGCGCCGCAATGGGCGCGCAAGCCGCCGCCAGATGAATCAAAAAAATCGCCAAAAATAAAAATATTCTATTCATTTCAATCCCAAATCGATGCTTCCACAATTAAAAATTGCCGTGCCGCAGCTTTTTGTCGCCGATAATTGTAAAAACAGCGGGTTTTCAAAGCATTAATAATCCTTTTTGATATAGCCTCGGTCGCGGTAAAATCTGATTTTCTTCCGCGTCAGCTTTACCAGAACAAGCCGCAGAACGCGGCGTTTGCTTTTCGCGCTCGTCGTTTGTCGCGCCTGATAAATCCGCATTTCTTCAATCGGATTTGTCCATTCCAGGCGGCGCTCGCATTCGTTTTTTGTCCAGATGAGCGTCCGCAGGCGAAAATCATACGGCAGAGAATTTTTCGGCTGGCGTTTGTGCTGCTCGACCCAGAACGAATCCAGACGGTTGTCCGAGCAATCGTCGCTGTCATACGCGCCGACCATCTTTTCAATTGCCAGGCTCAAACGTTTATTCGCGCCGACGCGAATCGTCTCGTAAGAGCGAAAATTTTCGCCCGCGTTAAAATGATGATTGAGAATCCAGAAAAACTGATTTGCGGGCGATTCTTCAATCAGCGGCAAATCGTCGGGAAAGCTGACAAAGCGGTCTGTCTGCGGGTCGGCGGCTTCGATGAGACGAAATTCGCGAACAAAGCGAATTTTGGTTTTGTCGCCGTCGGAATATTTTTCGTTTCGCTCGACGTAACGAAAAACCGCCAGAACGGTTTGAGAATATAAAGATGCGCCCGATTCGGACGTGTGCCGGTCGGCGTCTACCAGCAGCGCCAGATGCTTTTCGCCGTTTGCCTTAAACCACCGGCCGGTGGCGCTCGTCACGTCGAGCGGCGCTTCGTAAAGCGTGTCGCCATTTTCGCCCGAAAGCTTTCGCAAACTGACGGATTTGCTGACGGTCAGCAGCTTATTCGCTTCGTCGTAAACGGATTCGGGAAAAATCTGCTCAATCAAATCGATATAATTATCGTCTGCTTCGGCAACCGGATGCGCGGCAAAATCTTCGACCGCAAACGGCTTCTGCGCGCCGGCGGCAGTCGCCAGCGCCAATCCGCAAAACAGCCATAAAAAAATCTTTCGCATCGTTTTCAATCAAACGGATGACGTCTTTTAATTGTTAGATTTGCTGATGTTGTCGGCAGTATTGCAGACTTTCGTGGTGATGTCGGCAAAAATATTATTATTTTTGTGCCGGGCATTATATTTATATCGACGTAAAGGATTGATTGTCGCTTGCGTCAAATTCGCGCCGCGCGGATAATATCGGCGAAAACGCCCGCCGCCGTGACGTCCGCGCCCGCGCCCGCGCCTTTGACGACCAGCGGCAGCTCCGAGTAGCGATTCGTATAAAATAAAACGGCGTTGTCTTTGCCGGAAAGATTGGCGAAATTGTGCGTTTCGTCGATGCTCTGCAAGCCGACCGAAGCTTTGCCGTCGGCAAAAGAGGCGATATATTTCAGCGATAAATTTTGGTTTCCGGCGGTTTCGAACAGCTCGCGAAAATAATTTTCAGCTTTTTCCATCTCGGCGTAAAAATCTTCGACGCTTCCCGCGAGACACGCGCCGGGCAGAAAGCTTTTGTTTTCGATGTCCGACATTTCGAGCTTAAATCCGGCTTCGCGCGCGAGAATCAAAATTTTTCGCGCCACGTCCGTTCCGCTTAAATCGAGCCGCGGGTCGGGTTCGGTGTAGCCTTCAGCCTGCGCCTCGCGGACGATTGAAGCGAACGAGCGCGAGCCGTCGTAATGATTAAAAACAAAATTCAAAGTGCCGGACAAAACGGCTTCGATGCGCCTGATTTTATCGCCGCTGCGCATTAAATCGTTGAGCGTGTTGATAATCGGCAATCCGGCGCCGACGTTCGTCTCAAACAAAAACGCCGTTCCGTATTCGCGCGATAAATCCTTTAATTGCCGGTAGTTTGCGTAATCAGACGACGCGGCGATTTTGTTGCAGGCGATAATCGAAATTGATTTTTCGAGCAGCTTCGGATAAATTCCGACAATCTCCGCGCTCGCCGTGACATCGACAAAAACCGAGTTTCGCAGGTTTTTTTCTAAAATTAAATCGGTAAATTCGTCGATGCTCATTTGAGAAGCGTTTTCGAGTAAAATTTCCGCGCTTGAAAGCTCGATTCCATTTTCGTCGAAAATTTTATTTCGGCTTTTCGCGAGCCCGACGACGCGCACGTTGAGACGCAGATTTTCCCGCAAAAAATTCTGCTGCAAGCGGATTTGCCCGATTAATTTTTTCCCGACCGTACCGAAACCGGCGACGAAGACGTTTATTTGTTTGTTTCCGTCCGAGAAAAATTCTTCGTGAAGCGTGTTGACGGCCTTACGCACGTCTTTTGAAGCGATAATCGCCGAGATGTTGCGCTCGCTCGAACCCTGCGCGATGGCGTGAATGTTTATTCCCTGCGCGCCGAGCGTGGCGAACATTTTGCCGCTTACGCCGGTGTGCTGCTTCATTTTGTCGCCGACCAGAGCGAGACAAGAAAACCCGTTTTCGACTCGCAAAGGCTCGATTTTCCCGACGTTTATTTCATATTCAAATTCGCGGTCGACCGCTTCTTTTGCCTGCGGAGCGCATTTTTCCTCGATGGCGACGCAGATTGAGTGTTCCGAAGAGCTTTGCGTAATCAAAATGACGTTGATGTCGGCGCGTGAAAGCGCGTCGAAAAGCCGTTTTGAAAAACCCGGAACGCCGACCATTCCGCTGCCTTCGAGACTCAGAACCGAAATTTTATCGATGCTCGTGATGCCGCGAATGATTTCTTTTTCCGGCGCGGTTTCGGCTTCAATCAAAGTCCCGACATCTTCGGGCGCAAACGTGTTTTTTATCAAAACCGGGATTTTTTTCGCCATCACCGGCTGAATCGTCGGCGGATAAATTACCTTCGCGCCGAAATGCGAAAGCTCCATCGCCTCGCGATAGGAAATGTGCGAAATTCGGCGCACGTCGCGGACAAAGCGCGGGTCGGCGGTCATCATGCCGCTGACGTCCGTCCAGATTTCGAGAACTTTCGCATCGAGCGCCGCCGCTAAAATAGCCGCCGTGTAATCCGAACCGCCGCGTCCCAGAGTAGTCGTCGCGCCGCTCGCGTCCGAAGCGATAAAACCGGGCAAAATATAAAGTTTTGCCGGGGAGGCGGCGAAAAAATCTTTGATGCGGGCGTCTGTTTTTTCAAAATCGATGGCGGCGAAATTAAAATGCGAATCGGTCAAAATCAAATCGCGCGCATCTTTCCAGACGTTTTCGATTTCGAGCGAGGCAAATTTTGCCGCGACGATTTTGCTCGACATAATTTCGCCGTAAGCCGTAATTTTATCGACTGAGCGCGGCGATAATTCGCCCAGAAGAAAAACGCCCTCGCAGATGTTTTCGATTTCGGCGACGCATTTTTTGATAAATTGGAGCGGCGCATCTTGAAGCGAGACGGGAATGAGCGCGCGAATCGCTTCAAAATGCCCGGCTTTGATTGCGCCGATTTTTTCGCGGAAAATTTCGTCGCCGCGTTCGGCCAGCTTTCCGATTTCAATCAAAGCGTCGGTCGTGCCCTGCATCGCCGACAAGACAACCGCGCAGGCATTCTTTTTGAGTTTCCCGCACACGATTCCAACGACTTTTTCGATGTTTTCGGCGCTTCCAACCGACGAGCCGCCGAACTTTAAAACTTTCATTCGTTTATATTTTCTTCAATAAGATTTCTTTCAAATCTTCGTAATTTACTTTTATTTCAAGCTTTTGCGACGAACGCGAAAACAAATCTTTAATCGCGCCGGGCGCGGCGCCGCAAGTCCCGACAATCTTTTCGACCGAATCGAATTTGACGGGATGCGCCGTTTCGAGAAAAAAGCCTTTTTCGGACGGATTTTCCTCCAGATATTTCCGCAAAGCGTAAAATCCGACCGCGCCGTGCGGGTCGAGAATGTAGTTGTATTTTTCGAAAATTTCGCGCATCACGCGCGCGGTGATTTCGTCAGAAACGCTGACGGCTTCGAGATTTTCTTTCAGGCGCGGAAAATCGTTTTCGAAAATTTCCAGAATTCGCGCGAAATTCGACGGATTGGCGACGTCCATCGCGTTTGAAAGCGTCGCAACGGAAGCTTTCATCTCCATTTTTCCGCTCTTTAAAAAATTCGGAACGACGTCGTTGGCGTTGGTCGCGGCGATAAATTTTGAAATCGGCAAACCCGAAGCGCGCGCGATGATTCCGGCGCAGATGTTGCCGAAATTGCCGCTCGGAACTGAAACGACGGGCGCGCGTTTCTCGTTCGTCCATTGCTGCAAAGCGTAAAAATAATAAAACTGCTGCGGCAGCCAGCGCGCGACGTTTATCGAATTGGCCGAGGTGAGAAACGTTTTTCGCTTCAAATCTTCGTCCGCCAGCGCGGTTTTGGCGAGCGCCTGGCAATCGTCGAAACTTCCTTCGACTTCGAGCGCCGAAATGTTTTCCCCGAGAGTCGTCAGCTGCAATTCCTGAACGCGCGAAACTTTTCCTTTCGGATACAAAATCACGACCTCGATGCCTTCTACCTCATAAAATCCGTTGGCAACCGCGCCGCCCGTATCGCCCGAAGTTGCGACGATGACTATCGTTTTTTCGCTTTTTTCGCTCGAAAAAAATTGCAGGCAGCGGCTTATAAATCTCGCGCCGACGTCTTTGAAAGCAAGCGTCGGGCCGTGAAAAAGCTCGAGCGCCGAAATATTTTCCGTAATCGGAACGAGCGGAAAATCGAAGTTTACCGTTTCGGCGCAAATTTGAAAAAGCGCGTTTTCGGGAATTTCGCCGTCGACATACGGCTTTATCACCTCAAACGCGATTTGCGCTTTTGATTTTGCTTTGAAATCGAGCCGGAAATCGGCCGGAAGCATCGGAATTGTTTCGGGGAAATACAAGCCTTTGTCAGGCGGCTGGCCATTGAGGACGGCTTCGCGAAAGCTCGCTCTGGCCGATTGTTTGTTGGTGCTGAAATAATTCATCTGAAAAGAATTTACGGAGATTTTTGAGTCTGAGCCGCAAACGATTTATCATAATACGATTCGCTGATTTTTGCGAAAATCGCATTTTAATTTTATGAACGAAATCCGCGTTTTATCGCCCGCCAGCGTTTCGAACGTCGTCTGCGGTTTTGATTGTCTCGGTTTTGCCTTGACCGAGCCTTTCGACGAGATGTGTGTCCGTTTAATCGAGGAAAAAACGGTAAAAATAGTTAACCGCGACCGATTCGATTTGCCGACCGACCCGGAAAAAAACGTCGCCGGAAAGGCTCTGCTGTCGCTGATGCGGGCGGCGGGCGTGGAATTTGGTTTTGAAGTCGAAATCACGAAACACATCAAGCCGGGAAGCGGCATCGGTTCGAGCGCGGCGAGCGCTTCGGGCGCTCTGGTTGCGGCAAATAAATTATTAAAAGAGCGTTTTTCCAAAGCCGAACTCGTCGAATTTGCGATGGACGGCGAGGAAATCGCGAGCGGGGCGCGTCACGCCGACAATGTCGCGCCGTGTATTTTCGGCGGTTTCGTGCTCGTTCGCTCGGCAAATCCGGTCGATGTCGTCGCGCTCGATTTTCCAACGATGTTTGCGACGGTCATTCACCCGCAAATCGAGATTAAAACGTCCGAAGCCAGAAAAATTCTGCCCGCGCAAGTGTCTTTAACAGACGCCATCCGGCAATGGAGCAATCTCGGCGCGCTCGTCGCCGGGCTTCAGAAAGCGGATTATGATTTGATTGCGCGCTCGATGGAAGATTTTATCGTCGAGCCGGTCAGAAAATCCCTGATTCCGAAGTTTGACGAAATAAAAAACGAAAGTTTGAAAGCGGGCGCGTTCGGCGGCGGAATTTCCGGCTCGGGGCCTTCGATTTTTATGCTCAGCGTAAATTTGGAGACGGCGCAAAAAGTCGAAAACGCGATGCGCAAAATTTACGAGCAAACCCGAATCGATTTCAATATCTATGTTTCGCCGATAAATTCGCAGGGCGTTAAAATTCTGCAGTAATATCAGCTCAATCGGCAATCATCGTTCCCGTCCCGAAATCGGTAAAAACTTCCGAAAGCAGAGCGTTGCGCGTCGTGCCGCTGATGACGTGCGCCGATTTGACGCCGCGTTTTATCAAATCCGCGATGTTTTGCAGCTTCGGAATCATTCCGCCCGAAATTTTGCCGCTGGCAATAAGCTCTTCGGCCTGGGCGATGGAAAGCTGCGAAATTTTCGTTTCCGGCTTGTCCGCGTCAAGATAAATTCCGGCCACGTCGGACAAAAGAACGAGCTTTTCGGCCCGCAGATTGACGGCGATTTCCGACGCGATGGTGTCGGCGTTGATGTTGAAAATCTGGCCTTCGTCGTCCGCGCCGAGCGAAGAAACGACGGGCAGGTAATCTTGTTCAAGCAGCACTTCGAGAAGCCGCACGTTAATTTCCAGAACGTCGCCGACATGACCGAAATCGACTTCTTCGCGAACGCCGGTCTGGCGATTCAAAATCTCTCTGGGCGGGCGGCGCTCGGCGCGCACGATATTGCCGTCAACGCCCGAAAGCCCGACGGCTTCGACGCCGCGCTGGCGGAGCGCGGCTAAAATTTCCGTGTTGATTTTGCCCGCAAAAATCATCTTGGCCAGCTCCAGCGTTTCGTCGTCCGTCACGCGCCGCCCGTTGACAATTGTCTGCGCAACGCCCATCCTTTCGGCTAGTTCGTTAAGCTGCTTGCCGCCGCCGTGAACGACGCAGATGCGGATTCCGACCTGATAAAGAAGCGCCAGTTCCTCGACGAGCGAAGACAGATTCTCTTTATTTTCGGTAACTTTGCCGGAAAATTTGATGACAAACGTCTTTCCCTTAAATCGTTGAATATAGGGCAATGCTTCGCGCAGAAGATTTAAATTTTCACCAATCATAAAAATTTTATCGGAAGATTTCACCACAGAGACACAGAGAACACAGAGTTTTTAAGAAAGAATTAACCGCGGATAAACGCGGATAACGCAGATTAAAAAAAATAAATTATCCTGCAAATCGAAGTCCATCCTGTTTTAATTTCCTCTGCGCCTCCGTGTCTCTGTGGTGAACCTCTTCATTTCAAAACTCGTGCCAAAATCGCTTTTTGAACGTGCAGGCGATTTTCTGCTTCGTCGATGACGACCGAATTTGCCGAATCGATGACGGCGTCGGTGACAATCACGTTTCGACGAACCGGGAGACAATGCATAAAAATCGCGTCATTCGAGCGCGCCATTTTCGCTTCGTCGACAATCCATTTTTCGCGGTAAATCTGCCGCTCGCGGATGTCCTGGTTGGCGTTGCCGTAATGCCGGAAGCTTCCCCAGCTTTTCGCGTAAACGACTTCCGCGCCGTCAAACGCTTCGTTCGCATCGTTTGTAAATTCGAGCGCGCCGCCGTTCGCTTTTGCTTCAGATTCGATTTGCGTCAAAAGCTCGTGGTCGAGCTCAAAATCTTTCGGGTGTGCGATTCGCAAATCGTGTCCGAACTGCGCGGCGGCGAGCGCGAAACTGTTTGGGACGGCCATCGGCAGCGGCTTCGGATGCCACGCCCACGTCAACAGAATCTTTTTCTTTTGCCGGCCGAGCTTTTCCCGAATCGTCATCATGTCCGCCATCGACTGACACGGGTGATGCATCGCCGATTCGAGATTGATAATCGGTTTTGACGCGTATTTTTCAAAAGCCGTCAAAATCGGCTCGACGCGCTCCGCTTCCCAGTTTTCCAGATTGGCAAACGTGCGCACGCCGATGGCGGCGACGTATCTTTCCAAAACCCGCACGAATTCGGCGAGATGCTCGGTTTTGTCAGCGTCCATCACCACGCTTTCGCGGTGTTCGAGCGTCCAACTGGAAGCGCCCGGCTCTAAAATTATCGGATTTCCGCCGAGCTCGTAAATTCCGACCTGAAAAGAAGCGCGCGTCCTGAGCGATGGATTAAAAAAAACGAGCGCGACGGATTGGCCGTTTAAAGGTTTTGAAACGTCTTCGCCGCGTTTGAATCGAAACGCCGCGTCGAGCAAATTTTCAAGCTCAGCGCGCGAAAAATCCGATGTTTTTAGAAAATTATTCATTATTCTTTGATTAATTCTTCCCCGCCGAAGTTTATCAAGTCGCCGATGCGTTCGATTGTAATATCGGCGCTCGGATATTTGGCGATTTCCGTTTCGTCAAAAGCATAATGTCCCTGACGCGGAAAAACGGTCGTCACGCGCGCGCCCCAGATTTTTTTTATCGCGGTCAGAATCCGTAACTTGTCGTCGATTAAAACGTAACGCCCGGCCGGATAGCGCCGCTCGACGTCG
>DASWRI010000072.1:0-40525 GCA_036403235.1 Pyrinomonadaceae bacterium | reverse complement strand
ACTCTGATAATTTCCGTATGAGATAAAAGGAATCTCACCGCTGATATCGGTTGTGCCGGACGGAAAAACGAGCGTGCCGCCGCCGGTTTTCAATTTTTCAACCGCTTCGTTAATCGCCGGCGTGTCGTCTATGTTATCGTTCGGAACCGCGCCGAATTCGGTTATGTTAAGCGTCTCGGCACGAACGGCTAAACTGAATATAAATATAAATAAAAGTAGTGATATTTTTTTCATATAATTTTTATAAGTTCGTGTGAGAGATGAAAAACAAAGTTTACTGTTTTATTTAATCGTTTTAAATAAAACGTAATTATTTAATTACAGATTGGATTACGCTTTTCGGTTAAAAGTTGCCTGTTAACCTGAAAAAATCGACTCTTACAAATTGATTTAGCTGTCTTCGTCGATTTTTTTAACATTCACAAAAAAATCTATCGGCTGATACCTTTTCCGAAAATTCTTCGCGTTAGATATAGAGCGGCATTTAGAAAGCCGGCAAGCAATCATAAATTTTTTATAACGCAGGAGAATTTCGATGAATACAAAAAGAGCAATCATATTATTAGTTATCGCTTTGGCGCTGGCAGTAAACGCTTTCGGCCAGAGCTCAGCTTTTAATTATCAGGGACGCTTGAACGATGCGGGCGCAGCGGCGAGCGGCACGTTCCAATTTCAATTTAAGCTGTATGACGCGGCGACCGGCGGGGCGCAAATCAGTGGAACTTTGTCGGACGTCTCCGTCACGGTTTCAAACGGTATTTTTTCGACCAGCCTCGATTTTGGCGCGGCGGCTTTTCCCGGCGCCGACCGTTATCTGGAAATCGCCGTTCGCAAAACCGCGGGCGACGCCTACACGACTTTGACGCCGAGACAGAAAATAAATTCCGCTCCGTATGCGACGAAAACGAACAGCACGACGAATTTTACCGGCAATATGTCGGGCGACGTGACGGGCACGCAAAACGCGACCGTCGTCAACAACGTCGGCGGGCAGACTTCGACAAACGTCGCCAACGCGGTGCAGGCGGTCAACAACGCGACGCCGAGCAACATTTCGAACACACTCGTCAAACGCGACGCTTTAGGAAAAATCTCGGCTCAATCGATTATCTTCGGCGACGGAACGACTCTGTCGAGCGCCAACGCCGTCGGTGGCGGAGCAATCTTCGGCAGCACAAACACGTGGACGGCGTTGAATAATTTTTCCGGCGGTATAAACGTTCCCAATCCGGTAAATCCGTTGGACGCGACGAACAAATCATATGTTGACGCCAACACCGTCCGGTTTGTTCCCGGCGTGACACCGCAAGTTTCGGTCGGCGACGCCAACGGGACGGCCGCGATGTTATTTTTGCGCGGCGGCAGCACCTGTTGCAGCGGCCCGGGCGGATTTACGCCGGCCGATTTCAAAGTTTTCCAGAACGGCAGTTTTCTCGCAACCGGCAATCTGGGCATCGGCACGATTCCGGTTGAAGGTCAGGGCTACCGAACGATGTGGTACACCTACAAGGGCGCGTTTCGTTCGGGCTACGCGCAAAACGAATGGGACGACGCCAACACGGGCTTCTTTTCATGGGCGGGCGGCAGCCAGTCAACGGCGAGCGGTCTTTATTCGTTCGCGTTCGGCGACACGAATTTCGCCAGCAGCACGAGCAGCATCGTTTTCGGCAGCGGCAATGAAGTTAAAGGCGCAGCCGGATTTTCGGCCGGCGCGGGCAATCGCGTGTGCGACACCTACGGTTTTGCAATGGGCAATAAAGCGCAGTCGGGCGGACCGCTCGTCAACGGCAAATGCGACCCGGATTCGTTTAATATTACGGGCCTCGCGGCAGTTGCCATCGGTTATAACGTAACCGCCGACAAAGACCACTCGATGGCGTTCGGTAAATTCGCCTCGAACAACGGTTTCAGCGGAACGTTTGTCTGGAGCGACGGCTCGGCGACGGCTTCAGTCGATACTTTCAAAAATACCGCCAACAACGAATTTGCGGCACGCGCGACCGGCGGTTTCCGTTTCCGCACCAATCTGACCGGCACGACCGGCTGTAATCTTCCGGCGGGAAGCGGCGTCTTTAACTGCACTTCGAGCCGTTTCACAAAAGAAAACTTCATCGCGGTCAAAGGCTTCGACGTGCTTTCAAAACTTCGCAATCTGCCGATTACCTCGTGGAATTACATCGACGAAGGCAAGACGGTTCGCCACGTCGGCCCGATGGCCGAAGATTTCTTCGAGCAGTTCGGCCTCGGCACAAACAATATTTCAATCGGTATCCAGGATCTGGCGGGCGTCAGTTTAGCAGCGGTCAAGGAATTAGACAGCGAATTGCAGCAGAAAAACGTCGAAGTCAAACAGCTTCAGGACGAAGTCAACCAGCTTCGCGCCGCGCAGGACGAGTTGATGAAACGTCTCGCCGCCCTCGAAGAAGCGACGCGCCAAAACAAACAGCAGTAACTTCCGGCCGGCTCGATTGAGAATTCCCGATTAAAAAGGAATTCTCAATCAGCTTCGCTAAAGATAAAGTGAGGACAAATTATGAAAAGGAAAAATTTTCTCGGCGCCATACTCGGACTCGCAATAACTCTCGTGCAGGGAAGCGTTACTCTCGCGCAAAGCGGCGGAAGCTTTGAAATAAAACAGTCGGTCGTTTCAAACGGCGGCGGAAACAGCACGGGCGGCAACTTTACGATTGACGGCACAATCGGCCAGACGGCCGCCGGAAATCAATCGGACGGCGGTAATTACTCGGTTTCGAACGGTTTCTGGTCGTCGAGCTCAAATCCGGTTTCGGTTGCGCAGGCCAAAATGTTCGATTTTGACGGCGACGGCAAAACTGACATCTCGATTTATCGCGCCGCAGCCGGCGAATGGTGGTATCTGAAATCTTCGAACGGCGGCAACGCGGCGTTCCAATTCGGAACGGCTAACGACCGAATCGTTCCGGCGGATTACACGGGCGACGGCAAAACGGACGTCGGTTTCTTTAGACCTTCGACCGGCGAGTGGTTCATTTTGAGAAGCGAGGACAACAGCTTTTACTCGTTCCCGTTCGGCACAAACGGCGACATCGCGGCGCCGGGCGACTACGACGGCGACCATAAAGCGGACGCGGCCGTCTTTCGTCCTTCGACGGCAACGTGGTATATCTCGAAATCGACGGGCGGAACTTTGATTCAGCAGTTCGGAAGCTCGATTGATAAACCGGTCGTCGCCGATTACGACGGCGACGGCAAGGCGGACATCGCTGTTTTCCGCGCTTCGACGGGCGAATGGTGGATAAACCGGAGCGCGAGCAACGCGGTCGTTTACCAGTTCGGCACGGCGAACGACAAGGCTGTTCCGGCCGATTACACCGGAGACGGCAAAGCGGACGTCGCATTCTTCCGTCCCTCGACGGGCGAATGGTTCGTTCTCAGAAGCGAAAATCAAAGCTATTACTCCGGAGCATTCGGTTTGAGCGGCGACATTCCGGTGGCAGGCGATTACGACGGCGACGGCAAGGCTGACTTAGCGGTCTGGCGTCCGTCAAACAAAAACTGGTATTTGCAAAGAACGCAGGCAGGCTTTACGGCAGTCCAGTTCGGAATCGCCGGCGACAGCCCTGTTCCGACGGCTTTCGTTCCGTAAATTTTACGGGGAATCAACCGCAGGAAACGCGACGGACGCAGAGAAGCAGCAGAAACGAATCGGGAAATGCAGAACGCAAAATTCTGATTCGTTTTTGCCGGAAAACTCTGCGTCCGTCGCGTTTTCTTCGGTTGAAAACAATTTAAAATAAAAGAAGCACTGTTATGCTCTCCCCTTCACAACAGTGCTTCTTATCTGGTCGAAAGTTCTCTCGCCAACGACCAAACCCGTAAAAATTTTTCAATAATCCTGCGGCGGCAGGACGACGTTGCTGGTTAATTCTATTTCAAACTTTTCGTCCGCTTTGATGCGCACGTCTTTTCCTTTTTGCAGAAAAGCGACGCCCGCGCCCGCGCCGGTTCCGATGGCCGCGCCGATTAAAGCGCCGTTTTGCGATTTTGAAACCGTTCCGAAAATCGCGCCGAGAGCCGTTCCGCCCGCGACGGTTAAAATGCTTGCGGCTTGCGATGATTCAGCGGCTAACTGGTTGACCAGAACGCCTTTTATCTCGCGTTTTTCGCCGGTCAGCAGTCGAAGCGTTTCAAACAAAATCCGCATACTGCCGTTTTTTCGGCCAATCGAAGCGCGTTTAACTTCCGTAACGCGTCCTTCGATAACGGTTCCGATGGGCAAAACAACCGTCTCGCGTACCTTTACAGGTTCGGAAATCGTCGTCGTAAAAGTGTCGCCCGCGCTCGAAACTTTTGAATTTATCTCGTTGTCCATCTGAATCCGAATTTTCGTTCCGGACGGAATTTCGTAGACGCTTTGCGCGCTTATAAAAATAGAATTTACAAAGAACAGAGAAAAGAGAGCGAAGACTTTGGTCGCTTTACGCCAAAAGTTCATAATTTTGACCTCCATCTTCGCGGATTTTATCAAACTACAACATCCGCGAAGCATTATGGCAATGACTGTGCCAGTATTTTCAGAATAATTAAAACTAAGCATTTATCAAGCTTTTGTCGCATTTTACACGGATATGCCGCTCTCTGTCCATATTTTCCCGCTAACAATTTCGTTTAGCGTCTGCACGATATGGTTTAATTAATTTCAAATTACGAATTTCAAAAGGCGAAACTGATTAGCTCAGCTTCGCCTTTCGGTTTTTTTCGTAATTCGTAATTCTCTTATTGAAGAATCGGGTGGCCGCCGCCCTGACTATGGTCGGCCGTTTCAAGGTAGCGCTTGCGGTCGTTGTGATAAAGAATAAGATGCTCGCCCTCGTAGCTGACGACATTTGAAACGCGCTCAAAATCTTTTGTGTGTTCGGCGATAATAAAAGCGCACGGGTTAAAAGCCATCACCATTCCCGCCGCATAGACGTAACCGCCCTGGTCATAGATGCTTCCGGCGTATTGATTGGCCGCGACGGCGATGTCGGGCGAATAATTTTTGGCGCTGTCCTTCATTCTGTCGGGCTTGGCGATAAAAATCGTGTAATCCGAATAATTTGTACGCTTCAAGTAATTATTTTTTCTCGCCAGCGCAAAAAGATTGGTCAATCCTGTATCGATTGCGTTCAGCATCTGGGCGTTCGGCTGGCTAATCGCAAAAATGCGCGCGCCTTTCGGCGTTTGAGTAGAAACGGTGAAGCTGTCGCCCGTAATCCTAACCGCTTCATTAATTAAAAGGCGGTCGGTGCGGCTTTGCGCGTCCGCACTCTGAATAAATAAAAATCCGACGGTTAAAATTAATAAAATTTTAAATCTATACATAACATCCTCCCTGAAATAACCGCAGATAACTGTCGCAAGAATTATGCCAGCGATTTTCCGCCAAACGAAAAGCCCTGAGCTTTATTTGTCGAAAGATTAGTAAAGATAGGTTCTATAAACCTTTTCTTTTCAAAATTTCATATAAATCGCCGTGTTTGTAATTTTAGAATGACCAGGAAACTCCTGAGCCGTTTTTATATCGGTATGCTGAATTAGCCCGGAGGCAAAATTTCGCCGCAAGTCGTGAAGGACGAAACCGCCGCAACTGAAAACGATTTCTAAAATCGGATTGTTTTGCGAAAAATGTTGGTGTCATACTCGAATATTATTTTCTCTTATTTATTGCAAATATCAATGCTGAAGAAATAATACACATTACTAAAGCACCAATGATAAGTGAATTGTTTTTTTGTGAAATTCCAATAGATAAGTCGCCGACAAACATTACTAAAAAGAAAATATATGCAATTGTCAGCATAGGAATTGATTTTTTAAATGTCGCAAAAGCAAAGATAAAACCAAGGGCAAATTGTCGGGCAGCCAACATATAAATTAAGTAGCCAACGCCTTTTGCGTTAAGGTCAACCGTCTCCGAAATCGATTGCGGTGAAAAGTACATTGATAGACTTACGATAAGTTCCATTAATGCAAACAGTCCTGATACTATAAGCGTCCATTTTGGTAATGATTTTTGTCCCTCTCTCATAATTTAAGTTTGTTTTTACACTTGTTTTTTGTCGTCTGTTTTGACGGTCGATACAATGACCGCTAACGTTTGGCAGATTTGCGATGGGCGGGGTTTTCAGCAAAAATGTTCATTCTGAGAACTGAGCTTTCCCTTAACCACAAAACTGTCTGCGGAGCACGAAACCCCGCCTATTGCAAATGTGCTTTTATGCGGTCGGCTTTCTTTTCCCTCCAATTGTGTCAAACTATTCCATTACTTTATGTTGTTGTCTTATCGCCATTTTGGTCAGCGTCAATTTGTTCCCATAGTTCAATCTTGTTGCCTTCTGCGTCCATAATATGAACAAATTTTCCATACTCAAAGGTTGCAATTTCATCAACAATTGTCACGCCATTTTCTTTTAGTTTATTTACGAGTCCTTCAATATTTTGAACCCGATAGTTAATCATAAATTCCTTTTTTGAAGGGGCAAAATATTCACTTCCTTTTTTAAAAGGACACCATTGGAGAGAGTTAATTTCCTCAGGTTTGTTTACATTTCTAAATTCAAAACTCGAAGAACCCCATTCATTGATTTCAAGCCCTAAATTTTTGGCATACCAATCTCTCGTTTCTTCGAGATTGTCAGAAAAAAAGAAAATGCCGCCAATTCCCGTTACCTTGGGTGTTGTGTCGTTTGTTGAAACTGTGTCTGTCGTTTCATTTTTTTGTTCTTCCATTTTATTTGTTCCTCCATTTTATTTGTCGAGCTGCAATTTGTAAGAATTGTTACAATCGAAATTGTTAATTTCAGTAACAACATCGTTTATGATTTTTTTTGTTGGGCAGTAAATTCCATAACAAATTCTTTAAGTTCTTTTCTCAATTATGATTTGAGGAATGTATCACGGATGAAACAGCATTGCAAACAATAAAAGAAAAAGACGAAGCCAAAACGCGCGTCTAAATCAAAACGTCATAATGCTCTTCGCGCACCTTCGGGCAAATTCCCGTGATGGATTTCGCCGCCCGTTGCCACAAACTCTTTCGCCTTTTCCGCGTAGAAAACCACATAAATCAAAGACTCCGGCGGCGCAGGCGGTTTTGGAGAACGCGGCGGTTTAGGCGGCTTCGTGGGCTTTGGAGGTTTGGGCGCAAGCGAAGGTGGACACTACCTGAATTAAAAAATTATTGACTTGTTTTTTTGTTTCCATATAATAGATTCACTTTTAATTTTTGGAGAACTATGAATCGGGAATCTCTCTGGCTGTTTTTTTGCAGTTTTTATACTCGCGCTGGTCATCGAAGCTCGCTGGAAAATTTAACTTGAAAAGTGGTAAAAATCTTTGAGTAGAAGAAAGCACTCAAAATGGAAAAGACGTCTCAGAGAAAATAAAAGGGAACTGATTGCCTTTGGTCTTTTGCTCGTCATCACCCTAATCGTTTGGTTTTTTATGATGGATATACCAATATTTAAAGGAAAATAGAAAAAGCGAATGCTCAAAATGTATCACGAACGCGCCCACGCCGGCGATACACCGGAATTCTGGGAAGAAAACTGGGCAAACAGCCAGTTTGAACAGGCGGTCAAATTCTGCTCGGTCGACCCGCTCCGGCCGTTGTTTGAAAAATATCTCAAGCCCGGCGCCGTCATGCTCGAAGGCGGCTGCGGGATGGGGCAGTATGTCGCTTACTACGCGGCCAAAGGCTTCCGCGTCATCGGACTCGACTTTGCCGAACGCGCGCTCGCGAACCTGAGCGCCCGGCAGCCCGCGCTCGAGCTGAAAAAAGGCGACGTCTCGGATTTGCCGTTTCCGGACGAGACGTTCGATTTATATTTTTCAAACGGGGTCGTCGAGCACTTCGAAGGAGGAGCAGAAAAATCTCTATTGGAAGCGCGACGCGTCATCAAACCGGAAGGAACATTGATGCTCAGTGTTCCTTATCAAAGCCCGCTCCGGCATTTTCTGCAGCCGCTCAAAAAAAACTGGAAGAAAATCAAAGGCCCGGCACAGGAAGCGTCCGAGAAAAGCTTTTTTCAATATGCCTACACGCGAACAGAATTTACCCGGATGCTCGACGATGCAGGTTTGAAAGTCGTCGAGACCAAAGGATATTCGATTCTCTGGGGAATTTACGATATTCCGTTTTTTAGTAAAGAAGAATTTCCCGTCTCGTCCGCGCCGGCAGCTGAACCCGGACCGGTCGACGTCGAGCCTTTGCTCCGCTCCGCTCCGTCGTCGGTTTTTAAGCGCCTGGTGGTGTCAGAAGACGCGAGCGTGCCGGTCTTAGGACTCGGAGTGAGGTTTCTGCGCTGGTTTGCGTCGAACATGATGATGTATGTTTGCATCAGAAAATAATTATTTACGGAAGACAAAAACTTATGAAGTCTATAATCATTTGTCTGTTACTTGGCGTTTTTACCTTTTCGCAGAGCGCGCGGGCGCAACTTACTTTCAAGAGCGAATTTAATCAGAACGTCAATCACGGGCAATTCTGGGAAATTTATTCGCCCGGCGCTCCGAACGTTCTCGAGACGGATTTCGCCTGGGAAGCCTGGATAAAATTCGCGCCCGAGACAACACTCGGCTACGTCGTTTCTTCGGGATACGGTGCCGCGCACGCCATTCTTTTCGGCATCAATTATTTTCCTGATTTGCACAAAGGAAGACTCGTCGGGAATTTTACCGTTCTGCCGAACGGCGTTTGCGGCCCATCACGAGCCGCCGTCGTGTTCGGGAGCGACTACGTTTTCGAGGCAAATGTCTGGACGCACATCGCCGTCGCGAGCGTAAATCATAGTTTTACGGCCTACAAGGACGGCCAGCCCATTATAAATTTTACCTGGCAGGGCAGTCGTATTTCTTCGGAATGCGACATAATTGACTGGTCGGCCGGGATGCTTTACGTCGGCGGCTCGACGCATCTTAATTTCGACGGGGAAATTTCACAGGTTCGCGGATGGGAAGGCTTTTCGCCATACACTGGCACTTCTTTCACGCCGCAAACCGATTTCGGCCTGAACTGGACAACAGAAGACGGCAAGAAAATAGAATCCGCATTTTTAGCCAAGTATCAGCCGCGCAAACTGGTGATTGACGATTTGTCGGCAGGCTATCGCAGGCAGAAGCATCCGGGCTTGCCGCATCCGTCGCGCCCGCAGAACTGGAAATAATTGAAAATCGGCGGCGATTTTGAGCTTGATGTTGTGATAGCATTTTAATTCACCTATGGCTTTTAACGAAAAAGAACAACCCGCAAAAATCTTCTGCCTGCTTCATCAGAAAACCGACTGCTCGTGCATCGCGCCGGTCGCTGATTCTGAAACCTTAAAAATGAGGCTCGCTCATCACATTCGGCTCAATAACCAAATAAACCGGTTCGAAAGCAGGGAAGCGGAGCGGGCGAAGCGCGACGAACTGACAATAATATATGAATCACGCCTCGCCGATTTGAGAGACTCCTGATTTGACTATAATTGAACTGCTGATTGTATTTACTTCCCAACACTATAATCAGCATTATTTCTAAATTAAAGATGCATTTGAGGATAGTTGAAATTGAAAGTGTCCAAATAAGTGTCCAAAGGTTATAAAAGCAGAAAAGGGCATCTCGAAAGATGCCCTTAACTTGTTGAATCTAAAGTGGTGCTTAGGGCGGGAATCGAACCCGCACGCCCTTACGGACACAGGATTTTAAGTCCTGTGCGTCTACCAATTCCGCCACCCAAGCACGAAAAAAAGATTAACATTTCTTTAGGTTAAGTTCAAAGATTCAGGCGGAAATAAATAACGACTGACGGCCGAAGGCTGACAACTGACAACTATTAATGACAAATCTGTAAATAATTGCAATACTATTGGCGGAAATTAATTCTTTTATTATAAATTATGGAACAATTTGCATGGATTCTGTGGATTGTTTTGGGCGTTGTCTTAATAATCGCCGAGATTTTTACGTTTGGTTTTGTGTTGTTCTGGTTTGGTATCGGCGCGCTGGCGGCGGCGCTGGCGAGCTTTCTCGGCATTGGCAGTTTCGGGCTGCAATTTTTGATTTTTGCCGTCGTTTCAATCGTTCTGACGGGAATGTCGCGGACGATTTTTGCCAAATATCTGCGGCACGGCGACGATGATTTGTTGAAAACCGGAGTCGCTTCCCTGCCCGGGCAAATCGGAACGGTCACGATTTCGAGTAAGGGCGCGCTGAATGAAGGTGCGGTAAAAGTTTTCGGCTCGATTTGGACGGCTTTTCCCGAAGACGGCGAAACGCCTCTGCTGGAAGGCGAAAAAGTCGAAGTCGTGCGCGTCAAAGGTTCTTCGATTTACGTCAGCCGGGCGGGCGATAATAAAGAGCTGCCCGAGTGGAGAAAGGAATAAAAGGTAAAAGTAAAAAGGTAAAAGGCAAAAGTGAAGAACAGGTTTCTTACTTTTGCCTTTTACCTTTTTACTTAAACAATTTCCGCCGTGTCCTGGTCGGCTGTGTCGTGAATGTTTCCCAAATCGAGAACTTCGAGCTTGATTTCGTCGCCGCTCGATTGAGTCAAATCCTCTCCGAGAAGTTTTGCCACAATCACCGTGATATTGTCTTCGCCGCCGCGTTCGTTGGCTTCCTTGACGAGCTCGGCGCAGGCCATCTCCAAACGATCCGGATTAGCCGCAACGATTCGCAGCATATCGGTGCCGTTGATTTTGTTTGACAGACCGTCGCTGCACAAAATAATAATGTCGCCGCTCTGCGGAAGGAGGCGCGCGGCGACCGGATAAATTTCGTTTTGCGCGCCGAGCGCCTGGAGGATGACGTTTTTCAAAGTGTGCGTTTCGGCTTCTTCGGGCGAAATCTGGTTGGCGTCGATTAATTGCTGGACGAGCGATTGGTCTTTGGTTATCTGATAAACTTTATTATTGCGAATGAGGTATGCGCGCGAGTCGCCGACCTGAACCAAATCGACCGCTTCACGCGTGATGCCGACACCCGTAAAAGTCGCGCCCATCCCGTTAAACTGCGGGTCGGAGCGTCCCTGCTGGTGAATTAAATGATTGGCGTCGAGCGTTGCGTTGTACAGTCTTCCGACTAAAGATTCGCTGAAATCGTTGGGCGAGTAAGTTCTTTCCGTATCTTCGCTTAAAAATCTCTGGCTGACGGTTTCGACCGCCATCTGGCTGGCCACTTCGCCCGCGAGCGCGCCACCCATTCCGTCGGAAACGGCCAGGACGATGCCGCTTTCGTCGATGTCGAATTTTTGCGATTCGATAATAAATTCGCCCGGGTCCTGCGAGCTCATCCACGTCCGCGAGCCGGAAATATGTAACAAAAGATAATTGTCCTCATTGCCGCGACGAACGCGGCCGATGTGTGACGTAGCATGTATTTCAACAGTAAACATAAATTTAGAGTGGTAAGCGGTAAGTGGCAAGTGGTAAGTTTTTTCGCTCTTACCGCTTATCACTCAATACTTAGCACTAACTAAGCGCCTGATCTAAATCGGAAATAATATCTTCGACGTCTTCGATGCCGACCGAAACGCGCACAAGGCCGTCGGTAATTCCTAATTTTTCGCGTTTTTCGGGCGGAACTGAAGCGTGCGTCATCGTCGCCGGATGCGAAATCAAACTTTCAACGCCGCCGAGGCTTTCGGCTAAAGTGCAGAGTTTGACGTTTTCCAAAACTTTCTTTGCGTTTTCCAACGAGCCCGTCTCAAACGCGACCATGCCGCCGAAGCCTTTCTGCTGGCGTTTGGCGAGCTCGTGCTGCGGGTGCGAAACGAGTCCCGGATAATAAACTTTCTGCACATTCGGGTGCTCGATTAAAAAATTCGCCACGGCGCGCCCGTTTTCGTCGTGTTTTTCCATCCGCACGGCCAGAGTTTTCGTGCCGCGCAAGACCAGAAATGAATCGAACGGCGAAAGAATCGCGCCGACGCTGTTTTGGACGAACTGAATCCATTCGGCGTCTTCTTCGTTGTTCAAGGCAACAAAACCGCCGATGCTGTCCGAATGACCGTTTAAATATTTCGTCGTCGAATGCACGACGATATCGACGCCGAAATTTATCGGCTGCTGCAAATAAGGCGACATAAACGTATTGTCGCAGACGACGCGCGCGCCGTTGGCGTGGGCGATTTCCGAAACCGCCTGCAAATCGGTAACGCTCATGACGGGATTGGTCGGCGTTTCGACAAAAACCATTTTCGTATTCGGCTTGAATGCTTTTTCGACGTTAGTCGCGTCCGTCGTATCAACCAAATCGAATTCGACGCCGTAATTTACTAAAATACGGCTGAACAAACGATATGTTCCGCCGTATGTGTTGTCGCCTAAAATCACGTGCTCGCCTGATTTTACGAGCTTTAAGACGGTATCGGTGGCCGCCATTCCGGAAGCGAAAGCGTAGCCGAATTTTGCGTTTTCGAGCGCGGCGATATTTCTTTCGAGCGCCGAACGGGTCGGGTTTTGCGTTCGCGCGTATTCGTAGCCCTTGTGACGCCCGAGGCCGTCCTGCGCGTAGGTCGAGGTTTGATAAATCGGCACGCTGACCGCGCCTGTAGCCGCGTCCGGTTCGTTGCCCGCGTGTATTGCAATCGTCGAAAAGCCCATAGAAAAACGAAGATAATTTAAAATATAAAGCCTTACAAATTCTAACTTAATTTATACGATTTAGGCTAATAAAAGTCTTTATTTAACGAGAAATTATGGTAACTTGCCAGAAAGAAAATTGCAAACCAAACTGATTTTCAAAAATATTTCTTCCAATCCGGAGAAAAATATATACAATAGTCAGTGTAGTTCTACCGAATCTATAAAAATAAGAGGAAAAAATGTTACCCGTTGAACCAAATGAAGCACTTTCGCCTTCGGAAAGGCGGCACTCTGACCGCAAAAAGTTGATAGTTGACGTGAAATTTGACGGCGGCGACGCGACCGGCATTGCCAACACGCGCGACATCGGCGTCGGCGGGCTTTATATGACGACCAACGCGCAGATGGAAAACGGAACACTAATCTCGATGCGCCTGACCATCGGCGGCCGGGAAGTCGCGCTCGACGGCATCGTCGCCTATACCGACCCCGGTCAGGGCGTCGGCGTGCGGTTTCAAAATCTTTCGGACGCGGACAGGAATTTACTCGTTAAAGAATTAGATTTAGAATAAGTTATCAGTGGGCAGCGGTCAGCGGTCAGTTGCAGGTTGAACTAAATTTTGGAACTCGATTTAATCTTAACTGACCGCTGACCACCGACCACTGACTACTGACAAAATTATGTTTGAACAATTCACGCTCGGTATCGAAGAAGAATTTCAGATTGTTGACCCGGTCACGCGCGAGCTGCGCTCGCACGTCTCGGAGATTCTGGACGAGGGCAAAATGCTTCTCGGCGAGAAAATCAAGCCGGAAATGATTCAATCGATGATTGAAGTCGGCACGGGCGTCTGCGCCAACATACAGGAAGCGCGCGAAGATATCACGCAACTGCGTTGTATCATTTCTTCGCTCGCACGCCAAAAGGGAATGGCCATCGCCGCCGCTTCGACGCACCCGTTTTCAAAATGGTCCGACCAGACGATTTTTGAAGCCGACCGTTATAAATTATTGGTCGACGAGCTGCAGATGGTCGCGCGCAGCCTTTTGATTTTCGGCGTTCACGTTCATGTCGGAATCGCCGATTTAGACCGCCGGATTCACATTATGAACGCCGCGCGCTATTTTCTGCCGCACGTTCTCGCGATGACGACTTCTTCGCCGTTCTGGCTCGGCTTTAACACCGGATTGAAATCGTATCGCTCAGAAGTTTTCAAAAAATTCCCGCGCACCGACATTCCCGACCATTTCGAGTCTTACCAGCAGTTTCAGGGATACGTCGATTTGCTCGTTAAGATGAACTGCATCCAGGACGGCTCAAAAATCTGGTGGGACGTTCGCCCGCATCACCTGTTTCCGACGCTCGAATTCCGCATCTGCGACATCCCGACGCGCGTCGACGATACCATCGCCGTCGCCGCGCTTTTCCAGGCGATTGTCGCAAAACTGACGATTTTGATTGATAAAAATCTCGGCTTTCGGCTTTATCATCGCCGCTTGATTCAGGAAAACAAATGGCGCGCCGTCCGCTACGGTCTCGACGGAAAACTGCTCGATTTAGGAAAGCAGAAGGAAGTTCCGGTCAAAGATTTGATTCGCGAGCTGCTCGAATTTGTCGACGACGTCGTCGATGAATTGGACTCGCGCAAGGAAATCGAGCATATTCATCACATTCTCGAACGCGGCACTTCGGCCGACGAGCAGTTAAAGGTTTATCACGAAGCGGGCGAAAAATTTGAGCCGGTCGTCGATATGCTCATCAAGAACACGATGGAAAATGTTCCGGAAAAGTGCTTTGCTTAACAAATCCAGACCGACAAGATTGGTTCGACCGAAAAAATCGAGCGAAAATCTGCAAAACTTTATTCCCAAAAACGCGGGGACGCGATAACGGTCAATTAAAACTGCAAGCTGCAAACTGCAAGCTGAGAACAGACTTTCAGTTTGCAGTTTGCAGTTATTTTCGTTGACTTCGGAGGCAAATTTCTGCTATAAACAATTGTGAGGCAAAGGACTCGCGCCTTTCACTTTATAAATCTTCCGCGCATCTTCAAACACTTCTTTTGTTCATAAAAATATGAAATTCAAACTTTGTTTTCTGTTAATATTTGCGCTCTCATGCTTTGTTTCGTCGTGCTCGCGTTTTGGAAAACACGTCGGCGACGCCAACACGGAAGAAATTATAATCGACGATTTATCGGTCGAAGAAAAAGAAAAACTATTAAAATCTTCGGGAATAAGCTTAAAGGAAAACAAATATTTAGCCGATAATCTTTCCAGAGTAGAGATTACGCACGACGATTTTGGCAACAAAGTCGAAAAGCAGTTCTACAACAATCTGCCGAACATAAAATTCATTGCTATCAACACCTCGGCCAACGGCTCGAAACAAATCATCATCTACGGCGCCAACGGTTCGGTCAAAAGCCTTTCGGAAAACACGATGAACGCGATTTTAAGAGCCTCGCCCGACGAGCTGACAAAGGAAGTTCCCGTTTATAATAACTCGGAAAACCAGACGTCGCCGAGCATCTCGATAAAATCTCTGCCGCCCGTCACGACCGCGCCGCAGCCGGCGCAAAACAATAATCAGACAATTCAAACGCAACCGACGCCGGCGGTCGAAATCGTCGAGCAGCCGACAGTAATAAAACCCGAAACAGACACGAAACCGAAAGAGCAGCCCGCCGCCAAAGAAACGCCCGCAGAAACCGCTTCACCGAAAAATTTAAGTAAAAATCTGCAAATTTACTCGCCGAAAAAACCGAAAAACGAGAAATAAAAGACGATAAAAAAATTGTTACGCGTTTTATTTGCCGGCAAAGCGAGGCTGAAATATTCAAACATTTCAGCCTCGCTTTTCTGTTTTTAAGCAATCGCTGGTATAATCGCGGCACATTTCAGGATTTTGCGATTAAATAAATTTTTATAAGAGGTGAAAATGTCCGCTTCTGCGTGGGAATGGATTATTATTCTGATATTTTTTCTGTTCGTTTTCGGTTTAACTCTGGTCGAAGCGATTTGGCTGAGCAAAATGAACTGGGCGAATTTTGGAAAATCTCTGGCCTTTGCGGTCGTGACCAATGCGATTGGCTTTTTCGCAGGCTTTGCGGTGCTGTTTGTGATAGGCCTTTTGATTTTTATGTTCGTTTTTGACGGTGCGATTGATAAATATCGTCATGGCGAGCTCGCGCTGTGGGCGGCTTTGATTTTCGGGATTTTGTTTTTTCCTTTATTTTTAGCGCTCTGCAAAGTGATTTTCTTAAAAATTTTAAAAATTCAAGCGGGAAAAGCGGCGTGGATTTTTTCGCTGGTCGGCTCGTCTTTGATTGTATTTTTAGCGCTCGGCGTTCCCGTTCTGGCCGGCTATTTTATATTTTCAAGGTGAATAAAAAGCCGGATTTTCAAGTTTCAAAACAAAATCTCGAATCTTTCGTAATAACAGCATCAAACTTCGGTTTATCTTTTCATTTATAAGGAGAAAAAAGAGTGACTATCAATTTGCTTCGCAAAATCGGAGCAGGCTTCGCGCTACTTGTATTCTGCGCGACGACGTTTGCGCAAAATTCCGGTTTTAACATCAGCCGGATGGACACGTCCGTCGAGGCCTGCACCAATTTTTATCAATACACAAACGGGAACTGGCTGAAAACGTCCGAGATTCCGGCGGCGTTTCCGTCGTGGGGAACATGGGACATTTTAATCACCAGAACGCGCGAAAACTCGCGTGATTTGCTCGAATCGGCGATGAAAAACACCAGCGTCGCAAAAGGTTCGAGCGAACAGCTCATCGGTGATTATTACGCCGCCTGCATGGATTTGAACGCGATTGAGAAAGCGGGCGCCAAACCGCTTGAGCCTTATTTCAAGCAAATAAAGAAGATAAAAAACACAAAGGATTTGCAGGCCGTCATCGCCAAAATGCACCGCATCGGCGCGGGCGCGGTCTTTCAATTCGCCGCGTATCTCGACGAGGAAAACAGCTCGATGAATATTGCCAACGTGTATCAGAGCGGCTTAGGTCTGCCGAACAAGGACTATTACACGAACACGGACGATAAATCGAAGGAAACACGCGGAAAATATATCGCGCACGTCCAGAAAATGTTCGAGCTACTCGGCGATAAGCCCGCACAGGCCAAGGCCAACGCCGACCGTGTTATGAAGATGGAGATGCGGCTTGCGCTCGCTTCAAATTCGCCGGTCGAGCTGCGCGACCCGAAAAATTATTACAACAAAATGTCGCTCGCCGAAGCCGCCAAGATAATGCCGAATTTTGACTGGCAGGCGTATGCGAGAAATCTCGGAACGCCCGCGTTTACCGAGATAAATTTGGGCGAGCCGAATTTTTTCAGGGAAGCCGACAAGATGCTGGCGGACGTTTCCATCGACGACTGGAAAACGTATCTGCGCTGGACTATGGTAAGTAATTTCGCCGGGCGGCTTTCGAAAGCGTTCGACGAGGAAGATTTTAATTTTAACGGCAAAGTCCTGAGCGGCACGACCGAGCAGATGCCGCGCTGGCGTCGCTGCACGCGCGCGACCGACAATTCGCTCGGCGAAGCGCTCGGCGAGCAATATGTCAAAAAGAATTTCACGCCGGAAATGAAAAAGCGGATGGACGAGCTTATCGACAATCTTTTCGCATCGTATCGCGAGCACATCAACAAGCTCGACTGGATGTCGGAAGCGACGCGCAAACAGGCGCTCGCAAAACTCGAAATGATTCAGCGCAAAATCGGTTATCCGAACAATATGCGTGGTTACGCCGGATTAAACGTCGACAAAAAATCCTACTTTAACAATGCGATTCACACGAACGAATTTTTAATCACGCGCGATTTGCAGGACATCGGCAAAGCGCCGGACAAAAAGCGATGGAACACGACCGCCGCGACCGTCAACGCTTATTATAATTCGAACTACAACGACATCACGTTTCCGGCCGCGATTCTGCAGCCGCCGTTTTTTGATTTCAAAGCCGACGACGCGCTCAATTACGGCGCAATCGGCGCGGTCATCGGTCACGAATTGACGCACGGTTTCGACGATTCGGGCAGCCGCTACGACGGCGCGGGCAATTTGAAAATGTGGTGGACTGACGAAGACCGCAAGAAATTCGAGGAAAAAGCAGACTGCGTTTCGAAACAATTCAGCGGCTACGAAGTCGAAAAAGGTTTGTTTATCAACGGCGGCTTAACCCTGGGCGAAAACCTGGCGGATTTGGGCGGTCTTTCAATCGCTTACGATGCTTTCAAAAAATCGCTCGAAGGCAAGCCGCGACCGGCAGACGTCGACGGTTTCACGGCCGAACAGCGCTTCTTTCTTGGCTGGGGACAAGTCTGGGCGGAAAACGACCGCGCCGAATACAAGCGTCTGCTCGTTCAAACCGACCCGCACTCCATCTCGGAATTCCGCGTCAACGGCCCGCTTTCGAATATGTCGCAGTTTGCCGAGGCATTCGCCTGCAAAGTCGGCGACAAGATGGTCAGTCCGAAGCCGTGTAACGTCTGGTAGGATAATAGGAAAACAGAACGCGGATGACGCTGATAAAACGAATTACGCGAATATGAAAAAGTTATTAAAATCTTTTTCATATTCGCGTAATTCTGCCAAATCCGCGTCATCCGCGTTCTGTTTTTATTTATGCTCCAAAGACAGCTTCAGAAAATTCTCGAACAAAATCCGGCCGTCGCGCGATTCGTTCGGGTGTTCCCATCGCGTCGGATTTTTTGACCAGTCTTCGAAAGATTTTTCGAGATGAAACTGGACGGCGTAAATCATCTGCCCGCCGCTCCGTTTGACCATCATCTGATTTTTGCAGAGATACGACGTCGCCAGCAATTTAAATCCTTCGGGCACGCCTTCGACCTGAAGTCCGTGATTTTGCCATACTCTTAAAATATCGTCTTCTTTTGTGTAATCCTGCCAGATGCCCGACGTCTGGTCGTCGTTTCCTTCAAAAATCGGGTCGGATTTGTCCGTGATTTTGACGAAGCGATATTGATACTCGATAATTCTGTCCGCGCGTTTTTCTTCCGGTGCGAGATGGTCGAGCGTCTTTAATTCTGCGCCGAAACACGTTCCGACGAGCTGGTGCGCGCCGCAGATTGCCAGGACGGGAATTTTCGTCGATTTCAAAAACTTCGCCGCTTTTTCGATGTGCTGCGGGTTGTAGTAATCAAAATCCGTGTAAGTTCCGCTCATCACAATCGCATCCGGGCGAAAGCTTTCCGAGGCTTCGGCAAGCTCCGACAGATGAACCGTCAAAATTTTCGGATTTTTGACCAGCCGAATGACGTTCTGCGCGATGTTGTTGCAGGCCATTCGCGAAACTTTGTTTTCAAACCGGAGACGCGTTTCGGTCGTGCCGTTCCACTCGGCGCGCGCCAAATCCGAAAGGTCTGATTCGTAGCGCAAAAGATTGTTGACAATCAAAACCCGGGCGTGAACGATTTTCTTTTCAATCGGTTCATACCGGCAAAAAGGACGATTGTTGAACGGAAACGGAAGCGCTTCTTCTTTATATTTAACAGGATTTGCGTCAAACATAGCCAATAATTATATTAACATTTTCGGAAACTGTAACGCGAGAACGCGCAAATTTCCCGAATTGTATAAGATTCCAAACTTTAATTCTTTCGTTGCTTGGTAGTTTGCTTGAATTCGGGCATCAGTGAGCCGGCGCCGATTTCGTCGATTTCGTCTCGAATTTCCTTTATCAAACCCGCGCGCAGCTTTCCTTTAACCTGCGGCGTTTTTTCTTTTGCGATTTCTTCCAAAAGAAGCAGAATTTTGTGCCACGACGAATCGAGCTCGTCGGCAAGCGTCGAAATTTTCGTGATGTCATACGGCACGGCGACCTCACGGCAGCCGAGACGCGCAAAAATCTTCAAATATCTGGCCGTCGATAAATCCGGACAGGAAAATCGTTTATTGCCGACTTTCAGCTCGATTCCGAGCAAAGTGTGCTGGATGGCGGCGCGATTTTCCCGCTTTGGAATTTCCAGTCGGTGTGCGCGCGTTCGCTGCGAACGCACCTTCACCTCATAAATCTGCGGAAGCCATTCGTCCGCCAATTTTTCTTTTATGTCGGAAGCGATTTCCATAAATAGTGGTCAGTGGCCGGTGGCCGGTGGCCGGTTTTGTCTTTTTCTGACCACCGACCACCGGCCACTGACCACCAATCTATCTTTCGGCTTTTATCATTGTGGCGGGAGATTTTGAAAATCTTTCAATCACGCCGCCGCCGAAGATGCCGAAATAAAGCACGCCTAAGATAGTAATTATCAAAACCGCCGCGAGCGCCGTCGGGATGCGCGGCGCCGTCCAGTCAGTCGTTCTTTCGCGGAAGAACATGACGACAATCAGGCGCAGATAATAATAAGCCGAAATCGCCGTGTTCACAACCGCGACGACGACCAAAATTACCAGAAGCGGATTTCCGGCTTCGAGCGCGGGACGGAAAACGAGAACTTTGCCCATAAATCCGGCCGTCAAAGGCAGTCCGAGCAGACTGAGCATAAACAGCGAAAGCGCAAACGCCAGAACGGGCGAGCGAAAACCGATGCCGTTGTAGTCTTCAAATTCGGTGCGGCGGTCGTTTTTCTGCGCAAGCAGAGTGACAATCGCCATCGCGCCCAGATTTGTCACGGCATAAGTCAGCATATAAAACGCGACCGCCGCGATGGCCTCGTCGCGCTTGGCGGCCGTCTGCGCCATTCCCGCGCCCAGGAAACCGACGAGCGCGTAACCGGCGTGCGCAATCGAAGAATACGCGAGCATTCTTTTCACGTTGTTCTGCACGATGGCCGCGATATTTCCGACGGTCATCGTCAAAATCGCCATCACCGTCAACGCCGAAGTCCATGATTCGTGCAGCAGACTCGACGCCTGCGCGCCCGCGACGAGCGGAAAACCGAGGACGAAAACGCGCACGAAAGACGCGAACGCCGATGCTTTCGGCCCGGTCATCATAAACGCCGTCACCGGCGAGGGAGCGCCTTCGTAAACGTCGGGCGTCCAGACGTGAAACGGAACGACCGCCGATTTAAAACCGAAGCCGACGACCATCATCGCGCCGCCGATTAAAAGCAGCGCGGGGAAGTTAGGGTTGGCGATTCTCAAAGCGATTTCCGTCACATTGGTCGAACCGGTCGCGCCGTAAATCAAAGCCATTCCGTAAAGCAGAAAGGCGGACGCGAACGAGCCCAGGATAAAATATTTCATCGCCGATTCGTTCGATTTTAAATCGGATTTGCGAAGTCCGGCCATCACGTATGTCGCAATCGAAAGCGTTTCGAGCCCGAGAAACATTATCACCAAATCGTTGCCCGAAGCCATAAACATCATGCCGACCGTCGCAAACAGAAGCAGCGCGTGATATTCGCCGACCGGAACGTCTTCGCGGTCAACCCAGACCGACGAAATCAAAATCGTCAGGGCCGTTACAAACAGCGCGACAAACGAAAAGCTGAGCCTCAGATTGTCGGTCGCAATCATTCCGTTCCACGCCGTGGCGGGCGCGCCCTCGCCCCACATCATAAAAAGAACGATGGCCGAAATTGCCAGACCGATAAGCGAAATCGCGCCGGTAACATATCTCTGTTTCGGCACAAAGCTGTCGTAAACCATCGCGATGATTCCGGCGACGGCGACAATCGTTTCCGGCAGAACAGACCAGATATTAACGTTCGGATTCGGTAATGTTTGTAAAAATATGTTCATTTCAATTCAATATGCTTTTTGCCGGAATATTCAAACGTTTTTTCTCCGGCTTTGATTTCCGCCTGCAAAAAGTTTTCCTTCGGCGGAATCGGGCACGCGAATTCTTCGCTGCCGTAAGCGCAGTTCGGGTTGTAGGCGAGATTAAAATCCAAAACTACCTCGTCCTTTTCCGGTTTTTTAATATTCAAATAGCGCCCGCCGCCGTATGTCTCGCGGCCGTTGGTCAAATCCTTAAACGGCACGAACAAAAGATTTTTATACGGCGAACTTTCGCTTTGTATAATCGCTTCGGATTGATATGCGTTCAGAGCGTATTCGACGCCGCCCAGATTAAATTTCAAAACGCCTAATTTGATATATTTTCGGCTCGTTCCTTTTGACGTCGGCATCATAAAAAACTTTTCGTCCGGCGTTTTTTCAAATTTGGCGGGAAGCGCGAGATTTTTATCTGCGGGAAAATAATTGAGTCCCGTAAAGGCGGCCAAATCTTCCGGTTTTAATGGCGACACCGTCTTATCGCGAAATTCCTTGTCGCGGCCTTCGCGAAACGCCTTCAAATCGTTCGTCCCGTAAAAATCCTGCGCGCTCGCCGGGCACGCCGTCGAGAACAAAATCAGGATTGTCAGCAGAAAATATTTCATTATTTATTCTCGGCTTTTTCAATCGTTCCGCCCGCCTGATGCAAAACTCTTTCCTGAATCGCGGCGACCGATTCTTTCGTCCGGTTCAAAAACGGCGCGGGATAAACGCCCATATAAACCATCAAAAACAGCAAGGGCGCAATCAATCCGAGCTCGCGCCAGCTCAAATCGGAAAGCGCGCGATTTTTCGGGTTCGTAACTTTGCCGAAGAAAACTCTCTGAACCATCCACAGCAAATAGACGGCGGCGAAAATGACGCCCGTTCCGGCGAGCATCGTCGTAACCCACGGATGCGCGACGGCGACCGATTTCCACATTCCGAGCATAATCAGAAACTCGCCGACAAAACCGTTCAGAAACGGCAGGCCGATGGACGACATCGTCGTTATCACAAAAATCGTCGCATAAATCGGCATCACGTTCGCCAGGCCGCCGAAATCGGTAATCTGACGCGTGTGGCGGCGCTCGTAGATAAAGCCGACGAGCAGAAAGAGCGCGCCGGTCGAAACGCCGTGATTGAGCATTTGATAAACCGCGCCCTGCATGCCCTGCTCGGTAAACGAAAACATTCCCAGGATGACAAATCCCATGTGCGAGACGGACGAATACGCGACGAGGCGTTTGACGTCGGGCTGCACCATCGCGACGAGCGCGCCGTAAATGATTCCGATGACCGCAAGCACTATGAAAATGTATGCGTATTCGCGCGACGCTTCGGGGAAAAGCATGAAATTAAAGCGCATCAGGCCGTAAGTTCCCATTTTCAAAAGCACGGCCGCGAGGATTACCGAACCCGCCGTCGGCGCGTCCGTGTGCGCGTCGGGCAGCCACGTGTGAACGGGGAAAAGCGGAACTTTGATGGCAAAAGCGAGCGCGAACGCCCAGAAAAGGAGCGAGCCGGTTTGTCCCGCGAAAGACAAATTTCCTACTTTCAGCGAATTTAAAAGCGTGACGTAATCAAACGTTCCGATGCCGGTCGCATCGGCGTGCAGATAGTACAGCCCGATTATCGCCACGAGCATCAGAAGACTTCCCAAGGCCGTGTAGATAAAAAACTTGACCGCCGAATAAACTCGATTTTCGCCGCCCCAGATGCCGATAAGAAAAAACATCGGAACTAAGGATGCTTCAAAAAACAGATAAAAAACGAGCAAATCGAGCGAGACGAAAACGCCAATCATCGCGCTTTCGAGCAGCAGCAGAAAAATGTAAAAAGCCGTCCGCCGTTTTTCGACCGCGTGCCACGTCGAGATGACGGCAATCGGCATGATAAACGTCGTCAAAAGCACGAGCCAGAGGCTCAAACCGTCGATGCCGACGTGATAATTCGTGTTTATCGCCTTTATCCACGGCACGCTTTTCTCGAAAAAGAAACCGCTTGCCGAAGCCGCGCCTTTACCTGCCAGCAGAAAAATCGACAGCAGAAAATTGACGATTGTAAAGCCGAGCGTTATCCATTTCAAACTGTCTTCCTGTTTCCAAACAAGCGCGTGTCCGAGCGTTGCCAGCGCGCCGACGACCGGAAGCAGAATTAAAATCGTTAAAAGATTTTCGGTAATAAAATCCATTTTTTTCAGTGGTCAGTGGTCAGTGGTCAGTGGTCAGTTTTAGCTGACTGACTGACGGCTGAGCGCTGAAAGCTAACCTATCAATTTAAATCCGTAATAAATAAAATACCCGATAACAATCAGCGCGCCGAAAAGAATAAAGGCGGCGTAGCTCCGGACGAATCCGACCTGAACGCTGCGGGCGACCGAGCCGAGCGCCGCGACCGTGTGGCCGATGCCGTTGACGATGCCGTCAATCACGCCCAAATCGAAGCCTTTCCAGAAACCTTCGCGCGCGATATTTGTAATCGGATTAACGATATAGTCGTTGTAAAATTCGTCAATGCGCCATTTTTGTTCGAGAATCCGCGGCATTCTGAGAAGCGGTTCTTTTTTGAAAATTACCCATCCGATGCCGATGCCAATGGCTGCTAAAAGAACCGACAAACCGGCAAGAAGTCTTTCCCTTTGCAGTTCTGCGGGATTATGTTCGGCGTTTTCTTCCGTTTTCATTTTGTCTTCAAACGGCGCGACGGCGTAAAAATGTTTGACTTCGTTCGGCGCGGAATTTTCCGTCTCGACCGGCGAATGCGCGCTCTTTCCGACTTTTGCGATAACCGGTTCGAGCGTCTGTTCGATAACGTTCGAAACCGCGCCGCCGCTCAAGGCGTAAGGAATGCCGACCAAACCGCCGACGGTCGAAAGAATTGCCAGAATAATCAGCGGTACAGTCATCGTCCAGGGCGATTCGTGCGGCTTGAAATCGTGCGCCAGATGATGATGTTCTTCGTCTTCATCGTCGTGCTCGTCGTGCACCGCGCCGTGTTCCTGGTCGTGCAAGTGATGCGCCTGAGCGTGCGTTTCGTCGTCCGCCGCGTCGCCCGTCGCAAAAGCGTTTTCTTCGGCATGCGCGGCGTCCCCGGTGTGGTCGGCGTCGGGCAGAGCCTGATGAAATCTTTCCTCGCCCCAGAACGTCATGACCATCATTCTGGTCATATAAACGGCGGTCAAAACGGCCGTCAGCAAGCCGACGCCCCACAAAACATAATTCCACGGCTGCGGCAGATTCGGCGCGGCGAAAGTTTTATAAAGAATCTCGTCTTTTGAGAAAAATCCCGCAAAAATGGGAATTCCCGAAATCGCCAGCCAGCCCGCGAGCATCGTCGCAAACGTAATCGGCATATACTTTTTCAAGTTGCCCATCCGCCGCATGTCCTGCTCGTGATGCATTCCGTGAATGACCGAACCCGAGCCTAAGAATAAAAGCGCTTTGAAAAACGCGTGCGTCATGACGTGAAAAATCGCCGCGACGAACGCGCCGACGCCGCACGCGAGAAACATATAGCCGAGCTGCGAAACGGTCGAATAAGCGAGAACTTTTTTGATATCGTTTTGCGCCAGCCCGATTGTCGCCGCAAAAATCGCCGTCGCGCAGCCGATAATCGCGACGATAAACATCGCCGTCGGCGCGTTTTGATAAATCGCGTTGCAGCGCACAACCATATAAACGCCCGCCGTCACCATCGTCGCCGCGTGAATCAACGCGGAAACCGGGGTCGGCCCTGCCATCGCGTCGGGCAGCCACGTAAAAAGCGGAATCTGCGCCGATTTTCCGGTCGCGCCGATAAATAATAAAACGGCAATCGAAGTTATTCCGCCCGCGAAAATCGCGCCCCACGCAAACGGCTCCTGCGCCATCTGCGCAATGATGTTGAGAGAGCTGTTGACGGTCGCGCCGTCGACGACTTTGTCGTAAAACGAAATCGAGCCGGTCATCGTGAAAATCAAAAACATTCCCATCAAAACGCCCCAGTCGCCGATGCGGTTCATGACAAACGCTTTTTTCGCCGCGCGGCGCGCTTCGTCGCGCTTGATGTAGTAGCCGATAAGCAGGTAAGAGCAAAGACCGACGCCTTCCCAGCCGACGAACATGAGCAGAAAATTATCCGCCAGAATGAGCGTCAGCATCGAGAACATAAACAAATTCAAATACGCGAAAAAGCGATAAAATCCTTTGTCGCCGTGCATATAGCCCGTCGCGAAAATGTGAATCAGCAGCCCGACGAACGTGATAAAACAGGCGTAAATTCCCGAAAGCCGATCCATTCCGAGACCGAAATCGGCGCGAAAGCCGCCGACCTGAATCCATGTCCAAAGCTGGTCGAGAATCGGTTTGTCGGCGTGCAGCGCGCCCACGTGCGGCGTTCCGATGCCGAAGGCAATCATAAACGCGACGACGCACGAAATCCCGATGGTCGTGCAGGCGACCGCGCCGCTGAAAAGCTCGCTGTTCATGCGCTTGCCGAGCAGCCAGTTGATAAGCGCTCCGGCGAGCGGCGCGAAAATTATTAGACTTAAAAAGTTGTTTTCAATCATTGGACTTTATCCAAAATTTATTAATCAATACCGTATAAATTTGTAAAACGCATCGTAATCGACTTCGTAATAAGCATTGTCGAAAGTTTCCTTTTCAAACGACGGCCCGTAACCGGATAAAAAATTAAACCTGACGAGCTTTTTGCCTTTATAATTAACCGGAAAAACGGCCATTAACGCGTTTTTGAAGTTATAGCCCTTTTTATTCGCTTGTTTTTCACTTTGAATCTCGCTGGCGATTTCCTTCATCCCGTAAGAGAGAAATGGAAAAAGCGCTCTTTCGTCGCTGTATAGAACTTCCAAATCGACGCCGTAAGATTTGTCCATTTCCGTTTTCTCGTCGATTACCTTTTCGAGCTTGGCCTTGTCAAAAACAAACCAGAGCATTACTTCCTGTCTGTAAACGTCCATCTGAAGCTCCGGATATTTATAGGCCAGACGAGTCATTTTCTTGATGAGCAGCGAATAAACTTTGTCGTCAATCGCCACTTCGCGCAGCTGGAAACTGTTAAAATTATCCGACTGACCTTTGGAATTTCCCGGTATGGCGATGGCATTGCCGGATTTAACCCATTGCCCGTTCGCTCGAAGCGCCCATCCGGTCGCGGTTTTTAGCTGAGATTTAACGTCGCTGATTTGCGGCAGCTCGACGGATTTTCTCTCGATTGACTGAGCGCCCGCGCAGGTCAAGATAAGGCAGCAAAATACGCCTGCATAAATAAATTTATTTATATTTAACCTCATCTTCAAACTCGTCTAATTCTTCAAAATACTGGCGTCGTCGACGTCAACCGAGATGCGATTGCGGAAAAACGCGATGATGATTCCGAGGCCGACCGCCGCTTCGGCCGCCGCGACGCTCATCACCATAAAAACAAAAAGCTGTCCGGTAACGTCGGCGTAATAACGCGAAAAGGCGACGAACGTCAAATTGACGGCGTTGAGCATCAGCTCGATGCACATAAACATCCCGATGGCGTTGCGCTTAAAAATCACGCCGACCGCGCCGATGGTAAATAAAATTCCTGAAAGTGCCAGATAGCTTGCTAAACTCGGTTCCATAAAATCAGTGGTCAGTGGTCAGTGGTCGGTGGCCAGTTTTTTGTCTTTTCTGACAACTGGCCACCGACCACTGACCACTTTTTTCTAAAGTGCAATTCTGTAATCGTCTATTTCTTCCTCTTCGTTTCGTCTTTCCAATTCGTTGTCAACTACCAGTTTCAGTTCGGGCTGAGCCAGCCTTCTGACCAAAATAACGCCGCCGATAATCGCCATCAAAAGCAAAATTCCGACGATTTCGACCGGCAGCAGATATTCCGTATACATCGCCTGCCCGATGCTCATCGTCTTGCCGACCGTTTCGTCCGTTTTCACCGCCTGCACCGGAGTCCGGCTGACGGCGTAGAAAATAAAAAACGTCTGGACGAGCAAAACAAGGCCCAATCCCGCGCCGACGGCGTATAGATAGCGCAGTCGATTGACGGGCCGGTCTTCGTCGAGATTCAAAAGCATGATGACGAAAACGACCAGCACCATAATCGCGCCCGCGTAAATCAAAACCTGCACGGCGGCGATAAACGGCGCGGCGAGCGTGATGTAAATACACGAAAGCGAAACGAAAACGCCAATCAGCGAAATCGCGCCGTAAAGCGGATTTTTATGATAGACGAGCGAAATCGCGCACGCGATGGCGAGTCCGGCGAAAACGAAAAATAAAGCGGTAGTAACCATTGTGTCAGTGGTCAGTGGTCAGTGGTCAGTGGTCAGTAATTGTCTTTTCTGACAACTGACTACCGACCGCCGACCACTCTTTTATCTATTCAAAAAATAAACGATAACAATCGTCAAAATCACATTTGCCAGCGCGAGCGGCAAAAGGAATTTCCAGCCGAAATTCATCAGCTGGTCAAAGCGAAAGCGCGGCAAAGTTCCGCGCACCCAGATATAGAAAAACAAAAACGCGCAGATTTTGCCGATAAACGCGACGAGGCTCACCAAGGCGTAGGGAATCGAGCCGACTGCAAAAATGTGGCTCAAACCCGGCACATACCAGCCGCCCAAAAACAAAACCGTGCACATTACGGAAACCGTAAACATGTTCACGTATTCGGCCATAAAAAAGAGCGCGAATTTGAGCGCCGAATATTCGGTGTGAAAACCGGCGACAAGCTCGGTTTCGGCTTCGGGCAAATCGAACGGGACGCGGTTCGTCTCGGCAAACGCCGAAATCAAAAAGACGATGAAGCCGATAAACTGCGGAATGATGAACCACCTGAATGGCGACTGCGTTTGCGCCGCGATAATGCCGCTCAAATCGAGCGTTCCGGCGAGCATCACGACGCCGATGACCGACGCGCCCATCGCAAGCTCATACGAAATCATCTGCGCCGACGAGCGAAGTCCGCCCATCAAGCTGTATTTATTGTTCGAAGACCAGCCCGCCAGCGCGATGCCGTAAACGCCGACCGAAGTGATGCCGAGAACGTATAAAACGCCGACGTCGATTCGGGCAATCGTCAGCGGCAGCGCCTTGACGCCTTCGCCCAGTCCGTAGGGCAGAAACGTCCAGTCGACCGTCGTAATTGCCGGTCCGAAAGGGTAAACCACAATCGGCATCAGCGCGCACGTCAGCGCGACAATCGGCGCGAGATAATAAACGAATTTCGTCGATTTGTCGGGAACGAGGTCTTCCTTAAAAATAAATTTGAGCAAATCCGCAAACGGCTGCATGACGCCCCACGGCCCGACGCGATTCGGCCCGATTCGTCCCTGAATCCAGCCCAAAACCTTGCGTTCGGCCAGAACCGTGTAAGCGACAATCATCAGGACGCCCTGAAACGCGAGCAAAATTCCAACCGCGACGACGGCAAAAGGAAAAGCTGTTTTTACAATCTGTTCCATAAAATAGGAAAAGAACAAGCGCGCGGCTTATTCAACAAACATCAATAAATTCTGCAACTCTAAATATTTTAGTGCGCCCGTCGTAAATTCAACAAGCGCACTTTCCGTTTAACTATTTCAGAACCGTTTCACTCGGGACGGTTTCCTTATCGTCGAGCTTATCGCCCGCGCCGACGGCCGTTGCCATTTCCGTCAAGCGCGGCGTTCCGTCCAAATTAAACTGCACGAGCGGCGAAACGAGCAGGTTGCCCGGTTTCGGATTGCCGCTGGCGAGCAGGTGAAACTGCGGCGTTTTGCCCGTTAAAGTCGTCACGCGATGCAGTTTGTGCCCGACTTTCGGCGTCACCGTATTTTTTTCGGCGTCAACCGGCAGTTTTGCGACACTCGCTTTCAAAGCGTCCGTTTCCTTCGCTAAATTCGTCTTTCCGCCGATTTCGTGTTTGACCTGAACCGGACGCGATTCGTCCTTCAAATCCGGATAACGAATGCCCGCGTAAGCCGCGACCGAATCGGAAATTGCGCGAAAAACGGCGCTCGCCGAAAAGTTGTAGCCGAAATCCGTGCCCATCTCGCGCGCCATCAGCGAAGTTATCATCCAATCGGGCTTCGATTGATTGACCGGCTCGATGGCCAGACGGACGCGCTGGACAAATCCCGCGTTGTTCGTAAAAGTTCCGTCCACTTCGGCAAAGCTCGCCGCCGGCAGAACGACATCGGCAAATGCCGTTGTTTCCGTCTCGAAAAGTTCCTGGACGACGACAAAATCTTTATTTGCAAGCCCGCTCGCGTCCTGCAAGCTTCCGGCGATGAGCAGCGATTTCGAGTTTTTCAAAACGTCGAGAAGCGGTTTTTTGCCGGCCATCATGTCGTTTGCGCCGACCGAATTGTTGTAAAGCGGCAGAGGATGAAGCAAAACCCTGCGCGTGTCGGACGCGTAATTTCCCGCCGCATTTGCCAGAATCGACTGCGCTTCGGATGAAACCTCCTTGCCGAACATAATCACGAAGTCGCCGGTCGTTTCGCCGATTGTTTTGAGCATTTCGTCAAAAGTGTCCGCTTCGATGCCGAGTTTTGACATCAAATCGTCGCTCGCCGCGTCCGAAAAAGCGAGCGCGAACGCGTCGTAGGAATTCGGGTTGACGTGAACGAACTGCGACGCCTGCGCCGCGAGACGAATCGGCGTGTCATTGACGATAATCAATTTCGCCCCGTCGTTGCGAACCGCCTGCCGCATCTGTTTGGCCGTAAATGTCTGTTCTTCTTCGGGTTCGCCGCCGATTAAAAGAATTGTTTTCGCATAGCGAATTTCCTTCGGCGTGCAAAGCGGAACGCTCAAATTATCAAAAAACGGAGCTAAATCGTATGCGTCGGCAACGGCGTAGTTGTCGGTTTTGACGACTTCCGTAGCAAAGCGCTTGAGCGTGAAAATCGATTCGTTCGTCAAACGGCACGAAGCGACGACGCCGACATTATTTCCCGCTTCCTTGAGTTTGTCGGCGACGAATTTTATCGCGTCGTCCCACGTCGAAGGAATCAGTTTCCCGCCTTTTTTGTAGCGAATCATCGGCGTTTTGATGCGGTCGGCGTGATTTACGAATCCGTGTCCGAAACGCGCTTTGACGTCGAGAAATTCGCCGTTAAAACCGTTGACGTAGCGGTCGCGCGCGACGATTCGGTGAACCAGACCGAGCCGCGCGCCGATTGAAAGCTGCATTCCGTCCGAGCCGTAAACGTCGGTCGTAATCGTCTGGTCTAATTCCCAGGGCCGCGTTTCGTGACGATAAGTTCCGTCCAGAAGCGTTCCGGTCGGGCAGACTTCGATGCAGTTTCCGCATTCGGAACAATTGAGCCAGCCGCCGTATGTCCCGATAACCGTATCGACGCCGCGATTTCCGGCCTCGATGGCTTCTTCGCCCATCCATTCGTCGCAGACGCGCGTGCAGCGTTTGCACAGGATGCACCTTTGCGGGTCGTTGGCGACAATCGGCGAGAGAAATTTTTCCGGCTGCGCGTTTTTCTTTTCGTGAAAACGCTCCTCGACGTCGCCCCAATCGAAAATCACTTCCTGCAATTCGCACTCGCCGCCGCGGTCGCAGACCGGGCAGTCGAGCGGGTGATTGGCGAGCAGAAATTCGCCCATCGCGCGCTGCGCTTTTTCGATTTCGTCGCTCTCGGTCGTGACGACCATTCCGTCAGTGCATGTAATCGTGCACGAAGTCTGGAGTTTCGGCATCTTTTCGATACGAACCAGACACATCCGGCACGAAGCCTGCAAAGCGAGGTCGGCGTAATAGCAAAATGATGGAATTCCGAAGCCTTTTTCGTGGCAGACGTCAATCAGACGCGCGCCTTTTTCGACTTCGAATTCCTGCTCGTTAATCGTAACTTTGATAAGTTCTTCTGACATTTAATGTTTTTTTTACAGCTTATGCGTTATCTTTATTTTCAGAATTATTTTCTTTGTTTACAACTTTTTTAGTTTTTTTGCGCGGGCGCGTCTTGCCATAAGTTCCGGCAAAAATCTTTCCCCGTCTTGAACGTTTATCACCTTTTCCCATAATAATTTACCTCTCCAATTTAAGTTTTAATTTCCGTTGTTAGTTAAATGTTTCTTGAAATCTTCAGGAAAGCGTTTGACCGCGCCTTGAATCGCCCAGGCCGCGGCGTCGCCGAGCGCGCAGAACGATTTTCCTTCGATGTTGTCGACCAAATCCAGAATCAGCTGCGCGTCTTCGGGCCGTCCGCCGCCGTCGGCGATGCGGTTGAAGATTTTCGTCAGCCAATCTGTTCCTTCGCGGCAGGGCGTGCACCAGCCGCACGATTCGTGACGATAAAATTCGGTCAGGTTTTTTGTCGAATCGACAATATCGACCGTTTCGTCCATCACGATAAATCCGCCCGAACCGACGAGCGAGCCGGCTTCGACCAAGCCTTCATAATCAAGCCGCACTTTTTTGCCGATAATCTGGTCGGCGCGCATCGCGTAAACCGATGAGCCGCCCGGAATACAGGCTTTTAATTTTTTATCGTCGCGAAGCATTCCGCCGCAGTCCTCCAGAATGAACTTTTCCATGTCCATATAACCCATCGGAAGCTCGTAAACGCCCGGTTTTTTGACGTGGCCGGAAACCGACCAGAGCTTTGTCCCGCCGGATTTTTCCGTTCCGAGCGCCTGCCATGCCGCGCCGCCCATTTCGAGAATCTGCGGAACGGCCGTCAGAGTTTCGACATTGTTGACGACCGTCGGGCAGGCGTAAAGACCTTCGACGGCAGGAAACGGCGGCTTCATGCGCGGATGCCCGCGATAGCCTTCGAGACTCGACAAAAGCGCGGTTTCCTCGCCGCAGATGTATGCGCCCGCACCGCTGTGCGTGTAAAACTCGCACGAAAAATCCGAGCCCAGAATGTTTTTGCCGACGAGTCCGGCCGCGCGTGCCTCCTCGACGGCGACGTCCATGATGTCGATTAAATAATTGTATTCGCCGCGATAATAAACGTAGCAGGCCTCTGAGCCGAGCGCGTAGGCCGCAATCAACATTCCTTCAATCAACGCGTGCGGGTCGCGTTCGAGCAGATAGCGGTCTTTAAATGTTCCCGGTTCGGATTCGTCGGCGTTGCAGACGACGTATTTCGGTTTCGGCGATTGACGCGGCACAAAGCCCCATTTCATTCCGGTCGGAAAACCGGCGCCGCCGCGACCGCGCAGGGCCGAAGCTTTGACTTCGTTGATGATGTCGTCCTGCGACATCTCCAGAGCCTTTTTCAAGCTCGCATAGCCGCCCGTTTCCTGATAAACCTTGAGCGTGTGCCCGTCTTTAACGTGCATTCGCCTGAGCTGTAAAGGTTCGCACCCGATTGCTTTTATTTCCATAGACTATTTGTCTTTATAAAAATCTTTCCGTATTTCTACAATTTTAGAATAAATATCTTTTTTCTTAATTGTCGATGGTTTCCAATAACGACTATCTAAACTATTCGGACGATTATCACCTAAAAGAAAATATTCATCTTCGGGTATAACTATCGCCGGAAAGTCTTTCATTTTGTCTTTCTCATCGACAATCTTTTCAAAAGGCTCATCTAGTAATGCGTCATTGATGTATATTTTATTTGCTTTAATTTCAATTTTTTCATTCGGTAATCCGATAATTCGTTTTATAAATCTAACATCGCCTGTTTGTTTCCCGGACTCTTTAACAGAATCAGGAGCTTGGAAAACGACAATATCAAAGCGTTCTATTGGATTAGAATAATAATATGTTGGATTTGTAACCGCCATATCATTTTGACCAATTGTTGGCAACATTCCATCAGTAGACGTTCGATAAGCCAACCCTTTACAGCCAATTGCCAAACAACAAAAAACTAAAATTGTGCAAACAATAAACGTTCGCATTCTTAAAACTATCCTTTACAGGCGCTTCTCGAAACGTATGTTTTACGACCGTTGCGATTGATGTAGTAACAGCCGCCTTTCGGGCCTCTTATCAAATTTCTTCGAACCGATGCTTTCTTTTTTCGCTTTTTAGTGTCGAAAAACGATTTTGCCGCGAAAGAAGAGCTTGAAAACGAACGGTTAAACTCTCCTGACCTTGACGAAGCAAAAGCAAAGCCGACGGCGCTCAGACAAAAACACGCGCTTATTAAAACTATCGAAATTTTTCCGTTCAGAAGTTTCATATCGTATTTATTCTCTCTTTAAGTTTTATTCAAAACAGCCAAATAATTTTCAAATAAATCGTGCCGAGCGCCGGCGCACGGAACTTATTCTAACGAATCAAGAATTTTATCGACTTTCTCCAGCGTCAAATCTTCGTGATAATCAAAGCCGATTTGCATCATCGGCGCTGTTCCGCAGCTGCCCAAGCATTCGACGCGCGAGACGGTAAATTTTCCGTCGGGCGTCGTTTCGCCCGCGTGAATTCCAAGTTTCTCGCAAATATGGCCGGTGATTTCCTCTTCGCCCATGATGCGGCACGAAAGCGTTTTGCAGACCTGGATGTGATATTTTCCGACCGGGCGCAGATTTATCATCGAATAAAACGTCGCCGTTTCCCAGACGTCCGTCACTTCTAATTCGAGCTTTTGCGCCAGAAAATTGACGCCCGCGTTATCGATGTAGCCGCGCTCGCGCTGGAGGACGAGAAGCAGAAGCGGAATCAAAGCCGAACGCTTTCTCTCCGGCGGATATTTCGCGATGTGCGCGTCGATTTCCGCCAAAACTTCGGGCGAAAATTCGGCCACTTCCTCGGTGTAATTAACCCGGTTTGTATATTCAGTTGGAACTGCTGATGCCATAAATTAGTAGTCAGTAGTTAGTAGACAGTAGAATGAAACCGAATAAAAACTACGCAAATTAATATTCTTTACGGTACAAAATTATAAACAATAACGCCGGTCACTTTTACCGGCTGGCCCGACAGCAAAGTCCGCGAAAACTTTGATTCGCGCGCCGCTTTTTCCGCCGCCATTCGCAAAAGCGGATGGCCGCTGACCGCCGTCGCCGAGATAACACTTCCTTCTTCGTCAATCGTCACCTGCACGTTGACCGCGCCCGACGCCTTAACGGCTCTCGCCGCCTTCGGATATTCGGGCTTTACCAAATTTGTCGATTTGGCGTTAAGCACGCCGCCCGAAACCATTTTCGGAATCGGCCGATTGGTCATTTGCACCGGCATCGAATCATTGCTAACCGGCGGCGAATTCGTGTTCACATCTCCGAGCACGGTTTTTACATCTCGTCTTACCGGCATAGCGTCCGCATTTCCGATGATAATGCCCGACATTTTGTAAGTTTGTCCGGAGCTGCCTTTAAGGAGATAAATCACTTCGCTGTTCGAGCCGTCTTCCGCCAAACCTTTACAATTGACGTCGACTTCTTTAGTCGTCCGTTTATATCCGGCTCTAGTCACGGCGATGGTGAATTTTCCTTCGGGCAGTTTCGCAAAACGCGGCATTCCTTCGAGCAAGGTCGCTCTGAATAATTTTTTTGACCGCAGGTTCGTCGCCGTTGCCGTCGCGCCGCTGACCGGAATCTCGGCGTCGTCGGGCTTTGTCTGAAATTTAATGACGCTCAAATCGAGCGGGCACGAACGCTTTTGCGCGAAAGCCGGAATTGCGCCGGTAACGACGAGCAAAAACAAAAATCCTATCGAGCTTTTAATCTTCATTAATTTATAAACTCTAGCGGTCAATTTCTCCCAGAACAATGTCGAGCGAGCCGATAATCGCCACCACGTCGGCGACCATTTCGCCTTCGCTCATGACGGGCAAAGCCTGCAGATTGATAAAGCTCGGCCCGCGAACGTGTACGCGAGACGGTTTCGGGCCGCCGTCGGATTTCATATAAACGCCGAGCTCGCCCTTTGAGCCTTCAATCGGCATATAAACTTCGCCTTCGGGAATGTTGAAGCCTTCGGCGACAATCAAAAAATGATGAATCAGCGAATCCATGTGCTTGCGCATATCGTCGCGGTCGGGCAAAACGACTTTCGGCGCGTCGGCTTTAATCGGGCCGGGTTTTAAGCGCGCGACCGCCTGCGTGACGATTTTCCACGATTCGCGCAGCTCGCGCATACGAACGAGAAATCTCGCCCAGACGTCGCCGTCCTGTTCGATGCAAACATTAAAATCGTAGGTTTCGTAGCCCGTGTATGGATTATCGCGGCGTAAATCCAAATCGACGCCGCTGCCGCGCAGACAAGGGCCGGTCAAGCCCCAGTCAATCGCTTCTTCGGCGGAAATCAGGCCGATGCCCTGCGTGCGGCTTTGCCAAATCGTGTTTCCCGTGACGAGCGTGTTGAGCATATCGAGCGCGGCGGGAAAATCTTCGAGAAACTGATTGCAGCGGCGTTCAAAACCGGCGGGCAAATCCATCATCAAACCGCCGATGCGAAAATACGAAGGCGTCATTCTTCCTCCGCTCGCGGCTTCGATTAAATTCAAAATCTTCTCGCGCTGGCGAAAGCAATAAAAGAAAGCCGACATCGCGCCGATGTCGAGCGCGTGCGTGCCGAGCCAGACCATATGCGACGCGATGCGCTGCAATTCGCAGAACATGACGCGAATAACCTGCGCGCGTTCGGGAATTTCGAGTCCGAGCAGTTTTTCCGCCGCCATCACGTAGGCCAGATTGTTTCCGAGCGGGTTGAGATAATCCATCCGGTCGGTGATGACGATGCCCTGCTGGTATTTTTTATACTCGAAAAGCTTTTCCATTCCCGTGTGCAGATAGCCGATATCGGGAATCGCCTTGACGACGAGCTCGCCGTCGAGCCGTAAATCGAGCCGCAAAACGCCGTGCGTCGAAGGATGCTGCGGCCCCATCGAAAGCGTCATCTGCGATTCAAGTGACTGGTCTAAAAACTCGTCCTGGTTCGGTAAATTTTCTTCTAAAACGCTCATAAAAAAAGTGGTCGGTGGTCAGTAGCCAGTGGTCGGTAAAAAGTTTTCAACTATTCGCTGACCGCTGACCGTTTACCACTTATGACAAACTATACGGCTCGTATCCGCGCAGCGGGTAATCTTTGCGCAGCGCGTGGCCGTCGAAATCCGACGGCAGCAAAATTCTTCTCAAATCCGGGTGACCGTCAAAAATCACGCCGAACATATCGTAAGTTTCGCGCTCGTGCCAATCGGCCGTCTTCCATATGCTCGTGACGGTCTCGACGTTCGGCGCGTCTTCGCTCAAAAGGACTTTCAGGCGAATTCGATTGTGATGCGTGGTCGAAAAAAGATGATATAAGACCTCAAAACGCGGGTCTTCTTCCGGCCCGCGGTCTGTGCCGCACAAATCGGCGAGCATATCGAAATTTTGTTCGAATTTCAAAAAGCGGCACGCGTCGCCGACGAATTCGCGCGGAACGTAAACCGAGACTTCGCCGCGCGCGTCTTTGAAATCCGCAACCCAGGCCGCGTTCTGCGCCTTTAATTTTTCGACATATTCAAGCAAAACTGTTGTATCAGCCATAATTTTCAATGAAAAAAGCGGCGAGGCTTTTGGTAAACCGCCGCCGCTGAAAAAAAAATTTATGACGAACGTCTGCGCTCGTGACGTGACGGAATCGTATAAGGCCTTGAAGTTGCGGTTTTCGACTTTTCTTCGAGCGCCGTTCCTTCGGTGACCGGCAAAGTTCCCGGAACGATTGACTGGCGCGATTCTTCTTCGTATGTATCACGACGGTCTTTGACCGATTCTTTCATTACTTTTTCCTGCAACATCATAATCGCGTGAACAAGCATTTCCGGTCGCGGCGGGCAGCCCGGAACGTAAACGTCGACCGGAACGATTTTGTCGACGCCCTGGACAATCGCGTAATTGTCGAAAACGCCGCCTGAAGTCGCGCACGCGCCCATTGAGATGACCCATTTCGGCTCGGGCATCTGGTCGTAAATGCGGCGCAGCACCGGCGCCATTTTGCGCGAAACGCGGCCCGAAACAATCATCACGTCGGCCTGGCGCGGTGAAGCGCGAAACGTCTCCGCGCCGAAACGCGAAAGGTCGTTGCGCGACGAAACGGTGTTCATCATCTCAATCGCGCAGCAGGCAAGGCCGAACGTCGCCGGCCAGAGCGAAGATTTGCGCGCCCAATTTACAACAGCATCTAATTTTACGGTAATAACGTCAGGTAACGATTCAAATAATGTATTTTCCAAACCCATAATATTATTTTAGTCTGGAGAGTCTTGTGAGCTCGGAGAGTCATGAGCCGGTTTTGACTCTCTACACTCTCGAAACTCTCTAAACTTTCCAACTCCTTATTTAAGCGGCGCGTTTTAATTCCTGCATGCGTTTTTTCTTTTCCGCATGCATCTGCCTGGCTTCGGCGCGAGCCTCGGCGCGTGCCTGCAAGCCCCAGTCAAACGTGCCTTTTTTCCAAACGTAAATGTATCCGACAACGAGCGTGACAATAAAAACCAGAATTTCCAAAAGGGCAATCGTGCCGAAAGCAATCGCGCTTCCTCTTTCGAGCCTCAGCAAACTCTTAAACGCCACGGCGAAGGGAATCATAAACAGGACTTCGATATCGAACAGCAGAAAGATGACGGCGACGGTATAAAATTTTATCGAAAACCGCTCGCGCGCCGAGCCGACCGGGTCTTTGCCGCATTCATACGGCATCAATTTGGTCGCGGTGCGTTTTCGCGGGCCGATAAGCTGCGTTACCAGAATCTGGCTGACGGCAAAACCCATTGCCACCAGAAACATTATTCCAATCGGCGCGTAATCAAACAGGTTAAATTCAGACATCTCTTTCCTTTTTAGAATCCTTATTTTAGATGCTTAAAATCAACAAAGCTTGCGCCTCGATTTCTCTTGAAAGCTTGAGAATTTAGGCACAAGTTAAATCGTAAGTTAAGCCACAAAGAGAGTCAAGGAAGGGAAGTTTGTACTGGCGAGTTAATAGTTGATAGTTGAGAGTTGACAGTCAAAGACAAACTATCAGTTATCAGCTATCAACTATCAACTCTTCCCCGATTTTATTTATTGACCGCCCGCAAACGCGTGTGATAACTTCATAAATGGCAGGCGACTGCCGGAAAACTCGCGCCTTTTCTCGCCGATTTTATTTATAAACGCTGTGATTACCGGATTTAATACCGACATCGAATATCAGGGAGTAACGTATCACGTTCAGACCGAGGACAAAGGCGTCGCCACGCCGCTGATTTTGTCTCTGGTTTACGACCGCGGCACGATTCTGGCGAGCAAGCGTTCGCCGTATGAAGATTTGCTGCTCGAAGGCTTCGACGAGAAAATTCTCACCGAGCGCCTGCACAAACAGCACAAATTAATCTGCGCGGCGGTGCGCGCCGGACGAATCGAAGATTTAAAGCGGATGACGATGAAGGAATCCGCTTTGAAGCAGAAAGGTCTGGTCGCGCAAAAGGAGATAAAACCCGCGCCGGAAAAAGCCGGGACGGAAAATAAACGAAAAGAAACCTCCGCACCGCCCGCGAAAGAAAAATCAAAGCCCGCGCCGGAAGAAAAAATGGCGCCCGGGATTCCGAAGCCGAACGAAGAACTCGTCTGGGATATTCCGATAGATATTGTCGAAGAGCCGATTATCGAAGAAGTTCAAATCCTTGAAGAAGAGATGATTCTGCCGGCCGAAGCGGTCGAAATCATCACCGATTTTGCCAAAGCCGAGCCGGTCGATGACAAACTCAAAATCGAGATGCTCAACGACGTCAGCTTTAAGGGCGGCGAGCGAAAAACGATAAGCATTATGGTCAGGCGCGGAAACGTCGAAGACGGTCTGAGCGCCGCGCACGTTCTCGTCAAAGTTATCGGTTCGAGCTTTCGCCCGCTGATTTTTCACGCGAAAACCGACAGCAACGGAGTCGCGACCATTCACCTCCAGCTGCCGCATTTCAAGGCGGGACGCGCCGCCGTTCTCGTCAAAGCGATGAGCGAAGGCGAGGAAGCCGAACTCAGGCGCGTTATCCTGCAAGGGTGAAACGATTTTAGATTTTAGATTTTGGATTGAAGAATGAAAGTTTTAATCAACGGCGAAACAAAGGAAATCAAACAGGAATTGAATTTGAGCGAGCTGCTCCGCCACTTTTCCCTGCCGCACGAGCGCGTCGCCATCGAGCTGAACAGGGAAGTCGTGCGCAAAAAAGATTGGGAAAATATAAAAATTTCAGAAGGCGATAAACTGGAAGTGATTCATTTTGTCGGCGGCGGGTGAAATTAAGGGATGAAGGATGACGATGAGGGATGAAGTTTTTGAAACTTCGTCCTTTTTGTTTTGGATTGAAAAAGTTGTAAATTCAAATTTATATCAATCTGAAATTTTTAATTATTTTATGACAGACACTTTTACATTAGCCGGAAAAACTTTTACATCGCGCCTTATCATCGGCACGGGAAAATATCGCTCATTTCAGGAAATGCAGGCCGCGCACAAAGCTTCGGGCGCGGAGATGGTGACGGTCGCCGTCAATCGCGTTCCTTTGGATAGAAAAACCGAATCGTTTCTCGATTATCTCGCGCCCGAAATGCAGATTTTGCCGAATACGGCGGGCTGTTACGACGCCGAACACGCTTGTCGAACGGCGCGGCTCGCCCGCGAAGCGCTCGAAACCGATTGGATAAAGCTCGAAGTCATCGGCGATAAAGTGACGCTTCTGCCCGACAATGAGCAGACTCTCGAAGCGGCGCGCGTGCTCGTCAAAGAAGGCTTTATCGTGCTGCCGTATTTTTCCGACGATTTGATTATGGCGAAAAAACTGCTCGACGCGGGCTGTCCGGCGGTGATGCCGCTCGCCGCGCCGATTGGTTCAGGGCTCGGCGTGCAGAACCCGGCGAATCTGAAGATTATGCGCGAGCAATTGCCGGACGCGACGATTATCATCGATGCCGGCGTCGGCGTGCCGTCGGACGCGGCGATTGCGATGGAGCTCGGCGCGGACGCGATTTTGATGAACACGGCGATTGCCGAAGCGCGCGACGCCGCGCAGATGGCCGAAGCGATGAAGCTCGCCGTTCAGGCCGGTCGGCTCGCGTATCTTTCGGGCCGAATGCCGAAACGTCTTTACGCTTCTGCCTCAAGCCCGATTGAAGGGGCGATAAAATAAGTGAAAAGTGAGGACGAATAAATCGTCCGCGCAAATGAATAAACCAGTCGTGCAAAACAATCAACCGTGCGTGCAAACGAGTAAACCAATCGTGCAAAAGAATAAATGCTTCGTGCAAAGCTGTAAACGGCTCGTGCAAAAAAATCTTCTCCTCGTGCAAAACTT
>DASWRI010000071.1:0-160126 GCA_036403235.1 Pyrinomonadaceae bacterium | reverse complement strand
CGCGACATTTCCGCCGAAAAGTTAAAGGATTTGCCGTTTATCTACGCGTCTTGCGGGACGGAAGATTTTCTGATTCAAAATAACGAAGATTTCGTCAAACTGCTGCGCGAAAAGAAAGTCCCGCACGAATTCCGCGAGCTTCCCGGCGCTCATACGTGGACGTTCTGGGACAATCAGGTACAGGAATTTCTGCGTTCGGGCGAAAGATTTCTCGAGGCGTCAATTGTGGCTGCAAATCAAGCTGCTGAAGATGGCTGTGCTCCCGGCGATTGTAAGCTTAGTCAGCCAAAAACGATACAGATTCTCGAGCCGGTTCCGGCTAAAATTTCGCTTTTGCGGCAAACGAATACGAAGCCAAAAAATTTTTAATTTATGCTAAACTTCGCTATCGAAACCGCGCGTGAGGCCGGACAAATCCTGCTCGACAAGCTCGGGAAAATAACCGTCTCGAAAAAAGGCGACATCAATCTCGTCACCGAAGCCGACCTCGCTTCGGAAAAACACATCATCGAAAAAATTCGCTCACATTACCCGAAACATACGATTCTGGCCGAAGAATCCGGCGAATCAATGGCCGTCATCGACGGCGACAAACGCTGGAAATGGATAATCGACCCGCTCGACGGCACGACCAACTACGCGCACGGCTACCCGTGTTTCTGCGTCACGATTGCGCTCGAATGCGACGGCAAAATCGTCATCGGCGCAACCTATGACCCGACCAGAAACGAAACGTTTTCCGCCGAAAAAGGACAGGGCGCGAGTCTCAACAACAAGCGGATTCGCGTTTCCGACACGGAAAAACTGAGCGAAGCGCTGATTGTGACGGGTTTTCCATACGATTTAGGTCAGAGAGATAATTTCGCACATCATTTGACGCAATTTCTCTTAAAATCGCGCGGCGTCCGTCGCGACGGCTCGGCTGCAATCGATATGGCGTATGTCGCCTGCGGGCGTTTTGACGGTTTCTGGGAAGAAGGCCTAAATCCGTGGGACGTGGCGGCGGGCGTGCTTTTTATCGAAGAAGCAGGCGGGCGCGTCTCCTATTATGACGACTCGCCGTTCAGCATCTACACGCCGCCGATTTGCGCTTCAAACGGATTGATTCATTCGGAAATGCTCGACGTTTTAAGATAAGAATAGCCCGCAGACGAACGTCGATTCGGCGGATTTTCGCGAATAATTTTAGAAAATAATCTGCGAAAACCTGCCGAATCCGCATTCATCCGCGGGCTATTTCTTTACGGAATAAAAGCGCTCGGAACGGTTCTGTCTCCGCTCAGCCCGAAATTGAATGAGCCGAAGCCGGCGGTCGAGCGAAGCAGAAACCAGTTATTTGTGCTCGGACGAAAGACAGCAATATCCGATTTACCGTCACCGTCGTAGTCGGCAACCACCGGAACGTCGCCCGGAACTCCCCAGGATGAGCCTTGAAACGTCAAAGGCCCGGTCAAAAGAATATAAAAATCCGGTTGAGAAGCGTCCGCCGTCGCGCGGAAAACTGCCGCGTCCGTCTTTCCGTCGCCGTCGTAATCGGCCGCAACCGGAACGTCGCCGCTGGCTCCGAACGGGAAAGCCGTATAGGAACTTGTCGAGCTGAGCCAGAAATGCCAGACGCCGTCGGCCGGTCGATAAACCGCTAAATCGGCCATTCCGTCGCCATCGTAATCAGCCTGCAAAGGAATGTCGCTGCCCAGGCCGAATTGCTGGATAAAGACCTGATTTCCCAGGCTTCTGAGTTCATACCAGACGCCGTTCGAAGGACGAAAAACGGCGATGTCCGCGCGGCCGTCGCCGTCGAAATCATTCGGGACGGGTTTGTCGCCGTTTGCTCCGAACTGCGTTACGGCCGCGGTTCCGGTCGTCGAGTCGAGGATATACCACGTTCCTTCCGAAGGACGAAAAACGGCAAAATCGGTTCGATTGTCGCCGTCGTAATCGGCCGGCGCAAGCGTGTCGGTCGCATTTCCCCAACTCGTCGCGAGCTGCGCTCCGTTTATCGAAGATTGATACCACCAATCTCTGGTTGACGGTCTGAATATCGACAAATCGGATTTTCCGTCGCCGTCAAAATCGAACGGCGCTTTGTTGACTCTCGTAATGGCAACGTCATTTCCGTCGCCGCCGTGATATGTGATGCGAAAGGCGGTATTAAGCGCGCCGCCGAAAGTTGCGCCTTCGGGAGCGTTCAAAAATGTGCCGTTGATGGCGTCTGTGCCGTCGTTTTTCAAAATCACGAACGTGTCGCCGATTGCCGGTCGAAACGCGTTCCACGGCAGAGGCGCGAGCCGCGCGTTATTGAGCGTGACCGTTCCGGTGACGTTTAACTGGTCGTGACCGCTCGCTCCGGCGGTCGTCCCGCCGATTTTGCAGACGTAATTTCCGTTTGCGGTAAAAGTCAGGCCGTTGTTGATATTCAAAATTCCGGTCGGCGAAGTCAAAGTTCCGGCGCTGATGACGCCCTGCGTGACGGTGGTTGCGCCGACCGTTCCGGTTCCGCCGAAGCCGCTAAAGCCGAGCGTGCCGCCGGTCGTTGTCGAAGAATTGATTGTCACGACGCTGTTCGGAATATTCGCATCGACGACAAAAACGCCGTTATTTAAGTTTATCGCGCCGCTGAAACCCGAAGACGAAGCGACGAGCGATGCGCCGAGACCGTTTTTTGTCACCGCGCCCGAACCGGAAATCAACCCGACGCCGAAGCTGCCGTCCCCGTCAATCGTCAGCCCGGCGCTGCTCACCGAAAGCAGCGCAATCGTGGTCGTCGAGCCTTGTGCGGCGGAAAAAGTCTGCGCGCCGCTTAAAGTAATTCCGGTGTTTATCTGGTGCGTCACGCCGCCCGTTACGTTCAAGCCGTTCGTCAGCCGGAAGACGTTGCCGCCGATTGTGTAACTGCCGCCTTCGAAAGTGATTGAGCTAAAGCTCGTTAGGATAAAAAAATTGTTGTTGGTCACCGATTGGGCCGACACGGCGGGAAAAACAAGGTCGTCGCCGGCGACCGGCGCGACGTCGTTCGCCCAGTTTGCGGCGGTCGTCCAGTTAGCGTCCGCGCCGCCTCCGTCCCATGTTTTAATGGCTGAAAATGCGTCGGTGGAGAAAGCAAGGAGAAATAAAACAAACGTAAATATATATTTTTTCATTGCGAAAGCCTTTTGATTTTTCAATAAATTTGCCTCTGAATTTAGCACAGAACGCGCAGCGATAACAATGTATTTTCCTTGATAAATATATTTCTTTGCTTTTTGAGTTGTCTGAGCCGTGTGATAACCTTACTTCAATGCAAAATTAAAAATTAAAAATGGAAAATGAAAGAAATACTTTACATTTTGCATTTTACGTTCTGCATTTTTATATATGTCTTGGTTTAGTCGAAAAAACCCGAAATTAGAAGAACAGGTTTCCGAGGAAGAACGGAAAGTTAAAACCGAAGGCGTTTTTACAAAATGTCCCGAGTGCGACAATCCGCTTTATAAACGCGAGCTGCGCGAATCTTTGCAGGTTTGCACGCACTGCGATTATCATTTCCGTCTTCCGGCGCGCGAGCGTCTCGATTCGTTTTTCGACGACAGCGAATACGAAAAGCTCGACGAGGAAGTAACTTCGGCCGACCCGCTCGAATTTGTCGATACGAAACCCTACAAAGACCGCATCGAACAGGCGAAAAAAACTTCGGGTTTGCCCGAAGCGATTGTGTCGGGAAAGGGAACGGTTGGCGGCCATCTCGTTTACGCGGGCGCGATGGATATGTCTTTTATCGGCGGCTCGATGGGTTCGGCGGTCGGCGAAAAAATCACGCGCCTGATTGAAAGAGCGCTTAAAACGCGCGGCGCGGTCACGATTTTCTCGGCTTCCGGCGGCGCGCGAATGCAGGAAGGAACTTTATCTCTGATGCAGATGGCGAAAATTTCCGCCGCGCTCGCGCAGTTTCACGATGCGCGTCTGCCTTTCGTTTCGGTTTTGACCGACCCGACGACCGGCGGCGTGACGGCGAGCTTTGCGATGCTCGGCGACGTGATTCTCGCCGAACCGAAAGCCTTAATCGGTTTTGCCGGGCCGCGCGTTATCGAACAGACGATTCGCCAAAAACTTCCGAAAGGCTTTCAGCGCTCTGAGTTTTTGCTCGAACACGGAATGCTCGATATGGTCGTCGACCGCCGCGAGATGCGCGCGTGCATCATTCGCCTGCTCGATTTTATGATGAACGAGGAAACGACAAATGTTTAAAGAAGCGTTAATCGAAGTCTACGAAAGAGATTTGAATAAACTGAAAGACGAGATAAATCTTTATTCGGACGAAGAAAAGCTGTGGCTTGTCAAAAATGAAATCAGCAATTCGGCGGGGAATTTGTGCCAGCATCTGCTCGGCAATTTGAATCATTTTATCGGCGCGCTTTTGGGAAATTCCGGCTACGAGCGCGACCGCCCGAGCGAATTCAGCGCAAAAAACGCGACCCGCGCCGATTTGATGAATAATATCGAAAAAACAATCGATGTCGTTAAAAACAGCTTGAATAAATTAACCGAAGCGGATTTCGAAAAGGATTTTCCCGTTTCGAAAGGCGAGCGCGAAGTCAAAATCGGCTTTATGCTGCTTCATCTTCTGACGCATTTTAATTATCATCTCGGGCAGATTAACTATCACCGGCGCTTGCTTTCATAAAACGAAAAGTGAATTTTGCAGAATCTCTCCAATATCTCTACAATCTCGGTTTCGAGCTTTCAGTCAAAAAATTCGGGCTGGAAAACAGTCAGAAACTTCTCGAAACGCTAAATCACCCGGAACAAAATTTTCTAAAAGTGCAGGTCGCCGGAACAAACGGCAAGGGCTCGGTCTGCGCGTTTCTGCATTCGATTTGCATCGCGGCCGGCATCAAAACCGGTCTCAACACGTCTCCGCACCTCGTTTCGGTCAACGAGAGAATCAAAATCGACAAACGGGAAATCACCGAAAAAGATTTTGCGCGGCAGGTGACGAAAATAAAAGAAATTTCCGAAAAAGCTCTGGAAAAAGGCGAGCTGAACGCGCTTCCGACGTTTTTCGAACACATCACGGCGATTGCTTTAAGCTATTTTGCCGAAGAAAAAGCCGGGATAGTAATTCTTGAAACCGGCCTCGGCGGAAGATTCGACGCGACGACCGCCGCAAACGCCGAAATCGTTGCAATTACGCCGATTGATTACGACCACACAAAAACGCTCGGCGAAACTTTGACGGACATCGCGTCGGAAAAATCGGCGATTATCCGAAAAGACACGCGCGTCGTTCTCGCGCGTCAGAAACAAGAAGCGCAAAACGTTATCTCAAAAGTTTGCAGCGACTTGCGCGTTACGCCGCAAACGACCGATTTCGCCGCAGAAATCGTCGAGACAAAAGATTTCGGAAAATACGTCGTCGATTTTGAGACCGAAAAGGCGAGATATGAAAACGTCTGTCTTAATCTGCGCGGTCTTCATCAAATCGAAAACGCCAAAACAGCGGTTCGGCTGGCCGAAGCATTACAGGAAAATTTCGAAATCTCGGTTGAAAACATCGTCGAAGGTCTGCAAAGGGCCGTTCATAAAGGCCGTCTGGAATTTTATAAAAATATTTTGTTTGACGGCGCGCACAACGCGTCCGGCGCGCGCGCCTTGCGCGCATACCTCGACGAATTTATAAAAAAGCCGGTGACAATGATTTTCGGCGCGATGCGCGACAAGAACTTATCGGAAATCGGCGGGCTGCTTTTCCCGAAGGCGGACGTTTTGATTTTCGCCGCGCCCGACAACCCGCGCGCGTCTGAGACTTCGGAGCTGATAAATTTTTTGCCCGAAAACTTCGATAGAAAAAATGTTTTTGAAGCCGAATCGGTCGAAGACGCCTTGAAAAAAGCTCTGGAGATTTCGCCTTCGGAAAATCTGATTTGCGTGACCGGCTCGCTTTATCTGGTCGGCGAGGCGCAGAAAGTTTTAATCAATCCCAGTTTTTGATTGACTGTATGACAATAGCCTTGACCGTCACCAAATCGGCGTCGAAAATCAAATCTTCGTAACGCGGATTGGCCGAGCGGAGAACGATTTTGTCTTCAAAACGAAAAAAGAATTTTACGACCAGACCGAGACACGGCAGCTGCGCGATGACGAGCTTGCCGTTTTTTATTTCGTGTTTTTCAATGTTCGTCTGGCAGATGAGATTGTCGCCGTCGTTGATTCCCAAATCTGAAAGCGAATCGCCGCAAACCGTGACCGTCACCAAACCTTCGATTTTTCGGCTCGCCGGCAGCGCGACCGAGCGCTTGCCCTGCGGAATAAAATCGATGATTTTTCCCGCGCCGACCTGCCCGTAATCTGTCAGGGAAACTTTTTTTGTTCGTCGCCAATCTTTGAGAATCATGCCGCTTTTTCCTCCTTCGAAGTGTTCTTAAAGGCATCCTGCTCTTTTATATTCGATTGCATCGCAAGGATAATGCCCTGAATTTTTTCGTGAATCGCGCTGCCTTCGGAAATTTCCTCGCGGACTATCGCGCGGATTTTTTCTTCAAACATTTTATCGAAACTCGAATCGGCTGTCGCGGCCAATTCGTTTTTATATTCGCCCGTCAAAATCCAGTCAATCGAGATGTTCGCCATTTCGGCGATTTTTATAAGGACATTTGTCGGGAAATCACGTCTTCCGGTCGACCAGTTATGGAGTGACGAATAATTTTCGTCTATCGTTTGCGCAACTTCTTTCAGGTCTTTTGCATTAAAAGCCTGAACAATTCGGAAGCCTATCGAGTTTTCTTTCTTAATCGTCATATTGCATATTCTCGCTTGACAAAATCTTCAAAATGGCTATTATTAAATATAGCAAATGATTTGCTTTTTGAAAACAAAAAATTAGCCGTAAAACTCAGAGTTGTCGGAATTTCAAAGTTTTAACCAGCTTACAGAAAACACATGTTTCCGGCGTCGATGCGTTTTACGGCTAATTTTACAAAAGACGGCGAGATTTGTCTTTAAAGATTTTGAAAAAAACGATTTTGCAAATGTCGTTCGATTTCGGCGGCTGCCCACACAGCCTCGACTTTGCGACGACATTGCAGCGCGAAGGCGCAAAGCTCTCACGAAGCTTTCAGAGGTTTTCATCCCCGTATCCTCTTCGAGACTCGATAAAACTTTGCGCTTTCGCGATAAATACTTTAAAAAAGCCCGGCAAAATTCATTATTTCGGCCGGGCTTTTTTGTTTGCGCTTGCAGTAAAGTAAACTGTTGTTTTTAATAAAGATTATGCACAAATTAGTTTTAATCAGACACGGCGAGAGCGAATGGAACAGGGAAAATCGTTTTACGGGCTGGAAAGACGTCGATTTATCGGAAAAGGGAAAAGAAGAAGCGCACGCGGCGGGGAAACTTCTTCAAGCGGAAGGATTTACATTTGACGAGGCTTACACGTCGGTTTTAAAGCGCGCCATCAGAACGCTCTGGATTATTCTGGACGAGATGGATTTGATGTGGATTCCCGAGACGAAATCGTGGCTTTTGAACGAGCGCCACTACGGCGCGCTGCAGGGTTTGAATAAAGCCGAAACCGCCGCGCAATATGGCGAAGAGCAGGTTTTAATCTGGCGCAGAAGCTTTGATATTCCGCCGACGGCATTGGCAGAAACCGACGAGCGCTGGCTCGGAAAAGACCCGCGCTACTGCACCATCGAGCCGGGGAAATTTCCCAAGACAGAATGTTTGAAAGACACGGTTTTGCGCGTCATCCCGTTTTATCAAAACGAAATCGAGCCGAAAATAAAGGCCGGAAAGCGTTTAATCGTCGCGGCGCACGGCAATTCTCTGCGGGCGCTGGTCAAATATCTAGACAATATCTCCGACGAAGAAATCGTTCACCGGAATATTCCGACGGGAATCCCGCTCGTTTACGAATTGGGCGAAGATTTGAAGCCGACAAAAAGCTTTTATCTCGGCGACGCCGAAGCGATTGCCGCCGCGCAGCTCGCCGTCGCCAATCAGGGAAAGGCAAAAAGGTAGAAAGTAAAAAGTAAAGGGGTAAAAGTAAGAAGCGTGTTATTCACTTTTGACTTTTGCCTTTTTAGTTTCTACCTTAACACTTTATGTCGCGGCAAAAAATTGTCTTTTATCTACTGATTTTAGCTTGCCTTACGCCTTACGTTTCGCCGCCGATTGCGCTCGCGCTCGGGCTGATTTTGACTTTGACCGCGGGCAATCCGTATCTCGAAAAGACAAAAAAGCTCATCAGAATTTTGCTGCAGTTCTCGGTCGTCCTGCTCGGTTTCGGAATGAATTTAACCGAGGCGATAGAAGCCGGAAAAAGCGGCATTTTGTTTGCGATTGCGACGATTTTCGGAACGCTTCTGCTCGGCTACGCCATCGGAAAAATTCTCAAAGTAAACGCGAAAACGTCGATTCTCATTTCGTCGGGAACGGCAATCTGCGGCGGCAGCGCGATTGCGGCGATAGCGCCGGCGATTCGTGCCGATTCGGAAGAAATTTCCGTTTCGCTGGCAATCATTTTTATATTGAATTCGATTGCGCTTTTTGTTTTCCCGTCCGTCGGTCATCTGCTGCATTTGACGCCCAACCAGTTCGGCGTCTGGTCGGCGATTGCGATTCACGATACGAGCTCGGTCGTCGGCGCGGCGGCCAAATTCGGCGACGAGGCTTTGCGGATTGCGACGACCGTAAAGCTGACGCGCGCGCTCTGGATTGCGCCCGTCGCACTCGTTTTCGCCATTTTTTATCGACCGAAAAATTCCGAGAAAAAAATAAAAATCGCCGTCCCGTGGTTTATTTTTTTGTTTCTGCTGGCGATTTTGATTCGGACATACGCGCCTTCGATTGTCGTTCCGAGTCTTTTCGACGCATTGGTAAATCTTGCTAAAGCCGGCTTAACCGTGACTTTGTTTTTTATCGGCGCGAGCCTTTCGCGCCAGACGTTGCGGGCCGTCGGCGTCAGGCCTTTGATTCAGGGCGTTCTGCTCTGGCTCGCGATTTCGCTCGTGTCGCTATTTGCAGTTTTGAAGATACTATAAAGTCCAAAGTCCCAGGTCGAAGACGCATTTGACTTGAGACCTGAGACTTTCGACTTTCGACTTTCGACTTTTTTACGGTTTCAGTACGACTTTGCGCCAGGTGTTTTTATCCTCGTTAAAATTTTTGTAAGCGTCGGGCGCTTCTTCGATATTCAAGCGATGCGAAATGACAAAACGCGGGTCGATTTTTCCTGCCTGAATCGCGGCGAGCAGCGGCGGCATATATTTGTGCATATGCGTCTGTCCCATTTTGAACGTCAATCCTTTTCCGAAAGCCGCGCCGAAGTTGAATTTATCGAGAAAACCGCCGTAAACGCCCGGAACTGAAATCGTTCCGCCTTTGCGGCAGCAGAAAATCGCCTGCCGGAGCGCGTGCGGCCGGTCGGTGGCGAGATAAACGGCGGCTTTAACGCGGTCTAAAATCGCGTCGGGCGATGTGCCGTGAGATTCGAGCCCAACGGCGTCGATACACGAATCCGGGCCGCGCCCGCCGGTCAAATCCTTTAATTTTTCGTGAACTTCTTCCTCATCGAAGTTAATCGGCGTGACGTGTTCATTTTGTTCGACCGCAAATTGCAGACGGTCTTTGACGTGGTCAATCACAAAAACTTTCTCCGCGCCCAGCATAAACGCCGATTTTACGGCAAACTGCCCGACCGGCCCCGCGCCCCAGACGGCAACCGAATCGCCCTGCTGAATATTGCAGTTTTCCGCCGCCATATAGCCCGTCGGGAAAATGTCCGAGAGAAACAAAACCTGTTCGTCTTCCAACCCGTCGGGAATTTTCAAAGGCCCGACATCGGCAAAAGGAACGCGCACGTATTCGGCCTGCCCGCCCGCAAAACCGCCGTACATGTGCGAATAACCAAAAAGCGCCGAGCCCGAATAACCTTCGAGCGTTTCGAGCATTTCCGGTTTCGGGTTCGAATTGTCGCACAAAGACCACAAATCACGCTCGCAGAAAAAACAATTTCCGCAGGAAATCGTAAACGGCACGACGACGCGGTCGCCGACTTTTAAGTTCGTCACGCCTGCGCCCGTCTCGACGACTTCGCCCATAAATTCGTGACCGAGAATGTCGCCCGCTTCCATCGTCGGAATATAACCGTTGTATAAATGCAAATCCGAGCCGCAGATGGCGGTCGTCGTAATTTTTATAATCGCGTCGCGCGAATTTAAAATCGCCGGGTCGGGCACATTTTCCACGCGCACGTCGTGTTTTCCAAACCAGCAAACTGCTTTCATTTTCTAATTCTCCTTTTTTTCAAAAACTTTCACCACAGAGACGCAGAGACACGGAGAAAAGAAATAAAAATCTCCGTGTCTCTGCGGTGAAAAATCCTATACCGAAACTGCTTGAGCCTGTTTGTCGCGGGCGGAAGGTTGCCCCTCGGTTTTCATAATCAGACCGGCTTCCATCAAACGTTTGAAACGGCGCAAATCGTCTTCGACCTGCTGGCTCGGTTCTTCGCCGAATATTCTGGCGGCGAGCGCGCCGAGGCGTCCGGCGGGCGCTTCGTATGTAAAAGTGACGCGAACTTCCGTTCCGCGGTCGGCCGTCGGCAGAAATTCGACTTTGCCCGAATTCGAGATGTCGGCGCCGTCCATCGAGCGCCATTCGATGCGTTCATTGAGCTGCTCGTCGGTTATTTCCGCGCTCCACTGAACGGAATATCCGAACGGCGCTTTAGCTATCCAGTGCGAGCGCGTTTCGTCGATTTTCGTCACCGATTCGAGATGATTCATAAATTGCGGCAGATTTTCGAAGCTTCGCCAGAAAGCGTAAAGCGCGGCGGGCGATTGATTTATCGTGACCGATTTGCTGACCTCGATTTTTCCCGAAATCCAGTGTTTTAAATCGAGCGACGCATCAGTCGTGTCGATGCCGAACGCATCGTAAACCTGGCAGTGGCCGGTCGCGCCGCGCAGCGCCAAAACTCCGCCGATAATCGAAAGCGCGATTCCGGTCATATCGCGGCGAATCAAACCGTATGTCAGAAGCGCGCCGCCGGTCGCCGCCGAAACTATTCTTTCGGTCGAATTAAGATTTTTGCTCGTGTTCGTTAAATTATCGGTAAATGATTTATTTTCAAGACTGCTTTCCATAAAATCTCCTGTTGAAATTAAAAATTAAATGAGTTCACGCGGGCAGGGACAATTCCTGCCCTACAAAATTAAGCAAGCGTTTCGCCCGCTTTCAGCTCGTTGTTTTGATACGACGCTTCGTCCGAAAGCGCGGTTATAAACGAAGGCGAAACAAACGAAGAGCTTTCAAGTCCGGTCGCGTAGCCTTTGCCGATTCCGCCCGCCGACGGCAAAAACTGGTTGACGAGCGACAAAATTTCCGACGTGAATTCGGGAAATAAATTATTCATCTTGGCGGCAATCTGCGCCTGAACGGTGATAATCGCTTCCGCATCTCCGCGCGCGGACGCCGCGATAATTTGGCGCGCGGCGCGTTCGGCGTTGATGGAAGATAAAGGAAGCGCGTTGCTCAGGCTGAAAAGCGCGAATTCCTTTTCGTTCTGTCCTTTGAAATAGGCGTTGATGTGACTTCCCGTGCGCATCAAGCCGGGGCAGACGGTGGTGACGTAAATATTTTCTTTGACGAGCTCCGTATGCATCGCCGAAGAAAGTCCGACGAGCGCAAATTTGCTGGCGCAGTAGGGCGCTAGATGCGGAACGGCGATTTTTCCGCCGATTGAAGCGATATTGATGATTCGCCCCGCGCCGCGCCGACGCATTTCCGGCAGGACGGCCTGCATCGTGTAAAAAGGCGCCCAGAAATGAATCGCCAGCGCGTCTTCGAAATCCTTCTGCGTCTGAACTTCGAGCGGCCCGACCTGAATCACACCGGCGTTATTTACCAAAACATCTATTCTACCGAAACGCGTTACAATGTCTTCGATTAAAACTTCGACTTCTTCCTGCCGGCGCAAATCGCAAATCGCGTCGAAAACTTCCGCGCCGCGCTCTTCCAAATCCGCGCGCGCCGTCGCCAGCTCGCCTGCGTCGCGTGCGCAGATGGCAATGCGCGCGCCTAAACCTGCAAATTCGCGCGCCAGAATCAGACCGAGACCGCGTGAGCCGCCGGTTATCAAAACGACTTTGTTTGCAAAATCATATTCGCGCCGTTTTCTCGAAAAGGCCGCCAGCGCCGCAAAAGCGCCAGCGCCGAGCATCGCGCCGATTATCCATTTATTATTTTTTTCAGACACTTTATATGATTGCTCCATAAAATATTTGTATTAAATCAAAACATAAATTTGCTTATCGGCTTTCAAGCCGCAAAAGTTGTGCCTTTAAAAAGTTTGTAAAGATTTCGGCAAAAATGTTAGCCTAAACAGGAATGGAAAACGAAAAACAAATAAAACCTCCGAGAAAGTCGCGCGAGATAAAAGGCGTCGTCGAACCGAAGCTGGTTCGCATCATATCGTTTATCGTCATTACATTTTCCCTCGTTGCCTGCACGGTTTTGTGTATTCTCGCTATCTGGCAATTCACCCAGTCGGACGCCGTTTTGCGCGCAATCGGAACCTTTATAGTCGTCAGCGCCGCCACCGGAATCTTTACGTTCGTCAACGAAAAACTCGGACAATAAACTCGCTTTACTTTGCTTGTTTCAAATTGATAAAATAAAAGTTTCGCTACTAGTAGAAATTTTTATCTGTCATGAGCATTAAAGAAATCACGGTTCGCGGCGCGCGCCAGCACAATCTGAAAAACGTCAACGTCGAAATCCCGCGTAATAAATTTACGGTTATTACCGGGCTTTCCGGTTCGGGCAAATCCTCTCTCGCTTTCGACACGATTTACGCCGAAGGTCAGCGCCGCTACGTCGAATCGCTTTCGGCTTACGCGCGTCAATTTTTAGACCAGCTCGAAAAACCCGATGTCGATTCGGTCGAAGGGCTTTCGCCGGCGATTTCGATTGAGCAGAAAACCGTTTCGCGCTCGCCGCGCTCGACGGTCGGAACGGTGACGGAAATTTACGATTATCTGCGCCTGCTGTTCTCGTCGGTCGGTCAGCCGCACTGTCACGAATGCGGCGCGCCGATTACGCGCCAGTCGATTGAGCAAATCGTTCACGGAATTATGGATTTGCCCGAAGGCGAACGCGTCATGATTCTCGCGCCGGTTGTTCGCGGGCGCAAAGGCGAATTTAAAAAAGAACTCGAAAAACTGCATAAAGACGGCTTTATCCGCGCCCGCATCGATTCGGAAATGCGCGCGCTCGACGAGGAAATCAAGCTCGACAAACGTAAAAATCACACGATTGAAGTCGTCGTCGATAGATTGTTAATCAAAGAAGGCGTCAAGGAACGCTTGTCGGAATCGGTCAAAACCGCTCTGAAGCTGACCGACGGCGCGGTGCTCGTTTCGATTATCGACGGCGAGGAGAAATTGTTCAGCGAACGGATGGCGTGCGTCAACTGCGGCATCAACATCGCGCAGCTGGAGCCGCGCTCGTTTTCGTTTAACTCGGCTTACGGCGCGTGCCGCAAATGTCAGGGGCTCGGAACGGTGATGGAAATCGACGCCAACAAAATCCTCCCCGACCAGAGCATACCGGTCAACAAAATCAAATTTTTAGCCGATTCGGACAAAGCCGGCGGAAAATTTCTGCAATCGGCTTTGACGGCGATAATCGAAAAATTTACCGGCGAAGACAAACTCGGCGAGCCCGAATCTTTTGTCGAAAAAGTTAAATCGGTTTTCAAAGGCAAAAAGAAAAGCGCGGAAACCGAAAGTCTTCTGGAAACGCCGTTTGCGGATTTGCCCGAAGACATTCGCGACGCCTTCTGGAACGGCACGAAACGGCGCTTGACGTTTCGGCAGGGAAGCTATAAATACGAATCCGACTGGAAGGGCGCGCTGCGGGCGATGCGCGAGCGAATGGAAAACCCGCCGTCGGAAAAAGTTCGCACCGCGCTCGAAGAATTGATTTCGCCCGTAAAATGTCCGGCGTGCGGCGGAAAACGGCTTCAGCCCGAATCGCTGGCCGTCAAGGTCGGCGGTCTCGGAATCGACGATTACGTCAGCCTGCCGATTGACGATTCGCTCCGCGCGGTCGGCGAAATAAGTTTCAATACACGCGAAGAAAAAATCGCCGGTCTCGTTTTGCGCGAAATCAAAGACCGCCTGAAATTTTTGCAGGCGGTCGGTCTCGGTTATTTGACGCTCGACCGGGCGTCGCAGACTTTGTCGGGCGGCGAAGGTCAGCGCATTCGTCTGGCGACGCAAATCGGCTCGCAGCTGCGCGGCGTCTTGTATGTCCTCGACGAGCCTTCAATCGGCCTGCACCCGCGCGACAATCAAAAGCTGCTTGAAACTTTGAAGGAATTGCGCGATTTGGGAAACACGGTGCTGGTCGTCGAGCACGACGAGGAAACAATCGAAAAGGCCGATTACGTCGTCGATTTAGGGCCGCTGGCGGGAACTCACGGCGGCGAAATCGTCGCTACCGGAACGCCCGCCGACATCAAAAATTCGCCCGCATCGATTACCGGAAAATATCTGAAAGGCGAGCTGAAAATCGAAGTTCCCGAATGGCGACGCCTGCCCAACGGAGCAAATATCACGGTCAAAGGCGCGCGCGCGCATAACCTGAAAAATATCGACGTCACGTTTCCGCTCGGACTTTTTACGGTCGTGACGGGCGTTTCCGGTTCGGGAAAATCGACTCTGGTCGAAGAGATTCTTTACCCCGCGCTTTACCGCCACGTTTATAAATCGGCGGTCGAACCGCTTGCGCACGATAAAATCGAAGGCCTGGAACTGGTCGATAAAATTATCGAAATCGACCAATCGCCGATTGGCCGAACGCCGCGCTCGAATCCGGCGACCTACACCGGAGTTTTTACGCCGATACGCGAGCTTTACGCGATGCTGCCCGAGTCGCGCGAACGCGGCTACAAACCCGGCAGATTTTCGTTTAACGTCAAGGGCGGACGCTGCGAGGCGTGCGAAGGCGACGGTATGAAGCGCATCGAAATGAATTTTTTGCCCGACGTTTACGTGCTTTGCGACGTTTGTCGCGGCGCGCGTTACAACCGCGAAACGCTTTCGGTCAAATACAAAGGACTTTCGATTGCGAACCTTCTGGACACGACCATCGAAGACGCGATGCCGATTTTGGAAAACATTCCGCAAATCAAGCAAAAGCTGCAAACGCTGCTCGACGTCGGTCTCGGCTACATCAAAATCGGACAGTCTTCGACGACGCTTTCGGGCGGCGAAGCGCAGCGCATCAAATTAGCCAAGGAACTGTCGAAACGCGCGACCGGAAAAACGATTTACATCCTCGACGAGCCGACGACCGGCCTGCATTTCGCCGACGTACACAAACTGCTCGATGTTTTGCAGAGACTCGTCGACACGGGCAACACGGTCATCGTCATCGAACACAATCTGGACGTGATGAAATCGGCCGATTACATTATCGATTTAGGCCCCGAAGGCGGCGAAGGCGGCGGCCGCCTGGTGGCGACCGGAACGCCCGAAGAAGTCGCCCGCGTCAAAAAATCGCATACCGGGCACGCTTTAAAGTCGCTCCTCAAATAAGGCAAAAGATTAATTTGTTCAATAAAAAAAGGCGAGAATTTTTCCTCGCCTTTTAACTTGTGAACCGTGCTTTTTAAGATGCGGCAATCAAGTTCAGCTCGTTTGTGCCTTCAGTCGGGCTGATGACCATCGGAGTAAAGTTGTAACGCTTCGAAGTCGCGCCGACGACATAGGTTTCTCCGACGGAGACGTCGTCGAAATGGTAAAAACGAACCCGTTTGAAAGCGCCGTTCGCGTTTGACCGAGTGTGTTGGTTAAAGTGACGAACCGGTTAAAAATCAGTAAGACTCGTTTTAGGATATGAAGCGGTAAGTTTTTTTTAATTTGCCGCTTCGAAGCGTTTGGCTTTAACTCGTTTCGGTTTAATTAAAGTTACGTGTGAAATTTGTATTGAAACGACTCATGCGTTTTGTTTGCAATACAAATCTCCCGTATGCAAATATCTCTTTTTTTCAAAAACAAACGGGGCGCAAAAAAAATATTTATTATAACTTCGATTAAATCTGAGGAGGCGTGCTTTTTATGATAAAAGGCACGACTCTTGCAGTTAAATATTTTTGCTAAAGAGCACGAAAAATTAATTTCGGAAATTCAAGGAGGTCAAAATAAATGGCAGAAAATCAAGGACAATCCGGCAATAATCCGCAAAGCGGCTCGGAGTCGAGTCAGCAAAACTCGCCGCCGAGCGAATACGAAGAACAATCTTCTTCGCACTCGGGCGGAAGCGGGACGGGAGCGCAGACCGCGCAGGATAAAACCGGCGACCCGGGACGGACGCCCGGCAAGGCCGAAGGCGAAGACGATTCGTCGGCGACCGAAAGCGGCGGGAGCGGCGCGGGAAACGGTTAGTTTTTAAATCGTCACAAAAAAAGGGGCGCGGATAATCGATTATCCGCGCCCCTTTTTTAATAAAATTGAATTTATCACTTTCGCAACGTCAGTAAAGTCATTCTGCCGAATAAAGGGAGATTTTCGTCAATCATCTGAAGCTGTAGCGCGATTCGCGTGTCCAGACGAGCGAAGCTGTTGGTAAAATTGACCGCGCGTTCAAAATCGCTGTTTTTGAGCGTTTGCAGAACACTGTCGAGGTTCGCAACGCCCAGAGAACTCTGCCCGTTGCTGACCTGAAATTCTCCCTGCCGGATGTTCATAAAATCTCTAAATTTGGCAACCACGGCGTTTGCCTGCGAGACTTCATTGAGCGGCATAACCAAAGTTTCGATTAAAGCGAACGCTCTGGCCGGTTCGATTTGACCGTATGAGGAAGCCAGATTCAGCAGAAGCATCATTTCCTCGTAGGTTTCCGGCGCGTCCGAAAGCAGCGCCCGCACACCGTCTAAAATTGCCAGCGCCGCTTTTTGATTTTCCTTCGGGTCTTTTTGATAAATAGTCGTTGCCAGATAAGTCAGCGCGTTTATTCTTTGTCCGAGGCCGGGTATGCGGTCGGCAATCGCGGCAGCTTCGTCAAACTTTTTCTGCGAAGTGGCCTGAACGGAGAGATTGTAATTAAACTGCGACACGTAATATTCCGACTCGTCTTCGGACAGATTTTCGGTCAAAATTCTTTCCGCCTGCGCGACGTTGCCGGCCTGCGCCGTTTTTTCCGCCGCTCTTCGATAAAGCTCGTTGCGAAAGGAGCGGGGCATCGTTTGAGCCTGTCTGATAAATTCTTCCGGCGGCAAATCGCTATCCATCAATTTGTAATATTCCTGCTCCTTTGAAGACTGAGTTTGATTGTTCACCTGCTCATATTTCCTTTTAACCTGCGCGGCGCGTTCGGGAAAGAGCTTTTCGATGATTGAAAAATAGGACGCGTTATTAAAAGATTTCGTTTCGGGCTTGAGCCAGTAATCGAGCATTTTAGACGCCAAATCGCGCAGCGTTTTGTCGGAGATTTTTAGCGCTTTTTCGCCGGCTGTTTTGTCTTGGCCGACTACATAAAGAAAATAATAAAGAATGTCGAGTGCTTGATAATTGGAAGCTAAATCCGTTTCGAGAAAAATTTGCCCTGTTTCCTCGGCGAGTTCATTTCCGGCGTCGGCATCTTTTACAAATATTTTATTGAGCAGGTTTACCGTTTCATATGTGAGGCCTTTTTTAAAGCTCCCGCGGACGAGCTTGATGGCGCGTTCCGGATTCTGCTCGACCGCAATACTCAAAAGCTGCTGCTCATTTTGCAGCTCGCTCCGCGCGTATTGCTGAGCCGACGTGTAATCTTCCGAAAAATTTACATCAACCCGGGCGAGCTTCGCCGGACGAGTTTTGTTCATCGCTTCAATCGCAAGTTCGGCGTCGCGGTTGGCGATTAAAAATAAAATGCTCCAGCGCGGCTGCACTCCGTAAATCAAATCTTTGAAATTTTGTTTGTTGCCCTTTTCCGACTCGGCTTCAATCTGCGCGGCAGAAAGCTCGCTGACGGAATTTAGAAAAAGCTCGCGGGCGCGTTTTTCGTCCGACTGCCAGAGCGCATTTCCGATTTTCGCGTAAACGTAAGCCTTGTTTTCGGGCAGGCGCAGATTTTTCGAATCGATTAAAATCTGTTCGAGCAAATCAAGCTGCTGTCGGGATTTTTGTTTTGCCGCTTCGTCCGTATTCTGGGCAAAAATGAAAACAGGAAAGATGAAAAGAAGCAAACCAAATAAAATTCGGGCGTTCCGCATTGGATAATCTCCTGACTTTTTGAAAATTCGCTGCTTTCCTTAAAGAGATTTGAGTGGCGGAAAAGGTTGTATCGCAGGAGTAAATATTAATTGATTGCTTCGACCATTTCACGGACGGCCTGATTAAGGCCGACAAAAACCGAGCGCGAGATAATGTTATGTCCGATATTAAACTCGGTGATTTCGCGAATCGCGGCCAGCGCGCCGATGTTTCGGTAAGTCAAACCGTGTCCGGCGGCGACGATGATGCCGAAGCTTTTCGCGCGTTCGGCGGCTTTTCTGATGCGCTCGACTTCCAGTGCCGCGCGCTCTGCGCCTTCGCCGTGAGCGGCGCGCGCGCTCAAAGTCAGCTCGGCGTATTCGGCCGTGCAAAGCTCGACCTGCTGCGCGCCGACGCCTTTTGCCGCTTCGATTTGTTCCAAATCCGGGTCGATAAAAAGACTGACGAAAATCCCCGCTTCCTTTAATTTTCGCACCACATTCTGCACGTTTTCGAAATTGTTTATGACGTCCAGACCGCCTTCGGTCGTGATTTCGTGAGGGCTTTCGGGAACTAAGGAGACGGCGTCGGGCTTTGTCGCAAGCGCGATGTTCAGCATTTCCTCGGTCGCCGCCATCTCGACGTTCAGATAAGTCGTCACGACTTCGCGCAAAATCTCGATGTCACGGTCTTGGATGTGTCGCCGGTCCTGCCGGAGATGAACGGTAATGCCGTGCGCGCCGGCCTGTTCGCAAATCACGGCGGCGGTAATAATGCTCGGCTCGATGGTTTTGCGCGCTTCGCGAATCGTCGCGACGTGGTCGATATTAACGTTTAATTTTGCGGTCATAAAAATATTTTAATTTTATCATAGGGAGCAAAGAAAAATTAGCCACGAATTACACGAATTTACACAAATTATTATTTCTTTTATTCGCGTAATCCGTGTAATTCGTAGCCGATTTCCTCAAAAAATTTTATTTCGTATTATAAACGCCTTTTTTCGCGTTGCGGCGAATTTGTCTGAGCTCGCCAATCATCCGGCGCGTGTCGCGGACGACGCTGACCTTCGAGCCTTCGACGTTTTGCCAGCGGACGGGAATTTCCTTGAGGCGCAGGCCGTTGTAATCGGCGACGAACAAAAATTCGATGTCGAAGCCGAAACGGTCAATCTGCATCTTCTCAAGCAGCGGGCGGAACTTTTTCATGTTAAAGGCTTTAAAGCCGCACTGCGTGTCGGCAAACGGCAGGCCGGACATGGTTCTGATTATCAAATTCATGACGCGCCCGCCCTGTTCGCGGAGCATCGGCTGGTGCGTCGTGATAAGACTCCGGTCGAGCGCGCGCGAGCCGAATGTGACGTCGTATTCGTCGTCCCGAATCGGTTTGACGAGTTTTTCGAGTTCTTCAATCGGCGTCGAAAGGTCGGCGTCGCTAAAAACGGCGATGTCGCCCTCGGCAGCCATTAAGCCCGTTTTGACGGCATAGCCCTTGCCGCGATTTTTTTCGTAGCGAATCACTTTCGTCTGCAAATCGCCGAAATCGGCGCACGCCTTTTCGCCGATTTCGGCGGTCTTGTCGCTTGAGCCGTCGTCGACGATGATGAGCTCGGCGGAAAGCTTTTCGCGCCCGATGTAGGCGAGAATCTTTGCGACCGAATCGCCGAGTCGGGTCTGTTCGTCAAAAGCCGGGATTACGATGGAAATTGCAGGTTTCATCTGGCAAAGAGGTAATCTTAAAGTCTTGTGCGCTAAAAGTAAATCCAAATCATACATAAAATAAAAAATCTCCGCAGGGTTTGATAAAAGTTATAAATTTACATTGATACAGTTTCGATAAACGCGAAATTAAGACAATTTTCGCGAAAAAAAATTCGCCCGCTGAAAGCGACAACCGGAGGCTGACTTTTGACAACTAATTTATGTTATAGTTTTAAGAGTTTGGAGTGATTTTTAATGAGTAAGAAATTTATCGTAATTGCCTTCATTTTTATTTTATTAGGCGCAGTTTTCGGCGGCATTTTCGGCCGCCTTCCGATGCAGATTTCGGCTGATAATTCCGTCTCGCCCGAAAAGATTGTCGCCGACTACAAGGAAGCCATCGATATTATCGACGAAAATTACGTCGGCACTATCGACCACGAAAAAGTCGCCGAAAGCTCGATTCAGGGAATGCTCTGGACGCTCGACCCGCACTCTTCGTTTTTTACGCGCGACGAATTTCGCAAGCTGACCGAAGACCAGTCTTCGCAGTTTTACGGCATCGGCGTTTCGATTTTGCAGCACCGCGACGGCGTTTATATCCAGTCGGTCGTGCCGAACACTCCGGCCGATAAAGCCGGGCTTCGCTACGGCGACAAATTTATCTCGGTCGACGGCAAGGACGCGCTGAAATGGACGAGCTCGGAAGTTTCGAAAAACGTTCGCGGCGAGCGCGGAACGCCGGTCAACGTCAAAATCGCGCGCGCCGGAAGCGACAAGCCGGTTGAATACACCATCACGCGCGGCGGCGTTCCGCTTCCTTCGATTCGCAATTATTTTATGCTCAAGGACGGCGTCGGCTACATCGGCCTGACGGGCGGATTTCAGGAAACGACGGCGCAGGAGCTCGAACAGGCACTCGGAGATTTGCAGAAACAGGGAATGAAAAGTCTGATTCTCGATTTGCGAAACAATCCGGGCGGACTTCTGCCGCAGGCCATCGAAGTCGTCAGCAAATTTATCCCGAAAGGCCAGACGGTCGTCTCCGTCAAAGGCCGCTCGCGCTACTCGCAGTCGAAAGAGCTTTTGACGACCGGCGGGCAGACTGAAGATTTTCCGCTCGTCGTGCTCGTCAACAGCGGCTCGGCCTCGGCGTCTGAAATCGTCGCGGGCGCGATTCAGGATTACGGGCGCGGGCTTATCGTCGGAACGGACAGTTTCGGTAAAGGCCTCGTTCAGAGAGTTTTCAATCTGCCTTACGAAACCGGTTTGACGCTGACGATGGCGCGCTATTACACGCCTTACGGCCGTTCGCTCCAGAGAGATTATTCGAGCGGCTCGATTTACGATTATTACTCGCACGAAAACGAAGATTCGACCGACGCGGACGCGAAACCGAAACCCGTCGGAAGTCCCGTAACGACCGCCGGCGGCCGCGTTTTCTACGGCGGCCAGGGAATTACGCCCGACGTCAAAAGTCCGGCGCTCGCCTTTACACCTTTGCGCGGAAGAATTTCCGAAGCGGCATTTTTCTTTGTTCGCCAGCTCGTCGCCGGACAAATAAAAGGCTTTGAAAATTATCGCGCCGAAAAGCAGAATTTCAGTCTCGTCGTTCAGCCGAACGAATTTCAGATTTCCGATAAACTGTTTGAAGCGTATCGCGCTTTTACCGCCAGCGAGAAATTAAACGGTTTGTCGGCGGAAAACATAAACAGCCAGGTTGATTACGCCAAATCGCGTCTGCGCGCCGAGCTGGCAACGGCAAATTATTCGAGCGAAGCCGGCCAGCAGGTTTTACTCGAAAACGACCCGCAAGTCTTAAAGGGAATCGAATCGATTCCCGACGCGCGGCAATTGTTTGTCACTATCGCGGCTAAGAAGTGAGAATAAGTGAGAAGTGAGATGCGAGATGTGAGAAGTAAGAATCTGTTTTTACTTCTCACTTCTCAGTTTTCACTTAAATTGTATGTATAAACAAATTGGCGTTATTACCGGCGGCGGAGACGCGCCCGGCCTAAATGCCGTTATCCGCGCCGCCACCCGCACGGCCGTCAGGAAATTCGGGATGCGATGCATCGGCATCGAAGACAGTTTTGAAGGGCTGCTCGGCGAAACGCGGACGGTGAAGCTGACTCCGAAAAGCGTGAGCGGAATCTTGCCGCGCGGCGGAACGATTCTCGGAACGAGAAACAGCGGGAGCTTCTGCAAATTTGTCGACGGACGCGTGGTTTTTCCCGAAGATACGATTTGCGAAGCGATTGAAAATCTCAAAAAACTCGAAATCGAGGCGCTCGTCGTCATCGGCGGCGACGGAACGCTGGCCATCGCCGAGCATTTTTACGAGCGCGGCGTGCCGGTTATCGGCGTCCCGAAAACGATTGACAATGATTTGGCGGCGACCGAATTGACGTTCGGATTTATGACCGCAATCGATATCGCGACCGAAGCGCTCGACCGTCTGCACACGACGGCCGCATCGCACGACCGCGTGATGATTTTGGAAGTGATGGGCAGACATACGGGCTGGATTGCACTGCATTCGGGCTTGGCCGGAAGCGCCGACGTTATTTTGATTCCCGAAATTCCTTTTTCGTTCGAATCGGTCGTGGAAAAGGTTTTTTCGCGCGAAAAAAGCGGCTCCAGGTTTACCAATATCGTCGTCGCCGAAGGCGCGCGCGAAGTCGGGAAATCGGAGATTTATAAAAATACAGGCAGCGCCAGAGCCGCGCCGCGACTCGGTGGAATCGGCGATTATGTCAGCCAGAAAATCGAGGAAATGACCGGAAAAGAAGCGCGCTGCGTCGTGCTCGGCCATCTCCAGCGCGGCGGAAGCCCGAACGCGTTTGATAGAATGTTGGGAACAAATTTCGGCGCCTGCGCCGTTCGCGCTCTGGCAAACGGCCACGCTGGCAAAATGGTCGGTTTGCAGGCGGGAAGCATTATCAACGTGCCGCTTTCCGAAGCGATTGCCAATATAAAAACCGTTGCGACCGACGGCCAACTGGTGCAGACCGCGCGCGACATCGGCATTTCTTTTGCCGCGCCGAACGAGGCAAAACTTTAATTAACGGATAGTTGAGAGTTAAGACAAATACACTTTTACTATCAATTATCAATTATCAATTATCAAATAAATCTTATGGAAGCAGTCAAGAAAAAACTACAAGCAGAGCTCGACGCGCTCGAAGAAGAGCTTCATTTCAAACTACCGAAGGAAATTCAGAAAGCACGCGAATTCGGCGATTTGCGCGAAAACGCCGAATACAAAGCGGCGCTCGAGCGCCAGTCAATCGTGCAGGCGCGAATGATGCAGCTGCGCGAACGCCTGAGCGAAGTCGAATCAATCGACATTTCCAAGCTGCCCGAAGACCGCGTGGCCTACGGCTCGACCGTCGTTTTATACGACCTCGACCGCGACGAAAAAGTCACTTATAAATTGGTTTCCTCGGAAGAAAGCGACCCGGAAAACGGTTTGATTTCAACCGTTTCGCCAATCGGTCAGGCCTTAATGGGCAAGGAAGAAGGCGACGAAGCAAAGGTAAAAACGCCGAACGGCTGGCGAAATTTCGAGATTAATAAATTAAGAACAGTTCATCAACAGGAAGATTAAAAAGTCTCGAGTCCAAAGTCTCAGGTCTCAAGTCGAAAACCAGGCTTGACTCGAGACTTTGGACTCGAGACTTTGGACTAACGTATGTTTGGAGCAAGCATCGGGCGCGGGGCAATGAAAATCATCAATGCGATGGTGCGTTGGCTTGCGTTCGGCGGCGTGAATCCGAATATTTTGACCGTTATCGGCGTGACGATAAACGTTCTGAGCGGCGTGCTTTTCGGGTTCGGCGAATTTTTCTGGGCGGGCATCGTGCTGATTGTCGCCAATCTTTTCGATATGCTCGACGGCAATGTCGCCCGGCTTTCAGGCCGCGTGACGGCTTTCGGCGGATTTCTGGATTCTTCGCTCGACCGTCTTTCCGATATGGTTTCTTTTTTCGGAATTATGGTTTTTTACGCGAGCAACACCGCGCAGCATTCGCTTTTGAACGTCACGCTGGCGGGTATCGGCTTGATATTTTCCGTCATGGTCAGCTACACGACGGCACGAAGCGAAGCGCTCGGCGTCAAGGCCAACGTCGGTTTTTTGCAGCGTCCCGAGCGAATCGTTTTGCTGATTATCGGCGCGCTTTCGACCGTCCCGAACTCGACTTCGTTTTTCGCCAACCGGATGCCGCAAGTCCTCTCGGTGCTGGCCGTCGGCTCGCTTTGGACGTTTATTCACCGGATGTTTTATATTTGGAAAGAGTTTAGAAAATTGGAAAACGGAAAATTGAAAACGGAAAATTAAAGCGGCTGATTTTCCAGTAGATTCTTCAATAAAAAATGGATTGGCTTTGGCAGGTTTGGGCGTCTTTGACTTGGGGCAAAATTTTGCTTGGAGTCGCATTGATTATTATTTCCTTTGTGATAAGCACCGTTATAATTTCGATTGTGATGGTAAAAATTCCGGAGAATTATTTTCATTCCGACTACGAGCATCATTTTCTGACCGATAAAAACGTTATTTTGCGCTGGACGGTAATCGTAATCAAAAACATCGCCGGCGTTTTGCTGATTTTAATCGGGCTGGTGATGGCGTTTCCGGGCGTCCCCGGCCCGGGCGTTTTAACGATTTTAATTGGTTTGATTCTGGCCGATATTCCGGGCAAGCGAAAGCTCGAATCTTTGATTATCAAGCGTCCGGCGATTTTGACGGCGGTTAACAGTCTGCGCACGCGTTACAAAAAGCCGCCTTTGCTGATGGATTAAACGAAATGGGATTTCTTGATATTTTCAGACGGAAAAAGGAAATGCCGTCGGAGGCGTCGCGCCGCGAATTTTTGGAAAAAAACGGCCGCATCTGCGACGGCACGATTATCGACACGGAGACGACCGAGGCGGGCGACGAAATCGCGTATTATTTTTACAGCGTTCACGGCGTCGATTTCGAATCGTCCGAGATTTTGACCGAACGGCAGCGTCAAAATCCTGTAAGCTACGCTCCGGGCGCAAAAGTCGGGGTTCGTTTCGACCCGAAGAATCATGGAAATTCGACTTTAGTTTAGTTCTTCGTCCTTTGTCCGTAATCAGTTGTAAAGCGAATTTTATTAACGACTTGATATAACGAGCAAAGGACAAGGGACAAAGGACAAAGGACAATGTTTAAGAAAATTTTAATAGCCAATCGCGGAGAAATCGCCTGTCGCGTTATCAGGGCGTGCCGGGAAATGAAAATTGCGACAATCGCCGTTTACTCAGAGGCCGACAAAGACGCGCTTCATGTGCGGATGGCCGACGAAGCCTATTTTATCGGCGCGCCGCCATCGTCGGAAAGCTATCTGCGCTGGGAAAAAATAATCGAAGTCGCGAAAAAATCGGGCGCGGAAGCGATTCATCCGGGCTACGGCTTTCTTTCGGAAAATGCCGACTTTGTACGGCATGTGAGCGATGAGGGAATCACGTTTATCGGCCCTTCGCCCGAAGCGATGGAAGCGATGGGCGGAAAAATGTCGGCGCGGAAAATTGCAATTAAAGCGGGCGTTCCGGTCGTTCCGGGAACGACAGAGCCTTTAGAGTCGGCCGAAGAAGCGCTCGAAATCGCCAAAAAATTCGGCTTTCCCGTGATGCTCAAGGCCTCGGCGGGCGGCGGCGGAAAGGGAATGCGTCTGGTCGAGCGCGAAGAAGATTTGAAAAATGCGCTCGAAGCTTCGCAGTCCGAGGCGCTCGCGTCATTCAGCGACGCTTCGGTTTACGTCGAAAAAGCGATTGTGCGGCCGCGTCATATCGAGATTCAGATATTTAGCGACAAACACGGAAATCACGTGCATCTCGGCGAGCGCGAATGTTCGATTCAGCGCCGTCATCAAAAAGTCGTCGAAGAATGTCCGTCGCCGATTAACGATGCCGAGTTAAGACAAAAAATGGGCGAGTGCGCCGTGATGGTTGCCAGAGCGGTCGATTACGTCGGCGCGGGAACGGTCGAGTTTTTGGTTTCGGATTTGGATAAATCGTTTTATTTTCTCGAAATGAACACGCGTCTCCAGGTCGAGCATCCGGTGACGGAACTGGTTACGGGAATCGATTTGGTGAGAGAGCAAATCAACGTCGCCTGGGGCGAAAAATTATCTTTTACGCAGGATGAGATAACTTGGGACGGGCATGCGATTGAATGCCGCGTTTATGCCGAAGACCCGGACAATAATTTTCTGCCGTCGCCCGGTCGCATCACGCGCCTCAAAGTGCCGCAGGGAAGCGGCGTGCGCGACGACGGCGGAATTTACGAAGGCTCGGAAATTTCGATTTACTACGACCCGATGATTTCAAAATTCGCGACATACGGCCGGACGCGCGCCGAGGCCATCGACCGAATGCGCCGCGCTTTAGCGGAATACGAAGTCGGCGGAATCAAGACGACTCTACCGTTTTTCCGCGAAATCGTCGAGGACGAAGAATTTATCGAAGGAAAACTGGATACGAGCTTTATCCAGCGCTTTAACGAGCGCAAAAAGAAGAAAGAAACGGGCGAAACCGAGCGCGATTTGGCTTTGATTGCGTCGGCGCTGGCTTTCGGCGGCGAGCAAAAAGCAAGTCCGAATCAGACCGAAGCAAAGACGGAAACAGCCAGCCGGTGGGCGATGGCGGGCCACATCGCATTGCTTCAAAACAGATTATAAAATTTATCGGAGAAAATAAAATGGAAGAATTTTTGAAACAATTAATGGGAAAACAAATCGACGTTTCGTGCGGTTCGAGCATTTCAGTGAGGGGCGACGTCGTCGATGTCAAAAACGGCGTGCTTTACTTGCGCGACGAGCACGAAAAGGTCGCTTATATCGCGATTGGTAAAATCGCGATTATCTGGGAAGTCAAAGAAGGCGCATCTCGTCCGGGTTTTCTCGGCTGATTTTCGCTTTAAAATTAAAAAAGTCCAAAGTCGTTGAATTTCGACTTTGGACTTTAATTTTCTTTGAAATCTAAATTTATTTAAGATTGATTTTATTGGTATCGACGGGCACGCGGCGGAAACCAACGACGCGTTTTTCCCAGTAGCCCTTGAAGGGCGAATACATAATGCCTTTGCTCGAAGAAGCGTGATAAAAACCGTTTTCGTCGGCGACGATTCCGATATGTCCCAGGCCGTTGAGCAAAACGAGAGTTCCGAATTTGTAGCGGTCAGCGCCGTAAACCGGCTCGAATTTTGACCAGTAGGCGCGCGCGCTCGAACGCTCGAAAAAGATTCCGGATTCCTGAAAAACCTTCCAGACAAAAGCCGAGCAGTCATAAGTGTTCGGGCCTTCCGAGCCATATCGATACGGAATGCCGAGCTTGCCCTGAATCGCGGTGTAAAGCTTTTGATTAAAAGCCTCGCTGTAGATTAAACGGCTGCTCATCATCGACGTGTTGTTGACGAGCGCGATGTTTGTCGGCTGGGTTGAAGATGTTTTTGCTACTAAGGAAGGCTGGGGCAGTGTCGGTTTGGCTACTACAATATTGTTGGTTAATGTCGGGCGCTGGGTTGTCAGTTGTGAAGAGCCGGTTGTTTTTGTCCTGTCGATTGTGTTTTGCGGTTGGCTCGTCAGCTGGCTCGATGTCGGTTTTACGATTCTGGCGCGTCCCTGCGCGCTGGCCTGACTAATACCGAAAGCAGATATAAAAACAATACAAAACGACAGATAAAGACTCTTTTTTAAAATCATCAAAAGAAAAACTCCAATTTTTATTTATTTCTGTATTCGGGAACTTTGAGGCTCAGGCGGAATTATCCGCCTATTAATAAAAAATAGTTAAAACGTAAAATCTTCCTGAAAATCCTATTGCGTCAGATTTAATAAAGTCCCAAATTTTTTAATTGATTGTTTTAACTAGAACTTTTTGATTGTGGCGTAACCGCGCGGAAAACGCAAACCGCAAAACCATTTTATCTTAAAAAGGCATCAATTTCGCCGGTTTTATTAAGATGGCCTGGCCGCCGGTTCGGTTGTATGGAAAAAGAAAGCGGGTAAAAACAGGCCTTTCCGTGTAGCTTTTCGCTACCGGAAAGACCCCGCCGCCCGTGTCTCCGCCTTTGCCTTCCGCTTCCTTTGTTGTCCTTGAATACTCAAGAAAAGTTTCAATCGAAAAGAGTTTCCAAAAAGACCGTAAAAAAGTGAAAATTCATAACCAAAAAAACAAAAACCGGGAACTGAAAGCCTTAGCTCCCGGTTCCCGGTTTTCAGTTTTTAGTCGATTTTTACGCCGAAAATGAAGTTCCGCAGCCGCAGCCGCCGGTTGCGTTCGGATTTTCAAAGGTGAAGCCCGAACCCATCATATTCGATGTGTAATCAATCTCGACGCCGTTTAGATACTGCGCCGAAAACATATCGATGAAAAGTCGTACGCCGTGTTTATCGACGATAAAATCGCCCTGACGCGAAGCTTCTTCGATGTTCAGGCTGTATTGAAAGCCCGAGCATCCGCCCGGCACGACTCTGACGCGAAGCCCTGCCGTTTCGGTCAAATCCTCTTCGCTCGCTAAAAATTTCTTGATTTCTGCCGCCGCATTTGCGGTTAAGCCAATTTCAACTGTCGGTGCTGCAACTGCTGACATTTTTTGTATTTATCTCCTTCTCAAAAAAATGATTCAGCCAGAGCCGAATCTTTACTTTAATGTCAATTTTACAATAAAACCTTAAAAATAACAAGCGTTGGGTGGTGCTGAAAACTGACAACTGAAAACCGAAAGGCGGAAAAAACAAACTATCGGTTTTCTACCTTTCGGTTTTTTCTCATTTCGCGCGTGACATAATCACGAGTTCGGGTTTCATCGCTTCGATTGAAACTTGCCGCGCGACTTCTTCGGCGACGGTGCGAAATGCTTTTGCCTGCGGCGAGTCGGGGTCGGAAATGACGACCGGAATGCCTTTGTCGCCGGCTTCGCGGACTTCGATTCCGAGCGGGACTTCGCCTAAAAACGGCACGCTGTATTCAGCCGCAAGACGTCTGCCGCCGCCTTCGCCGAAAATGTTATAACGCTTTTCGGGCATATCGGGCGGAATAAAATACGACATGTTTTCGATAATGCCGAGATGCGGAATCGCGACCGTTTCAAACATTTTCAGCGCGCGCCGGACGTCGGCAATCGAAACCGTCTGCGGCGTCGTCACCAAAACCGCGCCTTGCACCGGAACAAGCTGCGCCAGCGACAATTGCACGTCGCCCGTTCCCGGCGGCATATCGACGATTAAGTAATCGAGCTCGCCCCAGTTGACGTCGGTCAAAAACTGGCGGACGATGCCGTGCAGCATCGGGCCGCGCAGAATCATCGGTTTATCGGGCGGCGCGAGCAAAGCCATCGAAATCATTTTTACGCCGTGCGCCTCAATCGGCTGAATCTGACCGTTTGCCACTTCCGGCTGCCCGAAGGGAACGCCGAGCATCAGAGGGACGTTCGGGCCATAAACGTCGGCGTCCATCAAACCGACTTTCGCGCCGTCCATAGAAAGCGAAACGGCGAGATTGACGGCGACGGTTGATTTCCCGACGCCGCCTTTGCCGCTTGAGACGGCGATGATGTTTTTTACGCCCGGAACGGCGACGTTATTTGCCACGCCGCGCCCTTTCGGAACTTCGGCGTCCATCACGACGCGGACGTTTGCAACGCCCGCAATCGCGCCGACAAGACTTTTCGCTTCCGTTTCGAACGCTTCTTTGACCGGGCAGGCGGGCGTCGTCAAAACGATTCGAAACGAAACGTCTCCGCCGCTGATTGCCAAATCCTTGATGAATCCGAGCGTCACGATGTCTTTTCTTAAATCGGGGTCGATAATATTTTTCAAAGCGTCTAAAACCGCTTGTTCTGTTATTTGACTCATATATTTTTTATTGAAAAAATTGAATGTAAGATAAGTTTTTATTTTACACAATTCGCGGCTGATAAACCAAAATGACAAACGAAAAGCTCGAAGCTTTTCAAAATCCTACGCGGAAAGCGCAAATCGCAAACCAACCTCGAAGGAGATAAAAACTGCTCGGATTTTCTGCAAAAAAAGATTAATCTCATCAATCCGAAAATAATTGCAACGCTCGGCGCGGTTGCGCTTGAGGCTTTGAAAACGATTGAGTATCATCAATTTGCGCTCAGACTTGATGCGGCGAAAATTCTTCGCCGGAACAGGCGGCTTCTCGTCGCGCTTTATCATCCAAGTCCGCAGGTTTTCGCTTCACATCGCCGCGCGGCGGAGCAGCTTGCCGATTTCGGGATTTTGAAACAGGCGATTGAAAAGGTGCGAACGGCGCAAAAGAACAAGGAATTCAGGGTTACATGAAACAAATATCTATCTTACTTCTACTTTTAACACTCGCGGGCGCGGCTTCGGCGCAAAATTACATCGGCTACAAACACAAAGGCGTCGTTTACGGAAAAACGTTGCCGAACGGAATTAAAGACCTCGGCGGCGGTCTGCTCTCGGATGCGGATTACGGGATAACGCGTTTTTCCAAAGGCAAAACGTTTATGCTCTGGCTCGAAAAAATCGTCGCGAGAGACGAAAAAGGCGTCCCCGACTGGGAAGTAAAGGACGTTCTCGCCTTTAACAAGCTCAAGAAAAACCAGGAGTTTCTGTTTTCCTACAGCTCGCCCTGCACATTGAACGGCGAGGAGAACCTGGAAATGATTGTGATGACGGAATTTCAGCCGAAAAAGAAAAATTACAAAATTCTGAAGGCGTGGCAGGTCAGTCTCGATGATGAAAGATTCGAAAAGCTCTCGACCAAAAAAATCAAGTGCGAGTATTCCGAGCCTTAAAAAGCCCGGAAAACTATTTTCGAAAGTAAGTGCGCCTGTGCGGAAGCGGCTTCTATTGCAAATTATGTCGCTACTTTAAAGAAAGATGAGACTGTTTTGACAAAAAACGTCGCTACTTTTGGAAAAGATGCGACTGTTTTTCCAAAAACATCGACCATTTTGAGAAAAAACGTCGCTTCTTTCAGAAAATATGACGCTTCTTTTGTGAAATATGTCGCTTCTTTCGGCAAAGATGTCTCTACTTTTATAAAAGAAGCGTCTTTTTTCGGAAAAGTAGTGTCATAAATTGCGCGGTTGAAGATTTCGGGAAATATTTCAACGCCGTGACGCAGAGACTTCGCAGAGAAACGCGTAGATTTTGTCTCCGGTATGCGGCGCGTCTCGGCGAACACCTATTTGACAACGGCGGGCGAAATGTTGCTCAAATTATAATATGAGCGATTTAACGCAAGATTATGAAAAAGTGCGCGCGGGCGCTCCGGCTTTTTACGAAAATGAGCGCGGGCTGATTGCCGTTCGGGGCAAGGAAGCCGTCCAGTTTCTAAACGGCTTGATAACCAACGACGTGTCGAAGCTTGAAGAAGACACGATGTTTACGGCGGCGTTCCCGAATGCTCAAGGCCGGCTGCTGGCCGTCGTCCGCGTGCTTAAAAAAGACGACAAATTTTTATTTGAAACCGAAGCGGCGACGCATGAAAAGGTTTTTCAAAATTTGTTTCGCTTCACTTACGCCGGAGACTTCTTCGTCGAAGATTTATCGGGCAGTTACGCATTTTTTGAAATTCAAAATTCAAAATTCAAAATTCAAAATGAAGAGCTGATTCATTTTCAAAGTCGTTTTTTCGACGATTATTTTGTGCCAAGCGACGCGGCTGAAAATTTCAGAAGCGAGCTGAAAAAAGAAAACGCGCTGGAAATCTCCGACGAACTTTACGAGCTTTTGCGCATCGAGAACGGCGTGCCGCTTTACGGCATCGATATGGACGAGACGACCATCGTCCCCGAAATCGATTTGCCCGAACTCATCAGTTACACCAAAGGCTGCTACATCGGCCAGGAAATCATCGCCCGCATACACTTTCGCGGCCACGTCGCGAAAAAGCTAACCGGTTTGGTTTTGTCAGAACCGTTCGCGGCGGCGGGCGAGTTAAATGCGGAACTAAAGAACGCCGAGATAAAATCAACCGACGGCAAAAACGCGGGACGCATAACATCAGCGACGTTTTCGCCAAAATTGCAGAAAACAATCGCGCTCGCCTACGTTCGTTACGATTATTTAGCCGATGGAACTGAGTTAAAAGTTAATGATTTCGCGGCGAAAGTTACAAATTTACCGTTTATCGAATAAAATTAGCTAAAATGAATGTAGCACAGATGAACAAAGACGATTTAGACATTGATTTGCCGAACGCCAAGCTGGCTTACACGATTATCCAGTCGCTTTTAAAAAGCAACGAGGCGCTGAGCGATTTGCTCGTCGTGATGGCGCACGTTCTGGACGAAGATACGGTTAAAGCCTTGACCGGCACGAACGAGTGGCAGAATTATCTCGACGCCAAACGCGAGCTCGAAAACACGAAACTACAGATTGAGAAATTTACAGAGGAATTGAAGAAATTAGAAAATGAATAAGCGTTACGGGTAATTTGAGAAAACAAATTGAAGAATTAAAAGAAAAAATTGATGCTTGATATATTAATCATCGGCGCCGGGCCGGCGGGAATTTCCGCCGCATACGAAGCGAAAAAATTAAATCTGAACTATCTCGTCATCGAAAAAGCCTTAATCGGAAACACGATTTACAATTATCCGGTCGGTTTAGCGGTTTTTTCGACCGTCAATGAACTCGAATTGATTGAAGGCACTCTCAAACCCGCGCGCGAAAAGCCGACGCGCGAAGAACTGCTTTCCTATTACGTCCGGTTCGTGCTCGAAAACAGTTTGAAAGTTCAGACCGAAGAAGAAGTTACAAACGTCGAAAAGTCGGGCGAAAATCATTTTCGCATTACCACCGATAAATCCGTTTACGAATCAAAAGCCGTTCTTTTTGCTTTCGGCGCGATGGAATATCCGCGTCATTTGAACGTTCCGGGCGAAGATTTGCCGAAAGTTCATCATCTTTTTCGCGAGACTTACCCGTATGTCAAGAAAAACGCGATGGTCATCGGCGGCGGAAATTCGGCGGGCGAGGCCGCTCTGTTTCTGGCGCAGGAAGGCGCAAATGCTATCCTCGCGATTTTTCGCAACGACTGGGAAAATAACGACCCGAAGCAGGGCTGTATCAAATACTGGGTAAAACAGCCGCTCGAAGCCGAACTCGAAAAAGACTGCCTGAACGTATATTTTTTGAAACGCGTCGTCGAAATTCGCGAAAAAGAAATCGTTCTCGAAAACGAAGACGGCGAAATCGAGACTTTTCCAAACGACGTCGTGTTTATTTTGATAGGGGCCGATGCGGAATTAAAAATGCTGAAAAATCTCGGCGTCGAAACGAGAAAATCGAAATACGGCGAAGTTCCGATTTACGACGAGGAAACGTTTGAAACCGGCGTCGCGGGTGTTTACGTCGTCGGCCATTTCACAGAAGCGCGCCATATTGCCGGCGCGATACAAATCCCGAAAAAAATCGTCCCGAAAATCGCCGAACAACTTCGAAAGACTCGGAACGTGCAGGCAACATAAAGTTTAAGCGACGCGAAAAATAAAAAAAGCCGTAAATTTCTGCGGCTTTTTCTTTGCGGCCTTTTGCGTTAAAATATCATCAAATAAAGCAAAAAAGATGAGATTTTCTCTCTCGGTTTTTCTTAACAAAATCGCAAATCAATGAACATCGAAAGCGCAAAACAAATTCTCAAACATCAATTCGGCTACGACGAGTTCCGGCTCAACCAGCAAGCCGCGATTGAAACCGTCCTCGAGGGAAAAGACTGCATCGTGCTGATGCCGACCGGCGGCGGAAAATCGCTCTGCTATCAAATTCCGGCGCTGCTGCTCGACGGTTTGACGGTCGTTATCTCGCCGCTCATCGCCTTGATGAAAGACCAGGTCGACGCGCTAAAAAACGTCGGCATCGACGCCGCATTTTTAAATTCGACGCAGACCGCGCTCGAGCAGACCGAGGTTTTCCGCGCTATCCGAACCGGCCGGTTAAAGCTTTTATACGTTGCGCCCGAGCGGCTTTTACAGGCGGGCGACCAGTTTATCGAATTTTTGAAATCGGCCAACGTCTCGCTTTTCGCGATTGACGAAGCGCATTGTATTTCGAGTTGGGGACACGATTTCAGGCCGGAATATATGCAACTTCGGAAATTGAAAACGCATTTTCCGAATGTGCCTCTCATCGCCTTGACGGCGACCGCCGACCAGCTTGTCAGACGAGACATCGTCGAGCGGCTCGGACTCGGGCGCGCCGAGCTTTTTCTTTCGAGCTTTAACCGGCCGAACATTTTTTATAAAGTCGAGCCGAAGCGAAATTCCTACGCGCGCCTTTTGGATTATCTCAGCGCGCGCGGCGACGAGAGCGGAATTATTTATTGTCTGAGTCGGAATTCGGTCGAATCGCTGGCCGAAGATTTGCGCGCCGAAGGCTATCAGGCTTTGCCTTATCACGCCGGTTTGACAAGCGAAGAACGCGACCGCAACCAGGAATTGTTCTTAAAAGACGAAGTAAAAATCGTCGTCGCGACCATCGCCTTCGGAATGGGCATCGATAAATCGAACGTTCGTTTTGTAGTTCATATGGACTTGCCGAAAAACATCGAAAGCTATTACCAGGAAACGGGGCGCGCCGGGCGCGACGGGCTGCCGAGCGAGGCGCTGATGTTTTTCAGCTGGGGCGACATCAATAAATTGAAGGGTTTCGCAGAGGTCGAAGGCAATCGGTCGCAGACCGAGATAATGTTAAAGAAGCTGAATCTGATGGGACAGTTCGGCGATTTGAAAACGTGTCGCCGCAAATTTCTGCTCAATTATTTTTCCGAAGATTTGGCCGAAGACTGCGGCAACTGCGACAACTGCAACACGGAATTCGAGCGTTTCGACGGAACGATTATCGCGCAGAAGGCTCTGAGCGCGGTTTATCGCACCGGACAGCGGTTCGGTTTGAGCTATCTGATAGATTTTCTGCGCGGGTCGCAGGCGAAAACGATTCGCGACGAGCATAAAAATATAAAAACTTACGGCGTCGGCGCTGACGTTTCAAAAAACAACTGGTTTGATTATTTCAAGGATTTAATCAGCCAGGGCTATCTCGCGCAAACCGAAGGCCAGTATCCGGTGATTGTTCTGACCGAAAAAAGCAAAACCGTTTTGTTTGACGGCGAGCGCGTAGAGCTGATAAAAGTTTTGATAAAGGAAGACAAAAAAACTTCTTCGTCGGCTTCGGAAGTTCCGCAGGAATATTTTCGGGATTTGTTTGCCGATTTAAAGCAGATTCGTCTGAATTTTGCGCGCAGCGAAAACGTGCCGCCGTATATCGTTTTTTCCGACGCGGCGCTCGTCGAAATGGCGGCTTACCTGCCGCAAAACGAGGCGGAAATGAAAAAAATCTCGGGCGTCGGCGATTTGAAATGGCAGAAATACGGCGCGGACTTTCTTCAGGAAATAAAAACTTACTGCGAGAAAAACGATTTGCAATCGCGCATCGATTTGAAAGCGCCGAAAAAAGAGCGCAAAACGCGCACTAAACGCAATTCCGACGGCGTTGATACCTACAACGTGACGCTCGATATGTTTCAGTCGGGTCTTTCAATCGACGAAATTGCAGAGGCGCGCGGAATGGCGAAAAGCACGATTGAAATGCATCTCATACGCTTTATCCAGAGCGGGCAAATCAGTCTCGAAAACCTCGTTCTCAATTCAAAAATCGAGCCGATTAGAGAAGCGATTGCGCGCCTCAACGCCGGTTTCGCCGTCGCGCCCGTCAAGGAATTTCTCGGCGAAAATTACAGCTACGCCGAAATCAGAGCCGTGATGGCGACAATGTGATTGGAAAGTGACGAGGGACGAGTGAATAAAGAAATAATCTTTTCACTCGTCCCTCGTCACTTGTCTCTCGTCCTTGGTTTTACTGCTCTTTCTTCATTCGCATCATTATTTTCTGCGGCTGATTGCTGAATTTTTCGGCGATATTGGCCGGATTGATTTCGTAGCTTGAAATTTCAATCGATTCATCCTGTTTGCCGCCGACGGTCTGCGTCCAGTGAAAAGGAAGCTGCAAGCCGTTGACGCTGCGATAATCGGAGAATTTAACCTGATATTCGGCCATTTCCGGCGCGTCGACTTTGCGCGTAAACGTTTTTGTATCGTTTTCGGCGTCGCCGTCGGTTTTATTGATGCGGAAAAACATCATCGGTTTCGCGTCCTGATAGCTCATCATTTGCGGGAGATTCGTCGATTTGTCGAGATAAAGCTTGACGGACGAATCGCCGACGCGCGCTTCGATGATGTTGCACGAGATTCCGTCGACGCTGCCTTCGCCGGCGAAAGTATATTCCGCATTGATATCCTGCGGCGCGGTCAAAAGCAGCGCGAGCGTCGTTCGGAAAAGATCGTTGTGCTCCATTTTATCGAGCGAAGTGCGGAGATTGTCATCGACGATAACTTTCCTGACGTCGCCGTTCGGGATTTCGGTTCTTTCAAAAACTTTGTTGTCGCCGTCGCCTTTTTTGACGATAACCACGCCTTCTTTCGGCAGTTCTTCGGTTTGTTTCATGAGAACTTTGTCGCCTTCGCCGCGTTTGATGATGACGACGTTCTTTTCGGCCGATTCGATTTTTTCGCCCGTTCCGCCTTCGCCGACGCGGACTTTCATCATTTTGCTGAACTTATTAGGCAATTGCAGATTTAATTCCCAGTCGCCTTCTTCGCTTCTCGAAGCGCCGTCGAAATCAAAAGTTTTCGTCGCTTTGCCGACAATCGACATGCTTTGAACCGCCTTGATGCTGGCTTCGCCGCCGACCGCTGTGCGCGCCAGACTCAAAAGCTCGAGCGCCTTGTCGTCGGATTTGAATTTCGCTCCAACCTTATCAATCAAACCGCCCAAACCGATAAAAAATACCGATACACATAAAATTGAAATTATGAATTTTTTCATTTTTGCCTCCATTCGTCTTGTTTTTTCTGAATTATTGCTGAATTTGTTTTAGCCAATCACGAAGCTGCGTGCCGACCTTTTCGGCGCTCGGCGGGTCGTAATTCGATAAAACGATGATTGTATAACCTGTCTGCCCGTTGACGAGCAGCAGCGCGTTGATTCCGTCCGCGCCGCCCGCAACTCCTGTTCTAACTTCTTTTTGCGGCTGACCGTTGTCGTCCGGAATCGTTAATTTTCCGCCTTGCAGCGCCATCGAAAATTTTAGTAAATCTTCGGACGTCGAATAACCGCCGCCCGCCGCGCTGCCACGCATCGGACGCGTCGAAAGATTGTTCGTCCATTTGGCGGACGGATTTCGTTTCGTATAACCTTCGGCCGCGTTAGAGGGCATTTTATCGGCTTCAAACGATTCGGTGTTCGACATTCCGGCCACTTTGAAAATATTTTCGCGAACGTAATCGTAATAACTTTTGCCCGAAACTTTTTCGATAATCGCGCCGAGCAGAACGTAGCTGCCGTTTGAGTAACGCTGGCTCGTGCCCGGCTCGAATTCGAGCGGATTGCTCGCAAAAAGCGGAAGATAATCCGCGTTTGTGCGAAGCTTTTCGCGAAGCGCGTCGAATTTATCGTTAAAAATATCGCCGATGCCCGACGTCATCGTCACCAGATGACGAATCGTAACCTTTTCGGCCACATCTTTATTCGGGTAATCGGGAAGGATTTTCCCGATTTTGTCGTCAAAGGAAATTTTGCCCTGCTGAACCAATTGCCCAATGGCGATTCGTGTGAAAATTTTATTGATTGAGCCGAGATTGAATTTCGTATCAGATTTGTTCGCCAAATTTTTCTCTCTGTTTGCCAGACCGTAAGCTTTTGAAAAGACCGGCTTGTCCTTTTCGGCAATCAAAACGACGCCGGAAAATTCGTCGGCCGCGACTTTATCGTTTAGAAATTTTTCGACGGTCGATAAAAACTCCGCTTTGTTGGTCGGCGGATTGTATTTTGGATTTTCGGTCGAATTCGGCGCGTCGGCCGGGTCGATGCCCATTCCGTTTATTTTCTGAGTCTGATTTTCAAAAGCAAATGAAATCGCTACCCAGTTGCCGTTTTTCGATTGCGCCAGAACTTTGATTTCCGAATCGCCGACAGGGGAAATTTGTTTGATTTCCAGCGCCGGAAAATCGTTTCTGACTCGTTTGTGAAATTCGACGCGCGCTTCGACGGGTCTTTGTTTTAACGATTCAGCGGCGACGTTTTCGCTGAAAAAATCGCGCAGCTTCTGGTCGTCGCCCGAATTAAGAGCCGCAAAATATGCAAGGACGCGTTTTCCGCTTTCGGTTTTTGAAAGCGCGGACAAATCCGTCTGCTGAGCCGCCGCCGAAACGGAAATTATGAATAAAGTTATAAGTGCGAAAATTGTTTTCATGTTTGCCTCGATAAAAAATCAATCTGACATTTTGGATTCTGACAGCAAATTCCGGGCGTTTGGTTAAGATGAGGAAAAGAATTTGTTAAGAATGTAAAATGTTTTGTAAAAGCATTTACAGAAATCGGAAGATGTATGATGCTAGATATCGGAGGTCGGAAAAACTAACATCCGGCCTCGAATCTAATATCTGGTATGAATCGCACGTGGTTTCCAATTCTTCTCGTCGCAGGCCTTCTCGGTCTTCTGGTTTTGCTCGCGACGCTGCAATATCAATGGCTCGGGCAAATCTCGCGCGCCGAGAGCGAGCGTCTGGAGCGAAATCTGCAGACGGACACGAATCGTTTCGCCGAAGATTTTAACCGCGAAATTCAAAACGCGTATTTTAATTTTCAGCTTCCGGCGGCCGTCTGGCGCAATCAGAATTGGAACGAGTTTAACCAGCGCTACAAATTCTGGCGCGAAAAAACCGTCTATCCCGATTTAATCAGGAATTTTTATTTTACGGAGCTCGGCGGGCAGAATCTTCTGCGCTACAATCGCGAAAACGGCGCGTTCGAAGCGGCCGAATGGTCGGACGAGCTGAACAAATTAAAGCCGAATTTCGCCGACGAGAAAAATTTCCAGCCGATAAACGGCGAAATGCCCGCGCTTTTGATGCCCGTTCACGAGGAAGAAAACGAAACGGTAAAACGCGTCGTGATTCGCTCCGAAATTCCGCCCACTGCGCCTACCGAGCCGAGAAAATACGGCGTTTTGATAATCGAGCTCAATTCGGAGGTTATCAAAAAACAGCTTTTGCCGAATCTCGTGACCGAATATTTCAGCCAGAGCGAAAGCGCCAATTACAAGCTCGCGGTCACAAATCAAACGGGCGACGCGATTTTTCAGACGCAGGAATTAAACGCCAGCGACGCGACCGCAAAGCTGCTCAATCTCTCGCCCGACAATTTTCTCTGGTTTGCCAACCGCGAAGTGCTTTCTTCGATTCAGGGCGAGCGAAAAAGCACGATGGTTTTTAATAAATTCGAATCCACCGTAAAAAAAGATGAAATCGAGAATGACGGGCCGGGCAGAATCGAGGTCAAAGTTTTGAACGGCGGCGAGCAGCCGCGCCTGAGAGTTTTTGAAACGAACGACAAACAACAGGGCGGCGCGTGGACTTTGAACGTCCAGCACACGTCGGGCTCGCTCGAGCAATTTATAAAAAATACGCGCCGCAAAAATCTCGCCATCAGCTTCGGCATTTTGTCGCTTTTAGCGGCGAGCGTCCTGTTTATTTTTCTCTCGTCGCAGCGCGCCCGCCTGCTCGCGCAGAGGCAGATGGATTTCGTCTCGTCGGTTTCGCACGAATTTCGGACGCCGCTCGCGGTAATTTATTCGGCGGGCGAAAATCTGGCCGACGGTGTCGCTAACGAGCGCGAAAAAGTCTCGCGCTACGGCGTTTTAATCAAGCGCGAAGGCAAAAAGCTTTCGGCGATGGTCGAGCAGATTCTCGAATTCGCCGGCGTGAGCTCGGGCAAGCGAAAATACGACTTTCGCGAAACAAGCGTCGCAAAAGTTATCGACGAAGCCATCAACGAATGTCGCTCGCTGATTGACGAAAAAGGCTTTACGGTCGAACGCGAAGTCTCGGAAAATCTGCCGACGGTCGCGGCTGACGAAAAAGCGCTGACGCAGGCCGTCCAGAATTTAATCGCCAACGCTTTGAAATACGGTAACGGCGAAAAATGGCTGAAAATTACCGCGCAGAACGGCGGCAAAAAAGTTAAAATTACGGTCGAAGACAAAGGAATCGGCATCGAAAAAAGAGAAATCGGCAAAGTTTTCGAGCCTTTCTTTCGCTCGAAATCGGTGGTCGACGCGCAGATACACGGCAACGGACTCGGTTTGAGCCTGGTCAAACAAATCGTCGAAGCGCACAAAGGCGAAGTCAAAGTCGAAAGCGAAATCGGAAAGGGAAGCAAGTTTACAATCGAATTGCCGCAGGGAAATTAAAACAAGATGGACAGGATAGACAGGATGTTTATTGAATAACTCAACGAAATGAATTTAATTTTATCCTGCGTATCCTGTCCATCCGGTTTGATTTTTAGTTAAAGAAATGAGCACTAAAGTTTTATTAGTCGAAGACGAAGAAGGTTTAATTTTGACGCTCACCGACCGCTTGCAGAGCGAAGGCTTTGCGGTTAAAAGCGCGACGGACGGCGAGGCGGGATTCGCGCTGGCTTCGTCGGAAAACTTCGATTTGATAATTCTCGACGTGATGCTGCCCAAGAAAAACGGCTACGACGTTTGCCGCGATTTGCGCCGGAAGGGAATTTCGACGCCCGTTTTGATGCTCACGGCAAAAGGCGAAACGATTGATAAAGTTCTCGGTTTAAAGCTCGGCGCGGACGATTATCTGACCAAACCGTTTGAAGTCATCGAGCTGCTCGCCCGCATCGAAGCGCTTTTGCGGCGCTCGCCGAATACGAATCAAAATTCGTCGGAATCTTTTCGGTTCGGCGACGTCTCGATTGATTTCAGCCGCGCCGAAGTCTTAAAATTGGGCGAATCCATCGAGCTTTCGGCGATGGAATTTAAGCTCCTACAGTTTTTAATCGAAAATCGCGGCCGCGTCCATTCGCGCAACCAGCTGCTCGACGAAGTTTGGGGCTACGACGCGATGCCTTCGACGCGAACGGTCGACGTGCATATCGCGTGGCTCCGGCAAAAGCTCGAATCCAATCCGAAATACCCGCAGTTTATCCAGACGGTTCACGGCTTCGGCTACAAATTCGTCGGATAAAAATCAATATTCCCGCAGGAACAACTTAAATCAACTTTTTCACCTTTTTACTTTTATTTTGGGCAAATTGTGTTATTCTTCCTGTCATACAAGCAGTTGGAAATTTCAACAATCGAATAAAATTATAAGGAGAAAGAAAGATGAAAGTCAGATTTTGTTCTTTATTACTTGTTTCCGTGTTGACGTTTGCGGGCTTTACGACGTCGGGTTTTGCCGTCGACGTGAAAGACGCGCGGGTAAATTCGCCCGAATTTAACGTCGTCGCGGCCGGATATTTATTTCTGCCGAAAACAAACACCGAATGGTGCTCGGTCAGCTTGAGCAACCCGAACAGCAGTCTGAATGTTCGCAACGGGAACGGGAAGGTTGTCGGAAAATTAAAACACGGCACGAGCGTCTATGTCGATACTTACGACGGCGGTTTCGCGCGCGTCAGCGTCAAGCGCAGAGGCCGGCTGGTGATACTCGGCTGGGTGGCGACCGAATTTCTGGAGTGTTAAAGAAAAAAGGAAAAAGGCTGAAAGATTGAATGATTTTTCAGCCTTTTATTTTATCCGAATGGCGTTAAGTTTCCATTTAATGTCGTTTTCGTTGCGGCAGTCTAAACTTATCCGTTTTTCTTTAATAATGCCCTCGCAGCTCGAATATTTGTCGTTGACGTAATAAGTAAGCTTATCGCCTTCGACCGTCCACGTGTCTGTGCCGTATTGCCGCTCGCCGTTCGAATAATATTCCCACGTGCCGTCGCTTAAAAAAACAGCTGTATATTTATCGATTCCGGCGCCGATTTTCCAGGTTGTTCCGGCAATGCGCGGGTCGTCGTGACTTCCGGTCGTTTCTGACGGCGTCGGTGACGTCATCGTCTTCATCGAAGAATTATTGCTGTTCGCTGTCACGTTTGAGGTCGTAACCGTCACATTTGAAGAATTTCTATTGGCTGCTAAGACGGCTGTATTTGCGGCATTTGTCAAAGTGTTTTTATTGACGGCCGGAAGCGCGGCATTCGTCGGTGTGTCACTGAGTGCTTGCCTGATAAAATAAATCGCAATCAAACTTCCGACTAATATTCCGACAAAAACGGCTATCTGAGAGAGTTTCAGGGATTCCTTTGGTTGTGCGGCGTCTGATTCGGGCAAAATTTTGCGCGGCAAGTAAGCCTCTGTTTTCGGAATGACGAGCGTCGGGACGGAATTTCTTACTTCGGTCGGAATTTCCAGAACTTCGGTCGGCGCGGCGGTTTCTCTGGCCGGAATTACCGCAGCTTCGGTTTTTACGCCCGCTTCATCAAAAGAATTTTCGAGAATTTCAGTTTCGCCGCCGGTCGCATTAGCCTCAAGCTCTCCGGGAAAATATAAAAACGAGCCGTCGGCGAGACAATAATTGAGCGTTTCGTCGACATAAATGCGGCCGCACTTCGGGCAGCGTTTTTCTTTAACCGTTTTTTTCATTTTTTTTCTGCAAGGATAATACGACGAAACAGTCCGGTCAATCAATTCATTTTGAAAAATAAACTAAATCGGCTAAGACTGTACGGTTTTGGTATGGAAACGTCCGGCTGAAAACTTGTAAATCGCCAAAAACCTGTAAATTCCGCTGTTTTATTTGTTGGCACACATATTGCCATTGCTTATATCGGAGGCTAGGTATTTATATGAAATCAACAAAATTAATCGGAAGAATCAAAACCATCGGTTTCGCACTTTCACTCGCTCTCGGCTTTATGCTCTTAACGGGCGTCGATGCTCAGGCTCAATACAATCGCAATAATCGCAATAACGACCGCTACGAAAATCGTAACGACCGTTACGAAAACAACAACAGCGACCGGTATCGCCGCGCTATTCAGCAAGGTTATCAGGACGGGTTCAGAAGCGGACGTGAGGACGCGCGCAACGGAAGACGCATCTCGTGGAGAAACTCCGACGATTACAGAAGCGGAAATCGCGGCTATGACTCGAACTACGGCGGACAAAACTCGTATCGCAGAGCTTACCAGGAAGGTTTTCAGAGAGGCTACAACGAAGCCTACAATCGTTTCAGCCGCAACAACCGCAACCGAAACGACCGCTATGATGACCGCAACGACGACCGCGATAATCGAAACAATCGAAACAACGACAATCGAAATAACGATAATCGAAACAACCGAAACAATCGCAACGACGATAACGACGACAACTAAACGATAGAAAAATTTAAGTCTTTTGACCGCCCGGATTTTCGAGTTCGGGCGGTTTTTCTTTGGCGTTTATAAACCCGCATTCTTGGCAATTTCCTGAAACGTCAGCGCGTCTTCGGTCATATAGATATTATTGAAAAACACGTAAGAGAGTTCGCCCGCGGGCAAAAGCGAGACGAGTTCTTCGAGCTCGTCTTCTTCGTATTTGTAACGCCAGCCGGTGCGGCCGTGCAGTCGGTAATAACATTTTTCGGGCGTCACGGTTCTTTTCGCAAACGGGTCGACGACGTGCCATAAATCAAACCGGTCGCAGATTTCCTTGACGATTTTTTCCGTCCACGCTTCGCCGCGCGGCTCCCAGACAAAATTCAAATCCCCGCGCTCTATTTCGGAAAAGAATGTTTCCAGATTCCTGATGTTATCCGAATAAGGCTTAAAGCTCGCCGGGCATTGAAACAAAATCGTTTTCGCCCGCAAAGCTTCGGCACAGGCGAGCGTCGTCTGCCACGCTTCTTTAACAATCGGCGTTGGTTTGAAATATCCGGCGTCGGCTTTTTCCGCGTCCGTCAGCTTTTTTCTCAGGCGTTTGTAAGTCGGGCTTTTGGCTTCGTGCGTGATGAGCTGCCATGCTTTAATGGCGAATTCAAAGTCTTCGGGCATTTCGGCGCGCCAGCGTTCGAGCGTTTTTATCTGCGGTGGCTGATAAAACGTGTGTTGGATTTCGACCGCCGAAAGCGTTTGCGAATATTCGATTTTGTTGCCGCGAAAACCGCATGTGCCGATTTTTATATTCATATCAATTGAAAAATATAATCAACAAGACAGACCGATTTAAGATTGCTAAACTAGAATAACAAACTAATGAAAAGGGAAGAAAATATATGATACAAACACGCGGTTTTGCGACCGCATCACCGGAATCAAATTTTGAGCCGTTCGCTTTCGAGCGGCGCGACGTCGGTACGAATGACATTCTCATCGACATACTTTACTGCGGCATCTGCCATTCGGACATCCACCAGGCGCGCGGCGAATGGGGCAACTCGACTTATCCGATGGTTCCCGGTCACGAAATCGTCGGGCGCGTTACAAAAACCGGCTCGGAAGTGACGAAATTTAAGGAAGGCGACATCGCCGGAATCGGCTGTTTTGTCGATTCGTGCCGAAATTGCGAAAACTGCGCCGACGGCGTCGAACAGTTCTGTAAAGTTCATCTCGCTTTAACTTATAATTCGACCGAGATGGACGAAACGACGCCCACTTACGGCGGATATTCGGACAAAATCGTGGTTGACCAAGATTACGCGCTGAAAGTGACGCACGACGAAAACGACCTCGCCGCTGTCGCGCCCTTGCTCTGCGCCGGAATTACGACTTACTCGCCGCTCAAGCGATTCGGCGTCGGCGCGGGGAAAAAAGTCGGCGTCGTCGGCCTCGGCGGTCTCGGCCACATGGGCGTCAAAATTGCCGCTTCGATGGGCGCGAACGTAACAGTTTTCAGCACTTCGCCGTCGAAAGAGCAGGACGCGCGAAATCTGGGCGCGCATAATTTTGTCGTAAGTAAGAATGAGGAAACGATGAAAGCTCTCGCCGGAAAATACGATTTTATTCTCGATACGGTCAGCGCGCCGCACGATTTGAATTTGTATCTGAGCCTGCTCGGCCGCGAAGGCGCGATGGTCATCGTCGGAATCCCCGACAAACCGGCCGAAGTTCACGCGTTTTCGCTTTGCGGAAATAACCGCACGCTCGCCGGTTCGATGATTGGCGGCATCCCCGAAACACAGGAAATGCTCGATTACTGCGCCGAGCACAAAATCGTCTCCGACGTCGAAATCATACCGATTCAAAAAATCGAAGAAGCTTATGAACGGACGATTAAATCGGACGTCCGTTATCGTTTTGTCATCGATTTGGAAACCCTCTAACCGATAATTGATAGTAGAAAGTGGATAGTAAAACAACGAACTATCCACTTTCTACTATCACCTATCCACAAATTTATGAACTTCTCGGGCAACACAATTTTAATCACCGGCGGCGCTTCGGGCATCGGCTTCGCTTTTGCCGAAAGATTTCTGGCGGCGGGAAACGAAGTCATCGTCTGCGGGCGGCGCGAAGAAAAACTTCGTGAGGCGCAGGAAAAACATCCGCGGCTTCACGCGCGCGTCTGCGACGTGGCAGAAGAAGCGGAGAGAATCGCCCTCTTTGAATGGACGACGAGCGAGTTTCCGAACTTAAATGTTCTGGTAAATAACGCCGGGATTCAAAGACGCGTTAAATTGACCGAAAGCGAAGACTGGCAGAAGACGCGCAGGGAAATCGCGATAAATCTCGACGCGCCGATTCATCTTTCGAGGCTTTTCGTTCCGCATCTCGCCGCTCGCGAAAATCCCTCGATTTTGAATGTCACGTCCGGCTTATCGTTTGTTCCGCTGGCCAACGTCCCGGTTTATTGCGCGACCAAAGCGGCGCTTCATTCGTTTACGCTCTCGCTCAGATTTCAGCTTCAGGAGACGCCGATTGAAGTCATAGAAATTATCCCGCCGGCGGTCGATACGGATTTGGGCGGCGTCGGTCTGCACACTTTCGGCGCGAATCTGGACGAGTTTGCCGACGCAGTTTTTGAGCGTCTAAAACAGGGAGAGAAGGAAATAGCTTACGGCACGGCGGAAAAATCGAGCCGCGCCACGCGCGAGGAGCTCGACGGGATTTTTAAGTTTATGAACCAGAATTCCGGATAAATCCGGAGAGTCCAGGTTTTTTACAACGGCGCGGTCGTCAGAGTAATTGACGACCGCGCCGTTTACTTTGGGGTTGGCGGAGATTACTCCGGGCTTGGCGAAAAATACTCTGAGCTCGGCGCGGTTTCCACTGACGACCGCGGAAATTACTTTGCTGTGCGCGGAATTTTCACCGAATTAAGTTTTGACGGCGTATGGAATGACGTAAATCGCAATCGCCAGAAAGTGGAAAATGCTGCCCGCGAGAACGAAAATGTGCCAGATGGCGTGATGATGCCGGATGCTTTCCCAGGCGAAGAAAATCACGCCGAGAGTGTATGCGATTCCGCCCGCGACGACCAGCGCAATCGGAACGAGTCCGAGAGCGGCGTGGAGCGGCCCGACGGCAATGATTCCAATCCAGCCCATCACCAGATAAGAAATTACCGACACGACCATAAACCGGCTGCCGAAGAAAATTTTGAGCAAAATGCAGGCGATGGCGAAAAGCCAGACAAAAGCAAACAAACTCTGCCCGAATGTGCCGCGCAAGACGACCAGTGTAAAAGGCGTGTAAGTTCCGGCGATTAAAAGATAGATGCAGCAGTGGTCGACGACCTGCAGAATTCGTTTGAACTTCGGCTCGGTCGCGCCGTGATAAAGCGTCGAAGCGCCGTATAAAATCACCAGCGATAAGCCGTAAACGACGCTGCTCGCGATGTTCCAGACGTCGCCTCTGACGCTCGCCATCGCGACCAGAAACACAAACCCGACGAGACTCAGCACTAATCCGAAACCGTGCGTGATGGTGTTCGCGATTTCTTCGACCGAAGATGTCAAAAATTTTGGTTTCGTCATATTTTACAAAAACTTAAAATTCGCTTTCCGATGTCGCTCTGTCGCGCCGCGCGACTCCGGTTGCGTAAGCCGCTTCTTCGACTTCCTTGGCGACGGCTTCGCCGACCCGGCGGTCAAAAACCGATGGAATTATGTAATCGGGATAAAGCTCGTCTTCGCCGATTATTCCGGCAATCGCGTTGGCGGCGGCGAGCTTCATCGCTTCGTTGATGCGCGACGCGCGGCAATTCAGAGCGCCGCGAAAAATGCCGGGAAAACAAAGTACGTTGTTGATTTGGTTCGGATAATCCGAGCGCCCGGTCGCCATCACCGCGACGTGTCCGGCGGCGTCTTCGGGCATGATTTCGGGAATCGGGTTGGCCATCGCGAAAACAATCGGCTTTTCCGCCATATTTTCTAAATCTTCCGGCGTAATCACGCCCGGCGCGCTCAAGCCGAAGAAAACGTCCGCGCCTTTGATGACGTCGTGAATCGAGCCCTTTTCCTTGTCCTGATTCGTGTTTCGCGCATACCAATCCTTGACCCAGTTCATGTTCTCGGAGCGGCCTTCGTAAATCGCGCCCGTCTGGTCGCAGCCGACGATGTTTTTGACGCCCGCCGCCATCACGATTTTAGTGCAGGCGACGCCCGCCGCGCCGACGCCGTTGACGACGATTTTGATGTCTTCCATTCGTTTGCCGACGATTTTCAGAGCATTTATCAGCGCCGCGAGCACGACGACGGCCGTTCCGTGCTGGTCATCGTGAAAAACGGGAATGTCGAGCTCATTCTTTAAACGGTCTTCGATTTCAAAACACCTCGGCGCGGAAATGTCTTCAAGATTGATGCCGCCGAAGGCGACCGAGATATTTTTTATTGTTTCGACAATCTCGTGCGGGTCTTTCGTGTTCAGACAAATCGGGAACGCGTCGACGCCGCCGAATTCCTTAAAAAGCTGCGCTTTTCCTTCCATGACGGGCATCGCCGCGGCCGGGCCGATGTCGCCCAGACCGAGAACCGCCGTTCCGTCCGAGACGATGGCGACCGTATTTTTTTTGATTGTTAAGGTAAAAGCTTTTTCCGGGTCTTTGTGAATCGCTTCGCAGACGCGCGCGACGCCCGGCGTGTAAGCCATCGATAAATCGGCGCGGGTTTTGAGCGGAACTTTTGAGACGGTTTCGATTTTTCCGCCGAGATGCATCAAAAATGTCCGGTCGGAAGTATGCACGACCTCGACGCCGTCGATGCTGCGTATGGCCTGCAAAATTTCCTCGTCGTGTTTTTCGCTCGAAGCGTTGACGGTGATATCGCGAACCAGAAAATCTTTGCCGACCGAGACGATGTCAATCGCGTCGATGTCGCCGCCCGCTTTGCCGATGGCGGTGGTGATTTCGCCCAATTTGCCCGGCTGGTTATGAATTTTGACACGCAAGGTCATGCTGTAGCTTGCGTTTGGTGTTGGATTATTTGACATAAAATCAACTCAATTAAGTGAAAAGTGAAAAGTGAAAAGTGTTAAGAATCTTTTTCACTTTTCACTTTTCACTTTTTACTTATCTTATCGTTTTAGCGCGCCGGACGCAAAACGCTGTGCAGGACGCCCTCAATCGAAACTTTATCGGCGGAAAGAATTATCGAGTCGTAAACGGGATTTGCCGGGCGAAGCTCGACTTTTGCGCCGTCGCGAAAATATTTTTTGAGAACCGCACGTTTACCGCCGACGATGGCCACAACCACGTCGCCGTCGCGCGCGTAGCCGCGTTTTTCAATCAAAACGACATCGCCTTCGAGAATGTGCTCGTCGAACATCGAGTCGTCCGTCACGCGAAAAGCGCGGATTCTTTCTTCGTCCTGAAAACCGAGCATAAAACGAGGCACAAAAAGCGGCGTTTCTTCCCAATCTTCCGTTGGATTTTCGTCACGCGGAACGTCGAGCCAGTCGATTTCGCAGACGAGTTTTGTCAAATAATCTTCCGGCCTGAGCTCGAGATTAAATTTTCCGTTGTCGCGCCTGCGCGTCAAGAGACCTTGTTCTTCGAGCGATTTGATGTGTTTGGCGATTCCGGCTTTTGATGAAACGCCGAGCTGACGGGCGATTTGCTGATACGAAGGCTCGTAACCGTGATTTTTGATATAACGGGTAATGATTTCCAGCACTTCCTTTTGTCGTCTGGTTCGCGTCTGCATAGATTGATTTTAAAGTGAAAAGTGAAAAGTGAAAAGTGAAAAGTGGTTTGTTTTAAATTATTCACTGTTCATTATTAGTTTTTCGCTTTAAAATTATGTTGACGCCGCCCTCCGAATGACGCTAAAATCAAATTCAGGACGGTTTGGCAAATTTTAAACAAACATAAACGACTTCCATTAAAAGCGAAAAAACTCATTTTATCTTCGTATGCCGAATAGAATTGATGATTTATTACAGATGGCGATGAGCTTCGGCGCGTCGGATTTACATCTGCGCGCGGGTTCTTATCCGGTAATTCGCGTCAACGGCGAGCTGCGCCCGGTGTCGGGCGTCAACCGTCTGCAGCAGGACGAAACGCTCGAAATGGCGTTTTCGATGATGTCAAACCGGCAGAAAATGCATTTTAAGGAATCATACGAAATCGATATCGGTTACGGCGTTTCCGGCCTCGGACGCTTTCGCGTCAATATTTTCCAGCAGAGAAATTCAATCGGCATCGTCGCGCGCGTCATCTCCGACCACATTCGCTCGTTTAACGAGCTCGGTATGCCGCCGATTCTCAATAAAGTTTCCGAAGAAAATCGCGGCTTGATTTTGGTGACGGGAACGACCGGAAGCGGAAAATCGACGACGCTCTCGGCAATGGTCGATTACATCAATCAAACCAGAAACAGCCACATCGTCACCATCGAAGACCCGATTGAATTTCTTCACAAAGACAAAAAATCTTTTATCACGCAGCGCGAAGTCGATGTCGATACGCGCTCGTTTGCCGAAGCTCTGCGCGGCTCTCTGCGGCAAGACCCGGACGTCATCTTAGTCGGCGAAATGCGCGACCTCGAAACAATCGAAACGGCGCTCGTCGCCGCCGAAACCGGGCATCTCGTTTTATCGACGCTTCACACTCTGGACGCTTCCGAAACTTTATCGCGCATTATCACGGCCTTTCCGCCGTATCAGCAAAAATCGATTCGGATTCAGCTGGCAGGACTTTTGAAAGCCGTCGTTTCGCAGCGCCTGATGAAATCGGCGAAAGGGAATTCACGCGTTCCGGCCGTCGAAGTCTTGATTTCGACGCCGCTTATCCGCGATTACATTTTGCACGAAGAAAAAACCACGCAGGTTCGCGACGCCATCGCCGCCGGAACTTCGCAATACGGAATGCAGACGTTCGACCAATCTTTATTTTATCTCTATCAATCCGGTCTTATCACGCTCGAAGAAGCTCTGCGCGGCTCGACCAATCCGGACGAATTTCGCCTGCGTCTGGCCGGAATTCAGAACGCTTCGACGCAAGCCAAAGAAGAAATGGAAAAAATGAGCGGCGTCGGCAACGTCTCGGATTTTATTTCGAGAATTTGATTTTAATCCAAAGTCTCAAGTTTTTTTTTGACTTTGGACTTGAGACTTTAGACCTTAAAAAAACACTTCGCCTTTTGCCACGATAACAGAGCTTCCGCCGATTTTTACCGTTTCGATATTTCCTTTTTCGCTCGTAATTTCAGCAAAGATTCGGCTCGGTCGATTCATGAAATCGCCCTGCTCGATGGTGAAGCGGTTTGTGTCAATCGCGCCGTGATGCGTCAGATAGCCCGAAAGCGAGCCGGCGGCGCTGCCCGTTGCCGCGTCTTCGGGAATTCCGTCGGCGGGCGCGAAAAAGCGTGCGTGGACGCGCGAATCTTCTTCTTTTGTTTCAAACGTGAAAGCGTAACACCCGACCGCGCCGTGTACCTGATAAACTTCGCTCAAGAGTGATGAATTGACGCGGCAGCGACTCAAGGCTTCGAGCGAGCGAATTGGAACATCGAGCGCTTTAATTCCGGTCGAGACGACTTGAATCGGTAAGCTTTCTCGCAAATCCAAATCGGAAATTTCAAGTCCGAGCCCGGCGGCGAGCTTTTCGACCTCGGAAGCCGTCGAAATAATCGCTCCCGCTTCAAATTTTCCCTGAGTCATCGTCACTCGAAACGGTTTTGCGTCGCGAAATTCGATTTCTACCGGCAGGACGCCTAATTTCAGCTCCTGCTTGATTTCGACGACGCCGTTTTCGAGCTGCGGCGTAATTCCCAGATTGGCCAGCAAATTCCATGTTCCGACAACCGGATGCCCGGCCAGCGGCAGCTCCTGCATCGGCGTAAAAATACGAAGTTTTTTGAGAGCGATTTCCGACGGCAGAACAAAAACCGTCTCGCTCAAATTCATCTCGCGGGCAATCGACTGCATTTCCTCGTCGGATAAATCCTCGCCGCCGGAGAAAACGGCCAGCGGATTGCCCTGAAACGCTTTTTCGGTGAAAACATCGAGCTGGTAAAAGTTATAAACACGCATAAAAAGAATTATGAACTATCGGCAAAAAATTGTGAATAATAAATAAAAAATTTTCTTCGGTTGGATTTTGACGAAAAACCAGATGTTATTTAGATAAAATGCTTTATCGTCTTGACATATAGTCGCTTACGCGTATAATTCTAGTTTTATCCAAATCAAGCGTTCGATGCGCCGAAGTGAAGCTAAAAGTAAATGCCTTATCTCTCTATTTCAAAAAAAAACGCAACAAAATTTAGTGGCAATTTCTTGGTCTTCTTTCCAACTGCATCGTTTTGTGGTTATAATTGACTGTTAAGCTAAGTCAAATGTATCACACTGCTTGGGCAGGATAGCGGCGGATTTTACGCTTTATTTTGAATAGTTACTTTTAAAAAAGGAAATTTATATAGATTTAAATGGCTAACGAGGTTATAAACGAAACCGGAGACGCGAACGAAAACGAAGCTTCGGCAATCGAGGAAACAAATAAAGAGACTGTGGTCGAAGCTCCGGCGGCGACGGAAACAGCAGGCGAAACTGCGCCCGCCGAAGCTGCGGCTCCGCAGGCGGACGAAAACGAAGGTGAAGACCATCAAAACGCGAATGAAATCGATTTTGGCGCGATTCTCGAAAAATTCGAGCAAGACCAAACCATCTATCATTCGGGCGAGCTGGTCGAAGGCAAAGTCGTGGGCGTCTCCGACCGGGGCGTTTTGGTTGATTTCGGCTACAAGTCCGAAGGCGCCGTTCCGCTCGAAGAATTTACTTCACCCGAAGGCGAAGTTACGGTCAAAGAAGGCGACCAGGTTGAAGTCGTCATCCGCAGCATCCACACGGGCGACGCGCCGCCGGTGCTTTCGCGCTACGACGCTTTGCGCCGCAAGGCCTGGGACGTAATCGAAAAAGCTTACAACGATGAAACGCCGATAACTGGACGCGTGATTGACCGAACCAAAGGCGGTTTGAGAATCGACATCAACGGCGTCGAAGCGTTTTTGCCCGGCTCGCAGATTGATTCGCGACCGATTCGTAATCTCGATTCCTACAAAGGTAAGGATATCGAGGCCAAAGTAATCAAATTTAGCCGCAAACGCAACAATATCGTGCTTTCGCGCAAAGTTTTGACCGACGAAGTCGTCAACAAGCAAAAAGGCGAAACCCTCGGCGCAATCGAGGAAGGATACGTGATTGAAGGAACGGTCAAAAATTTAACCGAATACGGCGCTTTTGTCGATATCGGCGGTATCGACGGCCTGCTTCACGTGACCGATATGTCATGGGGCAGACTGCAAAATCCGGGTGAATTATTAAAAGTCGGCGAAAACGTTCAGGTCAAAGTTTTGAAATTAGACCGCGAAAAGGAAAAAGTTTCGCTCGGCTATAAACAGCTTATTCCCGACCCCTGGCAGACCGTGCCGGAACTTTATCCGGTCGGCGCGCGCATCAAAGGACGAGTTTCGAGCGTCGCCGATTACGGCGCGTTTATTGAGCTCGAACCGGGCATCGAAGGCCTTGTGCACGTTTCGGAAATGTCCTGGTCGAAGCGCAGCAAAAGCCCGCGAAAATTGCTTCGAACGGGTGAAGAAGTCGAAGTTCAGGTGCTCGGAATCGATTCGGAAGACCATCGTATCAGTCTCGGCATGAAACAGTTGATGCCGAATCCCTGGGAAACCATCGGCGACCGTTATCATGTCGGCGACCGCGTTCACGGAAAAGTTCGCAATATCACCGATTTCGGTGCGTTTGTCGAAATCGAGGACGGAATCGACGGACTCGTACACGTTTCCGACATTTCATGGTCGAAGAAAATCAAACATCCGCGCGACGTTCTGACCAGAGACCAGGAAGTTGACGCGATTATCACGAGCATCGACCGCGCCGGACACCGGATGTCGCTTTCGATGAAAGACATCGCGCCGAGCGAATGGGAAACATTTGTCGCGACGCACAAACCGGGCGACATCGTTCGCGGAAAAGTTTCGCGCTTTGCCGGATTCGGCGTTTTTGTCGAACTCGGAAACGAACTCGAAGGCTTGTGTCATATCTCCGAGCTTTCCGAAGAACGGGTCGAGAAACCGGAAGACGTCGTCAAACTCGGTCAGGAAATGGATTTCAAAATTCTGCGTATCGAGCACGACGACCAGAAAATCGGACTTTCGGCGCGCGCCGTCGGTCGCGAAGAAGCGCCCGTCATTGATGCACGCGCTTATTCGACCGAAGCAAAAGGCGGAATGGCAAGCTTGGGCGAATTGGCCAATCTGAAATTCGGCCGCGGTTCGGCGGAAGAAGAACCGGCCAAAGACGAGCCGCGTCTTTCGAAAAAGGAAAGAAAGGCTTTGAAAATGCAGGAAAGAGCCGCCGCCGCAGAAGCTTCGACGGGCGAGGAATCTGAAACCGATGCGGAAAGCGGAGAAATCGACGCGAGAGAGGACAAAGCCGGTGAAGCTTCCGCCGAGACGGTAACTGCCGAAACTGCGGAAGATAATTCGGCGGCAGACTCTACTGAAGAATCAGCCGGTGCGTCTGTCGAAAGTGCCGGAACCGAAGTTTCGGAAGCGGATGAAACGACTTCTGAAACGGAAGCAACAACCGAAGCTCCGGCGGCGGCCGAAACGGAACCGGCGAGCGATGCCGAGGCGACTCCTGCGGAAACCGAAGACGCGCCCGATACGACTTCTGAAACCGATACGGAAACTTCCGGCCCGGACACGACTGAAGCTCCTGCATTAAGCGACGCGGAAGGCGAGGCTGAATCCGCATCGGAAACTGCGGAAGCGAGAGACGAAGCCGTTGCCGAGGATGCCGAAGCGAACGGGCACACCGAAGAAAAAACAGCTTAATAATTAAGTTTTGCAGTAAATCAGGGTTTTAACAGTGAGGAAACATAGATGACAAAAGCGGATTTAGTTGAAAGAGTTGCCAATGAAGCGGAAATGACTAAGAAAGATGCCGAGCAGTTGGTCGAGATTATTTTCGACAGCATTATCAGCACCTTAAACAAGGGCGAGAAAATCGAGCTGCGCGGTTTCGGCAGTTTTCGCGTTCGCCAGCGCAACGCGCGTCAGGGACGTAATCCGAAAACCGGCGCGTCCGTCAAAATTCCCGCTAAGCGCGTCGCCTACTTTAAGCCCGGTAAAGAACTTAAAGAAATTATTAATAAATAGTGGTAAGTGTTAAGTGATGAGTGGTAAATTGAAATTACTTACCACTTAACGTTTACCACTTTTCACTTTTATGGACGTTTTGTGGAGTCCCTGGCGATACGATTACATTAATTCCGGCGAAACAGACGCCGCTTCCGTCGGTTGTGTGTTTTGCGATATCTTAAAAAGCCCGGCCAGTGATGAAGAAAAATTTATTCTTCACCGCGCCGGGCATAACTTTGTTATTCTGAACATTTATCCTTACGTCAGCGGTCATTTGATGATTGTTCCTTTCACGCATCTTTCGAGCCTCGACCACGCCGAAAAAGCAGTTACAGACGAAATGATGGATTTGGCCAAGCGTTGTCAAAGCGCTCTGCGCGAAGCGTATCACCCGAACGGGATGAATCTCGGCATGAATTTCGGCAAAGCGGCCGGCGCGGGCGTCGCCGAACATTTTCATATGCACATCTTGCCGCGCTGGGTCGGCGACGTAAATTTTATGACTTCGGTCGGAGAGACGCGCACGATTCCCGAATCGCTTGAAACGACTTACGAAAAACTGAAAAACAAATTCAACTGAAAAACCCTTTACGCGAATTAGAAACGGAAATTTAATTTTATCTTTTTGTTTCTCACCCTTCGCTTAATAACTTGATTTTTCTGGCAAATCGAAAAGGAATCCGGTCGCGGCGAAGGATTTCGATGCGGTTTAAGGCGAAAAGGTCGAGCGGCGCCGTGTCGTCGTATACGGTCGAAAAAGCGGCGATATATCCGGCATTTTCGACGGCTTTTTTGGCCGTTTCGTTAAAAAAGCCCGCCGGATAGCAAAACGTCTTGCAGGGTTTTTGCACCAGCTCTTCGATTTGTTTTTTTGATTCTTCGACTTCGTATTTTACTTCTTCAGCCGGAATTTGATGCAGAAGCTTGTGGTTGACGGTGTGCGAGCCGAATTCGATGCCATGCCGCGACATCTCCAGAATATCTTCGCGCGAAAGATGCGCGCGCGGCTTCTCGCCGCGGCCGACGACCGTGTCGGAAACTTGCCCGATGCACGATGGAACGAGAAAAATCGTCGCCTTGACGCCGAAATCTTTCAAAATTGGAAAAGCGTTTGTGTAATTATCCTTCCAGCCGTCATCGAGCGTTAAGGCGACTGATTTTGGCGGAAAATTCCCGTAATTCAGATAATGCTCAATCAATTCCGATGCCGTGTAAAAGACAAATCCCAGTTTTTTCAGATAAGCCAGCTGTCGCTCAAAACGCTTCGGTGCGGTGAAAGCTCCGCGAATACGAATATCGCGGTCTGGAACGTCTATTTTGTGATAAATAAGAACCGGAGCCTGCATAAAAGATGTCTGATGCCGGATGCCGGATATTTGTAAAATCGGAATCAAACATCTGACATACGGTATCTAAAAATTTGGTTGTTCAAAAATACTGATATCGGAATCGGCGCGCGTCAGAAACCAGTTTTGCGCGTCGCACAACAAATCCTCTCTACGGTTAGATTTTACCAGAAACTGGACAGAACTTTTGACCTGACGAAAGCCGCATCGCAAAAGTCTCTCGCCGACGAGAGAATCGGTGGCGTCGGTCACTAAACTGCCCGCACCGCGGCCGGAGGCAATTTCGAGTGCGCCGCCGAGAAGCGCGTCGACGATTTTTTCAGAATTTTCGCGGCGATAAAATAAATCGGCTATCGAAGCTTTTGAAATCGAGCCGCTTTCGTCGGCACGACGGACAAAAACGACGGCGTATCCGAGCAGTTTTTCTTTTTCAAAATAACCGATAATCTCAAATTTCTTGGCGGGCTGGCCGATAAACTGCCATTCGAGAAAGCGTGGCTCGCGCGCGACGCGGCAAGTCCGTTCGTCGCTTGCCGCGCGCCGCAAATCTTCAAAGGCCGAATCGAAATTTTCTAAAATTCGAAGACCGTCGCCCGTGCCGAACTGCGATTTATCAAAACTGGGGCGAAATGGCGCGGAAAGAAGATTAAAGCCGCGGCGCAATAAATCGATTCGTGAAATCTCCGGCAGGACGTTTCCGGCGTAAAGCATTTTCGAGTAACGCGGAATTTTGCCTACGACTTGCCAGCCGAGACTTTCGAGCACGGCGGTCGAGTGCTGTTTCGTCGTATTGATGCCCAGACCTACGGAACAGAATTTTTCCGCTTCGAGCACAAGCCGCCTGGCAATCCCGCGCCGCCGAAAATCGTCGTGAACGATTAAATCCAGAATCCACATCGCGCTCGTCGTCTCGCCGCCGATTTCAAGCTTGACGGGCGTCGCCGCCAGCTGTCCGGCAATCCGTCCGCCGCTTTTCGCAATCCAGACGGGCAGATTATCCGGCTCGACATAAGGATTTTCGAGAAAATGCCAATCCCAGAATCGCTCGTCGCTCATGCGCGGATTCTCGCGGTATGCCTGGCGCAAAAAATCAAGGAGCGCCGTTTTTTCGGCAAGCTTCATCTGCCCGATTTGCATCTCGTTCTGCATCAAATAGATTTTAGATTATTTTTTCGGAAATAAAGAAACTGTCTACCGGAAGATTTTTGCGCATCTCAATCATTTCACCGTTTTTGCTTCCGTCCGATTCGGCTGGTGCGAGCGGTCGACGGCTTCGTCCTCGACTTCGCCGCCCAGAGAGATTGGGATTTCCGTTACGTTGTCATAATGCAGGCCGCGCTCCTCAGAGTCAAAATCGTCGGGAATGAGAATTTTCTGGAGCGATGACGGCGGGACGTAGCCGGGGTAATCGACGCGCGAATGATAGATGGCGACGAGCGATTTTATCATCGCTTCGCGGATTAAAGTCAGCTCGCGCAGTGTCAAATCGCATTCGTCGAGCTGGTCGTCCTGTAAAATCGCGTCGATGATTTTGGTGACGATAAAGCGTATGTTTTCCGGCGTCGGCTCGCTTAAAGAGCGTGCGGCGGCCTCGCACGAATCGGCAATCATCATAATCGCCGCTTCCTTAAACTGCGGTTTCGGGCCGGGATAGCGAAAATCGTTTTCGTCGACGTCTTCGGGCGCGCGCGCCTCGGCCTGCGCTTTTCGCAAAAAGAAATGCAGCGTGCGCGTGCCGTGATGCTGCGGGATAAAATCGATGATGCGCTGCGGCAGGCCCATCTCCTTGCCGAGCTTTGTGCCGAAAGTGACGTGGCTGACGATGATTTTGGCGGACTGCGACGGCTTTAATTTATCGTGCGGGTTTTTGCCGAGCTGGTTTTCGACGAAATGTTCGGGCGCGGCGGTTTTGCCGATGTCGTGATAAAGCGCGCCGATGCGCGCGAGCAAACCGTTGGCGCCGACGGCGCGGCAGGCTTCTTCGGCCAATTGACCGACGGCGTGCGAGTGCTGGTTCGTGCCCGGCGCTCGTAATGCAAGTTGTCCTAAAACGGGCAAATCTGCGTTTGAAAGCTCGAGCAGCTTGACGTCGGTCAAAACTCCGAAAACGTTTTCGCACATCGGCAGAAAAACGGCCGTGACGGACGCCGTGACGAGCCCGCTTCCCAAACCGCAGGCGACCGCAAGCAAAACCGTGTTCAGAATAAACGGCTGCTGCGTGTAGCCGATAAGCGCGACGGCGGTCGCGGCGCTTGCCAAACCGACCAGAACGCCCGCAATCGTTACCGATTGGCGCGAGCGATAGCGCCCGATGCCGTAAACCGCGACGGCCGAAGTTATCGCCGCCAGAATCGTAAACTCAAGCGCTTTCGGCGCGAGCATCCCGGCAAAAAGCGCGAGAAAAAGTCCGGCAAAAAGCGCCATCCGGCGGTCGGCGAGAAGCGTCATCATCAAGCTTCCAAAAGCAAACGGAATCAAAAAAGACCAGAGCGTCGGGTCGTTGAGTGGCGCTTTGACGTTTTGCGCGGCGGTAAAAGCGGCGAGCCGGAAAAAGACCGCCATCAGGGCCGTCTGGACAATCACGATAAAGCCGAACAGCGCGAACGTCCGTTCAGCCGAAAGCGCGTGACGGCTGCCGACCTGATTGTGCTGGATAAATTTCCATGCCACCCAGAATAGTGCGGAAATCAAAACGAGCAGACCGAAAAAACGATTGACCTGCCGCGTCGACTGGCTATAGCTTCGAATCGCGGAAATTTCGCGCAGATTGCCCGGCGTGATAATGTCGCCTTCATCAACGACTTTCTGCGTGCGTTTGAGCGAGATGACGAGCGGTTCGATGGATTTTGCCACCGCGTCGCGCGCGTTGTCGGTCGCCACGCTGTCGTAGGAAACGCTCGGCTCGACCAGAATCTCGGTTGCCGTGTGAAACGCTTCGGCCTCTTTCGGCGAAAGACTTTTTATCGACGCAAGCCGCTCGCGCAGTTTCGCGCGCGCCGCCGAAAGCGGCGTCCAGTTGCTTTCGGGCATCGAGACCGACGATTGCAGATTCGGTTTCGTGCGGTCGATTAATTCGACGTCTTTTTGAAAATACTGTTTTTCCGAATCGTCGTAAATATAACCGGCGGCGGCTTCGCGAAGCGCGCTCTGGACGGCTTCGAGCTCGTTTCGGCTAAAGGTGCGCGAGGCGAAAACTTTTCCGACTTCGTTGCCGCCCGCGCCCGTCCAATGCGTTTCGGTTTTGGCGTCGGCGTTGTTTAATTTTGCATTTGCGTTTGAATTACCGGTGGATTCGCCGTGTCGCTGGAGATTTTCCCAGCTCGAAAGAAATCTCTGAACCGACTGCTCGGCTTTGTTTGATTCGAAGCGGAAAATCGGTTTTACCTTTCCACGCATTTCCACGCGTTTGGCGTCCGTTGCGTCGGCGTCCGTGACGGTTATGTCGGCGGGCGAAAGAATCGTTTCGCGGGCGATGTCGCCTTCCTGATATGGCTCGACCGGAGTGCGCCAGAAGGGATTGTTGATGAGAAAAGTCGTAACGAGACAAAGCGCGGCAAAGCCGGCCCAGAAAATCTGTCCTTTGGTAAAGTTTTCAAACGGGCGCGACGTATAACTACCAATCTTTTTTCGCACTTTTGAAAACGGCGATTCTAAATCAGGAAGACGCTTGCTCATTTTTGTTTAGATTTTCGGCTTTTGGTTTTGGCAAAACCTAAGACCCGAGACCGAGAACCGAAAATTTACTTTTATCGGTAACTAAAGTTTCCCCGATTTTCTCCAATAATGGTTTTAATGTTTGAGGCTTGATAGCTGAGACTGCCACGCTTTCGCTTCCTTTGTCAAATAAAAGCTGTCTTTCGAGCGCTTCAATCGAGTTTTCGTCCAGTAAATCTGCTTTGTTGAGCACGATAAGCCGCGGAATTTCATTCAGCTCAAGCTCGAGCAGAATTTTATCGACCGATTCGATATGCTGCATCACCTGCGGGTTCGCCGCATCGACGACGTGTAGGAGCAAATCGCTGTCCGAGATTTCTTCCAGAGTTGCGCGAAACGCGGCGACTAAAGTTTCCGGCAAATCGCGGATAAATCCGACCGTGTCGTTGATGATGATTTCCTGCTCAATCGGAAGCCGCAGACGGCGCGAAGTCGGGTCTAAGGTGGCGAACATTTTCTTTTCGACATAAACTTCGCTTTGAGTTAAAGTATTGAGCAAAGTCGATTTCCCGGCGTTCGTGTAGCCGACCAGAGAAATTATCGGCAGATTTTTCTGAACGCGATTTTTGCGCCGCTCCTGGCGCTGGCGGCTAAGATTATTGACCTGTTTTTCGAGCTGGGTAATTTTGTCGCGCACGCGGCGACGGTCGGTTTCGAGCTTCGTTTCGCCCGGCCCGCGCCCGCCGATTCCGCCCGCCAGCCGCGAAAATGCAGAGTTTTGTCCCTGCACGAGGCGCGGCAGCAAATATTTTAATTGCGCCAGCTCGACTTGCAGCTTTCCTTCACGCGATTGCGCGCGCTGGGCGAAAATGTCGAGAATAAGCTGCGGCCGGTCGATGACTTTCAAATCCGTCGCTTCAGACAAAGAGCGCACCTGCGCGGGCGACAATTCCGTGTCGAAAACAATTAAATCAGCGCCGAGACGCATCGCGCGGATAAGCAGTTCTTCGAGCTTTCCGCCGCCGAGAACCGTTCGCGAATCGATTTTCGGGCGGCGCTGAATGATTTTATCGAGAACGACGACATCGGCCGAAAGCGCGAGTTCTTCGAGCTCGGCCAGAGATTCCTCGGCTTCCGACAGATAACCCGTCGTGACGCCGACCAGAATGACTCGGTCGCGGTTTGTCTGGCGGCTGCGCGCCGTCTGGCGATTGCGCGCCATCTCGTTTTCGAGCGAATTTATGAGCTGTATAAAATTTGTGTCGAGATGCGCCGGAATGTCCGGTTCGAGAAATTCATACGGCAGAGCCTCGCCGTCCGTTTCGAGCTTTTCGGCCGTCGCCGGCAAAAGATGAGCCGAGTAAACGAGGTCGGGCAGCCCCGTTCGCTCGTTGACCTGAATAATGGACATCAAATCGAGCCGGAGAAGCGCAAGGTCGGTCAAATCGTCCTGCGTCAGTTTTTCGTTCAAAAGATGAGTGTGAACGCAGCGCAGACCGCGAAAACGCTCTTGAGAAACACGCGCGCGTCCGAAATCGGGCATTTCGATTTTCTTGGCGTTGCCGACCATGACGTATTCGACCTGTCCTTTGCGATTGATGAGAACGCCGACCTGCCGCCCCGTTTCGTGCGAAATTTCCGACATTTGCCGCGCGAGCTCGGGCGAAACAATCTGTTCGGGCGCGACGCGGCGCGTTGAAAGTCTTTCGATGCGACGCAATTGATTGTGCTTTAAACCCTGCGTAAAACCGTGAACGTTACTGATAAAACAAAACCTCCAAATGCTTCGATTATACCATAATTCAAGCCTTTTAAAATGGAAAACGGGTAACTGATAACGGATAGCGGGAATCTTGATATTTTCCGTTGTTCGTTTTCCATTTTCTGTTTTTCCGCTTTCGTCGTAGAATAAATGTTTTAATTTGGAGAAGAAGTAATGAGCAAAGCAGGCAGAATAATTTCTGTAAATCCACCTTACGCGATTCCCGGCGGCGAAGTCTCGATAGAGTGCGAAAATTTTCAGTTAACCGGTCACGACGAATACGGCTGTTTTTTCGACGGACAAAAGGCGCGCATCGTAGCCGCGTCCCAAAACAGGATTCTGGCAATCGTGCCGGAAATTTTTGACACGACCGACGTTGAGATTTATCTTGAAAGCGGCACCGACCGGAGCGAGCCTTTCGAGATAAAGGTCGGCAAAAAAATCGCCGACGATTTGCATATCGTCGCCAATCCGGCGGTCGACCCGAAAGACGATTCGATTATATTGACTCGCTCCGGCTCGCGCGGTCAGAAGCTTCCCGTCACGCTGTACCGGCTTGAACCGGACGGATTTTTAACCGAGATGCCCGTCGATATCTTAAATCCGACCGGAATTGCGTTTGACCGTTCGGGACAGCTTTTCGTCACTAATCGCGCCGACGGCGAAGTTTTCCGCATCGTCCGCGACGAAGAAGCCGAGTCTTTTTCGACCGAGCTCGGAATCGCCACCGGAATTGCTTTTGACCGCGAAGGCGTGATGTATGTGGGCGACCGCAGCGGCACGATTTACCGCGTCGAAGACTTTGGCAGACCGGAATCTTTCGCCATTCTCGAGCCTTCGGTGTCGGCTTTTCATATCGCTTTCGGGCCTGACGAAAGACTCTACGTAACGGCGCCGAAGCTTTCCGGTTTTGAAGCCGTCTACGCGATTGACCGCGACGGTTACGAGCACGATTTTTATCGCGGCCTCGGCCGGCCGCAGGGTTTGGCATTTGACCGCGAAGGGAATTTATACTGCGCGGCTTGTTTTCAGGGAAGACACGGTATCGTGCGCATCACTGCCGGCGGCCAGGATGCCGAGATTTTTGTCGCCGGAATGAACGTCGTCGGGCTTTGCTTTACCAGGCGGGGCGAGATGATTGTCGCGACCAACGAAGACGTTTACAGTCTTCCGGTCGAAATCTACGGAACGCTTTTGGATTAAGGTAAAAGTAAAAAGAAAAAAGGCAAAAGTTTGGAAAATTCTTCCTTACTTTTGCCTTTTACTTTTTACTTTTTTACTTTTTTTTATCTTTCCGGCGAAGGCGTCGGCTGCGTATCGTCGGTGGTGCGTTTCTTTAATTGCGGCGGCGTATCTTTTTTGGTGTCGTCGCTGCTCGGATTGCTGGTCGAAGAATCGCCCGGATTATCCGTCGTGCCGTCTGATGTCGGCTGGCGGCGTTTTAAGGTCGGCCGCGACTGGTCATCACTATCGGCGCCGTCAACCACTGTTAAAGCCTTCGCGTTTGAAAGACGCAGAAGATAAGCTTTGACGCGCTGAAATTCCGATGTGCTGATGACGTATTCGTCTTTTTCGGCAAAACGCGCAACCAGCGCAAGGCTCGAATCGCGGCGGTCGACCGATTGCGGGTGCGTCGAGAAAAGCTTCGAGAGCGTGCCGGGTTTTTTCGCGTTTTTCGCAGCCAGTTTTTCAAACATTGTCGCCATCGCGGTCGGGTCGTAACCGGCGGCATAAAGATATTGAACGCCGAGCTTGTCGGCTTCTTCTTCCGAGCCGCGGCTGAACTTAAAGAACGCGAGCATCTGCCCGAGACCGGCCGTGTTCTGCAAAATCGTTCCGGCAATTCCGCCCGTCATCAAAATTCCGGCCAAAATTCCGTAATTCAGGAACGTGCCTTTTCCGGCGTTTTCCATCGCATGGCGCGCGGCGACGTGCGCGATTTCGTGCGCCATCACGCCGGCCAGCTCGGCTTCGTTGTCGGCGGCCAAAATCAGGCCTTTGTTGACGAAGAAAAATCCGCCCGGAAGCGCAAACGCGTTGACTTCGTCCGAATCGATGACTTTAATCGTAAAAGGAATTTTCGCGTCCGAATGGAGAACGATGTTTTGCCCGATGCGATTGACGTATTCGGTCACAATCGGGTCTTCGACCATTTTCGCCTGCTGCTCGACTTCGAGCGCGAGCTGACGGCCGATGGCCATTTCTTTTTCCCGCGAGCCGCCGAGCCAGCCGAAGAATTTATCCGAGCCGCCGTTAATGTTTCGTTTTCCGATCATCGCCGGATTTTCATTGTCAGAAAGCGGTTTGAGGGCAGTGTTGGCCGGCGTCGGATTGGCGACGGGCTGGCTGCTTTCCTGAGTTTTTTTATCTTCTTTTTTCTTTTCGGTTTTCTTTTGCTTGTCGGTCGTCTGCGCCGAAACGCTGACCGGAACGACTGCGACGGCGCTCAGCCAGAAAGCCATCAAAAGAAAAAACGCGCTAAATTTGCGAATAAAACCTTTACGCATATTTGTCTCCTAAAATTCTCTTACGATTAAAATGATTTTAACTTTTATATTCCTGTAAAAGCAATTGACCTTTTGATGCATTCAAACTTTTAAAAGTTGTGCTGATTTCGGGCGAATTAAAAAGAATTTCGGACAAAATTTAACTTTTTGTGTTAAAACTGTTTTTTTTAGACGAAAAAATTGCTAAAATAATAATAGCCGGCAGCTTTGAAGCTGTTTGCGAGACATTCGATAAACCTTCCATTTTCAAAAAACGCTTTCAAATTTGATTCCGATTTTCGATGAAACGTATCCAAGAAAAAGTAAAAGACGTTGTTGAGGTTCGCCCCTTTACAAATTTGCAGGATTTTATTTCCGACCCGGTCGAGACGCTCGCCGCTTATCATTTTACCGACGCGACGTCGGACATGATGGCGAAATGGCTCGATAAAGCCGCCGACGTGACAATCGAAAACGGCGCGGCGATTGCGCTCGCGGGCTATCGAGGCGTCGGCAAAAGTCACTTTCTGGCAACGTTCGGCGCAATCGTCGCCAACCCGGAGCTGCGCAACCGGGTAATCGACCAGCACGTTTCCGTTTCGGCGCAGCGTCTCAAGCGGCGTCATTATCCGGTCGCGTTCGTTCGTCGCGGAACGCACGAAACCTTGATTGACGAATTAAAAGACGCACTCGGCCGCGCGCTGGAAATCGACGCGTCGAATTTGAGCAACTCGCTCAACGATTTACTGCAAATAGCGGCCGAAAAAGCGGGCGATTTGCCGTTTCTAATCATTGTCGACACGGCGCTCGAACGCGCTTCACGCGTGGCGCGCGACGACGGCCAAGTGCTCGGCGAAATTGCGCATTTAGCAAAAGATTTGAATATTTTTGTCGGCGTCGCGCTCGACGACGATATTTCCGGTGCTGACGGCGTCAACGCGGCCATCGCGCAAAATTACACCATCGATTTTCTCGACCAGGAACATCTATACAAAATCGTTGACACGCATATTTTCCCGAAAAACCGGTCGATGCAGCCGCTGATTCACGATATTTACGCGTATTTTCGCGAAGTGCTGCCGAATTTTCGCTGGAGCGAGCAGCGTTTCGCCGCGCTCTATCCGCTCCATCCGGTGATTTTGGAAAACGCGCCGTTCGTTCGTCTGTTTGTGCCGGATTTTGCGCTTCTCGGATTTGCGTCCGAAGCGGGCGGGAAAATTTTAGGCCGCCCGGCAAATTCTCTGATTGCGCTCGATGAAGTTTTCGACAGCGTCGAAAATTCGCTGCGTAAAATCGAAGCGCTGGCCGAGGCCTTTCAAACTTACGACCGCCTGAACGCGGAAGTGGTCGGGCAGATTTCCGTGATGCAGCGTCTGCAGGCGAAATTGATTTTGAAGGGATTTCTGCTTTTGTCGCTCGACGGAAACGGCACGACCGCCGGAGAAATCAGCGCGGCGATGCTGATTTACGACGAAAACGCGCCAAATAACGCCATCAAAACGGTCGATGAGTTGCTCGAAAAATTCTCTTCCGTTCTTCCCGACGCGATTTCGCGAACCACCGGAGACGGGCGCGAAATTCGATACAGCCTGAAGGCGAGCAACAAGAATAATTTAAATAATATCCTTGCCGAAGCTGCCAAAGACGTTTCGCCCGACGTTATTCCGAAAATCCTGCGGCGTTTTGCGCGCGACCGCTTTTCAGATTGGATTCTGGCTGACGAAATCGAACAAAGCGGCGACTGGGCCGACAGTCAAGTCGTCTGGCGCGGCGGAATGCGGCGCGGGCGCTTGTTCTGGAATTTTGAAAACCGTCCGGTCGAAGCCGAGTTTGCGCCCGCGCATTCGGAATATCTGGACTGGGAAGTGATTATCAATTCCGCCGAAACGGGCGGCGAAAACACGGGCGTTCCGAAAGTTTTCTGGAAGCCCGCGCCGATTCGAAAAGACGAAGCGGAAACGATTTTGCGTTACTACGTGCTGCTGACCGATTCCAGTCTCAAAGAAGAATACGGCGAGCAGATACACGCCGCCGGGCACGCGCACACGATTGCCGTCGAGCGCATCTGGAACCGGATGTTTATTGACGAAGCGAACCTCGTCATCGAAAACTTTGATTATAATTTTACCGAAGAAGCGCGCGCGGCGCAGACTTTATCGGATTTGTTCTCAATAATGCTCGAGCCGCTTTTTGAAATGCGCTATCCGCAGCACCCGATTTTCGGGCAAACTCTCGGAATGACCGAAGTTTCCACGCTGGTCAACGATTTATTCAGCGGCGCGCGGGCGAATCTGCCGGAAATTCAAACACTGGCGGAAACTTTCGCTCTGCCACTCGGCCTGGTCGCGCTTCACGGCACGGGCTATATTCTCGAAAAGGAAGAACATCTGGTCGGTTTGCCGCTCGCCCGCGAAGTTCTCGCGCTCGTCGATGAAAGCGACGACGAAACGATTTCGCTAAGGGAAGTTTATCGAAAGCTCAAACAATCGCCAACCGGCCTCGTGCGCGAAGCGCAGCATCTGATTTTGACGGCGCTCGTCGCGCAGAGAAAAATCGAATTCGTTACGTCGAAAGGCGACCGGATAAATCGCCGCTCGCTCGATTTAAAGATAATCTGGGACGACATCGAAGGAATCGCAAAACCGTCGAGCGCCGTTTACGGAAACGCGCGGCTGGCCGATTGGGCGCGAATTTTGACCGGCATCGACAATCTGCGCTCCATCGACACGCCCGAAGATTGCGCGGAAGTCGCAAAAACTCTCGAAATCTGGTTCGGCGACTGGCAAAGAGCGCGAATTCTGGAGCGCTTTAACGAGCTGCCGGATGAGCTTTTAAACACGAAAATCTGGCGAATCGCGACGCACGCCGGCAAAACTTTCGGTGTCGTCGCCGCGACCGTCGGCGCGATTCTCGAAGAAACCGTTTCGCTCGACGAAGGCCTGCACCGCGTGGCCGACGCTTTTTCCGATTCGGAAAAAGAATTTTTCGCCCGCACGAAAGACCTTGTCGTGCTCGAAGACTTTATCAACAGCATCAAAAAACGCGAGCAGTTTCTGGCTTATGTCGCGATTTCGGAGACGACCGACGACGAAAAAATCGAATATTTTCGCGAAAAACTCCTGCAGATTTTCGACGCGAGCTACGCCAATCCGAACGAAGCTTACAACCGCGAAATCGAAAATCTGTGGCAGACGTTTCACACGCGCTTTTCCGAGCATTTCGTCGTCAAACACGATTTGGTGATGAAATCGCATCATTTGCAGGAAAAATTCGACGAAATTTTGCGCAGCGACGAGTGGTGGGAATTTGAAAATCTTTCGCGTTTTTCGGTTTTTCCGGCCGCGCGCTGGAAGGAAGCGCAAAACATCTGTCGTCAGCTGAGAGATTTGGATTGCCGTTTCGACGTGCGCGAAATGCTCAAAACTCACCCGTTCTGCGTCTGTTCGTTCAGCCTACAGCAAATTCGCGAATGGGAAAAACTGCCGCAAAAACTGCTGGGAACAATCAATCAGGGCCGAAAAGTTTATCGCAACGTCCTGCGGATGCTCGGCGAAACTCTCGCGCCGCACGTCCGCCAATTTGCGGCACTCGACGAGACGGAAGAATTTCGCGAACCGGCAACGCATTTAATCGAGCTTCTGCACGATGGCGAAGAAATTCCGCTTCTGACCAACGAAGAACTGATGATTTTGCAGAAAGTCTTCGAAAAAAACACTTTCGCGCCCGTTTCCGAAGACGTTTTGATTCAAATACAAGCTTTACCGTTATAAATCGTGTCAGCTGATTTATCAATTGCAACTAGCTTTAGCTGGTGGACAAAGTGAATCAAAGACAGAGGCTTTAGCCGAATTTAATAAAAAACAATCATCCTTTTTGTTTTAGCCGAAACTTCAACTAAAGCCGATTATCCTTATTTCAACAAATCCACTTATAAAAAAGAAAATGGGAAATGTTAAGAGCTGCATTTATTTCCCGTTTTCCGTTTTCCGTTTTCCACTATTTTTTTGTTAAATTCTTTCTTAATGAAAGTTTCCATCATCGGTGTCGGAAGGCTCGGCGGAGCTTTAGCGATTGCGCTGGCGCGCAAGGATTATGAAATCGAAAATCTAATTTCCCGAAAACCCGAAGCCGCGCAAAAAATCGCCGAATCGGTCGATGCAAATCTTTTGAGCTTTGCGCCGGAAGATTTAGCAAAAATCAATTCGGACGTTGTTTTTATCGCCGTTCAGGATTTTGAAATCGAAAATGTCTCGAAATATCTGGCCAGACATTTAACGACGAAACCGCTTGTTTTTCACACCAGCGGCTCGCTCTCAAGCCAGATTTTGCAGGATTTGCGCGACGTCGGATGTCTTGTCGGCTCGTTTCACCCGCTCGTTTCAATCAGCGACCCGGTGCTTGGCGCAAATCGCTTTACGGACGTTTATTTCTGCATCGAAGGCGACCCGGAAGCCGTCGACGCCGCCGACCGGATTGTCGAAAACTTGGGCGGAAAGTTTTTTTCCATCGAATCAAAATATAAAATGCTTTATCACGCCGCGGCCGTAACTTCGAGCGGGCATCTCGTCGCGCTTTTCGATACGGCCATCGAAATGCTTTCAAAATGCGGTCTCGACGCCGACCAATCGAGAGAAATTCTTTTGCCGCTCGTCGAAAGCACGGTTCAGAATCTAAAAGTGCAAACGCCGGCCGAAGCTCTGACCGGAACATTTGCGCGCGCCGACATCGAAACTTTTGAGAAACACGTTGAAATTTTGCGTGAAAATGTCTCGGAAGAAGCAACGGACGTCTATCTGCAACTCGGTGAGCGTTCGGTGCATCTAGCCGAAGAGCAGGGCGCTGACGCGGAAAAACTCGATGAGCTGCGAAAAAAGATTTCGTTAGCGAAAAAGAATTTCAAGTGATAAAATCGAAAACAAGATATGGCGGCAAAGAAAGAAAAATTTCAAAAGGAAAAGGAGATTTTCTCCGAGCACATTCAAAAATCCGGTTTGCGGCACACGGCGCAGAGAGATTTGATTCTGGAAATTTTTCTGCGCACTGAAGACCATCTGTCGAGCGAAGATTTATACTGGCTCGTCCAGAAGGAAGATAAATCGGTCGGGCACACGACCGTTTACCGGACTTTGAAGTTGTTGACCGAAGCCGGGCTGGCGCGCGAGGTGCGCTTCGGCGACGGGAAAACTTATTACGAGCATCATTATAATCATGCGCATCATGACCATATGATTTGCACCGAGTGCGGGACGGTTATCGAATTTTTCTCGGAAAAGCTCGAAGCCGCGCAGGACGCGATGTCCGATAAATATAATTTTAAGCCGACGCATCATAGTTTGAGAATCTGGGGCGTGTGCGAAGAATGTCAGAAGAGCGAAAAGGCGTCGCCCAGCGCCGCTTCGGGAGCACAGCCGCGCGTTCGCGTGAGAACGGTCGTCGGGAATTAGAAGTAATCGAAAAGGAAAATAACCCGTGTTTATCAGCGGGCTATTCTTTAAAAAAATGGAAGAAGTAGATATTAAATTTGAAAGAGAAAATTTAAGCGGCCTCGTCGCTGCGGGAACTTATTTGTTCGACGCGGCGCGCCGTTTCGGCATCGAAGTAGAATGCGAGCGGACGGGCGCCAGCGACGCCTGCGCGATGCAGATTTTACAGGGAAGAGAGCTTTTATCTGATTTGACGAAAGCCGAAATCGAACAATTGTCCGATGAAAGGCGTAAAAATGGTGAACGCCTGGCGTGCCAGGCAAAAATCGAAAAATCAGGAGAAGTTACGATTATGACCAAAGAAAAAGTGCAGGAAGAAAAACAGCCCGAAGAAGAAAAAAAGGAAACTTTCCGCAAGGAATTCGAAGATCTGCCGCTTGAGAAGAAAATCGCATCTTTGCTCGAACTCGAAGCCATCGCTCTCGGCGAAACGGTTTCGTTCGTCCTCAATTCGCCTTATATGGTGTTTCAAAAAGCAATGGACGTGATGGCCGAGTTTGGCTTGAAATTTGAAAAAGAAGCCAAGGAAGCGACTCGTCCCGAAGAACATAAAGCGGAAGAAGCGACCGGCGAAAACGCAACCGAAAACGGCTCTGAAAATAAAGAAGAAAAGAAAAAGCCGAGCAAAAAGAAAACTCCGGACAAATAAAGCGTGAGCGACAAACTGCAAAAACGAGTTCCCGATTCCCTCAAGGAAAACACGCAATACGCGCTGGCCTTCACCGTCATCGCGACGATGCTTTTCGCCGTCGGGTTTCCGACGTTCGTTATCTTTTTCTTCGGGATTTTTGCGTATTTTTTGTGGAAAACCTTTTCTCAGCCGTCGCACAGCGGCGCGCGCGAGATTTTTGAATTTTATCTCGCCGCCAACGAGCTTTTACGAGACGACGAGCGGCGCTGGTACGGATTTGAAATGCAGGAGGTAATCGCTCGCGGCGAACGAATTTTGCAGTTTATGACCGGCGCGCCGCCTCTCGTTTATTTTGCGCTCGGCGCGCTTTACAACAAAGCGGGCGACCACAAAACGGCGGTCAATCATCTCTCATACGTTATCGAAAACGAAAATTCGGACGAGTCGACCTACGTTTATCCTTCGCCGGATTTGAGAAATTACGTTAAAATCCTGCGAAAAATCGAGCGTGAGCCGGCCGAAGCGCCGCAAACTTCCTCCGCTATCCGCGCCCTTGAGCGCGCCCGCCGCAATCGCGGAAAAGCGCTTCTCGAAAACAGCCGCGTCGCGCTCAAGGAAATAAACAAAAAGAAACGCGAAGCCACGCTCGAACAGAAAAAACGCAAGGCCGAGCTCGCCGAAGCCAACGGCGATGGCTCAATCTTGAAAAGCGTGACGTCGGAAGCGGTCGAAAACGCCGTCAAAACGGACGTGCCGCTTTACGATGCCTTTAAGGAACAAGCTTCGAACGGCGAAGGCAATTCGAAAACAAAAGACACTTCAAACGAAGACATTTTCGGCAACCGCAAACCGATAACTGAAGTTCTTCACGATATTTACGACCGGAGACAATAAAAAAATGGAAAATGGAAAACGGAAAATGTAGAATGTTCCTGCAATACATTTTCAATTTTTCATTTTTCATTTTAAAAAATGCTTTCTGCTGAAATTATCGCCATCGGCTCGGAACTTTTAACTCCCGACAAAACAGACACGAACAGCCTCTGGCTGACCGGAAAACTTAACGAAATCGGCATCGAAGTTAAGCTGAAAACGATTGTCGGCGACGACGAATCGCGTCTCGAAGAAACGATTCGCGACGCTTTGAATCGCTCGGATATCGTCATCACGACCGGCGGTTTAGGCCCGACCGAGGACGACATCACGAGAAAGATTTCCGCTAAATCGGTCGGGCGCGAGCTTGTTTATCACGACGAGCTGGAAAAAGATTTGATTGAGCGCTTTCGCCGCTGGGGACGCGATATGCCGGAAATCAACAAGCGTCAGGCGTTTGTCATCGACGGCGCGGAGATTCTGCCGAATCCGAACGGCTCGGCCGTCGGGATGCTTCTCGAAATCGAAGAAAAGTTTTTCGTCATTCTGCCCGGCCCGCCGCGCGAAAATCAGCCGATGTTTCTCGATTACATTTTGCCGAAGGTGCGCGAAAAATCGGGCGAAATTGCGGTCAAACGAAAAATAATGCGCGTTTCCGGTATTGGCGAGTCGGCGGTTGACGAAAAAATCGCGCCGATTTACGGGCAATACGCCAATCCGCAGACAACGATTTTGTTTAACCGTACGGAAATCGAAATTCATCTGACGGCGCAGGGCAAAACCGAAAGCGAGGCGGACGCGCTCAACGAGGAAGTTGCCGCAAAAATCGCCGGAGCGCTCGGCTCGGCCGTCTTTTCGCTCGACGGCGAAACGATGGAGGAAATCATCGGGCAAATCTTAACCGAAAGAGGTGCAACGCTTGCGACGGCCGAGAGCTGCACGGGCGGGCTCATCGCGCAGCGTCTGACGGAAATTCCCGGCTCGTCCGCGTATTTTATCGAGGGCGTCGTCGCCTATGCCAACGAAGCGAAGGTGAGGACTTTGAATGTTTCGCCGGCTTTAATCGAAAAACACGGCGCGGTCAGCGCCGAGGTCGCCGAGGCGATGGCAAAAGGCGTGCGCGAGCGAGCCTTGACCGATTACGCGATTTCTATTACCGGCGTCGCCGGTCCGACGGGCGGCAGCGAAGAAAAGCCCGTCGGACTCGTTTTTATCGGTTACGCCGACGAAAAAATCGTTAAATCATTCAAGATATTTTTGCCCGGCGACAGATATTTGATTCGCTGGCGTTCGAGTCAGGCAGCTTTGGATTATTTGCGCCGGCAAATTTTGAAAAAAGGATAAATTTATGACGAACAATGCTTTAGATAAATTAAAAGCACCGGCCATCGGGCTTATTGTGACGGCGGCGCTTGACGGCGTTATCGGAGTTTTATGCACGGCGTCGGGACTGCTTCGTTTAGCCGGAGCTACCAATGAAATCCCTCAGGTCTTTAGAAGCGATGCTCAAAAAGCCGGTTATTATTTTTCAACCGGTCTTTTATACGGTCTCGGAGTGCTGAGTCTGGTGGTTGCGCCGATAGTTATTTTCGGAGCGGTCAAGATGTTGAAAGGACAAAAATCAGGTCTGGTTCGCGCGGCGGCGATTTTATCGTTCGTCCCGGTTTCGTGCTGTTTTCCGCTCGGGGCGGTTTTCGGCATCTGGGCTTTGGTTGTTTTGAGCAAACCCGAAGTAAAAGCCGTATTTCAGGGCGGCGCGCCGGGTCAAAGCGATTTTCCGCAACAGGGATTTTAGAGCAAAACGAGTCGCCTCCCGCGTCTGGAAACGGGAGAATCGAGGAGAAAACTTTTACCAATGAAAAAATTTTATTTTGCAATTTTGATTGTGCTCGCCTTTTTTGTGCAGATTCAAGCACAAGCCGAAACGAAAATTTTTAGCGGCACCATCGCGGACAAAAAAATTCAATTAACCTTAACGCGCAGCGGCGACAAGCTGAGCGGAACTTATTTTTATCAAAACATCGGCAAAGATTTGCGGCTTTCCGGCACGATTGACGCCGAAGGGAATTTTCAGCTCGACGAGTTTGACGCGAAAAACGTTAAAACCGGAGAGCTTAAAGGAACGTGGAAGACAGGCGAAGACGGCGGTGTTTGGCTCGAAGGACTTTGGATAAATCCGAAAACCAAGACGGATTTTGCTTTGAGCGCCGGAGAGGAAATGATTTATTTCACCCGCGCCGAAAAATTGGTCAACCGGAGTTTTGTCGAAAAAAATAAACAGCGAATGTATGAAATCAACGCCGATTACCCCGAGATTTCGGGCGTAAATCCGGCAATCGCGGCGAAATTCAACCAGATAATCAAAACCAGAGTGATGAAAGAGGTGACCGACTTCAAAAAAGAAATGTTGTCGATGACGGCCGCCGATTTGAAATTTTTCAAGGAAAACGGCATAGGCGCGTATCTGGACATGGGCTATATGGTCGATTATGCGAGCGATAAAGTCGTCAGCGTCGGCTTTGGCAATTCGACCTTTGAAGGCGGCGCGCATCCGAGTCAATTTTCGTTTACGATAAATTTCGATTTGGCGAAAGGCAAAAAAATCGAGCTGGCCGAGCTTTTTAAACCGAATTCGAATTATCTGAAAGTGATTTCCGAATACTGTATCAAGAAACTCAAAGAGCAGCAGTCGGAGATGACCGATGACGAATGGCTGGCGACGGGCGCGGGCGCCGCCGCGAAAAATTTCAGCAGCTGGAGCATCAAAAGAGACGGGATTTTGATAAGTTTCGACCCGTATCAGGTCGCCGCCTACGCCGCCGGGCCGCAGGAAGTTTTGATTCCATACGGCGAATTGAAAAATATTCTGCGAGCCGACAGCGTCGTTTCGAGTTTGCGGTAATTAAACGAAAAGTCGCGCGGGCAGGCTGTAAAAACGATTTTCGAATTGCTTTTACAGCCTGCCCGCAATTATTTTGGCGTAGATTTCCGTATCGACATTTCCGCCGCTGACGATGAGACAGACTTTTTTATCGGAAAAATCCTCGTCTCTTTCCAAAATCGCGCCGAGAGACAATGCGCCGGTCGGCTCGACTTTCAGATTTGCCATTGAAAAATATAACCTGACGGCTTCGGCGATTTTTTCTTCGGAAACTTCAAAAATTCCCGCCAGCCCCTTTTGCAGAATTTCCCAGTTGTGTCGTCCGAGCGAAATCGTCCGCGCGCCGTCGGCAATCGACATCGGCTCAAATTCGTTCGCTACGATTTTTCCGGCTTTTAATGAACGCGCCGCGTCGTTTCCGAGCAGCGGCTCAGCGCCGAAAACCCGCGTTGCTTTTCCGCCCCGGCAAAGTCCCGTCACGATTCCAGAAGCGAGACCGCCGCCGCCGACGGGCGAGATAACGACGTCGAAATCTTTCGCCGCAAGCTCGTCGCCGAGCGTCGAATTGCCTTCAATCACAAACAAATCGTCGTATGCGCTGGCGATGTAAGCGTCGGGCATCCGTTCGGCTAACTGCGCGACTCTTTCGTTTCTTCCGATTTTTTTCGTGTCCGTCAAATCGACCGTCGCGCCGTAAGATTTGACGGACACGATTTTTACGCGCGCCGAGGTTTCCGGCATCACGACCGTACATTTTTTATTTAATAATTGGCAAGCGTAGGCTAAGGCCTGCCCGAAATTTCCCGACGAAGCCGTCAAGATTTCATCGTTCGCCACGTTTAGAGCCAGATTGTAAGCTGCGCGAAATTTGAAGCTTCCGGTGTGTTGGAAAGTTTCCGAAGCAATTGTTAAATTTAATCCGAGATGTTTGCGGAGCTTTTCCGGCTCGATAAAAGTTGTCGGGCGAATCGCCTCAAGTAAAGATTTCATTTGTTTAGAATCTATCGAAAAAGATAAACTCGTCAAGAATGTTCGATGCTTTGCCGCAAAAATTCAAAGAAACCATTCTCGGCGCGTTTCGCGAGAAGGGAAAAAGCTGGCTCGCCCGTTTACCTGAAATCATAAAAGAAATCGAAGAAAACTGGCGGCTTTCGGCTGCCGCGCCTTTTCCGAATTTGTCTTATCATTACGTCGCGCCGTGCGTTTGCGCCGACGGCGGCGAAGCGGTTTTGAAAATCGGTTTTCCCGGCGAAGCGGCGTATATTTTAAACGAAGTAAAAATGCTGAGATTTCTCGACGGCGGAAACTCCGTCGAGCTTTTGCGATTTGACGAAAAGCGCTTCGCCTTTCTCTTGGAAAAGCTGACGCCGGGCGAAAATCTGAAAACAATTTATCAAAACGATAAATCAACGGCGGTTGACGCGGCGATTAATGTAATGCGCGCGTTCTGGAGAGAAGCGCCCGGAGACGTTGCTTTTCCGGGGCTTGAAGATTGGTTCGAAAATTTGAAAAAAGCGAAAAGCACCGAATTTAATTCAAATTACGTTAAAAAAGCACTCGGTTTTTTTGACGAATTGATGGCCGCCTCAAAACAGAAAACGCTGCTTCACGGCGATTTTCATCACGAAAACATTTTGTCGGCGACGCGCGCGCCGTTTTTGGCCATCGACCCGAAAGGCATCACCGGCGACACCGGTTACGACATCAGCATTTTTTTGATAAATCATGCCCGATGGCTCGAGGGCGAACCGGATTTGCGCGAAAAATTAAACGAAACGATTCAAAAATTTTCAAACGCCTTTGAAATCGAGCCAGACAATTTACGAAAATGGGTTTACGCGCATTCCGTTTTGTCGGCGTGGTGGACGTTTGAAGAAAATTCCGAGAATTGGAAAGATGAATTGGATTTCGCGGAAATCTGGGAAGTATGAGCTTTGATTTTGGCCCTTTGGCCTCTGACTTTTTGTTCTTTTTTTATTTTCAAAGGTCAGAGGCCAAAAATCTAAATTCATTCGTGTAATTCGCGGCCGATTCTTTTATAATTTGCAATATGAGTAATGCACAATTTGGAATGGTCGGGCTTGGAACGATGGGCAGAAATTTCCTGCTCAATGTCGCGGAACACGGTTTTTCCGGCGTCGGTTATGATTTGGGCGCTGATAAACGCGCGCTTTTGCTGGAAGAAGGCGCAGGCCTTCCGATAGAAACGGCGGAAAGTTTGGCGGAACTCGCAGCCAAGCTCGAACGCCCGCGCAAGATTATGCTGCTCGTTCCGGCCGGTAAAATCGTCGATTTGGTCATCACCGACCTTTTGCCGCACCTGGAGTCGGGCGATATCGTTATTGACGGCGGAAACTCGCATTTTCTCGAAACCGAGCGGCGCGAAGCGTTTCTCGAAGAAAAGGGATTCGAATTTCTTGGCATGGGCGTCTCCGGCGGCGAAAAGGGCGCGCGTTACGGCGCGAGCTTGATGCCCGGCGGCAAACGCGAGGTTTACGAATATCTGCGCCCGATTTTCGAAGCCGTCGCCGCGAAAGTCAACGGCGAGCCGTGCGTGACGCACGTCGGCGCGAGCAGCTCCGGTCATTTCGTCAAAATGGTGCATAACGGCATCGAATACGGCCTGATGCAGATTTTGGCGGAAACATACGATTTTATGCTGCGCGTTTTGAAAATGAACTACGCCGAGATGAGCGAAACCTTCGCCCGCTGGAACGACAGCGAGCTGAATTCGTTTCTGGTCGAAATTACGGCCGACGTGCTTGACCGAATCGACGCCGATACGGGCAAGCCTTTGGTCGAGATGGTGCTCGACAAAGCCGCGCAGAAGGGAACCGGCAAATGGACTTCGCAGGCGGCGATGGATTTCGGCGTGCCGATTCCGACGATTGATTCGGCCGTCTCGATGCGCCAGATTTCGTCGCAGAAGGAAGTCCGCGTTTTGATTTCGAAAAAATTCGGCTCGCAGCCCGTCCCGCAAGCCGAGCATCCGAGCGCCGACGAATCGAACGCCGTCACGAGCGAGCCGCTTTTTGATATGAAAGCCGCGCGCGCCGCCCACGAAGTCGAAACCGTCGTCGCCAAGCATCACAAAAAAGCTGTGCCTTCGCACTCGATAAAAAATCTCGAAGCGACGGTCGAAAATATTTCGGGCACGAACAAAAACGACGAGCTTCGCCGCGAATTTTCCGAGCATGCCGACCGTTTTCTCGAAGCTCTGAAAAACGCGCTTTTGAGTTCGTTCGTCACGACCTACGCGCAGGGGCTTTCGCTTTTGCAGGCGGCTTCGGTCGAGAAAAACTACAACTTGAATCTCGCCGAAATCGCGAAAATCTGGCGCGGCGGCTGTATTATCCGCTCGACGCTGCTCGAAGAAATGCGCCGCGCGTATTCGGAAGCGCCGACTTTGCCGAATTTAATTTTAGACGACAAGTTTGCCGAGATTCTAAATATCCGGCGCGAGGACTGGCGCTCGATTGTCGAAAAATTTACCGAGAGCCGCATTCCCGCTCTCTGTCTTTCGTCGGCGCTCGCCTATTTCGACGCGTTTCGCTCGGAAAGGCTTCCGGCCAATTTGATTCAAGCGCAGCGCGATTTTTTCGGCGCGCACACATACCAAAGAACCGACAAGGAAGGAATTTTTCACACGCCGGATTGGTAAAATGCGAAGGGCTGAACATCGGGTTAAAGCGTTTTAGATATAAACGCATAATCTAATATGAGCTGGACGATTAAATATATCGCCGACGGAAATTTCGTTAAGGTCAAAGGCGAAACGGTAAGCCGGCTTACTCAATAAAAAAATAAAATTAACCGAGTTGGCGAAAATCAGACGGACAATTAACGTTAAAAAATAAATTTTGCGTTTCGCCCGCGGTTAATTCGCTTTGTTCGATAAATCTGACCGGAATGCGCCGCAGAAAATCTTTCATCGAAGCCGAAGTTTCGGTTTTTAACATTTCTTCGATTACCGGCAGACATTTTTTCGCGTTGTATGCGGCGCAGAGCGGCTGAAATCGTCCGTCGGTTTCTCTCGGCACAAAAGCGGCAAAATTTTCCGGCGCGTGCAAAACTATTTGCGCCAGAGTTTTTATCGTCTCAAACGAGACGAGCGGCAAATCACAGGCTAAAATCAACGAAAAATCCGTATCCGAATCTTTCAAAGCGGCGTGAATGCCGCCGAGCGGGCCGCGATTTTTGTAAACGTCGAAAAGATACGAAATCGGGCGCGGGAAATTTTCGATAAAATGCGCCTGAGTTTGATTGAGAACAATTTTTACGCGATTTTCGCAAACGCTTTCGAGCGCATTGACCGCGCGTTCGAGAAAGGTTGCGCCGTCGAGCTTGAGAAAGGCTTTATCTATTCCCATTCGCGAAGATTTGCCGCCCGCCAAAACGCAACCCGAGAATTTTGATTTCGCTAAAATCATAAAAACACTCGCCCGCGAAAAAGATTGAAGCGCAGAGAGCACAGAGAAGTTTAAGAGAAATAAGCCACGAATAAAACGAATTACACGAATAAAGATTTTATCCTGTTTATCTTGCAAATTCCGTTTTAATTTTTTCCGTGCTCTCTATGGTAAATTTCTTTTTCATGTTTATTCGCGGGCAAAAATTAATCATTCTCAAACTTACCCGAAAAAACTGTCTCGTCGCTTTCGAGATGCGGTTTGACGGTAATAATAATCAGTTTCGATGTCGGGCAGTTGCTTTTTTTCGCGACGCTTGTGACCGGAACTAGAACGTTTGTTTCGGGAAAATACGTCGCCGCGCAGCTCCGTGGAATCGGATACGAAACGACGATAAATTTTTCCGCTCGGCGTTCGCCGTCTTCAAAACGGCTGGTTAAATCGACGAGTTGACCGTTTTGCAGATTCCGCTCGGCAATGTCCGCTTCGTTCATCAAAATCACGCGCCGCGAGCCGAAAATCCCGCGATAACGGTCATTTTTCTCGTAAATGGTCGTGTTAAATTGGTCGTGCGCCCGAATCGTCGTCATAAGCAGTTCGCCCGTCTTTAATTCGATGCTGTGGAGCTCGCTCGATTTAAAAAGCGCTTTTCCGGCATCGTTTGGAAACGAGCCTTCGCGCGGCGGATTCGGAAGATAAAAGCCGCCCGGTTTTCGGATTTTCTCGTTGTAATTTTCAAATCCGGCGGCGACGCGCGCAATCGAATCGCGAATATGGTCGTAATCGGAAATCATTTTGTCCCAATCGACCGTCGTTTTCGCGCCGAAAACGGCTTTGGCGAGTTGCCCGACAATCCACGTCTCGCTTCTGAGGTGTTCGGACGCGGGCTCAAAAATTCCTCTCGACATCTGCACTTGAAGCATCGTGTTTTCAGTCGAAACAAACTGCTCTGTGCCCGCTTGCAAATCCTTCTCCGAGCGTCCGAGACAGGGAAGAATCAGCGCTTTTCGGCCGGTCACAAGCGCGCTTCGATTCAGTTTCGTCAAAACCAGCGCCGTCAAGCTGCATTTTTGCAGAGCCTCGGCCGTAAAGCGCGTGTCGGGCGTCGCCTGCAAAAAATTTCCGCCCATGGCAAAGAAAATTTTCGCTCGTCCGGCGTGCATCGCCTTGATTGATTCGACCGTGTCGAAGCCGTCTTTTTCGGGCGTTTTGAAATCGAATTCCTTTTCGAGATTTGCGCGAAATTTCGGGTTCATCTGTTCCCAGATTCCCATCGTCCGGTCGCCCTGCACGTTTGAATGACCGCGAACGGGCAGCAGACCCGCGCCCTGACGTCCGATATTTCCGCGCAAAAGATGGAGATTGACAATATCTTCAATCGTCGCGACGGCGTGGCGATGCTGCGTGACGCCCATCGCCCAGCAGGTAATGACGCGATTCGCCTTTCGATACATACCGGCGGCTTCGTTGATTTGCTCGCGCGTGAGACCGCTTTGCTCTAAAATATCTTTCCACGAAACGGCGTCGAGATTGTTGATAAATTCTTCAAATCCCGAGGTTTTTTCGGCGATAAATTGATGTTTGAAAACGGTGTCCGGATTCGCTCTTTCCTCTTCGAGCAAAATCTTCATCATGCCTTTCAAAATTGCCATGTCGCCGCCGATGCGAAGCGCGAGATGCAAATCGGCAAACTGCGTTGCGCGATTTCCGAGCAGGTCGACCGGGAACATCAAAAAATTTGAATAATGCTGCGGGTTCGGATTGACGAAATTCAAAAGTCCGGCTTCGGGCAGGGGATTTATCGCGATAATCCGCGCGCCGTTACGCTTGGCCTGCTGAAGCGAATTCATCATGCGCGGCGCGTTCGTGCCGGGATTTTGCCCGATGATGATGATTAAATCGGTGTTTTCCAAATCTTCGAGACGGACGCTCGCCTTGCCGAGTCCAATCTGCTCGCTGAGCGCGACGCTCGTCGATTCGTGGCACATGTTCGAGCAGTCGGGCATATTGTTCGTGCCGAACTGTCGCGCGAAAAGCTGGTAAAGAAACGCCGCTTCGTTTGAAGTTCGGCCCGACGTGTAAAAAACGGCTTCGTCAGGAGAAGCGAGCGAATTTAATTCGTCGGCTAGAATTTGAAAAGCGTTTTCCCACGAAATCGGCTCGTAATGCGTTGCTCCCGCCGCCAGAAACATCGGGTGCGTCAGACGTCCCTGCCGGTTGAGCCACTGGTCGGTTTGTTCGGAAAGCTCGGCGACGCTGTATCTGGCGAAAAGTTCGGGCGCGGCGCGCTCGCTTGTGCCTTCGTCCGCCATCGCTTTTGCGCCGTTTTCGCAAAATTCGGCGAACGTGCGGTGCTCTTCCGGGTCGGCCCACGCGCACGATTGACAGTCGATTCCGCCCTTTTGGTTGAGTTTCAAAAGCGCCCGCGTGCCGCTGACGACGCCCATCTGACCGTAGACGTATTTCATCGTCTGCGTAATCGACGTAATTCCGGCGGCCGTTTCTTTGACTTCGCCGACTTCGAGCTCGCCGGGATTGTCAGGAATTTCGGCGTGAGTTTCACCGTGACTGTTCGTTTCAGGATTCATAAAATTTTATTCGCTAACACGTCATTTTCGGATGCGGAAAAGCGTCCGCATTATCCGTGTCGCCGGGTCTTTCGACACATACGAAATCCTTTTCAATCAAAATCGAAAGCGGCTTGTCGCCGCCGAATTCCTGCTCGGTCTGCAAGCCGACCCGGCCGGTATTAATCCATTTGTCAACAATATTTCGGGGAATTTCGATCGTTATTTCACCGTTTTGAAAATCGGCCGAAATCTCTTTTGCCTCGTCAGAAATTTGCAGTCGATAAACAAAAGACTGCGATTTTCCGAACGTGATAGTTTCCGCCACAAATCCGGTTTCCGTCAAACGCCTGACTTCGGTCTGCAAAAGACGCAGGCGAATCGAATTTTCCCTAAGCCGCAGTTTCATAAGTTATTCTGTCTAAATTCGTGTAAACGTTAAATCGATTGTCGCGGACAAAGCCAAGCAATAAAATGTTAAATTCTTTTGCCGCTTCAACCGCCAGGCTCGACGGCGCGCCGACCGCCGCGATGACGGGAATCTGCGCCATGACGGCCTTTTGGACGAGCTCGAAGCTGGCGCGCCCGCTTAAAAATAAAATTTTGTCTTCGAGCGGAATTTGGCCGGATAAAACTCGCGCGCCGATTAATTTATCGACCGCGTTATGGCGTCCGACGTCTTCGCGCAAATCAACCAATGCGCCGTTTGCATCGAACAGCGCGGCGGCGTGAAGCCCGCCCGTTTCGTCAAAGATGTTTTGCGCGGCGCGCAGTTTTTCCGGAAGTTTATGAATGATTTTTGCCGAAATTAGCGGGGAATCTTTTTTCGGGAGCGGGCGCGCTCCGGTAACGATTAAGGCTTCGAGCGACGTTTTGCCGCACACGCCGCAGCTTGAAGTCGTATAAAAATTTCGCGCCAGCTTATCGAGATTGACGGCCGCGTCGGCGCGCAAATCTATCCGCACAGTGTTTTCGCGCGAGGGAAATTTGCCGCAGTGTTTTATCTCCGCGATTTGATTTTTTGAAGAAAGGATTCCCTCGGTAAATAAAAATCCGGCGGCCAGCTCGAAATCGTTTCCCGGCGTCCGCATCGTGATTGAAACGGCGCGGTGCGTGTGTTTGCCGTTTTCGACGAATCCGAGCCGAATTTCGAGCGGTTCTTCGATGGCGAGCGCGTCCGGTTCGATTTTGGTTAAATCGTCAGCCGAAACGCGCCGCACGAAAACGCTCGCCTTTTCGTCTCTCGTCCCGGTTGCCGCTTTCGTCATAATCAAATTATAGCAGAAGAGAAGTGACGAGAGATGAGTGACGAGTGACGAGTGAAAAAGGAATAACTTATCTCGTCTCTCGTCTCTCGCTACCGGTCACTTTTTCGACAATTTCCCATGCAGTTTCGGTTTTTAATAATTTGCTCATCAAAACGGCGTGCAGCGCGTGGCCGCTTTTTTCCGCTTTGATTTTTCCTAAAATCGGCATTCCGAGAAGGGCAAAATCGCCGATGATGTCGAGGATTTTATGACGGACGAACTCGTCCGAGAAGCGAAGCGGATTTTCGTTGAGCATTCCGTCGGGCGTGAGCACAATCGCGTTGTCGAGCGAGCCGCCGAGCGCCAGATTGGCGCGCCGCAGCATTTCGATTTCGGTCGTAAATCCGAACGTCCGCGCCGACGCGATTTGCTTTCCGAACGAGTCGTTTTCAAAGACGAAATGAAATTTCTGGCGATTGATAAAAGGATGCGGAAAATCTATTACACATTCGATTTCGTAATTTTCCGAAGGCTCGACCGACATTCGCCGGTCGCCCTGCGCGAACTCGACCTTTTCTTTTATTTGCAGAAAATGTCTGGTTTCGTCCTGTTCGACAATTCCGGCCTGTTCGATAAGCTCGATAAAATTCTCGCTCGAGCCGTCCATTATCGGCATCTCGATATTGTCGACTTCGATAAAACAATTATCCAGTCCCGCGCCGCGCAGCGCCGAGAGAAGATGCTCGACCGTCGATAAAATGACGCCTCTGCGCAAAAGCGTGGTCGCGTAGCTGCAATGCGAAATGTATTCGACCGAAGCCGGAATTTCAAAATTATCCAAATCCTTCCGGACAAAAATATAACCCGTATTCGGCGGCGCGGGTTTGAGCGCCAGATTGACCTCGACGCCGGTGTGCAGGCCGATGCCGCTGGCGTAAACGGATTTTGAGATGGTGGTTTGCTTCATAAAGAAATTATTTCGACAATTCTTTTACAAAGATTGTGCCAAAATAAACAAATCAATTAAATTGTTGAAAATAATGGATTTGAAATTTGAAATCTGAAATCTGAAATTTGAATCTGTTGCCGAAACGCGACAAATCTGTGGCACAATTTACTATTCGCGATTTACAATTTACAATTTACAAAAGTATGGCAATAAAAACGGCAGGAATAAAAACTGCAAAATCATCATCATCAGAAATAAAAATCGAAAATCAATCGACTATCGATTTGCCGAAAGAAACGGATGAAAATATCCGCAAAATTATGTCTTCGTTACCGATTGAGCATCTTCGCGGTTTGGAAAAAATCCGTCTGGTGGATTTTATCAAAACTCCGCAGATGAAAAATTCGCCCGTTCCGGTAAAAGGCGACCTGCCCGGACTTTATCATCCGAAAATGGGAAATCAGAACGCGTGGCTCGAAATTTCGATGGGCGCGCTGCTGCAGCCGACCGAAGGCTTTGCCAAGCGCTGGATGGCGAAAAGCTCTTTTAAAAGCAATCTGGCGGGAATGTTGTTTTCGCTCGTCGGGCAGCATTATTATTTTACTCTGCGTCATTCGGTCAAAAAACAAAATTTAGAGCCGCAGATTCGGCAATACGCGCAGAAAAATCTGCGGGAATGGAGCGAGAAACAGTCGCAGAACAGCGTTCGCGGCCGTCTCTTCAAACCGCTCAGGCCGTATCTCGAACGCTGGGCAAAATGGCTGAACAAAAAAGCGGCAGCGGCGCAGAAGAAAAGCTAAAACCCGCTTTTGAAATAATTTATCGCTTTCGTCGAAAGTAAAACTCACCAAATATAATGAACGAAGAAACCAAGCAATTGGTCAGCGACAAAATCGAGGAGACGATAAAAGCGGCGGAAGAAACAGTCCGGCATCCCTACACGAAAAAACTGGCGCGGTTCGGTTTTTACACGAAGGGTTTTCTTTTTATCGTCATCGGAATGCTCGCCGTCCTGGTCGCAACCGGACAAAAGGGCGGCGAATTGGCCGACCCTTCGGGCGCTTTGACAACGATAGCCGGAAAGCCTTACGGCCGAATTCTTTTGATAATTTTTATTGTCGGCGCAATCGGCCACGGAACGTGGAATATTTTGCGCGGAGTGGCCGATATTGACAATGCGGGCGGCGGCGTTCAGGGAATTTTCAGAAGAAGCATCGCCGTTGGAATCGGGATTTTTTATTTAGGATTAGCCTGGACGTCCTGGATTATAACGATTTCCGAGCACATAGAAAACCGGAGCGGCGAGATTCCGCGAACGCTGGCGGCAATTCTGCTCGCCTTGCCGCTCGGCGCGGTTTTGATGTTTCTCATCGGTCTCGGCATTATCGGAGCGGGATTTCACGAGTGTTACAGCGGCGTTTCGGGGAAATTTCAGGAAAGCTTCCGCCTTTTTTCTTTGAGCGGCGGCCAGCGGCGGATGGTGACGATTCTCGGAGCTTTGAGCTTTACGGCGCGCGCTTTGATTATGGCGCTCGTCGGATATTTTTTTATTGCGGCGGCAATCCATTATAACCCCAACGATGCCGCCGGGCTGGACGGCGCGCTGGCGGCTCTGGCCGCGAGCTATTTCGGAAAGACACTTTTATTCGTTACGGCGGTCGGCTTGATTTGCCACGGCGCGCTGGCTTTATATGAAGCGCGATTTCGCCGTATCTGTTAAAATAAAATGAATTACTGGATGGTCAAACAAGAACCCGAAGCGTATTCTTTCGACGATTTAATCGAGGAAGGTCAAACCGTCTGGACGGGCGTGCGAAATTTTCAGGCGCGAAATAATCTAAGAGCGATGAAGACGGATGATAAAGTTCTTTTTTATCACTCGGTTTCGGAAAAGGCGGTCGTCGGTTTAGCGCACGTTTCGCGAGAGGAATTTCCCGACCCGACAGACGAAAAATGGATTGCCGTCGAGATTAAGCCGCTCGAAAAATTTGCAAAAGCGGTGACTCTGGATGAAATAAAAGCCGAAAAAAATCTGGAAAATATCGCTTTAATCAAACAATCAAGGCTTTCGGTAATTCCATTAAGGCCGGAAGAGTTTGAAATTATTCTGAAATTATCGCGAGGCTAGAGATTAGCAGCTCGGAGCTTAGCAGGACAAATAATCTTAAACTAATCTCCAGCCTCCGACCTCTGACCTCAAATCTAAAATTTATGCTAAAAGAAGCCGTTGCCTATTATCACGAATTACTTGCGGATTTCGATTTGTCCGAATCGTCGCGAATCGCTTTGGACGAAGGTCTGGAGCGCACGAAACTGATTTTCGGCGGCCGCCGTCTTTCGCCTTACTTGCGCCCGCATTTCGTCACCGCCGCCGACTGGGCGCGCGTAACTAAAATTTGCGAAACCGTCTGGAGCGCGCTGCAAAAGGTAAAAGACGCGGCCGTTGAGTCCGAAGAGCTTCTGGACGAGCTCGGCATTACCGAAATCGAAAAAGAACTTGTCGCCGTCGACCCGAAATACAAACAGGTTTCGCCAAACGCGCGGCTCGATTCGTTTTTGACCGATTCGTCTTATTCCTACGTCGAGCTGAACGGTGAAAGTCCGGCGGGCGTCGCTTACGCCGATTCGGCGACGGAAATTTTTATGCAATTGCCGGTAATGCGAAAATTTGCCGAGCGTTACGACGTTCGCGGTTTTGCGGGACGCCCTTTGATGCTCGAAGTTCTGCTCGGCTGCTACGAGGAATTTTTAGGCCGCGCGCCCGAAAAAAAACCGGTCATCGCGATTGTCGATTTAAAGGATTTGCCGACGCAGAAAGAATTTGAATTATTTAAGGAATATTTTCAGTCGCAGGGCTACGATTCGCTGATTTGCTCGCCCGAAGACCTCGAATTCGACGGCGAAAAATTATCTTACGCGGGCGTCGACATCGACATCGTTTACAAACGTCTTCTGGTCAACGAATATCTGCCGATTATGGACGAATTTCCCGCTTTGCTCAACGCCTACAAAGCGGGCGCGATTTGTATGGTCAACAGTTTTCGCTCGAAATTAGTTCATAAAAAAGCGATTTTCGCCGTTTTGACCAACGAAAAATACGCGCATTTATTTGATGAGGCCGAGCTTGAAGCGATTCGCGCGCATGTTCCGTGGACGCGAAAATTCCGCGAGGAAAAAACTTTTAACCGCGACGAGGAAATCGATTTAATCGAATGGACGCGCGCGAACGCTCATAAGCTTGTCTTAAAACCGAACGACGATTACGGCGGTCACGGAATTTATATCGGCTGGAACTCGTCGGCCAACGATTGGGAAGAAGCGATAAAAATCGCGCTCGCCGACGGCGATTATCTCGTTCAGGAACGCGTCGAAACGAGCAGGGAATTATTTCCATATCTCGAAAGCGATGGGAAAATTCATATGTTCGAACAATTAGTCGACCTCGACCCGCTGCTTTTTAACGGCATTGTCGGCTCGGCTTTTACGCGGCTTTCGACTACCGAACTCGCCAACGTTTCTTCGGGCGGCGGAATGGTTCCGACGTTTATTATTTCCGAGAAGAAGAAATAAAGAAGCGACAAAAAACAGATAAATAAAATTTTTCGCCCAAAATTGATTCAAAACCGTTTCGGGCGAAATTTTTTGCATCAAAAACTGAAAAAAGCTCCTCTTTAAGAGTTTATTATGCTAAATTAGCCGAAACCTTAATTTTGGAAAGATTTTGACCGCGCGGAATCGACGTCAGTTCGAGACGTTTTTGATTTCATTTCCGCCGCTTGAGGAGAAACAATGTCTAGAAAAAAACTCTATTTTGTCGCGATAGCTTTTTGCGTTTTAACATTTGTCGGGATGAGCGCGTTTTCGTCCGATTCGATTTTCGGAACGCTGGTCGCAAAAGCAAATCATTATTATCTGGAAATTTCCGCCGGAAGCCCTTTGAACGAAAACTGGACAAACACGGCCCGCATCAATACCGACGACGACTGGACGCAGGTTGTTGCCATCGAAGGCTTTAGCGGCGACGGTTTAGCACCTGTGCCGGGAACCGACCCGCGCACGATTCTGACGGACAGTCCGGGCAATCCGCTCGACGTCAAAGCTAACCAGACAAATCCGGCGACTTCTACGGTTGATGGCGTTGCCGAGTTTGAAATCGCCAATCCGACGATTGCGCTCAAGGGCTCGGACACGGCGACCGCGCCGAATATCGTCATTCATCTGAACACGACCATCGGCTGCGTCGGCAAGGGCGTCATCGTTAATTTCAAGGTTCGCGATATCGACGATTCGGCCAATGACGCCGTCTCGCCCGTCGCCACGCAGTTTCGCGTCGGCGGAAGCGGAAATTACAGAAACATCACTTCGGCGTTTATTCCCGATGCGACGACCGGGCCGAGCCAGGCGACGCGCGTCACGTCCATCAGCGCGACTCTGCCGGTCAGCTCGAGCAATCAGCCGATGCTCGATTTTAGAATTATTACGACCAATGCGGTTGGCCCGGACGAATGGATTGGAATCGACGACATCAATATCGATTGCACGCACCCGACGACCGCGACGGCTTTCGTCAGCGGCCGCGTGACCGACAATTTCGGGCGCGGCGTTTCAAAAGCGCAGGTCACGATTTTGAATATGCAGACCGGCGGGACGCGCACCGTTTTGACGAGCCCGTTCGGCTGGTACAGCTTCGACGAAATGGAAGTCGGCGTTTTCTACACCGTTTCGATTGCGCACAAGCGCTACGATTTCGGCAAAAGCACACAGGTTTTTCAGCTTTTCGAAGATATGAACGAAATAAATTTTGTCGGGAACTGACAAAAAAATCCAACTCCGAAATTGAGCCCTGGCCCGCCGGTCGGGGCTTTTTTACGCGCATCTTGCGATAATGGGCGGTAAAAGTTAAGATTCAATTTTGTTTCTGTCCAAAATTTCTATTTACAAAATCGCATTAATATAAATTCAAAAATGTCAGAAGGATTAGAAGAAAAAAAATCAAGACTGAGCGAGCTGACCGAAGAATTTCGGCGTCTCGAAAGCCATCTGAAACTCGGCGGCGGCGCGGAGAAAATCGACAAAATTCATAAGCAGGGAAAACTCACCGCCAGAGAAAGAATCGATTTATTGTTCGATAAAAACGCTTTCCAGCAGGAAATCGGCCTGCTCGTCGCCTACGACGAATACAAAGGGCAAGCGCCGGCAGCGGCGGTCGTCACTTCGGTCGGGAAAATTCAGGGACGCGAATGTGTCGTCGTCGCCAACGATGCGACGATAAAAGCGGGCGCGTGGTATCCGGAAACAATCAAGAAAATCTTGCGTGCTCAGGAAATCGCGATGCGAAACCGCGTGCCGATAATTTATCTGGTCGATTCGGCGGGCGTCAATCTACCGTTTCAGGGCGGCGTTTTTCCCGGTCAATACGGCGCGGCGCGCATTTTTTATTACAATTCGATAATGCGCCGTTATTTAAAAGTCCCGCAGATTTCCGCCGTGATGGGAATGTGCGTCGCCGGCGGCGCTTATCTGCCCGCGCTTTCGGACGTGATTTTGATGGTCGAGGGCACTTCGTTTATGGGGCTCGGCGGCGCGAATCTGGTGAAAGGAGCGACCGGCCAAACGATTGACAACGAAACGCTCGGCGGCGCGATGACGCACAACGCGATTTCCGGCGTCGCGCATTATCGCACCAAAGACGACGCCGAATGTCTGGAAAAAATCCGCGAGCTCGTTTCCGAGCTGCCGAATAAATTTCAAACAGACGTTTCGATAATTGAAGCAAAAGAACCGAAAAATTTACCGGAAAAGCTTTACGAAATTTTGCCCGAAGACCATCGCGCGCCGTATGATATGCGCGCGCTTTTGAACACGATTGTCGACGCGGGCGCGCTCGACGAGTTTCAGGCCGATTACGCGCAGGAGATGATTTGCGGAACGGCGCGGATTTGCGGAATCCACGTCGGCGTTATCGCCAATCATCGCGGAATGGTGCGGCAGACCGCGAAACCGCCGAAATTCGGCGGCATCGTCTATACCGAATCGGCGGAAAAAACAGCGTATTTTATCGAAAACTGCAACCGGCACGGCACGCCGATTCTTTTCGTGCAGGACGTTTCGGGCTTTATGATTGGCGCCGAAGCCGAGCATTCGGGCATCATCCGCGCGGGCGCGCGTTTTGTCGAGGCGATGGCGACGGCGAGCGTTCCGAAACTCGTTTTGACTATCAATCACGCTTCGGGCGCGGGCTATTATGCGATGGCCGGTCAGGGCTTCGACCCGGATTTTATTTTCTCGCTTCCGACCGGCAGAATGGGCGTTATGGAAGGCGATGCGGCGGCGCAGGCGATTTTTGGGACGCAGCTTGAAAAATTGAAAAAAGAAGGGAGAGAGCCCGACGAATCATTAAAAGCGGAAATGGAAAAAGTGCGCGAAACTTACGAAAAGGAACTCGACGCCAAACACGCCGCGGCGCGCGGTCTGGTCGATGCGATTGTCACGCCGGAAAATTTGCGCGACGCGCTGCATCTGGCTCTCGAGACGACTTTGAACACCGACCAGCCGCATCTCGGCGCGTTTGTCTTGCCGCCGCATATTTAGAGAAAGCGCCGATTTAAATTAAGCCGAAAACTTCGGGCGAATTGAAATGAAATTTACCGTCAACGAATTTTTAGCAAAGCTGCCTTTGGCGGCAAACGAAAAATGGAAGGAAGGCGTCTGGTTTACCCGCGCTTTTTCAAAAGGCGATTTCGAGCTCGAATTTTTCGGGCCGCGCGGGCGCGATTATCAAACGCCGCATGAAAAGGACGAAATCTATATCATCGCTCGCGGAAGCGGCGAGTTTGTCAAAGCCGGTGAAAGAATAACTTTTACGGACGGCGACGTTTTATTCGTCGAAAAAGGCGTCGAACATCATTTCGAAAATTTTTCCGAAGACTTCGCAACGTGGGTAATCTTTTTTAAGTAAAAACTGAAAAGTCGTTCTCAGCTTTCAACTCTCAGTTTTCAATTTTCAGTTTTTCAAGCAAGTCTGAATAATCGGCAATTGCGGCGCGGATTATTTCGTAAGACTGCTCGCGGCCGTAGGAATATGCAATCTCGCATTTTTTCGGCTCATCGGGCAGATTTTTGTAAGTTAAAAAATAATGCTCGAAGCGCTCTAAAATTCCTTTGGGCAGCTCCGCAATTTCCTGATACTGCTCAAAAACCTTGTCGCCTTTGAGCGTCGCGATAATTTTATCATCGGCCTCGCCCGTATCAATCAGACAAAAACCGCCAATCGGCTTGGCTTTCAAAATAATGTCGCCGCGCGGAATGTGGTGTTCGGATAAAACCAGTATATCGAGCGGGTCGCGGTCGCCGCCGCGGATTTCCGAATCGCTTTTGGCGCGGGCGTGCTCGGCGATTCGGGCGGCGCAGTAAGTCTGCGGGATAAACCCGTAATTTGCCGGAACGACGTTCGAATACTGCTGCGGGCGGTCGATTTTTAAATAACCCGTTTCCTTATCGACTTCATATTTGACCGTGTCGCTCGGGACAATCTCGATAAAAACGGTAACTTCTTCGGGCGCTCGCTCGCCGATTGGGATACCGTGCCACGGGTGGGCTTTGTTGATTCGGAACATATAGCTTTATTATTGATTTTTGGAAAAAAAATGTCGAATTTCGTTTTAACTGAAAATATTGGCGAAAATTTAATAATTCAATTCAATCGCCCCGAAATCAGAAGCCCGCTTTCGGTTGCCGTTCTGGAAAAGTTGGACGAGATTTTAGACGAGATTAGAGATAATCAGACAATTATTTTCACCGGCCAAGACGACGTTTTCGCCTCGGGCGCGGATTTACGCGAGATTGCGAAAGTGTCAAAAGAAAATGCGAAAGAATTTGCATCGCGCGGGCAAAATTTGATGAACAAAATCGCCGGGAGAAATTCGATTGCAGCGATAAACGGCTTTTGTTTCGGCGGCGCGCTCGACCTGGCGCTCGCCTGCAAAACAAGAATCGCCGGCCCCAATGCCCATTTTTCACATCCGGGCGCAAATCTCGGAATCATCACCGGCTGGGGCGGAACGCAACGTCTGCCGCGCCTCGTCGGCGAAGCGGCGGCGCTCGAGATGTTTCTGACGGCGAAAAGAGTTTCGGCGCAGGAAGCTTTGATGATGGGTTTAATCGACCAAGTCGCGGAAAATCCGCTTGAAGCGGCGTTAAATATGCAGAAACGCGATGAAATATCGTAGAAATTCGGTGAATTATTACGATATTCACGGGAGCTATCGCAGTAAATCGGCGAGTTATCGCAAAAACTCACCGATTTATTGCAAAAGCACGACGAGTTTCTTTAAAAGCTCGCCGATTTATTGCAAAAATTCGGCAATTATTATAAAAAATCGGCGAGCTTTTACAAAAGCACAGCGAAATATCGTAAAAGTTTGCCGAAATATTGTAAAAATTCGCCTGATTTTCTTTATTTTTTTTCCAGAAATTTGGCGATTCCGCGCCGGCAGTCCTCGGTCAGGCGGGCGATTGTATTGACTTCGGCGCCGGTTTCGAGCGCGGTTTCGAACGTCATGTTATCCATCTGGTACAAAAGCTTTTTCGATAAAACGACGGCCGAGCGCGAGACTTTTTCGTATGCGGAGACGTAATTTTTTACATCCGTTTCAAACGTCTCATCGTCGAAAACCCGATTTATCAAGTTAATTCTTTCGGCTTCTTCCGCCGAAAACTCAAACCCTTGCGTGATTAATTCAAACGACCGTTTTTCCGAAAGATTTCTGCGCAAAATCGCCATCACCATCGCCGGCACGAAACCGATTTTAACTTCCGGATAGCCGAAACACGCCGAGCGCGCCGCCAGAACCAAATCGCAGGCCGTCGCCAGACCGCAGCCGCCCGCGAGCGCGCGCCCGTTGACGGCGGCGATAACGGGAATTTTTATTTTTCTAATGAGGGCGAAAAGCTCCAGCAGATTTTCTGCATCGGCGAGATTTTCCATCACGCTGCTTTCCGCAATCTTTTGCAGCGCCGATAAATCCGCGCCCGAACAAAAATCTTTGCCCGCGCCCCGAATTACAATCGCGCGCAGATTTTCGTCGCGGTCGGCGTTGCGCAGAGCAGCTTTAAGCGAATTTACGAGCGCGTCATTGAGCGCGTTGCGCTTTTCGGGACGATTAAGCGTGATGGTCAAAATCGAGCTTTCAATCGATGTTAAAATTTCCGTCATATTATTTGGCGATTTTCGTCGCCTTATCGATTTCGGCGGCAAAATTTTCGATAATGCGCGCGACCACTTTTATCTGCTCGGCCGCTTCCTTCCAATTGCGCTGCTCGATGGCTTCGCGAACGGCGGGCAACGTTTTGACGCCGTAACCGGTGTAAAATCCGGGCGCGTAGATTTGATGTTTGAACCAGTCGCGGCGCGGCAAACCGTTTGCGTTGGTTAAAGCGCGTTCGGCGCGGAAAAGAACTTCGTCCAGATTTTTTTGCGCCGACAAATTGATTTTGTTATCTTTCGTCGCTTTGGCGTAATCTTCGGCGTTGTCTTTTAATTCTTTCAAAGCGTCCTGCAAGAGCTTGAAATCGAGCGCAGGAACGGCCTCTTTCGTTTTCGGCAGAACGAATTTTTGCGTCGGGTCCTGCACGCCGAGAAGCGTCCCGTCGGAAATCATCTGGTTCATCATCCGCGTATCTTCGCGCATCGTGTCGGTCAGGCGAACGATTTCGCTGACGTATTGCCCGACAGTGTCGGCAAAATTCGTAAACTCGAACGGCACGACGTCGGCGTCGGCAAATCTCAAAGTCGCGTGCCCGCCGACTTTTGCGAGCGCGACGCCGTATGCGAAATTCGGGTCGACGAAGCGCGTGAAATAATCGAACGAATCGTAAACCGAGTGATACGAGCCGCCGCCGTCTTCGCCGCCGAAGCCGATATTAAGCGAGGCAATGCCGATGTGCTGCAAAAACGGCGTGTAATCGGAGCCCGAGCCGAGCGCGCCGATTCGCACATCGCTTCTTTCGAGAATCTCCTTTTTCGTTGCGGCCGAGCCGTTCACCAGCTGCTGCGCGCGCATCCTTTGCCAGACGGTCATTTTCGTCTGCGGGTCGGGAATATCCTGCGCGACCTGATTCATAAATTTTTCGAGCGTGTGCGAGCCGCTGATGCCTAAGAATCCGCGCCCGTTGGTGTCGGAATTGATGTAAACGACCGCTTTTTGTTTTAATTCGTCGGCGTGCGTTTCGACCCATTCGGTCGAGCCGAGCAGTCCCGGTTCTTCGCCGTCCCATGCGCAGTAAACGATTGTTCGCTTCGGTTTCCAGCCGGTTTTGGCGAGCTCGCCGACGGCGCGCGCTTCTTCGAGCTCGGCGACGAGGCCGGAGAGCGGGTCCTCCGCACCGTTTACCCAGGCGTCGTGATGATTGCCGCGAATAATCCATTCGTCGGGGCGTTCCGCGCCCGGCAGTTTGGCGATGACGTCGTTGATTGTTTTGATGTCCCAGTTAAACGCTAATTTGAAATGAACTTTCAACGCGCCCGTCCCGCCGATGTGGTAGGTGATGGGAAGCGCGCCGCGCCAGCTTTGCGGAGCGACCGTGCCGCTCAAATTTTTCAAAAGCGGCAGCGCGTCGGCGTAGGAAATCGGCATTACCGGAATCTTCGTCAGCGTCGGCGCTTCTTTGATTGATAAACGTTTGGCGTCTTTGGTGGCGCCGATGCCGGGCGTCAAGGGGTCGCCGGGAAAAAGCGGCATATCGGCGACCGAGCCGCGCTGCGCGCCGTTTTCGCTGCGCCACGCGCCTTTCGGGTAAACGTCGCCCTGAAAAAATCCGTCGTCGCGCGGGTCTGAATAAATCAGACAGCCGATGGCGCCGTGCTCGGCGGCAACTTTCGGTTTGATGCCACGCCACGAGCCGCCGTAGCGCGCAATCACGATTTTGCCGCGAACGTCGATTCCGCGTTTTTCCAATTCATCGTAATCGGCCGGAATTCCGTAATTTACGTAAACGAGGTCGCCGGTCACGTCGCCGTCAATCGAATATGCGTTGTAGGTCGGCAGCTGTTCTTTTGACTGGCCCGAAGTCGCGTCTTCCTTGAGCGCCGGTTCGGCCAGCTTTGCCGTAAATTTCTGCGGCGCGAGCATTTCGAGAAGTCTAATTTTCGGCGTCGGAAACAAAACGTCGAACTGTTCGATTTCGGCGTCAAAGCCCCACGATTTGAAAAGTGAAAGCAAAAATTCGGCGTTTTGCTTGTCGTATGGCGAGCCGACGTGATGCGGACGGGCCGATAAACGCTTCATCCATTCGCGCAGATTTTCCGCCTTCAACATCGAATCAAACTGCGCTTCGAGCGATTTTTGTTTCGACGCATTTTCCGCCGCGAAACCCAGCAGACTTTTGTTCGGCACCGTTTGGGCAAAAGTCGAACAGGTCAAGAAAAAAACCAGAAACATTCGTAGAAATGATTGACGCATAAAAAGCTCCTGAAATTTGTGATTTATAAAAAAGAAGTGAGTTTATTGTAAAGCGAAACTCTAATAATGGAAAACTGAAAATGGAAAATGGAAAATTAAGAAAGTTTCTTAATTTTCCATTTTCAGTTTTTAGTTGAAATTTATTCCGCCAAAAATTCGCGCAGAATTTCGGTTACGGCATCGCTCGCTTCCTGTTGAACCCAGTGGGCACTGGTCGGGATGCGAAATTCTTCGTAAGGCGCATCAATCATCTCGCCGACGCCTTTGACGGTTTCGGGCAAAACGGCTTTGTCCTGCTCGCCGTAAATAAAAACGGTCGGAATCCGGATTTTCGACGGTGCTTCGGGCTTTGTGAAAAAGCGTTTGAGAATGTTGGCGCGATAATAATTGAGCATCGCCGTGACGGCAAAAGGCTCGCTCCAAGCGCGTTTATATTCCATGATGTCTTCGTCGGAGAAAAAATCTTTCTCGGCCGTCGAGTTTTTCAAAGCGTTTGCCAGCAGCGCGAAATCGTTTGCTTTTAAAAGAAATTCGGGCAAAGCGGGAATCTGGAAAAAAAACATATACCAGCTGGCAAAAAATTGTCTCAAGGTCTGATTTTTGCGCCAGACGGAAATCGGCGGGACTTGCAGCGCGCCGAGCTTCCAGACGTATTCGGGATGTTTCGACGCCAGATTCCAGGCGACCGTCGCGCCCCAATCGTGACCGATAACGGCGGCGTTTTCGCGGCCGAAATGGCGAATCAAACCGGTTACGTCATCGACCAATTTGTCGATTTCGTAATCGGAAACGCTCGTCGGCTTGTCCGACAAATTATAGCCGCGCATATCGGGCGCAATGACCGTGTACCGGTCGCTGAGAGCCTCAATCTGATGCCGCCACGAATGCCAGAATTCGGGAAAACCGTGAAGCAGGACGACCAGCCGCGCGCCCGTTCCGGCCTTTGCGTAATGAAGCCGGACGCCGCCGATTTGCGCGAAATCAAATTTTATATTTTCGTTCATAAGACACCTAAATTTTTTGCCTCTTCGTCCGCAATCTCGATTTTCATCCGCAAAAGCGCGGTCGAGAAAGTCTTGCCCTGCGCGTCGGTCATCAAAGACAGAGTTCCGCCGCCGCCCAAACTCTCGTGCAGCAGAAAATTGAGCGCGTTTAAGTTGGGAAGCTCAAATCGCTCGACCGCGCCTTTAACGATTTCGCCGAAATGCGTTTTTACTTTTTCGGCCGTTACCTCGCGCACGAGAAGCGGGTAAAATTCGTCTTTGAGCGCGATGACGCCGACGTTGGCCGTATCGCCTTTGTCGCCCGAGCGCGCGTGCGCGAGCTTTAATAATTCAACTTTCATTTTTATTTTTTCTCCAGTTTCTCCAGATAAACTGTTACGTATTGAAGCAAGTCTTTGTTCCTCGGCTCATCGGCCATTTCCTTAAAAATTTTGAGCGATTCGGCCGTTCCTTTTTCGCCTAAAAAGTTCATTACGCGCAATCGGACGTATTCATATTCATCGCCGCGCATTTTTAGAAGATAATCGTATGCTTTCGGATTTTTGCTTATAGAAAGCGCATCGGCGACGCTCAAACGTGTGCGGTCGTCGGCATTTTTTATTTCGGCGACAATTGCATGAAAAGCCTCTTCGTCGTCAAAATCAGCTAACCGCAGCATTGCCTGATAATCTTTTTTTGCGATGGAAATCAGCGGTTTTATCGTTCGTTTGTCGTCAATATAAATCAGCGCCCGAACCGCGCGGTCAAATTCGCCCGGCTGATTTAATTCGTTTTCCCAAAACTCAATAATTTTCCCCATTTTTTCGTAATCGGTCGGAATCACTTTTATTTTTGTTTCGAGTTTTACGGGAACGTTGGTTTCCGAGAACAATTCTTTGAAATACTCCGATTTGACGTTGTAATCACGGATTATAAGCAATTTTTTAACGGTTAAAATATAATTTCCGGGCGTTTCAAATGGAGCCCAAAGCGGCAGGAAAAGGTGAAAAACAAACGTGCCGCCGTTTTTTTCTGCTTTCCGGCAGCTGATTAGACCGCCCATCCAAAATTTAATTTCCGGTACAGGAACTTTTAAATTGTCGTCGTGGACGGCTTCAATCGAAAAACTTTGGGGACGACCGAGATTGTTTCGATAATCGCCGCCGTCGACGATGCAAAAATCAACGTTTGAAAGATTTTTTACTCCCATCGACAGATACACCGGCTCGCCGACCATTATTTCCGTTTTGTCGGCGGAAAAACTGACCTCGAACGAAAAACCGTCGGACGTTGTGTAATTTTGCGCGCGAACTGAATCGCCGACGGCTAAAAGAATTAAAAAAACGACGAAAGCGGCGGCGAAAATTTTGCTCATTTGCTTAACCTCTGAAAATGCTCGCTAATCATAAGCTTATAAAATCCGGCCAGAACAAGCGAATGTGTGATTTGCTCGCTTTCGATAAGATGCGGAATTTGTTCGAGCGAGACGAGTTTCGTCACCGCGCTTTCGTACTCGTCGAAATTCGTCTCGTCCGTCTTTTGGCAGCCGAGCGCGAGATAGTGATAAATCGTGTTATTTTGAATCGCCGGATTCGGGTGCGATTTTCCCAAAAAGATAAATTCATCCGAAGAAAATCCGGTTTCTTCCAGAAGTTCGCGCCGCGCGGCCGTCCGGTGAGCTTCGCCCGCGTCGACTATTCCGCCCGGAATCTCCAGAATTATTTCTTCCGTTCCGTATCTGAACTGCTCGATTAAAACGACCTCGCGATTTTTCGTGAGCGCGATGACGTTTACCCAATCGGGATTTTCGACGACAAAAAACGAGTGTCGCGCGCCGTCCGATTCGCGTTCGCAAAAATCTTCGCGCACGCGAAAAACACGGCAATCGGCAATGTCTTTTGATGAAATTCGTTTCCAGCTTTCGGCTTTTTCGGTCATAAAAATATTTCAATTCTAGCCGAATTATGTTTAAATGTATAAATAAAGGCAGGGCAAAAAAATGATTCGACTTGATTTGAAAAATGCGGCAGCGGCGACGATTCTTTTATTTGCGGCGACTATTTTCGTCTGCGGGCAGGACGCATCTCCGACGCCGGATTTGGAAACGATTCTCAAAAATGCCGACGAGCAGGCGCAAAATTATCGCCTGGAATTTAAAAATCTGCTGTCGGAAGAGAAAAAAACGTTTGAAACTTTCGATAAAAACGGTGACCGGAAAAAGCGAACCGTCGTCGAATCGAATTTTATTATTTTCCAGTCGCTCAATGACGAAAGCGTTTCGAGCGAATATCGCAGCGTCGTCAAAGTTAACGACAAAAATCTCGGAGATACCGAGAAACGCTCGAACGATTTGTTCGAGCAGCTTGCCAGAGCTTCGTCGGTCAAACAGGAGCTTGAAAAAATACAGAAGGAAAGCTCGCGTTATGATAAAAATCTGCAAATTACCGGCTTGACGCTTCTCCAAACGCCGATTTTAGCCGACTACGCCAGGCCTTTTTTCGATTTCAAACTTACCAATCGCGAAAACACCGACGGCGCCGACGTTTTCGTCGTAGAATACCGGCAGACGAAGCCCTCGCCTTATGTTTTAATCGACGAGAGAGCGGATGAATCAAAAAAAATAACTATCGGTTTTGACCTCGGTTTACCGAAAATCCTGAACAAATCAAATGTTTTTCTGCGCGGAAAATTGTGGATTGACGCGCAGACTTTTCAAATCCGGCGCGAGGAAAGGGAATTGACCGGGCAGACGGACGGTGCGGCCGGCACGCTCATTTTATTTCGCGGCGAATTCGAATACCAGCCGAGCGATTTCGGAATTCTCGTCCCGCGAAAAATCACTTACAGCTATTTTCAGGTTAAATCGAAAGATAACAACGTTTCGGCAAAACTGGACACGAGGGCGACTTTCGAATACGCGAAATTCAGAAAGTCGCGGGTCGAAGTGAAAATCGATTAATTTCTGAAGCGTCCGGTCAAAATCCGATAAAATATTTCGAAAATCAGCCGCGCAAATCAATAAATTTTTGAAATTTACCCGATGATTTCGCGGGTTTACGCTTCGACAATATCGACCTTTGTTTCAATCAAAGTTTTCGGAATCAGCGCGGGAAAATACGCCATAATTTCTTCGACCTTCGGACGACCGCCGGCGAAACCCGTCACGGCGGGCGGGCCGGTTAAAATCAACGGCGCGATTTCCTTTGTAAATCTTTCGACGTCCGCTTTGTTTTGCCCGCGCACGCCGATGCGAAGCTGGACTTCGGGAATGTCGCGCGGCGGCTCGCCCGCCAGATGCCCGTGCGTCGCGTTGACGCCGACGAATTCGGTTAAAACGACGTCGAATTTCAAACCGAGCTTTTCGAGCCTCGCGCGCAGAATTTTGTCGGCGGCTTTGGCTTTTTCGAACGCGTCGGGATAAGCGTAAACGAGCGTTCCGACCGATTTCCAGCCGGCCGAATAAGCGATGGAAACTTTGTAAAAATCGGTGTTCGGCTTGCCTTTGATGCCGTAAACGCGAACGCGATTTTTGCCGTCGTCCTTCAGATTGATTGTCGTAAAATCGGCGACGACGTCCGGCGTGATATATTCGTGCGGGTCGCCCATTTCATACAAAAGCTGTTCTTTGACCGAGGGAATATTCACCCAGCCGCCCGTGTTTTCGTGTTTTGTGATGACAAATTCGCCGTCCGGAAACGCTTCGACAATCGGAAAGCCGACATTTGCCAAATCGGGAACGTTTTGCCAGTCGTATTGACAGTTTCCGCCCGAACACTGCGCGCCGCATTCGATGATGTGACCGGCAATCGTTCCAATCGAAACTTTGTCCCAATCGTCGAATGACCAGTTGAATTCATGCATCAAAGGCGCGAGCGTCAAACCCGTATCGGTGAGGCGTCCGCCGACGATGATTTGCGCGCCCCGGCCGAGCGCTTCGACAAGCGGGCGCGCGCCGAGATAGACGTTTGCGCTCTGCACCTTATCAAGGATTTCGCTCAAAGGCTCGCCCGTTTCCATATTGTTTATTTGGACGCCTTTTTCGAGAAATTCGTCGAGCCGCGGCAGTATGTCGTCGCCGGTGACGACGCCGATTTTGACCTTTCCGCTCAAGCCGAGCTCTTTGGCGGCGTCGGAAATCGCGTCGGCGCAGCCTTTGACGTTGACGCCGCCGGCGTTTGACAACACTTTTATGTCTCGCTCGACGCAAGCGGGCAAAATTTCGCGCATCAGGCTGACGAAATCTCTCGCGTAACCGGAATTCGGGTCGCGCGCACGCTGTTTTTGCATAATCGACATCGTCACTTCCGCCAGATAATCCAGCATCAGATAATCGATTTGCCCGCCGCGCACCTGTTCAACCGGCGCTGAAAGTAAATCGCCCCAGAAACCCTGACCGCTTGCAACTCTAACTTTTTCTTTCATAAAAGTTTAATTAGAAACCAAAATTTTGAGACGGTCAAATTTGAAGCGCGGGCGGTTTCATTAAATAAATTTTTTCCCGCGAATAAACGCGAAAATTAATTCATTTTTTTCTTTCGCGGCCCGTATGAAAATAATACAAAAAAAGCGGCCGGGAAATTTTACAAATCCGACCGCATTTTTAACTTAAATTCAGAAAATTACTGAGTCACAATTTTCTTTGTCCGGCTGATAACGGCTTTTGTTCCGCCTTTCGCCTTGCCGTAAGTCCATTTGCCGCCGCGAACGGACTGGCGACCGACGTAAACCGTCCCGTTTTTGGTTTTACGATAAACGTAGCGAGTTCCCTGTGCGCCTTTGCGATAAACATATTTAGTGCCGCCCCACGTTTTTGAAGCGATGCTTTTAGTTTTCTTAACAACAACTTTTCCCTGCGCGCTGGCGGAAAAAGAATTGCTGACAAAGGCAACCGATAAAATCATTGCAAATGCGAAAAATACTCCAAGAAATTTATTCATAATCTTTTCCTCTTAAATAATTTCAAAAAATCATTACCCGAATTGTGTAAATTTTCGATACACATTCAAGGCTCTGTCGAATGCAAGCGCAACTGCTATACCAGAAGCGATTTAAGCGTCGCTCCGCACGTTTCGGCGGATAAAGGTAACGATGTCTTCGGTCGAAGTTCCGGGCAGAAATACTTCCGAAACGCCTTTCGATTTTAATTCGGAGATATCTTCCTGCGGCACGATTCCGCCGACTAAAACCAACGTGTCGTCCATTCCGTTCTCGCGCAGCAAATTGACGATGCGCGGGCACAGCGTATTATGCGCGCCCGAAAGAATCGAGATTCCGACGGCGTCGACGTCTTCCTGCAAAGCAGCCGCCGCAATCATCTCCGGCGTTTGTCTGAGCCCCGTGTAAATCACTTCCATTCCGGCATCTCGCAATGCGCGCGCAATCACTTTCGCGCCGCGGTCGTGTCCGTCGAGTCCGGGCTTGGCCACTAAAACTCTAATTTTTCTTTCGCTCATAATAATTTGAGTGACGAGGGACAAGGGACGAGAAAAGAAGTTTTCTTCTCGCTCGTCACTCATCACTCGTTACTTGTCACTAATTATATTAACGAACAAACCGCGCAAGCAAACCGTCGCGCTTGATAAAGGGCTTTATCTGCGCCCATGTAAAGAAATATCTGCCGTTTGGCTGAAGCGCCTGGATAACGTGCGGAAACCCGGCGTCGTAAAAAATCGCCACGCCTTTATCGCTGACTGAATATTCGTCGAAGTTTTCAGCCGTAAATTTCAAATCTTCGAGCATCTGCTCGTCATTTTTACGGTCTTCTTCGGTTGAATAATAATCTTTCTCTTTGGCGATGTTTGCGATTATCTCCCTTTTTTCGAAGCCGAGTTTTTTATCGACCATTACGGCCAGCTTTTCGCGTGAATCGGATTTGAAAGCGTCGTTAAATTTAATTTGATTGCCCGTTTTTAAATCTATCACCAGATTGACCGTCTGCGAATCGGGATAAGCGGCGACGCCTTCCTGCGTCAGCGAAATGTCGAGAACGCCGTTTTTATTGTAATTAACCTTAAAATAAGCTTCGTCGAGCCAATCCATTTCGTTGAGATTTTCCTTGAGCGAAGTTTCAAAAGCGCGCCAGTAGCTGATTGTGTTTTCCAGATTTTTTTTAGCTGCGGCGGAAATCGTCCCCGAAACGATTGGATAAGTTATCGTAAAAGTTTTCTTTTCTTTTTGGTCGACTTTAAATTTTCTCGTGTAAATTGTTTTTTTCGGCGTGATTTTTACGATTTGCGTAAAAGCGAATGTCGAAAAGGCAAAGACACAAAACAGCGCCAGCAAAATTTTTGTTTTCATATTATTTAGATTTATTTTATTGTATTGGCGGAAAGCAGAATTTTTTCTTCAAAATCCATATTCGGAGAACCGAGAATGCATCGAATTTTGCCAGAAAAAGTTTTTTGCCGCCGCATCGCTTCAAACATTTCCGTCCAGCCGTGAGAATTTATCCAAAGCCAGTTGTAGCTTTCAATCGGTTTGATGATGCCGTAGCGCGGCGTTTCCGTCTCTCCGGTAAAGCTGCCGAAAATCCTGTCCCAGATGATAAAAATCCCGCCGTAATTTCTGTCCAGGTAAATGTCGTTGACGCCGTGATGAACGCGGTGATGCGACGGCGTGTTAAAAACGAATTCGAAAAATGAGGGCAGTTTTTGAATGGTTTTGGTATGAATCCAGAATTGATAAATCAAATTCAAACCGTGCATAAACACAAACGCCCAGAGCGGAAATCCTAAAAATGCGGGCGCAATGTAAAAAATCCAGTGCGCGCTGCCCGAAAACCAGCTCTGGCGAACGGCGACGCTCAAATTGTATTGATTCGAAGAATGATGAACGACGTGAAAATTCCAGAAAAAGCGAACTTCATGACTGATGCGATGAAACCAGTAATAAACAAAATCGTCGGCGAAAAGCAGAATCGCCCACGCCCACCAGACATTCATCGGCATCTGAAAAGGCGCGAGATTTTGATAAATATAATTGTAAAAAAAAGCCTGAATCAGCCCGAAAGTCGCGCCGAACGCGACGCTGCCAAACCCGAGCGCGATATTCGTCCAGATATCTTTCCGGTCGTATGCGTCTTCTTTGCGCACGGCAAAGTAGGTTTCGACCGCAATCAGCAGCGCGAAAAAGGGAATGGCAATGACGGTCGGCGGCAGCATAAAATTTACGGTGTTTTGAAACAAACTCGCGTCAGATTATCGTCTTCAAAAGTTACTTTATACATTTTTCGTTCGGCGTCTTTGCCTTCGCCCGTGTAAACGTCAATGTGTTTACCGTGAACAGTTACGCCGACATCGCTGGCAATAAAAGTTTTCGAAGCGAATTCTTCGGGCAAACCCGGAATTCTGACTACACTATTATTCGGAATGACTTTATTGTCAACTGCGACCGAGTTTGGATTTAAGGCCGCATCGCTGGCATCGAGCGGAGCATCCGATTTATGCCACGCGCCGCCGTAATTTCCCAGATACCAGCCGAAACGTGTTTTGCCCCAACCTTCGCCGAAACCTTCGTCTTCGTTAAAAACCGTGTCGAGAAATTCAGAGTTGAATTTCAGCTTGCCGACGCCGGAAATCTCGATTTCGCGCGTTTCGGCGGAATCGTAATCCGCTTCAATCGGCGTAAAATAACCCGTGATGCGCCAGCCGTCCGAACATTCGTAACCTTCTGCCTGATTTTCAATCATCGGCGAATTTTCCTCCGCACTGTTAAAAGAATAAATTTTTGTTTCCGCTAAAAATAATAAAATCGAGGACGCCCAAATAAAGCCGAGCGTAAAGATTAGTTTTTTCATAAACTGCATGAACTTTCCAGATTAAATACTAATCTTTGATTCAATCGAACCCGGCGCGGTTTGCCGGTTGATTTTCGCCGCTGCAATCATTTTTTGGATGCGTTTCTTAAATTATCGCTTTTCGCATACAGACGCTGTTTTCGACGCCCGCGTATTGCCCGAAATTCGGAAAAATTTCGTAACCGCTTTTTTGATAAAGCCCGATAGCTTCGGGCTGTTTCAAACCCGTTTCCAAAATGCATTCGGAAAAATTCAGCTCTTTCGCCCACGCTTCGAGTTCCGCTAAAATTTTTCCGGCGATTCCGCGCCCGCGCGAATCGGGAAGCACAAACATTCGCTTTATTTCCGCGACACCCGGCGCGTATTCCTTAAACGCGCCGCAACCGATTGCCGTTTCGCCCGCGTAAGCGACGATAACTTCGCGAATTTTGTCGATTTTATTAAACTGCGCGTAAAACGCGTGCTCGGCGCCGTCGCGAATCTGCAAATCAAGGTCGAGCAGCGCGACCAATTTACGAAAATCCGCGTTATCCGAATCGGTTCTCAAAAGATTTATCTTCATCACCAATTTTATAAATTATTTTCAGAGCTTCAAATTCTCCGGTTGCTCGCGCTCGCTTTGATTAGTTTTTCGAGCCTTTTAACTTGTGTCGAATGCTGTTTTGCCGACATCACCCAATACATCGACGTCCGGCGATAACCGTTTGGCTGCTTTTCAAAAAAACGCCAAGCGTTTTCGTTTGCGCGAAACAATTTTTCAAATTCGTCGGAAAACTCAATCGGCTTATTTTCATAAGCGTAAATCCTCGATTTGCTTTCCTCGCGTCTTTCAAAAGCCGCGATTCCGGCCGGTTTCATCAAGCCTTTTGCTGTTAATTCCTCGACCTTTTTGATATTCACCGCGCTCCAGATTGATTTTGGCTTGCGCGGCGTAAAACGAATTGCATAACTCTCCGCGTCAATCGAACGCCGGACGCCGTCAATCCAACCGAAACAAAGCGCTTCATCGACCGACTGCGGCCACGTCATACTCGATTTTCCCGAATTGACTTTGTAAAAACCGACGAGCAATTCGGATTCTTTATCATGATTATCCTCAAGCCATTTTCGGAAATCTGTTTGTGTCGGGAAGAATTTTGATTTCACAATAGTATTTAAATTACTATTTTAAATAGGAATGTTTAATGAATTCATTCCATTTAAAGTCAATTTTGTCTAAATTTGGTTTCTCAGCAGAATTAAAGATTATTTGTTTTTTGTTGAGTGCTGAATATTCAGTAACAATTTTAGGATGAAGATGAACAATAAATTCTTTATTTATACCTATTAAGTTTAAATCAAAAAGTGTATGAATATCGCTTCTCAACAATAAACCATTATCTAAATTATGAGACTTTTCTATTTTGAATGGAATTATGTGCGCTGCTTCAATTAAATCAATAATCTGACATTCTGTTATAAGACAAATTGAGCCATAGCGTTGTATCAATCCATTTCGAAATTTTTTCTGCCCTCTTCTGGCTCGTATTTGAGCATAAGCAGTTCCTCCAAAATTTTGTTCTAAGCTGTTTTTGTCTGTAGATTTACTTTCTAAAATATATTGGTTTTGTTGATTATCTATTAAATCAAAGCCTGCCATTACAGCTTCAGGTGAAATCTTTTTTAGTTGTTGATTGTTTGAAGCAATAACTTCTTCTGAAATTTTTTTCAGATAGGCTGTTCCTTCCGCTGTAATCTTCCATTTGTTTTTTTCATTTCCATCTATGTATCCATCGCTCTTTAAATGGTCTCGAATATACGCTAAATCATTTCTCCAAGTAAGTTCAGCTCTTGAATCTAACTTTTTGAGGTCGTTATCAGTAAAATCGAAATAATCTTTGTCAAGAATATTATCAAGAACAGCTTTTTTGGTTGCGCTTCCGCCAAGTTCTGTAATTGATAATAAAACTAAATAACGTTTCTCTGTTTCTAATTTCATAATAAAAAATATTTTGAAATTCTTGTAAATAAAATTCAAAAGGCCGGTTCTTCATAGATGCCGTAAACATCGCGCAGCGCGGTGCAGATTTCTTCGACGGTCGCGTAAGCTTTGACGGCTTCAATCGTCGCGGGCATCAGATTTTCGCCGGCAATCGCCGCTTTTTTGAGTTTTTCAAGAACATTTGCAACCGCACCAGAGTCGCGCGCCTGTTTTACGTTTTCGAGGCGTTCAAGCTGATGGACGCGGACGTTTTCGTCGATTTGCAGAATATCGGTTTTGTGAAATTCGGTTTCCATCTGGTATTTGTTGACGCCGACGATTGTCTGCTCTTTTCGCTCGACCGCTTTTTGGTATTGATAAGCCGATTCCTGAATCTCGCGCTGCGGAAATCCGGCTTCGATGGCTTCGACCATTCCGCCGAATCCGTCGATTTTATCGAAATAATCGAAACAGCCTTCTTCCATCTTTTTCGTCAGAGACTCAACGTAAAACGAGCCGCCGAGCGGGTCGACCGTATTGACGACGCCGGTTTCCTCGGCAATAATCTGCTGCGTTCGCAAAGCGATTAACGCCGCCTGGTCGGTCGGAAGCGCCAGCGCTTCATCGTAGGAATCGGTGTGCAGGCTTTGCGTTCCGCCGAGAACGCCGGCGAGCGCCTGAATGGCGACGCGTGCGATATTGTTCAAAGGCTGCTGGACGGTTAAGGAGACTCCGGCCGTCTGCGTGTGAAAGCGAAGCTGCATCGTGCGCGGATTGTTCGAGCCGAAACGCTTCCGCATCGTTTTTGCCCAGACGATGCGCGCGGCGCGATATTTGGCGATTTCTTCGAAAAAATCGTTGTGCGCGTTAAAGAAAAACGAGATGCGCGGGACGAATTCGTCAATGTCCATACCGCGTTCGACGCCGTATTGAACGTATTCGACGCCGTCGCGCAAAGTAAAAGCGAGCTCCTGCAGAGCGGTCGCGCCCGCTTCGCGAATGTGATAGCCGGAAACGGAAATCGGATTGTATTTCGGCAAATGTTTGGCCGAAAATTCAAACGTGTCGATGACGAGCTTCATCGCCGGTTTTATCGGGTAAACCCATTCTTTCTGCGCGATGTATTCCTTCAAAATGTCGTTTTGCAGCGTGCCGGAAATTTTTCGCAAATCAGCGCCCTGTTTTTCGGCGAGCGCGACGTAAAACGCCAAAAATATCCACGCCGGAGCGTTTATCGTCTGCGAAACAGTGACGTCTTCGAGATTTATGCCGTCAAACAAAACTTCGAAATCGGCAAAGCTCGAAACGGCGACGCCGCATTTCCCGACTTCGCCCTCGGACAGAGGCGAATCGGCATCGAGACCCATCAGCGCGGGCAAATCGTATGCGACCGACAAACCGGTCTGACCTTGCGCCATCAGATATTTAAATCTACGGTTCGTTTCTTCGGGCGAGGAAAATCCGGCAAACTGGCGCATCGTCCAGAGACGCCCGCGATAGCCGGTCGGATGAATTCCGCGCGCATATGGAAATTCGCCGGGAAAGCCGATTTCTTTTTGCGCGTCGATGTTTTCCGTGTCGGCTTCGGTGTAAAGCCGTTCAACCGGTTCGAGCGAGATGCCTTCAAAACTCTTTTTCCGCTCGGGTTTTTTCTCGATGACGGGATTTAAGGTTTCTTCTTCCCAGCGCGCGACCTCGGCTTGCTTTTCCGATTTAACTTCTTTTGTTTCAGGCATAAAATATTCCTTATAAATGCTTATTAAAATCAACTTTCATATTAAATTAAGGCGGGAAAAATAACAACGAGAAAAAAAGTGGACAGGTGATAGCTGATAGTTGATATGTAGTTTTCCAGTTTCCACTATCACCAATCACTTTCCGCTGTTTCAGTATTGAATCAAGCTGCCTTCGCGTTTGGCGCGCCTTATAGCGCGGCTGAAAACCCAGAGTGAAAAGGGAAGCAGGACGGCGAGAAAAAGAATGAGAGTGAAAAATGAAAACCGAACTTCCGCAAAATTTTTCCCCTGTATCAAAACGCTTCTGATTCCTTCAAGCCCGTGCGTCGCCGGATTGACATAGGAAATCGCTTTTCCGGCGGTTTCGCCGAGCGCTTCCTGAAGCATTTCCTTCGGGTAGAAAACGCCGGAGAAAAGCGCCGTTCCCGCGCCGAGAAGTATCGCAAACGGGTCGCCGCGTTTGAAGGCCATCGTAAAGCTCGCCGACAGGATTCCGATGCACGCCAGGCAAAGCGTCGTCAAAATCAAAAACGTGAGCGCCAGCAAATAACTGCCTTTGTATTGCACGTTAAAGAAAAGCCAGCCGAAAAAAAGATATAGAAACGAATAAAACGTCGCTTCGACATAGGCCCACGCCGAGCTGGAAACTATCACGGTCGGAACGTTTATCGGCGTCAGCAGAACGCTTTCGAGCGTACCCTGCATCTGCTCTTGCCGAATCGCGTTGGCGAGCGAAGAAAATCCGGTCATAAAATAATTGAGCATCGCCATTCCGGTCAACCATGCGACGAGCGGATTTTGCCACTGCTCGTAATCGGCTTTGACAAACGTGTAGGAAAAAATCCGCGAGATAAAAAAAAACGTCGTGACGATGCCGAGAATCCATATGATTTTGATAAAAAACTCGACCTTGTAGGAAAGCGCGAGCTGAAAATCGCGAATTATAAAAGCGCGAATGCGGCGCAAGAGAAACATTTTCTTAAATTAAAGCGTAAAATTTTATAAGACAAGCGGCGAAATGGGAATTGCAATCCTTTTTTACAGCCTCTAAAATCAACAGATGAAAAGTTTTCAGACAAAAGTGTTTTTCGTTTTTCTGGCGACTGCCTTCGCGCTTTCGGCCTGCGGCGGAAGCGGCGGCACGAATCAAAACGCAAATTCCGCCAATCAATCTTCCAACGTCAATACAAACTCAAATCTGACGAAAGACGACGCCGAGGAATTTGCCAAAAGCGTAAATCTGCCGTTCGTGCCCGAAGAAGTCGTGTGGCGCGAAACCGACGCCGCCAGCGGTAAAAAAATGATTGCCGTTTTGCGTTTTTCCGCCGCCGCCGCGCAGACAATCGCCGCTCAGGCCGAAAAATACAAGCCTTCAGCGCGCGACGCAATCGACGCCGAAGACTGGTTTCCGCCCGAGCTCGTCGCCCAGAGCCAGCAGTCAGGCGACGAAGTCTTAAAGGGAACGTCCTACGCCGCCAACGATTTTTATTCAGAAATTTATAAAAACGGAAAGCTGACGCGCGTCAACGATACGAATTATTTTGTTCTGGAATTAACAAACTAACGGATAAATTAAACCCTGCTATTGATTTTAAACAAGTTTTATGTCATTTTAGGCACATAAAACTGTGAAAGTTTACCGCTTCCAAAACTTCTTTTGTCTTTTTCTTCTTTGTCTGAATTTTCTCGGCGTGCCGCAAAATTATTTTGCTGACAGCCAGGACGAATGGCGACCCGTTTCTGCCGAAGAATTGGCGATGAAAAATTCGAAGGTCGAGGCCGATGCCGACGCCGAAGAAATTTTTGAGGAAATAACGATTGACGACAGCCCGAGCTTGACGACCGTCTGGGAGCATTACGTCAGAATAAAAATTTTCAACGAGCGCGGGCGCGAAAAATTTGCCAAAATCAAAATTCGTGTGCCCGGAAACGGCAAGGTTTTCGACATAAAGGGGCGCGTCGTTCAACCGGACGGAACGATTTTCGAGCTAAAAAAAGAAGATTTGTTTAAGCAGGAAATTGTCAGGACAAAATTTGCGCGGGCGAGCGTCATTTCTTTTGTCGTGCCGAATCTCGAAGTCGGTTCGATATTCGAATACAAATACAAGGAATCTTCGCTGCAATTGGTAATCGGCGACCGTCCGCTAATTTTTCAAAGAGAAATTCCGGCGCAGCGAATGACGTATATTTTTAAGCCGATTCAAGACTCGGAAGTGACAAAATCGTTTTTTAATATGACCGAGCCTGACATTACAAAAGACGCGGACGGTTTTTGGCACATTACTTCGACAAATATTCCGGCGCTCAAGACCGAGCCGCAAATGCCGCCCGAACTGGAAAGCGTGCGCTGGATGTTTGTTTCCTATTTTCCCAGACTCCTAAAAATGAATCCCGAAAAATTTTGGGAAACGACCGCCGCCATGCTGTCGGCCAGTTTCCGGCTGGAAAGCGTTCTCAAGCCTGACAGGAAACTGCGCCAAAAGGCGCTGGAAATTGTCGGAAGCGACGCCAAAACCGACGAGGAAAAACTATCTCTTTTATTCGAGTTTTGCCGGACGAAAATCAATAACGTCGAACTCGACCCTAAACTGACGCGGGAACAAAAGCAAAAATTCAGATTAAAAGCGAACGACGTTAAAGCCGCCGACTCGCCTCATTTTACTTTGAAAAACGCGCAGGGCTTTTCTCTGGAAATAAACGAGCTGTTTGCCGCGCTCGCCGTCTCACTAGGTTATGAGGCCCGCTACGCTTTTACCGGCAGCCGGAACGAGATTTTTTTCGCGCCGAAATATAAAAACCGAAATCTTATACATTTTGCCTGCGTCGCCGTCAAAGCGGGCGGAAAATGGCTGTATTTTGACCCGGCCGAAACGAATGTTCCGTTCGGAATGCTGCAATGGACGGAGGAAAATCAACCGGCGATTCTGCTTGGAAGCACAACTTTTCTATGGGACAAAACTCCTCTGTCCGCGCCGGAAAAATCCTTTATGAAACGCCGCGCCGATTTGAAAATTTCGGCCGACAATACGCTCAGCGGGAATGTGCAAATTGAATACGGCGGGCATTTCGGCGTTTTGTTGAAAGATTTTCTGCGCGACAAAACACAGGGCGAGCGGGAAAATTTTATCATCGTCGAAGCCCAGACGCTTATTAACTCCGCCGAAATCGAGGGCGTAACAATCGAAAATATAGAAGATAAAGCGAAAAATATTCTTGTCTCATACAAAATCAGCGTCCCGAATTACTCTTCGCGAACCGGAAAACGAATATTTCTCCGGCCAAATTTTTTCAGCCGTGACGCAAAGCCGCTTTTTGTTTCGAGCGAGCGCCTTTTTCCCGCGAGCTTTGATTTTCCGTGGTCGGAGCAGGACGAAATAGAAATAGAAATCCCGCCGGATTTTACCGTCGAAAATGCTGAATCGCCGACCGCAATGTATAAAGATGCGAATCAAGCCGGCTCTGATTTTGTAAAAATTTCAGTTAATCCAAACGGAAAAATCAAATGCGAGCGCAAATTCGTTTTCGGAAAAAACGGACAAATTTATTTTCCGGTCGAAAGCTATCCGGCGCTAAAAAAATCGTTTGACGCATTTCAAAAAATCGACGGCGCTTTAGTTTCGCTCCGGCAGCGATGAGCGAAAAAATCAAATTTCGTCGTAGCGTTTTAATTTGCGGTAAAGTGTCGATAAATCAATGCCGAGAATATTCGCCGCCTGCGTTTTGTCTTCGCCGGCCGAGGTTAAAATTTCCAGAATATAGCGGCGTTCCATTTCTTCGAGCGTCGGGCGGACGCCTTCGGGGTCGCGAATTTCAAAAGCGTTCGACGAATTATTTCTGATTTTCGGCGGCAGGCTTTCAAGGTCGATTTCTTCGCCGCTCAGCAGAAACGAGCGCTCAATCGCGTTTTGCAGCTCGCGGACGTTGCCCTGCCAGTTGTAACCGAGGAGCGCCGAAAGTGCTTCGGGCGTGATAAATTTTTCGACCGCGTTTTGTTCTTTGGCGGCGCGCGCGATGAAATATTTGACGAGCAGCGGAATGTCTTCGCGGCGTTCGCGCAGAGGCGGCAGGCCGATTTCGATGACGTTCAGGCGATAAAACAAATCCTCGCGGAAACGATTTCCGGCAACTTCCTTTTCCAGATTTTTGTTCGTCGCGGCGATGATGCGCGCGTCAAATTTGACGGCCGCCGCCGAGCCGACCGGCGTCACCTCGTGTTCCTGCAAAGCGCGCAGTAATTTTACCTGAAGCGGCGGCGGCATCTCGCCGATTTCGTCCAGAAACAAAGTTCCGCCGTCGGCCGAGCGAAAAAGTCCTTTTTTGTCGCCGGTCGCGCCCGTAAAAGAGCCTTTGGTGTGCCCGAAAAGCTCCGATTCAAGCAACGTTTCGGGTAGAGCGCCGCAGTTTACGGCTAAAAAAGGCTTGGCGGCTCGCTTGCTGTTGAAATGAATCGCTTTGGCGATTAATTCCTTGCCCGTGCCGGATTCGCCCTGAATCAAAACGCTTGCCGTCGTGTCCGCAATTTTTTCGACAATGCGGAAAACATTCTGTAAAGACGCGCTTTTGCCGATGATTTCCGAAAAACTGTAATGCCGGTTCAGCTCGCGGCGCAGCGCGCGGTTTTCGCGAAATAATTCTTTTGTCTGAATCGCGTTGCGGACGGTTTGCAGCAAATCCTCGTTGACGAAAGGCTTCGTTATATAGTCGTAAGCGCCTTTGCGAAGCGCGGCGATGGCCGAATCGACCGATGAATACGCGGTCATAATAATGACGATGGCTTCTTCGTCAATCGTTTTTATCTGGTCGAGCAGCTCGAGACCGTCGATTCCCGCCATTTTTATATCCGTTAAAGTCACGGCGATTTCGGTCGAAGGAAAAATCTTCAAGGCGTTTTCGGCGCTATCGGCGGTTAAAACGTGATAACCTTCAGTTTCAAGCAGCTGGCGCAAAATCGAGCGCATCAATTCTTCGTCTTCGACAACTAAAATGTTCGGTTTGCTCATAAAACAGGTGAAAAGTGAAAACTGAAAGCTGAAAGCTGAGAACTAAATCTTTTACATTTCAGTTTTCGGTTTTCAGTTTTCACTTTACCATATCTCGTGTTAGCATCTTAAAAAATGCGTTCCAAAATCGTTTCGACAATCTCACTTCTGCTGCTTTTTATTTTTGCCGCCCACGCGCAGCAGACAAATCCCGTAGATAAACAGGTTTCCAATCCGATGACCGACACGCCGAACGTCAATCCGACATCGCAGGAAGACATTCGCGCGCCGAAAAAGAAGCAGCAATCCGGCTACACGCAGGAAGGCGGCGACGGCGAGGTCGTCGTTTATTCGGACAAACAAACGGTCGAAGGCGAAGGCGGAAAACGCGTCGTCATTCATTCGGGAAACGTCGACGTGCGCTACGGAATTTATCGTCTGCAAGCCGATAAAGTAACGATTTACGAAGATACGACCCGGATGGTCGCCGAGGGCAACGTGATTTTTGACCAGGGCGACGACCAGCGCATCACGGGCGCAAAAGGCGAATGGAATTACCGCACAAAGCTCGGCTATTTTGTCGAATCGACCGGCTTTACCAATCAGACGAACGACGGCACGGTGATTTATTTTACGGCCGACCGCGTCGAGCGCGTCGGGCTCAACGAAATTGTCGTAACGAACGGGAAATTTACCGCTTGCGAGGACACCGTGCCGCAGTGGAGTTTTACGGCCGATAAGGCGACGATAAAGCCCGATGACCGGATAAAGCTCAAAAACGCGAAGTTCCGGCTGCGCGACATTCCCGTCCTGCCTCTGCCGTATGCCTCGATTCCGATAAAAAAACGCGACCGCCAATCGGGATTCTTAACGCCGACTTTCGGTTTTTCGCAACGAAAAGGCTTTCGGTTTTCCGGCGCGTATTTTCAAACGCTCGGACGCTCGGCCGACGTCACCTTTCGCACCGACATTTTTACGGGTCGCGGCGTCGGTTACGGCCTCGATTTGCGCACGCGCGCCAATTCGCGCTCGTATTTCAATTTCGGATTTTACGCCGTCAAAGACCGCATTTTCGGCGCGCGCACTGACGCCGCGCATCCCGACCAGGGCGGAAGTCTCGTCTATGCCGAGGGCGTTCATTATTTTCAAAACGGCTTTACGGCGGTCGCCGACGTTCGCCTGACCTCGAATCTCGATTTCCGCCAGGTTTTCTCAGACGGCATCCAGCAGATTATCTCGCCGATTGAGGTTTCGCAGGTTTTCGTCAACAAAAGCTGGGACTCGTTTACTTTGAACGTGCTCGCGCGCTCGCAGGAAATTTCGATTCCGAACGTGCAAATCAAGACGAGAAATCTGCCGAGCATCAATTTTGAAAAACGCCCGACCGAGCTTTCGTTTCTGAAAAACGTCTATTTTTCGTTCAAAACGAGTCTCGAAGGCGTTTCGCGGCGCGAGGTCGTCAAAAATTTAACGCTTTACGAACAGCAGACCGGGAACGAGCCGGTCATCTCGCCGACCATCGGCCAGCGTTTTGACGTTCATCCGCAAATCGAGATTCCGTTTTATTTCAAATATTTAAATTTAACGGCGACCTTCGGCGCGCGCGTCAATTATTATTCCAATTCGTTTAACGATATGCGGCAGGTCGTCGGGCGCGACGTGATTCGCAAATACGGCGAGTTCGAGCTCGACGTTCGCCCGGTCGCGCTGGCCAAAAATTTCTACGGCAAAGCGGGCGCGTTTCGCTTTCGCCACGTCGTCGAGCCGTTTCTGACTTATCGATATATCAAAGGCGTCAACAATTTTAACCGCATCATCCGTTTCGATTATCAGGACACGCAGACCGACACGAACGAAGTCGAATACGGCATCACAAACCGCATCTACACGCGCCAGTATACCGAAGCCGTCACCGCGAAAGCGCAGAAACTTTTGCAGTCAAACCCGAACGCGGCGAAAAATCCCCTGTCGATTCAGCCCTACGAGCTTTTCACTTTCACGGTGCGCGGGAAATACTTTTTCGACCCGTATTTCGGCGGCGCTCTGACGCCCGGACGGCGCAACCAGATAGAGCCGATAACCGCGCTCACGTTTTACACGTTCGGCGGCGTCGCGCGCCGCTTTTCGCCGCTCAACATCGAAGCGACATATCGCCCGCGCAAAGTGGTTTTTGTTAGTACACGAATGGATTTGGGAGTGCAGGGCGACGGTCTGCGCGATATTAGCGCGACCATCGGCTACGATAAAAAGGTCGTAAAACTTTTCTCGACTTTTTACTACACGCGCGCCGTCACTTTGATTCCTTCCTTGCGGCAGTTCGCCGAACAGGGAAGCTTGACCAAAGAAGCCGGAACTCTGCGCGGCTCGCAGTGGAGTCCTTCAATTTTTATCGGCAACCGCGAAAAAGGTCTCTACGGCGGCGCGTCGCTCTTTTTCGATTTCGAAAACAGCCGCACCCTCAAGCGCGGCTCGCCTTTGGTCAGTTCGCTCTACACCATCGGCTACGCCGGCGACTGCTGCGCAATGACCGTCCAGTATTACACCTACGATGTCGGCGTCCGCCGCGAAAACCGCCTCGTCTTCAGCTTCCGCCTCAACGGCATCGGCACTTTCGGTACCGAGCAAATCGGGCAGGGATTGCGGTAGAGAACAATTTTATTGAACGTTTTTTGACTGCGCGCTAAAATTGTTCTGATACCGCCTTTGAAGTTTGTCAAGCTTATTAGGATTAAACAATCGAACTTCCCAGAACTATCAGGCTGCTGGCAAGCCGCACACCCGCCGTAATCGTATCGAGAAGTAGAACGATATTCTGAAAACTAGCTGTCATTTGTTCAATTTGCGTCTGCGTATCCTTTAATTCCTTAGTCAGACTTTTTACAAATGAGTCATTATCATTAAAAGTTCGATTCAGCGCTTCATAATAATTGTCCCGGGCGGTTGTGTAATCCTGCCGAAACTGAATTTTTTCATCATCAGTCGGGGCCTTATTGAAAATTTTCTCAAAGTTCTTATCAAGAAATGCGTATTGTTTCTCAAGTAATGCAAGTTGTGAATTGTTTGCCATAATTTTCTCCTTTATTCTGTTTTATTTCCTTTTCGCGCTTCCTGAATTGCATCAAGATAAGCTTGTGCCCTCTCAAAACCCTGTTTTATCCCACTTAAGCTCAATCCCTCATTGTTTCTGAATTTTTGATGATTCAGCACTAATTCGTGCAAAGCGTCTTTAATGCCGTCGGCCGCTGACATATATAATTCCGTTTTCTCATCGTTGCGCGCCGTGACCATTCCGAGAATGGCAAATTTAGTCGGAATATCTTTGGCAGCTTTATCGACATCTTCAGACTCAAAATCCATCTGTTCCAGATATTTTTTCATCGGTGTAAATGCGCAGTTTTGCTTATCTATACAGTTGGTAATGCCGCGCAAAATCTTGCGACCTTTCTCAGCGGGAATATATTTATATGCGTCTTTTTCCAAATAAAACAAATATTCCAGCTTTTGAATGGTCTTCAAAATCAAATCGCTTCCTTCCCGAAGGTCTTTTGATTGTTTCCACGCCGCAATATCCTGAGCAATCATTCCGAAAATCTTTGAAGGGTCAACTTCTTTCCCATCAGATGTTGGCAGCGGAATAATTCCTAATCCCGTGATTGAACTCGCTAAATTGGTTACTGAGCCCTGAACCGCAGCGGGTGCATCATATGAAGCAAATGTTTCCAAAGCACCGTAAGTAGCCGCCAGATTTCGCGCTAAATTAGCGCGCTTTTGTATTTCATTAATTCGTGTCTGAAATAAATTTTTTTGTTTCGGCGTAAGTTCAATTACATCAGTTTCCTTAGCAGTCCGACTAAAATTAAGAAGATAAACTTCTAATTCCCATGTGTCGCGGGTATCACGAATCAAGGAGTCATAGAATTTTGCCATCGTCTCGGCGCTTGTCTTCCCGTCTTTTGCAAGCTCTAAAGCTTCGGCACGGTTGTCGCATCCGGTTAGCGACGACACGATTAATACCCAAAGTAAAAGCATTGCAAAGACTCGCTTTGGTTTTGTGTTCGATTTTATTGTTATTTGTGTCATTTATTTCTCCTTTTGACAAACATTGCCGAGAAGACTATTGAATGTCTTCGATTATATGTAAGGCACTCACGACTTTTTCCCGAATTGCTTTCAATCGCTCATTGGCTTGAAAGTCATCGGATATATAATTTGTAAGTTCAAGGATTTCTTTTAACTCTTTTATTACAATTTCTTTCCAGTTCATTTAATTTTCTCCGAAAATTTATTAGGCGATGCACAACTGATTGATAATTGCACAGTTGTTTTGCCTCTCTTGTTGGACGATCAGAGTAATATTAAAAATACGAATATTAACCTCTAAAATTTGCGACAAATTACTCTTTGTTGTTTGATTTTAGGCTTTGGAAACCGGGAGAATCGAAAAACTGCTAGGGATTGGCTCGGTTTCAGGCCGAAAAACGATAAATGCTAGGGCTTATAAGGGCAATTTATAAACCGTTAAAGTGTTACTGCTTGAATAAAAAGCACTATACCTTTGTTTTTTGAAATTAGCAATAACTTTTTTGAGCGGCTGAAAAACAATAATTTCTTTGTTCCATTCGTCACGAAGCAAATTGGACGAGATTTAAGATAAAAAACATCTTTTCTGAAATAAAATCCTGAGAATGTTTTTTTATCCGTCACTGCCGGAGAATTTCACGGGCGAAGCGGCGCAGCTCGTCGGTCATGACGATTCCGGTTTCCGCATTTTCTAACATTAAATGTGTGTGCCCGCCGTGGACGTGACCGGCAGGATTAAGCGGAGTCTGGTCGACGTTTTCGCCGTGCGCTCTCTGCCAGTTAGCCAGTATTTCGTCAATCCAGCCGTGGAGTCCCCAAAAGTGTTCGTTATGATGAGCCGTGTCGGGCGAGCCCATCGACGCGTCGACAAGACGCGGGTCATTCGGAAAATTTCGTTCTTCGTAGTCGGCGATTTCCCCGTGAGTATTGTTGTGAATACTGCTTCCGTATGAATTATCGAGCGAGGTCCCTTCGATAAAATTTCCGAGCTGGTCGGCCGTGCCGTTTTGCGTCAGAACGGTAATCCGCTCTCTCATCACGCGCATATAATTTTCCGAATAGGTGGTTTGAAGAGAAGATTCGAGCCACGCCGGAAACTGCGTCCACGGCGTATATGTAAAGCCGCTCTGCGGATTTTGCTGTAAAATCCATTTGAAATGACGAACCATCATCCTGTGAAAGCGTAGAAATTCGTCGCCGCTTCCGGCCTGGTCGAGATATTTGACATTGGGAAATTGATTTCGCGCCGCCTGCCAGACGGGAATGCTTTGCGGAGGGAGCCATTCGCGCCTCCAACGAGCTATATGCCAGGGCATATGATGCGCCATTTGCGTTTTTACCTGTTGATATAATGAATCGGGTAATCTCATAAAATTTCTCCTATTTTTTTTCGAAAGTGAAGTCAGTGTACATATCGTAAACGCGTTTGTAATAATGATGCGCCTCGATTTTGTAGGCGTAGAAAAACATCAGAAAAAACAAAAATGCGACTCCGAAGTGAGCGAGCGTGTAACGACTGCAAAGAATGTCTTTTTTTCGTACCCGCACCCAGACGAGCACGTAAATCGCCATCATAAGCACCAGCAGGAGCGCAGCGACCGCGCCGCCGCGCAGGACGCGCATAAATAATTTGTGACGCTCGAAATAGTGGGCGGAAGTCTCGCTGTTGTCGCTGACGTAATATTCGGCGAGCTTCAACTCCTTCATTTTACCCGGTTTATCCTGTGCCCATTTTTCCAGCGGTGCGGAGTATTCATCGCTCCCTTCAATTCCTAATTTCTCGAACGTTTCATCAAACAGGCGATTGGCGGCAATACCGACGGCAAAGGCGAGCACGAGAATTAAGATGGCTTTCGCGCTTTTGTCCGAGACGTTGTCGAAAAGCGGGCAAAATCCTTCCTGCGTTCTGAACGCGGGCGTGAAAAGATTTAGCAGCGGAGAAATCGACAGCAGAAACAAAAAGCCGACGACCTGAATTTCAATAAAATTATCGATTGAGAACATATTTTTACTCAAATTTTAATTTCCGCCGAAAATATTCAGCCAGTCTTTGCCGGCACCGAAACCCGAAGCGATAAGCGGGCTGACGATTGCCAGCAGGCGAATAAAAACGTCCGTGAATTTAAGCGAAACGCCCTGCGATTCCATCTCGGCCTTGTCTTTGCCGAGCCCGGATATTTTTCCGCCTATCCAAAATGCCGCCGGCAGATAAATCGCGGCGAGCAGAATCGTGTAAAATCCGCCCTGAACGGTCGTCGCGCTTTCCCAAAAGCTTTTTATTAATTTATACGCGATATTATCCTCTTCATTCGAGATAAAAGAGAGATGCCAGTTCATCATAAAGTTGATGCGCAGAATGCCGACAAAAAGCGTAAACGTCCCGACATATAAAATCGTCCGCAGATATTTCATCAGAACGGCGTAAATTTCAAGTTTTGTGTCCGTATCTTCGACCGACACGAAAACCGGAGGGATTTGCTGCCGAACAAAAGTCGGCGGCGTCGTTTGCGGCTCAACTGCAACGTAAACGGGCGGCGCTTCGACATACGTCGGCGGAGTTGTCGGCGGCGTCGCTTCGACGTAAATGACGGGCTTCGGCGGGTCAGTTTTAGGCTCCGACACTTTATTTTTGGGCGGAACTTCTTCATCGACCTGAACGGCGGCGCGGAAAATAGCGCAGCTCGCAATAATGAGGAAAATCGCGCCCCAAAAGCCGCTGACTGTGAAAAATATAAGTGTTTCCGCACTTATTCCTTCAAACGGTATAACGCTTTCCATCAGCATCGGCAGTGCGACCGACATAAACTCTTCGTTATGAAAAACGATAAAAAGCGTAAACCCAATCGAGGCGATTACGGCCGCTCCAATCCATATCCAGAATCTCGATTTTGCAGTTTTTTCTTCTTTCGCGCGGTCTGCATCCGTCTTTAAGCCGATAAACAGCCGTGTGGTTTTAAAGATAACGTGCGTGGCGACGACGATGGCGGCAATCGAGAGGGCGATAAACAGGGCGGTCAGAAATATCCAGAGTATCCGGTTCGAATATCTTTTAGAATACTGGCCGCGAACGGCCGTAACCTGATTGGTGTTCTTCGTTAAATCGTCGTTAAGCGCGTTTATATTCGTTTGTTTCGCAGCCGCCTGATTATTGACCTGCGTTTTTAAAATCGTCAGCCGGTTGATGTTGGCGTTGATGGCGGTCTGATTGACAAACGGTTTGGCCGGAGTCGGAGCTCTTTTGATGTCGGTATTTTGGTTTATATTTCCGTTTATGTTGACGTTTTGGTTAAGATTGATAATATTTGCGGCGACCGCTTCGGCCAGAGCGATATTCAGATTGTCGATTTCCGCATCCCTGTTTGCCAAATTGCCCTGAAGCTGACTAAACTCCTCGCCGCGTTTTTTCCGGTCGTCTGAAATAGCGTTGCTGTTTTCCTGAAGATTGGTCAAAAGTTTTCGGCTGGCATCATGATTCGAAGCGTTTTTGACGTTCGAAATCAGCGTCGCGTCAATCGCCGAGCAGACTTTTTTATTCGCGGCGTTGCCGTCCACGCTCGCGGAATTGCCTTCGACGCAGTCGCCGCGGACAAAATTCGCGTCAAAAAAGACATATAAAACGATGCATACCAGAACCAAAGCCAAAGGAGTAGCCGTCCATGCAAATTTTGAATAAACGTTCATTTGAAATTTCCTCAAGAGACACGAATGCGAATTTGTAAAACAAGTTTCTATCTACCTAACGCCCCAAAAAACGTGAAAAACTATCATTTGTAGTTTCAGTAATTTGCAATTTTCTTTGCTCCGTCTTTTTCGGCACTTACAATCGGTAATGACGAATCGTCGCAAAACCTTACAAAATTTTTTGGAAATTTCCGAAATGAAAGATTTTTATTTCTGGAGGCGGCTGAGAGCGAAGGAATTGTAGTATTCGACGGGCGCGAGGTCGTCGGTTAAAACGGGAAAATTATATTCGGGCGGATTCGGGTAAAGATGCGATAAAAGCGCGGAGAATTCGGTGTTCGGGTTTTCCGGCAGAACGGTGTTTTTTTCTTTGCAGGCGATGATTATAAAATTTTGCTGTTTTTCGTCGGGCGTTTCGGGATAAATTTTGAAAAGATAAACGCGCGGGAAAATTTGGCGGTAGGTTTTCAGCTCGGCCTGGAGAAAACCGTTTGACGCGCCTTCGAGCGCGCCGCCGATGTTGAAGATGACGATGCCGTCGTCTTTGAGGACACGGTTTATCCGGCCGACGGCTTCGACGGTCGTGAGCTGGAAGGGAACGGTAAACAAAGTGCCGAAGGCGTCCATCAGAACGGCGTCGTATCTGTTCGGCTCGGCGCGATTTAAGAAAACTCGCCCGTCTTCGTGAAAAATTTCGAGACGCGGGTTTTCTTCGAGACGAAAGTATTGGCGGGCGATGGCGGTCATTTGCGGGTCGATTTCGACGACATCGATGCGCGCCTCAGGATATTTTTTCAAATAATCTTTCGGAAACGAATAGCCCGCGCCGCCGATTAAAAGCGTGTTTTGAAAATCGGGCTTGAAGTGCCGCAGCAGATGATAATATTTTGAATATTCAAACGCCAGCTCGTCCGAATCGAGATACATTCCCGATTGGATAAAATACGGGTCGAAAGCGAGCAGGCGCATTCGTTTGTTTGTTTTCGGGTCGATTCCGGTCATGACCTGCAGGCGGCTGTATTCGGTGTCGATGTCGTGGGCGTCGTATGTTTGGCTCAGATAAATCGATTTCAGCTCGCTCGCGCCGACGCCGAAAAAAAACAAAACGATGACGGCGACGCTCGATTGTTTGAGGACGAACGGCGCGAGCAGAACGGAAAGGCCGATAAGACTCGCGCCGATTAAATAAAGCGTTTTTGTGCTGCCGAGAAACGGAATCAGGACGAATCCCGCCAAAAACGTGCCGAAAATGCTGCCGACGGTCGATAGCGCGTAAAGCCTGCCGACCGTTTTGCCCGAATCCGCGAGCGAGGTCATTTTCAATTTGACGGCGAAGGGCGTGACACAGCCGAGCAGAACGCTCGCCGGCGCGAACAATAAAAGCGCGGCGAGCATCGATTTTATTTCGAGACCGATTCGGATTTGCGAGATTAATGCGAGAATCAATTCACCGAACAGAATCGTCAGCGAAACCATTCCGCCCGCGAGAAAAATTACCGAAGCGAGAATCTTGACGTCCGGCCGGCGGTCAGCCCAGCGCCCGCCGAGCCAGTAGCCGAGGCTCAAAGCGGCTAAGATGACGCCGATAAGACTCGTCCAGACGTATGTCGATGTGCCGATGTACGGGGCAAGCAGGCGCGAGCCGATGATTTCGTAAATCATCACCAGAGCGCCGCAGGTGAAGACGGTCGTTTCGAGAGTATAGTTTTTGAGCCGCACCAGATAATTTTCAAATTTTAAGGCGCAATTGTCGAGCGATAAACAAAAGTATTGTTTCGCGTGTCTAATTTTTGAACGAGCGCCGGTTTAACGGTGTCGCGCGACGCGTTGAAAGTAATTTTTCCGGTGACGCCGAGGAAATCTTTTGTCTGCGCCAGCGCGTCGCGCACTTTTTTTCCGTCTGACGATTTCGCGCGGCGAAAAGCATCGGCCAAAATATACGCCGCGTCATAGCCTAAAGCGGCCAGCGAATCGGGCTTTACGCCGAATTCGGCTTTGTATTTTACGATAAAGTTTTGAATTTCGGCGGCCGGATTATCAATCGAAAAATGATTTGTAATATAAGAATTATTCAAAGCCGCACCGCCGAGCTTCCAAAGCTCGGGCGCATCCCAGCCGTCGCCGCCGAGCAGCGGCATATTCATTTTCAACTGTCGCGCCTCTCTGACAATTATTCCGGCCTGCGCGTAATAGCCGGGAAGATAAATTGCGTCGGGCTTTAATCGCCTGATGGCTCTCAACTGTGTTTTAAATTCCGGGTCTGTCTGCGCGTAAGTTTGCTCGGTGATGATTTTTCCGCCCAATCTGGTAAAAGTAATTTTGAAGGTTTCGGCTAAATCAGTGCCGTAATTGGAGCTGTGGTCACTCAAAATCGCGACGCGTCTTAACTTCAATTCGTTAAATGCGAATTTTGCCATCGCTTCGCCCTGAAACGGGTCGATAAAACAGGCGCGGAAAATATAATCGCCGACCGTCGTCACCAATTTATTTGTCGAAGACGGCGAAATCATCGGAATGCGCGCTGTCTGAGCGACGGGCGCGGCGGCCAAGCTGTTGCTCGAAGCGACTTCGCCGATAAGCGCCTGAACCTTTTGTTCCGAAATCAATTTCTCGACAACCTGTTTGGCTCTCTCCGGCCGGCCTTCGTCGTCTGCGAGAAAAATTTCGATTTTCCGGCCTTCGATTCCGCCGGCCGCGTTAATCTCGTCAAATGCCAGTTTGACGCCGTTATATGTCGCCGTGCCGAAAGAAGCGGTCGGGCCGCTCATATCTCCGTAAACGCCGACGCGAATCGATTCGTTTGTCTGAGCAGAGAGATTTATCGCTCCAAAAATTAAAATAAATGAGAAGAGTAAAACCAGTTTTTTCATCATCGCGTCTCCAAAAAATAAAACTCGCATCGATTTGAACGCGATGCGAGTTTTGCAGTTTTCCGTTTAACTATCAAGTTTTTATATTTCATTCATCGACGCCGTGGCTGTTTTTTTTTCGGTTGATTCGTTGACATAGGTCAGCCACTGGGCGTTGTTCGGCGCGGGACGCTTTCCGCGAATGATGGCGAAGAATGCATCCTGAAGCTGTTTTGTCACTTCGCCGCGTTTGCCTTCGCCGACGGTGATTCTGTCGACAGCGCGAATCGGCGTAATTTCGGCGGCCGTTCCGGTAAAGAAAAGCTCGTCGGCTAAATATAGAGCGGCGCGCTGAACCGTCGTTTCCTGAACCGGAATTCCGAGCTCTCTGGCAATCTGAATCACCGAATCGCGCGTGATGCCGGGCAGAATAGAAGCGCCGAGCGGCGGCGTGATAAGCGTTCCGTTATTGACGAGAAAAAGATTTTCGCCCGAGCCTTCCGAGACATAGCCGCGGTCGTCGAGCGCGATGCCTTCGGAAAATCCGCCCAAGATTGCTTCCATCTTGATAAGCTGCGAATTCATATAATTCGCTCCGGCTTTGGCCATCGCCGGCATACTGTTCGAAGTGATTCGCGTCCAGCTCGAAACGCACACGTCGACGCCCTGTTCGAGCGCTTCCTCGCCGAGATATTTTCCCCAATCGTAAGCGGCGATATAACACTCAATCGGATTCGGAAAAGGATTTACGCCGAATGCCGGATTTGCTTCGTCGAGCCCGCGAAACATAATCGGGCGCAGATAACATTCGTCGAGCCCGCTTCCGCCGACGAGTTCGGTCGCCGCCCGGCATAATTCGTCGCGCGTAAACGGCGAATTCATACGATAAATTTTGCCCGAATTCAAAAGACGCTGCATATGCTCGGTTAATCTAAAAATTGCCGTTCCGTTTGACTCCGTATGATAGGCGCGGACGCCTTCGAACACCGAAGAGCCGTAGTGAATCGCGTGCGTCATGACGTGCACGCGCGCGTTGTCCCAATCAATAAATTCGCCGTTGCGCCAGACTTTCGGCGCGATGCGTATGGTATTAACATCTTTTGTTGACATCGTTTTTTATAAATCTCCTAAAAGGTATGAAATAAATCGATTAAAAATCTATTTGGAAGAAATGACGAAATACATCCGATTTCTGTAAATTTTTTGCTTCCCATTAAAGATAATATAACGCGCCTTTTTAAGCAAGAAATGCGAACAGAGAAGAGAGATATGGCAAAAAGGAGAAGAGGAGATAAAGCAAGCTTACGCAGCTCCTTTTCTCCTCTTCTCCCCAGCTCCTCAACTAAATTGTTCGTCACAGAATCCTGACGCGCGCCGCCGTGTCGTCAAGGCGACTTGTAAATGTCTGGCCGTTGACGGTCACGGTAACGACAATCGGCACGTCGCCGGCCGCATTGAGCTCCGGCGGAAGCGTGAAATCGACCGTGTAAACTCCGGGCTCGACCAGCGTCGCCGCCGTTAAAATCGAAGCTCCCGTAATCGTCTGATTTCCGACTCTGATGGCAAATGTCGAAGCGACCAGATTATTGACGCCCGTCAGATACAGCCGTAAAACGGTCGAAACGCGCCGGCCGCCGCGCCGTTTTATGGTCGTTACGGTAAACGGCTCGCCGTTGACGAAAGGCGAGTTGGTGGCGTTAAAAACCCTCGCTCGTCCGCCCGGCCCCGGCGTCGGTAAATTTGTAAATATGTCGGGCCGGCCGGGAACAATCGTGATGCTTCCTTTTATGACAGTTCCGTTGTTATTGATAACGACCGGATAAACCGCCGTGTTGGTCGTGCCGCTGACCGAAAGTCCGGGCGGAACGACAAAGATGATTTGACGCTGGCTGACGCGTTTCAAACCGCACGCCGCGCCGTTGACGGTCATCGTCACGCCGCTTAGCTCTATCGGAAGCGTAAATCTTCTGTCCAGCGAACCGACGGCTTCGGTGGCGACCACCGGTTGATTAATTCCCGATTGATAGTCCAGAATCGCCAGACTGCCGGGCGAGACGCCCTGAACGGCCGGCGGTGTTGCGGGCGTCGGACTGACCGACGGGCTCGGGCTCGGCGTCGGCGTTGAGGTCGGAGTCGGAACGGGCGAAGCCGTAACCGGAATTCTGCTCGCGCCGGTTGCAAAGCTGAGGCTCGAAGCCGTGTTCGTAACGACTTCGGGCGTCAAAAGATAAAAAACTTCGGACGATAAATCCAGATTGCCCGTTCCCGGTTCGGTCTGCGCCAAATTGAAAGTAAAGCGTTTGATGGAATCACTGGTCAAAGGCTGCGTCGAAGCGATAACAAAAAACGGTGCGGGCAGCTTCGTGCGTCTCGTAAACGTCGCGGTCGCCGCCGGAACGTTCAGCGGATACGAATAAATCTGCGCCGGGCGAACCGTGTCGGGATTTAATCCGTCAGCCTCAGTGGTCGGAATCGTTCCGTCGGCTTTTATGTTCTGGCGCGTTTCGAGCACGAGCGTGCTCGGAACTCCGCTCGCGTCGTTATCGGTAAAGCCGGGATAATGAAGCAAATCGCCGCCGCTTGCAGCCGAATCGGCGTTGCTGCGCGGGCCGATTCGGCGGAAAGTATTGGCTACCGTATCGTATAGATAAAGCGCAAAGCTCGTTTGATTTGTCCCGCTGTTTTCGTTCGTCAAATCGGCGTAGGAATCCAACGCGATGTAGCGCCCGTCGCGACTCATTCTTTCGCCGTAGTTAAAGATATTGACGATGTCGCCGGCACTGACGCGCGCCGTCGCCGTGACCTGTTTTTTCGTGCCGGTCGGATTGCCGCCCGCGTCCAAATCGGCGTAATAAACTTCTTCGTTCTGGTCGGAGTTCGTCCCGCCCGTCATGCCGACAATCGCGTTGTTGGCTTTGCTCAGAAAAGCGACGCGCAGGCCGTTGCCGGAAATCGTCGGGTTGGCGTTGTAAATCGGCGAGGAAACCGTTCCGCGCGGCGTCGCCGTGATTTGGGCGAGCGTGGCCGCAGTTCTGACGTAAGAGTAAATCTCGTCGTTGTCAAAATTCGGAAAAGCGTTTCCGCAGGTCGCCGTCGCCGTCGTCAGGCACGGAACCAAATCGCGATTTGAAGTAAAAGCGATATAAGTTCCGTTATCATTGATGCTCGCGTCGTGATTATCGTCGGCGACGACCGGGATATTGGTCGAGCTTCCAGGTTGCGGCAGGCGGCTCGGCAGAGTGTTTGTGACGCGCGTGAAAGTTCCGGCGCTCAAATTCGTAATCGGAATTTCTTCGCCCGAAGACAAATTGGCGGGCGCGACCGCGGGAATTTGATACAACCACATTTCCAGATTGGCGTCGGATGTCAAAGGATTTGTGCCGCTCGTCGTCGTAAAGGAATTTCCGTCAAAGCTTCCCGGGTTGGTCGCGTCGGGCGTCGTCGGAGTCGAAGTCGTCGCGTTTGAGCCGAAGGCAATCCAGCGCCCGTTGTTGCTGATAACCGGGCGGATATTTGAAATTTCTACTTTTATGTTGTCGGTGGTCGGTGAGTTGGCCGTGTTTATCAAAACACTTTTCGTGTCGGTAATTTGAAATATGCGGCGCTGGGCATAATCGAAAATAAAAATCTCACGGTTGCCGTCAGCGTTGCGCGGATTTTCGGTGGCGACGTTTCCGGTCGATTCAAAAACGACCAGTCTCGCATCTCCGCTCATGCCGCCGGCGAACGAGTCGGTGAGAGACGCGGAAATCTGTCCGAGAACCGAATCAACCTGCGCCGAAACCGGGAGCGCGCCGAATAAAGCCATGGTTGCTAATAAAAACAGTATGTGAAATTTCACAAATTCCTCCAAAAACGTTTATAAAAATATTGAGGCGTAAATCTAATTCAAATATAAATTTTGTCTCAGGCACGAAACATTGCATTTTAAAGGTAAAAAATGCGCGTTGCAAGCAAGTATCGAATTAAATTGATAAATTGAGACTGAAAAACATCTGCTTGGATGCATAAAAAGGGCGAATTGGTTGACTTAACGGAAAATAAAAACGTGAAAGAAATAGAACGCGGATAACGCGGATTAGACGGATTAACGCAGATAATACAAAATCATTTTATGATATATCCGCTCAAATTCGCTTTATCCGCGTCATCCGCGTTCTATCGCTTAACCGAATGAAACAAATCTTAAAAATAATGATTGTCGCGGGCGAGGCTTCGGGCGATGCGCACGCGGCAAAGCTCGTTCGCGCCCTGCGCGAGCTTGCGCCGGAAATTAATTTCGAGTTTTTCGGCGCGGCCGGACATCATCTGCGCGATGCAGGTGTCGAGCCAATTGTCAATGCCGATAATTTATCAATCGTCGGTCTGCCGGAGATTGCGCGCGCCCTGCCGATGTTCTGGAAAACTTTTCAAAAGCTCAAAAAAGAAGCCGTGCGCAGACGGCCCGACGCCGTCGTGCTGGTCGATTTTCCCGATTTTAACTTAAAGCTCGCCAAATCTCTAAAAAAACAAAATCTGAAAATCATTTATTACATCTCGCCGCAGCTCTGGGCGTGGCGCAAGCATCGCGCGCGCGTCGTCAAAAATTTTGTCGATTTGCTCATCACGATTTTGCCGTTTGAAAAAGACTGGTACGCGCAGCAGGGAATCGAGCACGTCGAATACGTCGGCAACCCGCTCGCGCGCGAAGTTTCTTCAAAACTTTCAAAAAAAGAATTTTGCGCGAAACACGAGCTCGATGCGCAAAAACCGATTATCGCCCTTTTAGCCGGAAGCCGCGGCAAGGAAATCGCGCGCGTTTTGCCCGTTCTGCTCGAAACCGCCGCGCTCATGTCGGAGAAAAACGCGGAGCTGCAATTTGTCATCGCAGCCGCCAAAAATCGAAAACTTTCGGAAATTGAATCGATAATCGAAAGAGCAAAACAAAAACGACCGGAAACTTTACGGATTGTTCAAAACGAAACGCACGAAGCCTTAAACGCGTCGGACGCGGCGGCCGTCACGAGCGGAACGGCGACGCTCGAAACGGCGATTATCGGAACTCCGATGGCAATTGTTTATAAAACTTCGGCGCTCAACTACAAGCTTCTCCGGCCTTTGATAAACGTCGAGCATTTCGGCCTGATAAATCTGATTGCGCGCGCGCGGCTCGCAAAAGAGCTGATTCAAAACGATTTTACAAAAGAAACTCTGGCGGCCGAGCTTTTTCGCCTGCTCGAACCCGAAGCAAACAAATCGATGCGCGAACGACTGAAAAACGCCGCCGACACGCTCGGTCACGGCGGCGCGTCAAAACGCGCGGCGGAAGCGATTTTGAGAGAATTACGAATTACGAATTGAAAAGTGGGCGTTCTTTTATTCGTAATTTGAAATTCGTAATCTAAGTTGCTACCAGCGGAGTGCCAGGTAAACGTCGGCGACCATAAACCACAATACAAACAGCGCGATTCCGAGACCGATGGCGTAAAGATGCAAAAATCGGCGCTCGATGACGGTCGGATGTGACGGGCATTTCGAGTGAGTTTTCAGCAAAACCGTGTACCAGATTACCCACAGAATCGGCAGAATGACGGCCAGCAGAATCGCCGCTTCTTTTTTGTCGGCGTCGGCACTCGCTTCGAGCGAAATAATGCTTTCGCTCGATAAAAGCCAGCCGGCGAAAATCGTAAATGCGCCGATACCGTATTCGATATAATCGTTCAGACGGTCGCGAAACCATTCTTCTGATTTCGTCAGCTCAGCTTCCTTTTCTTTCATAAACACCTCTTTTCCAAAATTTTGTGCGAGAACGGGCGAAGACCGCAATATCGATTGCGGCTTTTTATAACACGATTTCGCGGCGGCGACAAGAAAATGCCGGCGAAAAAAATATTTTCCGCGCAATCTTGACGCTAGGGCACGATTTGCAATAACTTAACATACAAGGAAAGTGCTAAGCGGTAAGTGGTTAGTGGTAAGTAAAAAGAAATTTTCACTTACCACTTAGCACTTACCATTTACCGTTAATTTCAAATGGATAATCGAGAACACAGGGAAGTTATCGGCGGTCATCTGCTCATCATCGGCGGCGCGGAGGACAAATACAACGAGCGGCGAATCTTAAAGAAATTTCTGCAGCTGGCGGGCGGCGAGCAGTCGGAGATTTTAATCGTGCCGGTGGCGTCGGATTTTCCCGAGTTTGCGGCCGACGTTTATGTGCAGGCGTTTCGCAATCTGGGCGTCGCCAATCCGCGCGTGCTGCGCGCGACTTCGCGGCAGGACGTTTTTCAGGCCGACCCCGACACGCTGCTCGACGGCGTTAAAGGCGTTTTTATCACGGGCGGCGACCAGATGCGGCTCGTTTCGATTTTAGGCGGAACAAAATTTGCGCAAAAACTGCGTCATCTGGTCGGCGAAACCGATATCGTCGTCGCCGGAACGAGCGCCGGCGCGGCCGGAATGTCGCAGTCGATGATTGTCCGCGGCGAATCGACGCCGCACCCGCAAAAAAATTCCGTGCGGCTTTCGCCCGGCCTCGGTTTCTTAAAAAACGTCATCATCGACCAGCATTTTACCGAGCGCGGGCGCATCAGCCGGCTGATTACGGCCGTTTCCTTCAACCCGTATAATCTCGGCATCGGGATTGACGAAAATACGGCGATTATCATGGACAACAAAGGCGTTCTGGAAGTTTTCGGCGAAGGAACGGTGACGATTGTCGACGGCTCGCAGATAACCTACAACGAGATTGCCGAAGTCGCCGATTATCAAGCGTTCAGCGTCTGCGGCGTCCAGCTTCACATCTTGGGCGACAGTCTCGTCTACGACTATTTCGCGCGCCACCCGCTTCAGCCGCCGAACGAGTTTTTATTGCCCGACATCGAATAAATTTGCGAGCGGCTTTTTGTTGATTGTTTTTGTTTGCGACCTGACGGAACAATTAATAATTGTCGAATAAAATTAATATTTATGAAAATTCTCGAAATCAGAACATTACGCGGACCTAATTATTGGAGCGGTTACTGGAAACAGCTGATTATTATGCGGCTCGATATCGAAGATTACGAGCACAAGCCGACCAATAAAATCAAGAATTTTTACGAGCGAATGCAGGAAGTGCTGCCGTCGCTCATCGCGCACGGATGCAGTTATCAGGAAGAAGGCGGATTTTTGCGCCGCGTCAAAGAAGGCACCTGGGGCGGCCACGTCGTCGAGCATTTTGCGCTTGAGCTGCAGACGCTTGCGGGCATGGACGTCGGCTACGGCCGCACGCGCGAAACGGACGAAGAGGGAATTTACAACATCGTTTTCAGCTATATGGAAGAACAGGTCGGGCGTTTTGCCGCGCGCGCCGCCGTTCGTCTTTTTCTCGATTTGGCCGAAGATGCGCCAATCGAAGAAGTCAGAAAAAGCATCGCCGCAGACGTGCAGAGAATGCGCGAGATTCGCGAAGAAGTTCGTTTCGGGCCTTCGACCGGCTCAATTGTCGAAGAAGCTTCGTCGCGCGGGATTCCCTATATTCGTCTCAACGAGCAATCGCTCGTACAGCTCGGTTACGGCGTTCACCAGCAGAGAATTCAGGCGACCGTCACCGGCCAGACGAATATGATTGCGGTCGAGATTGCAGGCGACAAAAACGCTACCAAAAAACTGCTCGGCGAGATGGGAATTCCCGTTCCGCGCGGGTTCAGCATTCGAAATGAAGACGAGCTCGAAGATACCGTCAATCGCGTCGGTTTTCCGGTCGTCATCAAGCCGCTCGACGGAAATCACGGCAAAGGCGCGACCGTCGGAATCGAGCACATGGAAGACGCTTTGACGGCGTTTCACAAAGCCAAGGAATATTCAAAAGACGTCATCGTCGAAAAAATGCTCGTCGGCAACGATTTTCGCGCTTTGTGCGTCAACAAAAAACTCATCGCCGTCGCCGAACGAACCCCGGCAAACGTCATCGGCGACGGGAAACAGACGATTCAGCAGTTGATTGACGAAATTAACAAAGATTCGCGGCGCGGCTACGGACACGAAAACGTTCTGACGCAGATTGACGTCGACGGCCAGACGCTCAGGCTTTTGAAAGCGAAAGGCTACACGCCCGAAACCGTTCTGCCGAAAGACGAGATGCTTCATCTGAAGACGACGGCGAATATTTCGACCGGCGGAACGGCGATTGACCGAACGGACGAGCTTCATCCGGAAAACGTCTTTTTGTTTGAGCGCATCGCCAAAATCATCGGCCTCGACGTCGCCGGAATCGACATCATCGCGCCGAACGTCTCCGAGCCGCTGAGCGAAAACGGCGGCGGAATTATCGAAGTCAACGCCGCGCCGGGCTTTCGAATGCACCTTGCGCCGAGCGAGGGAATTGCCCGCAACGTCGCCGAGCACGTCGTCAATATGCTTTTTCCGCCCGGGCTGCCGTCGCGCGTTCCGATTTTCGCCATCACCGGAACAAATGGAAAAACGACCGTTACGCGGGTTATCGCGCACATTTTGAAAGGAAGCGGCCTGACCGTCGGATTTACCACGACCGATGGAACTTATATTCAAAATCAACAGATTATCTCGGGCGACAATACCGGGCCGGTTTCGGCGCAGCTCGTTTTGAAAGACCCTTCGGTGCAGGTCGCCGTTCTCGAGACGGCGCGCGGCGGAATTATTCGTTCGGGCCTCGGTTACGATTTCTGCGACGTTGCGGTCGTCACTAACATTGCCGCCGACCATCTCGGATTAAAGGACATAAATACTTTGGAGGATTTGGCACGCGTCAAATCGGTCGTGCCGCGCTCGGTCGGAAAAAACGGTTTCGCCGTGCTGAACGCTGAGGACGAAAACGTTTTCTGGATGCGGAAATGGGTTGACGGCGAATGCGTCTATTTTTCGATGGACGAAAACAACGAAAACATCAAAAAACACGCGTCCAAAGGCGGTATCTGCTGCGTTTACGAAAACGGGTTTATCACGCTTTTAAAAGGCAAATGGAAAGTTCGCGTCGAAAAGGTGACAAACGTGCCGGTGACGTTCGGCGGGCGCGCCGGGTTTATGATTCAAAACGCGCTGGCGGCGACGCTCGCGTGCTTCGTCCACGGCGTTTCCATCGAGGACATACGCACCGGGCTTTCGACCTTCACGGCCGGAACGGCGCAGACGCCGGGACGCCTGAACTTTATCGAAATCGGCAATTTCACGGTTTTAATCGATTACGCGCACAATCCGGCGGGCTTGACGGCGCTTTTAAGATTTATCAAAAAGCTTCCGCACAAACATCACAGCGTAATTCTGAACGGAACGGGCGACCGGCGCGACGACGATTTGCGCGAAATGGGCAAGCTCTGCGGCGAAAATTTTGAACGCATAATCATCAGGCGCGGCGATTATTTACGCGGGCGCGGCGAGCAGAATATGTACCAGCTTTTGCAGGAAGGCATCAAGGAAAGCGGAAAAGACGTTTCGGTTAAAATCGTCCCCGAAAGCCGCGACGCGATTCAGCACGCGCTGAAAACCGCCCGCAAAGGCGAGCTCGTCGTCACTCTGGGCGACCGCGTGCGCGACGACATCGAATTCGTCAAAGAATTTCGCGACAGCGTGACGCCGATTGAGAATTAAAGTTGTAGGAGCGACGGCTTGCCCGCCCCGATGAGCACGAGCGAAAAAACAAAAAGAAGTTAGCCGCGAATTACACTAATAACACGAACAAAAACAATGAATATTTGTGTAATCCGTGTAATTCGCGGCTAATCTTTTAGAGTCTTTGCAGATGCTTCGGTTGAAGGACAAGCCATCGTTCCCACATTATTTGTAAATTTCGATTTTTACTTCGCCGTCCGGTTTTATAAATCCGCGATACATTCCTTCCGAGTTAAATGGCAGAGTCACGTTTCCGAGCGCATCGACGGCAATCAGGCCGCCTTCGCCATCGATTTCGGTTAGATACTTGATGCTTTCGGCGGCGGCTTCCGTCAAATTCAAATTTTTATATTTCATTCGCGCCGCGACGTCGTAAGCGGTGACGCCGAGCATAAAAAATTCCCCGTGCCCGGTGCATGAAACGGCGCACGTTTTGTTGTCGGCGTATGTTCCGAGACCGACAATCGGCGTGTCGCCGACGCGCCCGAATTTTTTGTTGGTCATGCCGCCGGTCGAAGTCGCCGCCGCCAGATTCCCGTTTTTATCGCAGGCGACCGCGCCGACCGTTCCGAGGGATTTCGCGGTTTCGTGTTCATTTTCGATTATTTCCGGCTCGTCAATCGTGTGGTCGAGCTGGACTTGATGCTTTTCGCGCGCCTGTAATAATTGTTGATAACGAACGTCGGTGAAAAAATAATCGTCCGCCTCAAACTCGACGTTCATTTCCTGCGCGAATTCGTTTGCGCCTTCGCCGGCGAGCAAAACGTGCGGCGTTTTTTCCATCACGAGCCGCGCCAGACGAATCGGATTTTTAACGTGGCGGACAAAGGCGACCGCGCCGGCGCGAAGCGTTTCGCCGTTCATCAGGCAGGCGTCCATTTCGTTTTTGCCGTCGTGCGTAAAAACCGAGCCGCGTCCGGCGTTAAAAAGCGGGAAGTTTTCCAGCTCGACGACCGCCGCTTCGACCGCATCGAGCGCGTTTCCGCCTTTCTGTAAAATATTCCAGCCGGTTTTCAGCGCCGATTCCAGACCGTCGCGGTATTCGCGTTCGAGCTCGCCGGTCATCAAGGACTTCAAAATCGTTCCCGCGCCGCCGTGAATTGCCAATGCAATTTTATTCATACAATATTTTTGTCGAAAAAATTCTACCGTTTCAAATTTAGCTGAAACACTAACTTAATTCGGATTCTTTTCTAATAATTTCACGTCCTTTTTAACGTTAACCGAAATCAGAAAACGGAGAAATCTTATTTCCGATTCGTCCCGGAAAGCTTCTTTCGGAATATAAAAGACGCCCGCCGGACGAGCGAAAGCAAAAAACTCGTCTAATTCGGTAACGCTCTTAATCGATTCCCACGCTATCCGGCTGTAATTTTTCCCGTTGCGGCTTTCGAAGCTGTCCGAATTGCTTTCAAATGACAGACGGACGATTTTTTCTGTTTCGGACAACATCGAAAAACTATTCTTCGCGGATTTCATGAAATTCTGATAGCCGAGAATTATCAGCAATAAGGGAATGGAAACGAATACAGACGCCAGCAATGTTCCGAACGTTTTGTCTTTGAGAAAATAAAGTACTAAAAGGCTTCCCAGAATCGTCACTCCCCAGAAAGCGAGTATATTCGGCAGGCTCGTTTTAAACCAGTCGAGCCAGATTCGGCGAAACGCCCTGTAATCGACCTTATATTCGATTTCTAATTTCTCGTCGTTCATAAAATTTCGAAAAAAACTATTCAATCACGACCTTTCCTTTATACATATTCATCCCGCAGGCGAAATTTATCTCGCCGGTCTTATTTGTCGGGATATCGATTAAAACCACTTCGCCGAGCGGGAGGCTTTTCTTTATATTGAGGCTTTTAAAAACGATTTCGTTGGCGCAATTTTCCTCGTCGATGCGATAAAAAGCGAGCTTTAACGGTTGTCCTTTTTGAAAAGTCACTTCTTCGGGCGTAAAGCCGTCTTTACTGACGACGATTTTAAAAGCTCCTTTCGGAATTTCCACCTTTTCCAGACGTTTTTCCGGCTCGCCCTGTTTGACGTCGAGCGTAAATGGAACGTTTATCACTTTTCCGGCGCGCTTAAACTGCGCCCAAACCTTGTAAATGGCCGGTTTCGGAAACGAAATGTGCGCCGAAACGATTGACATTCCTTCCATGCCGTTCATTTTGCCGTCCGACTGTTCGTGCGTGTGCTCCTCGCTTTTTACATTTTCGTCCGACATCGGGTGCGCGTGTACAAATTCTTCCAAATCCTCGCTGATGACGACAAAATGCGCCTTCGCGCCGAGATAATTTTCCAAATCCGTGACGGGAGCGTCCGTTTTCGCGTCAAAAACCTGGTATTCGAGCATTAAATCGCGGTTAGCAATCAAATCGGCCGAAGGCTTCATCACAAAGCGCAAATCCCCGATTGTTTTTTCAAAAACTTCGTCCGCCTTTAATTCCTTCTGCGCGCGCGGAGCGCCGGAAACGGCGACGGGAAAATCTTTCACGACCTGTTCCGCGCCAAACGGTGTAAAATCGAGGAACAGCCGGTAGCCGCCGCCGTTCGGAAAAGCAAAATTAGCCGCATAACTTCCGTCCGGCTGCAGCTCCGGGTGCTCGTGCGAAAACTCTTCCAAATCGTCGGAGACAATCAAAAGATGCATCGGCTTTTCGTGAACAATCTGCAAATCCTTTATTATCTCGTCCTTGTCGCTTTTGAGCGTGAAAATCAACTTTGTTTTCTCGCCCGCTCTAATCGGCGCGGGGTCGGTCTTAAATTCAATCGAAAAAAACTTGTTCCCGACGCCTTCAACCGACGATGTATTGACGTTTGATTGATTTGTATTAACCGTTTCGCTTTGTTTAGAGCCGCAGGCCGCAAACCAGAGCGCGCAAAAAATAATAAGGGATGTAAAAATTCTGTTCATAGCAATAGTATTTAACAAAAAACCGTTAAAATCGACATTTCGCCGCCCGAAAATGCTTTTCCGCCTCGAAAATCGTCGATTTTCAAACGCGGCAAAACACATATTCTACCAGAGAATCAAACAAAAAAAGCGCCGGAAGCATTCCGCCCCGCCGCTTGTTTCCTAAAGGAGTGATAAATGAATGAATCGAAAAAACAATGGATTCCCGATAGAAAAATACTCCCAAACAATTTTTATGTCAAGAAAATTTTTTCGTATAGCGAAAACCCTGCATTGCCGGTAATTAAAATGCTTAACCGGGAGCGCCGACGACTCGCCCGCAAAACGCGTCCTCACGCGCTAAATATGTTTGATAAAACTCCGGATTGAATTTTATTAATCATTTTACGAACGCTTTCGCGTTGATTGCGGACAAGCCGCCCGCGCTCCCGTTGAACAAAACGAATTTACCCGACAACTCATTTTCAAATTAATTATAAATCACCGCTTCGTTTGAATACGAGCTTTCCGAATCGTTGCGCGCTGCCTTGACGCGGTAGAAAACGCGTAGGCCGGGCGTTTGATTTTTATGCTCGTAGCGCGTTTTGGTGGTCACGGCGACAAACGAATACGTGTTCGCATCGCCCGTTTTCGCCTCGATGATATAATTCGTCCGCGAAACGTTCCCGCCGCCGCCGAATTTGAGATTGTTCGTCCCGTTTGAAGAACCCGAAACGACTAAATCGACCGGCGCGACCGGAACGCTCGAAATCGCCGAGTCGCCGTGGGCGTGCAAACCCATAGATTCGAGCAAATGAGCCGTAACATTCTTATTCGCCTTAAACATAGCGTTCAAAGAACCGACTTCGATGTTCCAATCTTTTCTCGAAGCGCCCACCAGAATGGTCGCCGCCGACGAAGCCTCCTTTTTCGCCTGCTGGTCGTTGAGCTGATTATTGAACAAAGTCTGCAAAGCCTTCAGCTCGTTAATTTTCTCGTCCGATAAATCGAGCTCGGCCTTGTTCGCAGAAGCGACCTTGATGAAATTATCCAGCCAAATTAAAAATTCCGCATTATTAGCGGGGTAAAATGTCCTAGACATAGTAATATATGCTCCTTTTTAATAGATTTCGTGAAACGGAACTGCTTCCGCTTTACAGCATCTCGCCAATAAAGATTTTCACGTAACATCCAGACGCAGGTAAAAAAAGTTTTTGCCGGGTAAAATGAAATATTTTTAAAGAAAATATCATTACTCCAAAACAAAACCCATTTCCCAAACAAAAAAGTATGCATATTTTAAATCAAAAGAAGCCTCCCGAACGAAAAAGTAAGCCACTAAAATAAATAAAATGGCTTCCAAAATAAAAAAAGAAGCCACCCGAACAAAAAAGTATGCCTCCAAACTAAAAAAGTATGCTACCCGAGAGAAAAAAGACGCCACCCGAATAAAAAAAGAAGCCACTAAAATAAAAAAAGTAACCTCCAAAATAAAAAAATATGCCACCCGAACAAAAAAGTATGCATACTTTTTTATTCCGTATGCATACAAAATCGTTCCAACGGCTTCCCGAACAAAAAAAGATGCCTCTTTAATGAAAAAAGAAACCGCTTAAATTATTAGAGAAATATATTTTCCTGCAAAAAAGTTATACCCTACCCACCTGTAACAAAACAAAAACTCGATTATTAAATAAATCTTGACAATAAAAGCAATAAAAAAGTTAAATATGTTCGCAAGAGACTATTTAATTTACTACTTTCTTTAAGGAAAAAATAAAATTGAAAGCCGAATCGAAGAAAATTTTCTCAAAAGCCTTGGCAGGTTTTATTTTCGGACAATTATTTGGGCCGATAGGCCTCTATATCGGTTCTTTACTTGGCGACCACATTAGCGAATTAGGTAAAGAACAAATTAAGAAAATTTTCCACGAGTTCGGCGAAGAAAGCGGTAAAACTCTTGTCGAATCCGAAAGCGGAATTAAAGGTTTTCTCAAACAAAAGTTTAACTGGGGTAAATCATTTGAAATTGATTATTCTTTAGCCTCTCTTTTATGCAAGGTCTGGGAAGAAAGACTCAATAAAATTATTAAAGAAAAAGAATTTGAAGATTCCCGGCTAAAAATAGAAGTCGAATTACTCAAAAAATTTCGAGATAACTTTAAAGAAGCGCAGAAAGGAGAAACGTCAATCAGATTTTATGAGATATTTCCCAAAAACGATTCTACCGATTTTTCAAACGAACTGAAAAATTTTGAAACTATTACAGGTCAAAATGAAAACATAGAGCGTCTTTGGGATATTTTACAGAAAACATTAACAAAATGGAGAGATGAAGCGGACGAAAAAACTTTCCAATCTCTAAAAGATGAAATAAAAATCGCTCTGACCGAAAATTTACAAAACGATTTTCTCGTTCAAATAAAAAATAACGAAAAGTTTAGTGAATCTTTCAAAACCACCTTCGAATTTTTCGTTGCGGAAAAATTCAATAAACAAGACAAAAAACTTGATAAATTAGCGGAAAAAGTCAATAAACAAGACAAGAAACTTGATAAATTAGGGGAACATGCCGCTAAACTACAAGACTCTTTGTTTCCGAAAGCCGATTTTAATTCGCCCGAACTCAAAAAAGAAGTTATAGCTTATTTGCATAGAGTCGCAAAAGAAGCGGTGGACATAAAAACTTATTTTCCCCAACATCTGAAACAGGGAAACGACGGAAACACGCCATTTGATGAAATTCGACAAAGAGTTTCGGTCACTGAAAAAAAATCCTGGGACGAAATTAAAGCGAAAATCGAGGAACAAAACAAACTAAGAGGTATTTCCTCATTTGAAGAAGATAAGACGGCGCATAAATATCACCTGACAATCGGCTTGGATATGGAACAGTCGCAGGGAGCGCAAGTTCGCATTATAGATTGGGATGAAAACGTAGCAAATGAATTCAAACGGGCAATTTTTTTAGGCGACCCGGGTTTTGGAAAAACCTGGCTTCTAAGCTATGAGGCGCGAAGAATCGCTCTGAATTCCAAAAGAAAATTGGAAAACAGTGAAATTTCACTAAAAGATGTAGTTTTGCCTATTAAATTAAGGCTTTCAAGCGTTGCTGAAAAGGCTTCCGCCGATAAAATTCTTACGCAAACTTTTAGCGAATTGACAAAAATTTGCGGAGAAAGCGACCCCTTTTCAAAATCTTTTGAAAAATACGTTCAGAAACGAATTAAAGCGGAAGAAAATGTAGTTATTTTACTTGACGCTTTAGACGAAGTTCCCGAAAATCCGCAATATGGAATCGGGAAAGAAAAACTCAGGAAAAAAATAGAAGATTTTTCCAGCGACAAACCAAAAATTTCGCTTTATCTGACTTCGAGAATTGTCGGTTACGACAGCTTAAATATTAAGGATGCCAAAGAATTAGAGCTTTTGCCGTTTAAGGACGAGCAAATCAAACGCTTTACAAAAGTTTGGTTTAACGACAATAAAATTAAAGAGAAAATATTTCAGGAGTTTTTGGATAATCAGCCTCAAACGGCGGGTTTAGCTCAGATTCCTTTGATGTTGTCGCTTTTATGTAAACTTTTTGTTGAGCTCGATGTTAAAGAAACATTTCCCGAAACGCGAAGTGAAATTTATAAGAAATGTCTGGTAGGTCTTTTGCGCGATTGGAAAAAGGAAAATGAGAGAAAATCAATCAGCGACGAAGAGTTGATTTTCAGATTGAAATTTTTAGAAAAGCTGGCATTTAAACTATTTGAAAAAAAACAGGAACAATTTGCCGAAACTTCTTTTACTGAAATTTTATGTGAAACTTTAAACATTTCCCCTGAGGATTTTTCCGCCGAAGCTAAAGTTATTGAATGGAAAAATCGATTGGAAAAAGACGGAATTATCAAAAAAGCCGTTAAGGGTGAAAATCCCGAATATCTTTTTCTGCATTTAACCTTTCAGGAATATTTAGCCGCGTCCTGTATTGCCAAAATGGATAATCAAAAGGAGTTCGTTTTTCGGGAGAAAATACTTTTCAATCCGAATTGGCAGGAAATTTTAACTCTGTTAGGCGGAATTTTATCTAAAGACAAAGCCAAAGATTATATTAAAGCTCTTTTAGAGGTCAACGGTGAAATCGGCGAAGGCGACGTCTTATTTCGTCCTTTTCTCCTGGCAATACTGGCAGCTAAGGAAGCCGAAAAAAGCTTGGATGAGGATTTTATAAAATCATTGATTGAAAGAACCTGGAAATATTACCTGGAACCGCCCGATTATATAGTCAAAGAAGGTTTTTTACCGGCGATAAAAGCGTGGAAACATATTTTTATAACATACCTTTTAAATGAAATTGAATTGTCTTTAGCCTCTGAATATCCATCCGGCGAATATTTAAAGACGATTTCGCACACATTAAGCCTCTTAAAAGCCGACAGCTCTCTGATTGCTGCCAGACTTATCAAAGTTCTGGAAGATTTTGAAATTGATAGAACTTTTCGCTGGAGTATATCGGTAGCTTTAGGCTTTCAATTAAATTTTTCAGAAGAAATAATAACCGAATTATTCGAAATTCAGAAAAAAGATATTTATCAAAAAAGCGCGTATCAAAATTTATTAGCCGCCTTACAAGGTCAATCAAATCTTAAAGCCGAAAGAATAGATGAAATTACTCGAATATTAGAATACGACGTAGAAGATGAATCCGTTCGCAGAAAGGCGGCGGACGTTCTGGGAGCGCAATCTCAACTTAATACGAACATTATAGACAGAATGGTAGATATTTTGACCGTTTCGAAAGATGATTATTTTGAAAAAAGAAAATATTTTGATTCAAGTGCTTCAAATAATGACATAAGAGATGTTCAGGAAAAAATAGCAGAGGCGCTGATTAGTCAGGAATACTTAAATGAAGCAATAATCAACCGATTAAGAGACTTTGCCCGAGATAATAAAAATCACGAATATGTTCGCATAGCGGTTTTATTAATCTTTGATAAACAAAAAACGAAAGACTTTAAAACAATCCAGTTAGTCAGAAGCATTTTAGGAGATGAAAACGAACCAAATTACATCAGAAGAAACGCGGCAATATTTTTAGGAAACCAGAAAGAGCTGGATTCGGAAATACTCAGCTTCTTCAAATCCGTCTTGAGAACGCAATTTCAAAAAACGGAATTTTGTGAAGGAATTATTTATGCATTCGCGATGCAAAAAAATATAGATAATGAAACATTTGAGATATTTAAAGAAATTCTTTTCGATGAAAGTTATCGCGTGACCCTGCGTATACACATATTATTTGCTCTGGAAAGAAAAAAAGAATTAGTCGAAGAAATAAATGAAGAGCTTTTCCGCTTATTAGAAGACGTAAATGAAAATTATGTAGTTAAAAGATACATTTTTTCCACGCTAATCAAGAATATAAGCGATGACGAAAAAAAGATTATTCTGTTAAATAAGATGAAAGAATTCGGAAGAGACACTAAACAAAATTTTTTCTGGGAACGGAATCAATTATTTGATTCGATGTGGAAGGCCGCGACAGATTTAAGATGCGCCGTTCCTTTGAAAGGAGAAATTATAATTAATAAATAATGAATAAATGAAAATGGAAAATGATAAGTGCAATCCGGCATAAAATCATTTTCCATTTTCAGTTTTCAGTTTTCAGTTTTCAGTTATTCATCGTCTTCGTGCGCGCGGACGCGTCCGGCGGCGACGGCTTCGTCGATTACTTTTCCGGCGAGGTTGACGGGCAGCGGGTCGTAGTGCGAAAACTGCATGTGGTAGCTGCCGCGCGCCTGCGTTATCGAGTTTAATTTCGATTGGTAATCGAGCATTTCCGACAAGGGAACCTGCGCTTTGATGACCTGTTGTTTGCCGCGCATGTCCATGCCCTGCACCCGGCCGCGGCGGGAGTTCAAATCGCCCATAATGTCGCCGGAAACTTCCTGCGGGCAGAAAACTTCGACGTCCATAATCGGCTCTAAAAGCGTCGGGCGCGCTTTTTCAATCGCGTTGCGGTAGGCTTTTCGCCCGGCGGCGCGGAAAGAGTGCTCGTCAGAGTCGACCGAATGATAGCTGCCGTCGATTAAAGTAACGCGAAAATCGACCAAAGGATAACCGGCGACCGCTCCGCCCTGCGCGGCTTCGATAATTCCTTTTTCGACCGCCGGACGGAAGTTCTGAGGAATCGAACCGCCGAAGATTTTGTCGACAAATTCGAATCCAGCGCCGCGTTCAAGCGGTTCGAAGATACATTTGCAGTCGCCGAACTGGCCGCGACCGCCCGATTGTTTCTTGTGACGTCCCTGAACTTCGACCGTTCCGGTAATGGTTTCCTTATACGGAACTTTCGGCGGATGCAGAGCGACTTCGACGTGATATCGGTTGTTTAATTTATCGACTACCGTTTCGATATGAAGCTGTCCCGAGCCGGAAAGGATAAATTCTTTCGTCTGGGCGTCGCGGTCGAAATGCAGAGAAGGGTCTTCTTCCAGAATTTTGTGCAGCGCCTGGCTGATTTTTTCTTCGTCGGCGCGTGATTTCGGCTCGATGGCGAAGGCGATGGCCGCTTCCGGGTATTGAATCGACGGATAACAAATCGCGTTTGCCTTATCGGAGAGCGAGTCGCCGGTCTGCGTTTCTTTTAATTTGACGACGGCGATGATATCGCCCGTCTGGGCCGAATCGACTTTATCCAGAGTTTTGCCTTGAATCAAATGCAGCGCGCCGAGCCGCTCCATCGAGTCGCGGCTCGAATTATAAACGGTCGCGTCAGATGAAACTTTGCCGGAAATGACCTTCATGACGTTGATTCTGCCCGCAAACGGGTCGGCAATCGTCCTGAAAACATAGGCGGAAAACGGTTCGCTGTTTGAATATTTGCGCGTCAGTCGGTCGCCCGCGCCTTCCGGGTTGGCGTAGCCGTATTCGGCTTCGTGCGTCGCCGGGTTCGGCGCAAATTCGACGATGTGGTCGAGCAAAATCTGCAAACCGACGAGATTAAACGACGAAACCGCGTAAACCGGACACAATTTGCTGCCCGCGATGGCTTTCGCGAGATTCGGGTAGATGTCTTCTTCTTCGAGAGTGCCGTTTTCAAAGTATTTTTCCATCAGCGCATCATCCGATTCGGCGACGATTTCAATCAGACGCTCGCGCGACGCTTCAAAAACGCCTTTTCCTTCTTCGGGAATCGGAATTTCCTTCGCTTTTCCGTTCTCGTCGAATTCGTAAGCTTTTTGATGCACGACGTCGACGACGCCGCGAAAGTCCGCTTCCTGTCCAATCGGCAGCGTAAACGGCACGATTGAGCGCGCAAACGACTGCGCCGCCGTGTCGAGCGCGTGACCGAAATCGGCGCGTTCCTTTTCCATCTTATTGATGACCATAAAACGCGGCAGAAGAAATTCATTCGCGTAAGACCAGGTTTTTTCCGTCTGCACTTCGATGCCGTTGACGCCGTCGACGACGACCAGCGCGCAGTCGGCGACGCGCAGGGCCGGGCGCGCGTGCGAAACGAACGCGGCGTAACCGGGCGTGTCGATTAAATTTATTTTCGTGTCTTTGTATTCGAGATGCGCAAAGTTGTTGTTGAGCGAAACTTTTCTCTCAATCGAGTCCTCGTCGTAATCGGTAACGGTCGTTCCCTCGTCGACTTTTCCCCAGCGATGCGTCGTGCCCGCAACGTGGAGCAAAGATGAGACGAGCTGCGTTTTACCCGCGTCGCCGTGTCCAATGACAGCCAGATTGCGAATGTTTTCTGTTTCGAATGCTTTCATTTTCGGCAAAATCTCCTTTTTTATAAAAATTAGTCCGCTGCCCGTCGCCCGTCGCCCGCTGTGTTTTGTTTATTTGAATTGTTCGTCGGCCGAATTAAACTCGAAATTTGCTCGGCTTTGATGGCCGAAATTCAACCGGCGACGGACAACTGACAACGGGCTACAGACAAAGAGTTGTTGGTAAGAATTTAATTTATAGGACAAATAAAAAGATAGCAAGCCCGGTGTAAATGAAGTGAATAATCCAAAAAATCATTTACACAACTGCGATTCGAGGCTATAATTCATCGTATTAATTCCTGAAATTTCCCAAATTATTGACTGTTCGGTATTTGAGAAAACCGAAATTTTCTTAAAAAGCCGGGAGAGAGAACGATGATTACTGCAAAAACTTTTGTAAAAGCGGCGCATTTTATTTTAATTATTCTGATTTTTGTTTCGGCCATAGAAGCCGCGCCCGGCGACGTTGACCCGGGCTTTCACACGGCGGCCTACGCCTGCTGCGCCGGTTTTATGAACGACGCCGTCGTCCAGCCGGACGGAAAAATAATTGTCGGCGGCGCGTTTGCCGTCGCCAATGAAACGGCCAGACAGGGAATCGTCCGTTTGAACGCCGACGGTACGCTCGACCCGACGTTTCGCGCGCCCGATTTTCAGGACACCGTTCAGAATTCTTTCGGCGGAACCGTTTATGCGGTGAAATTGCAGGCGGACGGGAAAATTTTAGTCGGCGGACAGTTTACGGTGGTCAATTCCACTTATAAAAATATTGTCCGCCTCAATCCGGACGGCTCGCTCGACACGACATTTTTTGACCATTCGAGTCATTTCAGCACGCTGAACAGTCAAGGCAATCTGGTTACCGACATCGAAATTCAAGCAAACGGCGCTATCATCGTCGGCGGTAATTTTAGTTATAGCGGTGAAAACTATTCGTCTCAGCAGGTAATACGTCTGGACGGCGCGACCGGCGCAGTCGATACAAGTTTTCATTTTGTCAATTTCGGCGGAACGCTGCGCGACCTGGCGGTTCAGCCCGACGGAAAAATTCTCGTATCCGATTTGAATATGTTTCGCGTCAACGTCAACGGCTCGGTCGACAACACGTTTCCGACGGTGGCGAGCGGCGGAATCGAAAAAATTCTGGTGAGGGCCGACGGGAAAATCATCATCGGCGGCAATTTTACGACCGTCAACGGTTTTCAGCAATGGAGAGTCTCGCAGGTAAACAGCGACGGCTCTTTCGACACAAACTTTAATTCAAACAATCTCGGCGCCGACGGCATCGTCAACGATATGGCGTTCGACGCCAGCGGAAAGATTTTAATCGCCGGAAATTTTGCAAATTATAACGGAGTTCCGCGAAACAAAATCGCCAGACTCAACGCCGACGGCTCGCTCGACGCGTCATTTACGACGACCGCGCCGTCGTATGAAGTCAGAACCATCACTCCGCTCTCCAGCGGGCAAATCTTTATCGGCGGCTATCAGAATATTAACCGAATCAACCCGGACGGCAGCTACGATTTGTCTCTCAACCAGCCGCGACTCGGCACCATCGGCGGCGTCAGAGACGTAATTCAACAGCCCGACGGAAAACTAATTATTGCCGGAGGTTTCAACACCGTACTCGGCGTAACGCGGAACAATATTGCGCGTTTGAATCTTGACGGAAGCCTCGACACCAGTTTTACGTCGCCTTTTGTCGGCAATATTTTTGTAAGCACTGCTCTCGGTCTGCAGTCGGACGGAAAAATTTTAGTCGGATTAACCGGATTGTATCGCCTTAATCCGAATGGAACGAGAGATACGAGCTTTACTCCGATGAGTCCGGTAAATTCCACATCTTTTGCAGTTAACGATATAAAGGTTTATCCGGACGACAAGATTCTGGTCAACGGATATTACAAGATGCTGCTGAACGGGGCGGACGACCCGGCGTTTAATCCGCCCACGATAAACGGCACGATTTTCAGCGCGGTTATTCAGCCGGACGGAAAAATCATCATCGGCGGCGATTTCACGCAAATCGCCTCGACGCCGCGCAACTATATCGCGCGTCTGAACGCCGACGGCTCGCTGGATACGTCATTCAATACGCAGATTGGCGCCAATGCTCCGGTTCTCGGAGTCGATTTGCAGCCGGACGGAAAGGTCATCGCGGTCGGTCGCTTTACCTTTATGAACAACAACCCGACCAAGCAATATATCGCGCGGCTCAATTCGGACGGAAGTTTGGACGCGTCTTTCAGCTCGGTTATCGGCGTATCTTCCAACCCGCTGCTTTTTGCCGGTTTATATACCGTAAAAATCCAGCCCGACGGTAAAATATTAATTGGCGGCCCGCTGACTTCGGTCAACGGAATAGCCCGGAACAATTACGCGCGTTTGAATTCGAACGGCTCGCTCGACACGACTTTGAACGCCGTTCCGGGCGCCGACGGCATCGTTCGGAAAATAAAGCTTCAGGCTGACAATAAAATTCTTTTGGGCGGCGATTTCACGAAAATAAACAATATTTCCAAAATCGGTTTAGTCAGACTTTTGAATCCGCCGTCGGTACTGCGAACGCAGTTTGATTACGACGGCGACGGCCGGGCGGATATCTCGGTATTCCGTCCGTCGGAAAATAAATGGTATGTTCTGCGCAGTTCGGACGGCGCGGTGACGCAGCAAGTGTTTGCGATTGCGGGTGACGTTCCTGTTCCGGCCGACTACGACGGCGACGGAAAAACGGACTTTGCTATTTTCCGTCCTTCATCGGGTGATTGGTGGTATCTGTCATCGGTAAATTCGGCGCAGGTATTCGCGCATTGGGGACAATCGGGCGACGTTCCACGACCGTCTGATTTCGATGGCGACGGCAAAGCGGATTATATATTTTTCCGGCCTTCCGATTCGTTCTGGCATCGCTACGGTTCGAGTTCGGGCGCATCTATTCAAAATTTTGGTCTTGCGGGCGACAAGCCTGTAACGGGAGATTTCGACGGCGACGGCAAAGCTGACAAAGCAATTTTCAGGCCATCGACCGGCGATTGGTGGTGGCAGTCGAGCGTCGATAACGTGCAGCGCGCGACTCACTGGGGAATATCGACCGACATTCCCGCGCCGGCCGATTACGACGCGGACGGAAAAACCGACTTTGCCGTTTATCGCCCGTCAACGGGAACATGGTATATCTACAACAGCGGAACTTTAACGTCGACGATTTTGAATTTCGGAATCTCTGAAGATAAACCCATTCCGGCCGATTACGACGGCGACGGGCGCGCCGACATTGCCGTTTTCCGTCCTTCGAGCGGAATTTGGTATCTGATGAAATCGAGTGAAGGATTTACGGCTCTGCAGTTCGGTGTCTCGACCGATACTCCGACCGAAAATGCCTTTGTTCCTTAAAAACTTTTAAATTATCCGTAACTAAAAGCGATTCGACTTGAAATTTAGTCGAATCGCTTTTTTTTCTAAAACGCGAAAACATTTACATTATCAATATTTAGGAATATAATGCTTCATAAAAACCGTGTGAATTTTAATCATTAATTATTCAAACTCTGGACAAACCGGAACTATTTTAGGGGAAATAGGGAGAAAAAAATGAATTCGACTGGAAAACTTTCATTTATCGCGCAGATTGCCGTTTTATTGCTGTTTTCAGCTTTCTCGGTTTTGGCCGCGTCGGGCGATGTCGACCCGACCTTTAACGCATCCACTGAAAATTATCAATACCAGGGCGTGAACCGCGTAAACACAGTTGTCGCTCAGCCCGACGGCAAAATTCTCATCGGCGGTAACTTTACCGTCGTCCAGGGCATCGCGAGACACGGTCTGGCGCGCCTCAATGCGGACGGCTCGGTCGATACGTCGTTTGACCCGCCGGATTTGTTCGACAATTCAGCGAACCCGACTTTGGGCGGAACGGTCAGAACGATTTCGCTTCAATCGAACGGAAAAATTCTGGTCGGCGGAAAGTTCGGCGTGCTCGGCTCGGCTTACGTTTCTCTAATCAGACTCAATTCAAACGGCTCTTTGGACACGTCTTTTAATAATTTTTTTGTCAATCCTAATCAGAACAATCTGCCGGAAGTTACGAGAATAAACGTCCGTCCGAACGATTCAATCGTCGCGTCCGGAACGCTGACCGGCAGCGGCAGCAGTAATGTGATAAAACTCGACGCGAACGGAAATTCCATTCCGGGTTTTCAATATCAAACCAGCGGCGGCCAGGTGAGAGATTCAGTCGTCCAGCCTGACGAAAAAATCCTGATTAGCGATGTATCGGTCGAGCGCCATAACCCGGACGGAGCAATCGACGCGACATTTCCGAATGTCCCGTCCGGCGGGCAGTTCGGCTCATTCATCGACCGGCTGGTGGTTCAATCTGACGGGAAAATTCTCATCGGCGGCAATTTTTCATCCATCAACGGTTTTTCGGCCGGAAGCCTCGCGCGTCTGAACAACGACGGCTCGGTCGATTTGACTTTCAACACAAACAATATCGGCGCAAACGGCACGATTTTTGATGTTGCGATTGCTCCGGACGGTAAAATCTTTATCGTCGGAAGCTTCACCCAGTTTAACGGCGTCAATCGCCCGAGTCTGGCAAAATTGAATGCCGACGGAACGCTCGACACATCGTTCGCGCCGGGAAACTCCGGCCTCATTTACAGAGATGTCGATATTATGAGCAACGGGCAAATTCTGGTTGCCCGGGAAGTAGTCAGCGCGACAAACACTTTGGATCCCGTCTTTCGATTTAATGCGGACGGTTCGGGCGATTCGAGCTTTGTCGTCAAAGTCGGCAGACAGTCGCGCGTCCGAAAAATAGTTCAGCAGGCGGACGGCAAAATTCTCGTTTCCGGCGAGTTTCCGCTGGCCAACGGCGTCGCGCGTAATTCTCTGGCGCGGTTCAACGCCGACGGAACGCTCGATACCGGATTCGTTCCGTATTTTAATAGTTTGATAAATCAAACTATTTACGCTGTTGCGCCGCAGCCTGACGGAAAAGTGATAGTCGGCGCGGGTCAGGGAATAGTTTTGAAAAGATTGAATTCTGACGGCTCGCAGGACACGACTTTTGTGACGAACCTGCACGCTTCTTCGATAGTTTACGACATTCAGGTTTTGCCGAACAATCAGATTTTAGTCGGCGGTCTCATCACCTTTAACAACGACCAGCAGATCGGCGGGCGAAAGGTCGTGCGGCTCAATGCAAACGGCTCGACCGATACGACCTTTAATCCGCCGGCGATGGACGCGGAAGTTTATAAAGTTCTCCAGCAGCCGGACGGAAAAATTCTCATCGGCGGAAATTTCACGCAGCTTGGAACGACCATTCGCGGCCGAATCGCGCGTCTGAATACGGACGGCTCGCTCGATACTTCGTTCAACCCTCCGGGCGGCGCGAACAACAGCGTTTACGATTTTGATTTGCAGGCGGACGGAAAAGTCGTCATCGGCGGTATATTTACCGCATTAAACGGCAGCAACAATCACGTCCGCATCGGACGATTAAATTCCGACGGAAGCCTCGACACCGGGTTTGTCCAGACGGTTGACGCCAATATTAACGCCGTCAAAGTCGAGCCGAGCGGTAAAATATTAATCGGCGGCGCGTTTTCGCAGGTCGGCGGTTTTGCCCGAAGCCGAATTACAAGGCTCAACTCAAACGGCTCGCTCGATTTGACGTTTAGCGCCAGCGCGACTTTGACCGTTTTGGATATCAGCCTGCAGGCCGATAACAAAATTCTGGTCGGCGGAGAATTTACCGAAATCAGCAATGTTTCGAAAGTAACCGTCGCGCGTTTGTTAAATATCACGGCGCCTCTGCGCACTTTATTCGACTTCGACGGCGACGGACGAGCGGATATATCGGTCTTCCGGCCCTCGACCAATCGCTGGTATGAATTTTTAAGCGGCAACTCGACCGTTTCGGAACAGACTTTCGGCATCGCCAACGATACGGTCGCACCGGCCGATTACGACGGCGACGGCAAAACCGACATCGCCATTTATCGCGCATCGTCGGGCGACTGGTGGTATCTGTCTTCCACGGACGGCATCCAAAAATCAGTTCACTGGGGCGCGGCCGGTGATATTCCGCGACCGGCGGATTTTGACGGCGACGGAAAAGCCGATTACGTCGTTTTCAGGCCTTCGAATAACGTCTGGTATCGATTCGGCTCGACCGGAACGACTTCGAATATCGTTTTCGGGCTTGCGGGAGACAAACCGGTGACGGGAGACTTTGACGGCGACGGTAAATCCGATTTGGCAATCTTCCGCCCGTCAAACGGAAACTGGTGGTATCTGTCGAGCGTCGATAATTCACAAAAAGCCGTTCAGTGGGGAATTTCGACGGACATTCCTGCGCCGGCGGATTTCGACGGTGACGGAAAGACAGACTTTGCCGTTTATCGCCCATCGACCGGTGTCTGGTACATTATCAACAGCTCGAACGGTTCGTTTACCATCTTCCAGTTCGGAACTGCCGAAGATAAACCCGTTCCGGCTGATTATGACGGCGACGGACGAGCCGATATCGCTGTTTTCCGTCCGAGCACGGGAACCTGGTATCAACAGAAGACGACGGCGGGCTTTACCGCTCAGCAATTCGGCGTCGGAAGCGACGTTCCGGCCGAAAATGCTTTTGTTCCGTAGTCTTGTGCTGATTTGACTTAAGTAGGCGGTTTGATTCTTCAACGGGTCAAGCCGCTTTTGTCCGAAAGAGCAAAATTTTTATTTTGCAAACGTCAATTTAAGGCGAAAGCATCATAAAAGCGGCTTGCCGCAGAGAAAATGTCGGGTAGAATAAAAGAAAAACTGGGGAGTTAAAAATGCAAAAAAGAAATCGAGTCGGCCGAATTGTTTTTAGTTTGTTTGTTATCTGGAGTTTTTTGCTGAACGGCATCTTTGTCAAGGCGCAGGACGTCGTTACATCTGACGACCTTTCGGGCGGATTTACGTTTCGCATCAAACAGGAGCAAAAGAAAAGGGCTTTTCAAAACGCGTCAAGCGTTAAGCGGATTAAAGTTCAAAAAATCGCGACGACCAAAAGAATTCAGAAACAAACCGTGACGGTTGCGAAAACCAACCCGAAGCGCACGAAATCCAAAGAAGTCAATCCGAGCACGATTGCCGGAAACGTACTCTCCACCAAGCCGAAAGAAGAAGTCTCGCGTATTTTTGCTGGCGCGGGCGAATATTATCTTAATCAAAATCAAATCGACAAAGCAGTCAATATTTTTCGCGAAGCCACAAATCTCGACGCCAAAAACGCTAATGCAAAACTCGGTTTGAGCGAAGCTTACACACGCAAGGCCGACACGTTTCTCGAAGCGGAAAATCCTTCGGCGGCTAAATCGCTTTATCTCGAAGCGATAAAATTAAATGATAAAAACGCGGGCGCGTTTGCCGGTTTGGGCGAGTCCTTCGACGCGCTCGATGACAGCGAGAACGCCATCGTAAATTACAAAAAAGCGTTAGCGCTCGACCCCGATTTGACCGAGCTTTACACGCCGGTCGGAGTTTCGTATTACGAGAAAGGCGAAATCGCCGAAGCCGACAATTATCTGACGAAAGCGCTCGCCGCGAGCCCGGACAACGCCGAAACGCAGCTTTTTTTAGGTCTGGTTCGCTATAAACAAAATCAAACGGACGAAGCCGTCAAGGCTTTCCGGCGCGCCGTCGAACTCGACCCAAATTCGGCAGAAGCGCATTATTATCTCGGCGAAACGCTCGGCAAAACCGGAAAAGACGCCGAAGCGATTGCTCAATACAACGAAGCCGTCCGGCTTGACCCGAAATACACCGAAGCGTGGTTTGATTTGGGCGTCGCCTTTTACAACGACGGAAAATACGACGAATCGATTAATGCTTACAAGCAGACCATCAAGCTGAAAAACAATATGGGCGAAGCCTACGCCAATTTAGCCCAGATTTATCTCGAGCAGAAACGCTACGACGACGCCATCGGTCAATACCGCTTGGCGACGACTTTTATCACAAACGATGCCGAGCTTTTCAGTAAATACGGATTTGCCGCCGGCCGGGTCGCGACGCAGCCCGGAAAAGAAAATTACTGGAATACGGCCATCGAAAATCTGTCGAAGGCGCTCTCGTTCAGCCGCGATTACATCGATTACACAAATCTCGGCTGGGCTTATTACAATTCGGCGCAGAACGACATCAAAGACAAGAAAAAAGCGGACGCTGACGCCAAGCTGCAAAAAGCGAAAACGAGCTTGCTCGAAGCCGTCAAGATAAATCAGAAGTTTCCGGCGACTTATCTCAATCTCGGAATTACGCAATCGGATTTGGGCGAATACAAAAGCGCCATCGAAACGCTGAAACGCGCCGACGATTTGCGCAAAGACTGGATTCCGGCGATAAACGAGCTCGGCATCGCTTATCGCAGAAACAACGATTTTGACAACGCCGCCAAACAGTTCAAGCGCACCATCGAGATTGACAAAAATTTTGCGAGCGGTCATTTCAATCTCGGCGAAACGGAAATCCAGCGCAAAAATATGAAAGAGGCGAAAAAGGAATACCAGACGCTTGTGCAGCTCGGCCGCCGGGATTTGGCCGTTTTGCTCGAAGCTGCCAGCGGCGGTGCGGTCAAAAAGTAACTTCCGCGATAATTAGATTTGAGAGTTCGGCGTCGAGCAGTTAAAATCTTGATTCCGAACTCTTTTTTGTTTGATGAAATCAAGGTTTACAATTCAGGAAAACGTTTCTCTGGCCGAAAAAACGACCTTGAAAATCGGCGGCGCGGCGCGTTTTTTTATCGAGGCGAAAAGCGAAAGCGATGTCGCGGACGCGCTTCGATTCGCCGAAGAAAACGATTTGAATATTTTTATTCTCGGCGGCGGAAGCAATGTTTTAATCGCCGACGAGGGCTTTAACGGGCTTGTTTTGCAGATTGCTTTGAAAGGAATTTCAACTTTTGAGCAGCCGAACGAAATTATCCGCGTAACAGCGCAGGCGGGCGAAGACTGGGACGAATTCGTCCGGTTCTGCGTCGCGGAAAACCTCGCCGGAATCGAATGTTTAAGCGGCATTCCGGGCTTTGTCGGCGGAACGCCCGTCCAGAACGTCGGCGCCTACGGGCAGGAAGTCTCCGAGACGATTGCGTCCGTCCGCGTTTTTGACCGGAAGACAAAAAATTTCGTCGATTTATCAAATTCTCAATGTCATTTTGCTTACCGCACCAGCATTTTCAATACGTCGGAAAAAAATCGCTACATCGTTTTAGCCGTGACATACGAATTAACTTCGGGCGGCGCGCCGAAAATCGTTTACGCCGATTTGAAAAAATATTTCGGCGAGCACGCGCCGGATTTGGCCGAAACGCGGCGCGTCATCATCGAAATTCGTGCTGCAAAATCGATGGTGATTGACGAACGCGACCCGAATTCGAAAAGCGCCGGCTCGTTTTTCAAAAATCCGATTGTCTCAAACGAAAAATTCGCCGAAATTTTGGAAAAAGCGCAAAAATCGAAAATCGAAAACGTGCCGGGTTACAAAGTTGATGACCGCAGCGTAAAAGTCCCGGCCGCGTGGCTGATTGAAAACTCCGGTTTTCAAAAGGGTTACAAAAAGGGAAACGCCGGCCTTTCGACGAGACACACGCTGGCCGTCGTAAATCTCGGCAGCGCTTCGGCCGGGGAAATTCTGGCTTTAAAAGAAGAAATTCAGGCGAAAGTGAAAAATATTTTCGACGTTCGGCTTGAAACCGAGCCGATTTTTGTCGGTTTTCCGGGCGAGTGAAATCAAATATATTTGCCAAATTTACGATTTCGTGTTCAAATATCTGCAACTGCAAATCTACGCTTCGTTAGATAAAAGCTGATAACTTCAAAAAAATTGTATTTTTTCGGGAAATTTCAACACATCATTATATAGAGATGCAAGATTTATAATTTTCTGAAACTCATAATTTTTATTTTTTGGAAGATTATAATTTGCCGTCAATTCACTACCAAACCCGGAGAAAATTTATGAAAAAAGAACTTGAAATAAATACCGAACCCTTATCCGAACCCGCAACCACCCGTCGAAAATTTCTCGGCAATTTAGGCAAAGCCGCGATAACCACGGCCTCAGTCGCCGCCATCGTGCCTTTTCTCGACCCGAAATCAAAAGCCCAGGCTCAAAAAACAACGCGCGGCCTTCCGGGTTTTGATTCGCGACGCGCAAGGTCGTGCTATCAATTACGCATCAACGCCGCCGAAGCCAACTATCTGAACACGTCAAATTTTCCGCGCCTGACAAACGGCGACGAAACCTTGTATCCGAATAAAATCGGCAACTTCTCGAAAGGCCTGCCGCACCAGGCCAACGGCGAGGTCGATTTAACTGCATATTACGCACTCGTCAACGCGCTTTCGACCGGAAGCCCGGCGATGTTTGAGCAGATTCCGATGGGCGGAACGGTAAAACTGACAAATCCGCAGTGCGGTCTCGCCTTTGATATGGAAGGCGCTGACGCTTTTAGCTTTGTTCAGCCGGCTCCGCCCGCTTTGGCCAGTCGTGAAATCGCGGCCGAAATTGCCGAAAATTACTGGATGGCGTTTCTGCGCGATGTGCCCTACAGCGATTATGAAACAAACGCGATTGCCGCTTCGGCCGCCGCCGATTTGACGCTTTTCGGCACGGATTTCAAAGGCGCCAAAGACACCAACGGGCAGGTCACGCCGCGCGTCCTTTTTCGCGGTCTGACGTCGGGCGATAAAGCCGGCCCGTATCTTTCGCAGTTTTTTCTGCAGCAATGCTTTTTCGGCGCCAACGAAATCAGCCAGAAAATCCGCACGGTTCTTCCGGCGGGCGGCGGCGGCGGTCAGAATTATATGACCGATTTTAACAGCTGGCTGACGGCGCAGAACGGTCAGACGCCCGCCGGCGGCGACCTTTTTGACCCGACGACGCGCTATATGAGAAACGGGCGCGACCTCGGCCAGTGGGTGCACGTCGATGTTTTGTTTCAAGCTTATTTTCAGGCGTTTCTGATTATTGCGGGTCTTGGCGTGCCGGTTGACAACGGAAATCCTTACAAAAATTCGGTGACGCAAATCGGCTTCGGGACGTTTGGCGGGCCGCACATCGCCACGCTTTTGTGCGAAGTTTCGACGCGCGCTTTGAAAGCCGTCTGGAATCAAAAATGGACGATGCACCGTCGTTTAAGACCCGAAGTTTTTGCCGAGCGGGTTGACCGTAAGGCTTATCACGGGGCAAATTATCCGGTTCATTCGGAAATCGTCAACTCGGTGACGACCGCGACACGTCTCGGCGGGCAACTTCCCGCCGGAAACGCGTTTCTGCCGCAGGCCTTTCCCGAAGGCTCGCCGACGCACCCGTCCTACGGCGCGGGGCACGCAACGGTTGCGGGCGCGTGCGTGACGATTTTAAAGGCCTGGTTTAACGAATCTTTCGTTATTCCGAATCCGGTCGTGCCCGATTCGACCGGACAAAATTTACTTTCGTACGCCGGAAGCGATAATTTAACGGTCGGCGGAGAGCTTAACAAAATGGCTTCAAACGTCGCGCTCGGACGCAACACCGCCGGAGTTCACTGGCGCTCGGACGGAACCGAATCGATGCTTTTGGGCGAAGCCGTCGCCATCAGCATTTTGCGCGACGGTAAATCGTGCTACAACGAAACCTTTAACGGCTTCAGCCTGACCAAATTTGACGGCACGACGATTACTGTCTGATGTCGGTAGAAAAAACTAAAATCAAAAACGCGGTTAGATTGACCGCGTTTTTTTTGTATAATCAAAATTTCGAATATGCCGAAACGCACAGACATTCATAAAATCCTAATCATCGGTTCCGGGCCAATCGTCATCGGGCAGGCTTGCGAATTCGATTATTCGGGAACGCAGGCGTGCCGCGCTTTGCGGCAGGAAGGCTTCGAAGTCGTGCTCGTCAATTCAAATCCGGCGACGATTATGACCGACCCGGAAATCGCCGATAAAACTTACGTCGAGCCTTTAACCATCGAAACGGTCGCCGCCATTATCGAAAAGGAAAGGCCGGACGCGCTGTTGCCGACGGTCGGCGGCCAGACGGGGTTGAATTTATCGGTCGAGCTTTACGAGCAGGGAGTTTTAGACCGTTTCGGCGTCAAGCTTATCGGCGCAAATATCGATTCAATCAAAGTCGGCGAAGACCGCGAGCTTTTTAAGGCGGCGATGGAAGAAATCGGAATCCCCTGCGCGAAAGGCGGTTTTGCGCACAACTGGGAAGAAGCCGAAAAAATCGTCGATGAAACCGGTTATCCGGCGATTATTCGCCCTTCTTTTACGCTCGGCGGAACGGGCGGCGGAACGGCCTACAACCCCGAGGAATTTGAAGAAATCGCCCGCAACGGTCTGTCGGCGTCGCCGATTTCGCAGATTTTAATCGAAGAATCGATTTTGGGCTGGAAGGAATTCGAGCTCGAAGTGATGCGCGACCTCAACGATAACGTCGTCATCATCTGCTCAATCGAAAATTTCGACCCGATGGGCGTTCACACGGGCGATTCGATAACCGTCGCGCCCGCGCAAACTTTGTCCGACGTCGAATACCAGCGTTTGCGCGATATGTCCATCGCCTGCATCCGAAAAGTCGGCGTCGAAACGGGCGGCTCGAACATCCAGTTTGCCGTCAACCCGGAAAACGGCGAAGTTCGCATTATCGAGATGAACCCGCGCGTTTCGCGCTCGTCGGCGCTGGCTTCAAAAGCGACCGGGTTTCCGATTGCGAAAATCGCGGCGAAACTTGCGGTCGGCTACACGCTCGACGAAATTCCGAACGACATTACAAAGAAAACGCCCGCGTCCTTCGAGCCGACAATCGATTACGTTGTGACGAAAATCCCGAAATGGGCGTTCGAAAAATTTCCCGGAGCTGAAGACGTTCTCGGAACGCAGATGAAATCGGTCGGCGAGGTGATGGCCATCGGCCGGACTTTTAAAGAATCGCTTTTCAAAGGCTTGCGCTCGCTCGAAGCCGTCAAGCCGCTGCGTCTTAAGGACGTTCCCGACAACGTTTTGCAAAGAAAGCTCGCGCGCCCGAACTCAAACAGATTTTCCTACATCACATACGCTTTGCAGCACGGATACTCGATTGAAGAAGTGCAGCGACTGACGAAAATCGACCGCTGGTTTCTGGAGCAGCTCGTCGAGGTGATGAATCTGCAGGACGCCATCGAAAACAGAAATCTCAATGAAGTCGAGCCCGAGACGATTCGTACCGCCAAGGAATTCGCGCTGTCCGACCGGCGCATCGCGTTTCTGACCAATTCGACCGAAAAAGAAACGCGCGCGCATCGCATAAGCCTCGGAATCGTACCGGTTTACAAACGCGTCGACACGTGCGGAGCGGAATTCGAATCACACACGCCGTATCTTTATTCGACGTTTGAAGAAGAATCCGAAGCCGAGCCGACCGATAGGCGAAAGATTATGATTCTCGGCTCGGGGCCGAACCGCATCGGGCAGGGAATCGAGTTTGATTACTGCTGCTGCCACGCTTCTTTTGCTTTGCGCGATGCCGATTTCGAGACGATTATGGTCAACTGCAATCCCGAAACCGTTTCGACCGATTACGACACTTCCGACCGGCTTTATTTCGAGCCTCTGACGTTTGAAGACGTGATGAACATCGTCGAAACGGAAAAACCGGCGGGCGTCATCGTCCAGTTCGGCGGCCAGACGCCGCTCAATTTATCGGACAAACTGCACAACGCGGGCGTGCCGATAATCGGAACTTCGCCCGATTCGATTGATTTGGCCGAAGACCGCAAGCGTTTCAGCGAGCTTTTGAAAAAATTAAATGTTCCGCAGCCGGAAAACGGGACGGCGACTTCGCCCGAAGAAGCAAAGGAATGCGCCGCACAAATCGGTTATCCGGTTATAGTGCGCCCGTCTTTTGTGCTCGGCGGTCGCGCGATGGCGATTGTTTACGACGAGCAGAGTCTGGACGAATATATGCGCACGGCGGTCGACGCTTCGCCCGAAAAGCCGATTTTGATTGATAAATTTCTTGAGCGCGCGGTCGAAATCGACGTCGATGCTTTAGCCGACGAAACCGCATGCGTCATCGCCGGAATTCAGGAGCACATCGAGGAAGCGGGAATTCATTCGGGCGATTCGTCGAGCGTTTTGCCCGCGCAGAAAATTGCTGCGGAACATCTTGAAACCATCAGGCATTACACAAAAAATCTGGCCAAAGCATTAAACGTCATCGGCTTGATGAACATTCAATTCGCCGTCAAAGACGACCGCGTGTTTGTTCTCGAAGTAAACCCGCGCGCATCGCGAACGGTTCCTTTCGTCGCCAAAGCGACCGGCGTGCCGCTCGCCAAAATCGCGGCGCTGGTGATGGCGGGCGCTAAAACTTTAGCGGAATTTGATTTGCCGGAGACTTTGTCGGTTCCCAATATTTTCGTCAAATCGCCGGTTTTCCCGTTCAAAAAATTCGCCGGCGTCGACCCGATTCTTGGCCCGGAAATGCATTCGACGGGCGAAGTGATGGGCGTCGGCGCGAGCTTCGGCGAAGCCTACGGCAAAGCGATGGAAGGCGCGGGACTCGTTTTGCCGATGGCGGGCAAAGCGTTTATTTCGGTCAACGACGCCGACAAGGGGCAAGCCGTAATCCTGGCGCGGCGTCTGACGAAACTCGGATTTGATTTAATCGCGACCTACGGCACGACGAGGCGTCTAAAGGAAGTCGGCTTGACGTGCGAGTCGGTTTTCAAAGTCAACGAAGGCCGACCGAACATCGCCGACCTCATCAAACAGGGCGAAATCTCGCTTATCATCAACACGCCGCTCGGCAAAACTTCGCATTACGACGAACAGGCCATCCGCAAAGCCGCCTTGCAGTTTAACGTTCCGTGCGTCACCACCATCACCGGCGCGGAAGCTTTAATCGAGGCGATTGCGACCAAAAAATCGCAGTCGAAAATAACCGTCAGAAGCCTGCAGGAAATTCACGGCGAAGCTCAGCGAACCGCCGTTACCTAAAAGTAGAATGAGCTTAGACCTTGATTGCTTCTTTCAACATTCAAAGCTCCAAGTTCTAAAATCCAAATATATTTGCGGCTGATTTTATTATCTGCGATAGATTTACCGTATCTTTACAAATCTCTTTTGTCCCCACATAAAATCTTTACAAACAAAACTTATATTAGAAACCGATACATTTGAAAAAGTGTGAATTCAGAAATCAACTCTGGTTTTTTTTATGTTTTTGACCCTTTTTTTATTATTTTACCGCGTTAATAGCGGAAGAGGTTAAAAAACCGAATTCTGCAGGAGCGTATTTATGAAACATATCAAATTATTTTTATTAGCAATCATTTTATTAACGACGACATCCATAAACATTTCGGCGCAGGCCGACGAAATCAGCGTCGAGACCAATCTCGTCACGCTGAACGTCTCGGTGACCGACAAAAACGGCGAATATGTAAAAAACTTAAAGCCCGAAGATTTTGAAGTTCTCGACGGCCGCACAAAACAGCAAATCGAGGAGTTTTCGACCGAGGACGCGCCCATCTATTTCGGCATCGTTTACGATATGCACCCGACAAACCGTGAGCAGACGCAAAACGTGCTCGACGCGCTCAAACTTTTTGCCGCGCAGTTAAAACAAAAGGACGATTACTTCGTCACCGTTTTTAACGAGCGGGGAAGTTTGACGACCGATTTTGTCCCGACCAGCGAGCAAATCACAAAAAATATCGAAATCAACAAACCGCATACGTTGTATGACGCCATTGCGGCGGCATCGGAAAAAACGCGCGCGCACAAGAATGCGAAACAGATTTTAATCGTTCTGACCGACGGCGAAGACCGCGCGAGCAGTAACAGCTTAAAAGATTTGCGCCGTCATCTGCGCGCCGTCAATCTTCCGGTTTACACCGTCAATTTCAGCAAGTCCGCCGAGCGGGCGTGGAACTACACGGAAATCTATCGCGGCCAGGAGTGGCGCACGCTCGACGCCTATGAAACGAGCGAGCTAAACAAAGCCGCGCTCGAAGAGATAAGCCGTACGACGGGCGGAAAATCGTTTGAGAAAATGATTTACAGTCGTCTTTATCTTTACACGATTTGCACGAAAATTCTGACCGAAGTCGAAAACCAATACGTTTTGGGCTTCTATCCTTCGGAATCTGACGGCAAGTGGCATAAATTAGAAGTCAGCGTCCGCAACGGGAACGGCAAGATGCAGCTTTCAAACCGCAAAGGCTATCAAAGTCCGGCGAAACAGTAACAACGAAAAGGGAAGAAATAAAAACGAAAAAAGGGCGGGAAAACAAAGGAGACGGTTTCTGTAAGCCGTCTCTTTTTTATATTTCGTTGATGTAAAAAGATAATATTTCAATCATTCAAACATAATCAAATTTTGCCTTGTAAGAGCAATCTGGTTCTGTTAATCTATCAATGGTTGATGGTTGTTTGTTAGTTAGTTAGTTACTTAGTTAGATACGTTAGTTAGTCGGTAGCTATGAATTTAGTTACCTGTTAGTTAGTTAGTTTAGTTAGATAGTTAGTTAGTTAGTCCGCAGCCACAACCAGAGAAAACGCTCGCTTGACCGTCAAAAGTCAGGCGGGCTTTTCTTTTTGCAAAAACGAAGCTGCGTCTGCAAAAGCTTTCGACAAAAACTCTTGACTACCCGAATCGAAATAAAGTAATGTAAGGCGAAATAATAAATATTAGTCAGAAATCGCTCCTATGAGATTTCGCTTTTACAGTCCCGACATCCGAATTTCAGTCTTTCAAATAAAAAACGAGGGCATTTGCCGCCCGCACAATTAAATTATGAAAAAAATATCCGTCATCGCTCTTTTAATCATCGCCGCGACGACCATTGCTTTCAGCCAGAAACAGCAGACGAAGCCGTTTGAAAAAACAAACGCCGACGCCCGGAAAATAATTCAATTTATGACCGACTGGGACAATTTCTCAAACAAACACGACTTCGACGCGCTCGACAAAATGCTGCCCGACGACCTTATCCTGACTTTTCAGGACGGCGAGGTGGTGACGAAAGACGAATACATCGCCGCGCTCAAAAAAAATCCCGCCGATTTCACCATCACCGATTACGACCAGAAAGTTGACCTCTACGGCAAGACGGCCATCACCCGCGCCCGCTACGTCGTCGCCGTCGGCCCGGACGTAAAAATAGAATTCCGCTACACCGTCACATTCTTAAAGCGCAAAGGCCAATGGCAGCCGGTCGCCTTTCACAGCAGCCCTTTGGTTAAAAAATAATTGTATCTAATAAAGTTTAAAACCTAAAAATAAGGAATATTATAATTATGAATTTTGTCGAACAGCTTCAAGCATTATCAATTAAAACCGAAAAACTTTGCAGCCTTTTACAAACCGAAGAAGCGACTAAAAACGCCTTAATTATGCCGTTTATAAATGCTCTTGGTTATGACATATTCGACCCGACAGAAGTTATACCTGAATTTGTTGCTGATGTTGGTATTAAAAAAGGTGAAAAAGTCGATTATGCAATTAAAAAAGATAACAAAATTATAATGCTTTTCGAATGCAAGCATTGCGGTGGCGATTTAAACATTAAACACGCATCTCAATTATTTCGTTATTT
>DASWRI010000070.1:0-101959 GCA_036403235.1 Pyrinomonadaceae bacterium | reverse complement strand
GAACGAATAGTAGCTGTTATCTTCACTACGAAGAATAAACCATTCGCCGGTTGATGGTCGCCAAAAAGCAACATCTGTTTTGCCGTCTCCGGTGAAATCTGCGGGCGTTAATTTGTCTGACGAACTACCGAATTGAAAAGCGCGGTTTTGTCCGTCTGAACTTCTCAAATACCACCATTCTCCGGCTGACGGGCGAAAGATTGAAATGTCTGTTTTACCGTCTCCGTCAAAGTCGAACGGCTTTGCGCCGCCGGCGCTGTTTAATAAACGTGCGACGCCCAAATTTGAAACGCCGTTTACGCGGCTGAAAAATCCGGCCAGAATAATTTTATTGTCCGTCTGCAAATCGATACTGTTGACCACCCGGTCGATATTTATCGAGTTGTTAAAAGTCGGGTCGAGCGAGCCGTCCGGATTCAGACGGGCAATTTTTCCGGGCGGCTGGCTGGCGCTAACGACGTCCGAAAGACCGCCGACGAGAATTTTTCCGCTCGGCTCGATTCTGACGGCTCTTATTTTTGTGGTTGCGAGGGCTGACGTAAAGCCGGTGTCGAGCGAGCCGTCCGGGTTTAATCGGGCGAGATATTTTTTCGTTGTGTCAAAATTGACGCCCGTAAAATCGCCGCCGACGAGGAATTTTCCGTCCGTCTGCCGCGCGATGTCGTAAACATCGGAATTTGCGCCGCCGACCGGATTAAACGAAGCGTCGAGCGTCCCGTCGGCGTTCAGACGGGCGATGCGACTGCGGTTGATGCCGTTAATTTGCGTGAAACTGCCGACAATCAGAATTTTGCCGTCCGGCTGAATCGCCATTTTATAAATTTTTGCGCTGGCGATTGCCGTCGTAAATGTCGCATCCGCCGTCGCGTCGGCGTTAAATCTTTTGACGTAACCAAGCCCGGAAATCAGAATTTTGCCGTCCGGCTGAATCTTTATGTCGTAGGCGATTTGGCCGGTGCTGATGAGTCTGTCAAACGTGCCGTCGGAATTGAACCGCGCCGCGCCGCCGAATCCGTCGCCGCCGGCGATAATCTTTCCGTCGGGCTGCACGGCAATCGCAAAAATGTTTGCGCTAAGCGGCAGATAAGTCTGGTTAAAAGTATTGTCGATTGAACCGTCGGCGTTAAATCTGGCCAAATGCCGGATTGTTTTTTCATTCGCCATCGTGAAATATCCGCCGACGAGAATTTTATTGTCGGGCTGCACGACGGTAATCGAGGCGCTACCGAAATCGCCAATCGCGGGCGAGACAAACGAAGCGTCGATTGTTCCGTCCGGATTTAAGCGAAACAGGGGATTGCTGGCGGTAATCAATTTTCCGTCCGGCTGCACGTCCAAATCGTTGACCATTAAATTTGAAATGTCTATGCCCGAATTAAACGACGTGTCCAGACTTCCGTTGGCCGGATTAAGTCGGGCGACGCGGCGGGCCGGAGCACCGTTAAAGGTCGTGAAATCTCCGCCGATGAGAATTTTTCCGTCAGCCAGAACGATGATTTTTTTAACCGTATCGTTCGGCCCGTCGGTTCCGATATTAAACGACGAGTCAATCGTTCCATCGGCGTTCAGGCGTGCGATGCGGTTTATCGGAAAATTATTGACCGCGCTCAACGCGCCGCCGATAAGTATTTTTCCGTCCGCCTGAATGACGATATCGAGAACGCTGTAGCTGATAGGAGATGATTGAAACGTATTATCTGCCGAGAAGTCCGAATTAAGCCTGAAGATACTGAAATTGTTGCCGTAGGCGACTATTTTTCCGTCCGGCTGGAGAGCGAGTTTATAAACCGAATTGGCCGTTTCCGCGACCAAATTCCCGTCGGCATTTAACCGGCCGATAACCAGGCCGGCACCACTTTTGCTTCCCGAATAAATGATTTTATCGTCCGGCGAAATGGCAAAATCAAAGAGGTGGTACAGGCTATTCAATCCGCCCCGGTTGAGGAAATCCGCATCGAACGAGCCGTCCGGATTGAGCCGGATTAAACCGAAACTGCCGAACCCGGCAATGCCGAATTCGCCGCCGACCAGTATTTTTCCGTCAGATTGCAGCGCCAGTTTTGTGATATACGAGTTGCCCGAAGTGTTGGCGACGATTGGCACTTCATTGAATGTCAAATCTACTGTTCCGTCAGCGTTCAAACGCGTTATGTCCGTCCGGGCGTATTTTCCGGCCACATTAAAATCGCCGGCGATGATGATTTTCCCGTCGGGCTGGACGACTGTTTGATTAACCGTTCCCTGCGGCGCGACGAAAACGGACGAGACAAAGCTCGTATCGACCTGGCCTGCGCCGAAAGCCGTCGTTTGCAGAAACGTCGCAAGAGCAAACAATACTAATAATTGAATACTTTTTGAGTGAAATTTTTTAATCAATGAAATCATAATCTTTACCTTTGAAATTTGATAAATTGTTGAGTTCGGGCAAAATTCTATGTCGCCGATTATACGTTTTTTGAAGATTTTAGTAAATAAATTTCCGGCAAACTGCCTATTTAAGGTCGATAAAAATGCCCGGAAGTTGTTTAGAATCCGAATTTGGCTGTTGTGTTGCCCGAAATTAAACATTTACCGGTTTATCGTTTATTTCGCGTTCATCCAATTTTCGCCCGCGCCGATTTCGACGAGCAGCGGCACGTCAATCTCGACGGCTCGCTCCATCTCGCGCCGGATGATTTCCGTCGCTTTTTCGACTTCCGCGTCGGGCGCTTCAAAAAGCAGCTCGTCATGCACCTGCATAATCATCTGCGTTTTTAAGTCTTCGCGGCGCAGAGCTTCATCGACTTTGAGCATCGAGATTTTGACGATGTCCGAGGCCGTTCCCTGAATCGGCATATTGATGGCTTCGCGCTCGGCGCGCAGTCGAATCGAATAATTGCGGTCGTTTATCGACGGCAGATAGCGGCGGCGGCCGAAAATCGAGGAAACGTAGCCCTTTTCGCGCGCGACTTCCGGCGTTTCGTCCATAAATTTTTTGACGCCTTTGTAGGTTTCGTAATAATCTTCGATAACCTTTTTCGCTTCGACGCGCGAGATGCCGACGCGCTGCGACAAACCGTATGCTTCGACGGCGTAGGCAATCGCAAAATTTGTGATTTTTGCGTTGCGGCGCGCGATTTTTAGCTCGGCCGGAGTCTTTGCGCCGAACACCAATTTTGCCGTCTGCGCGTGAATGTCTTCGTTGTTTTGAAACGCGTCGAGCATCCGCTCGTCGCGCGTGATGTGGGCGAGAAGCCTTAGCTCTAATTGCGAATAATCGGCGGAAATCAATTTGTTTCCCGATTCGGGAATAAACGCGCGGCGAATTTGCTGGCCGAGCTCGGTGCGAATCGGGATATTTTGCAGATTCGGGTCGGTCGAGCTCAAACGCCCGGTCGTCGCCACGGTTTGATTCAAATTTCCGTGAATGCGGCCGTCTTCGTCAATCAATTTCGGCAAAGCGTCGGCGTAGGTCGCTTTTAATTTGTCGAGCTCGCGATAATCGATAATCAACTGCGCGATTTCGTATTTTTCAGCCAACTCGAGCAAAATATCCTTGCCGGTCGAAACCTGCCCGGTGGCGGTTTTTTTGCCGGTCGCGATGTTTAATTCTTCGAGAATTTCGCCGACCTGTTTGGGCGAGCCGATGTTGAATTCGCGTCCGGAAATGGCGAAAATCTTTTCGCGCAGAGCGTCGAGCTCGGTCGAGACGTAATCGGAAAAAGCCTTCAAAACATCGACGTCGACCTTCATTCCGGCGACTTCGATGCGATACAGCAAAGGGACGAGCGGCAATTCGATTTCCGTGTAAATCTGTTCGAGCCCGTCTTCCAGAATTTTTTTGCGCAGTAAGGGCGCGAGCTGAAAAACAAAATCGGCGCGCTCGGCCGTTCGATATTGATTTTCCGTCCAGCCTTCGGGAACGTCCGAAGCAGCGTCGATGCCGAGAAATTGAAAAGCGAGAAGCTGTACGCCGTAGCTCGAACGGCTCGAATCCAAAAGGTAAGCGGCGAGCATCGTGTCGTCTTCGACCGCTTCGGGCTCGATGTCGAGCTTTTTCAAAACCGCCAGATTGCATTTGTAGTCGTGCGTCACTTTTTCGAGAAAACCGTTTGATAAAATATCTCTGAGCTGCGCTACGGCCGCGTCTTTGCCGTCGGAAAAATTTTCCAAATCGATATAGTAGCTTGCGCCCGCGCCGGTCGAAATCGCCACTCCGAGCGGCGCACTTTTAGCGTAGGAATCAGCTTTCGGCGGCGAATTCGTATCGTCAACCTGAAAGCTCCAGTGCTCGGTTTCCCAGAGCCGACGAATCAATTTATCCAAATCTTCGCCTTTTTTGATGATGTGATAGCGCCTTTCAATCTCGACAATGGGCGCGCCGACGCCGTCAAAAAGCGGCGCGTAATCGGCAAATTCTCTGGTCAGAGCGGTAAATTCGAGCTCGCGGAAAAGCGCGTAAGCCAGTTTTCGATTCGGCTCGTGCGCTTTCAGCGCTTCCAAGTCGAGGCTCACCGGAACCGATAGATGAACCGTCGCCAGCTCGACCGATTGGCGAATAATATCCTGATTGTTGAGCAGGCTTTCGCGGTAAGTTTTGTGCGTCACTTCTTCGGCGCGACGCATCGCTTCTTCGGCCGAGCCGAATTGCTGGATGATTTTCGTCGCGCCTTTTTCGCCGATTCCGGGCGCGCCGGGAATATTGTCAATCGAATCGCCCATCAAACCGAGCAAATCGATAATCTTCGACGGCGGAACGCCGAATTTATTTTCGACCCATGCTTCGTCGCACCATTCGATGGGCGGAACGGCAACTTTTCTTTTCACGTTCTGCGAATTTTGTCGCATACAGATGATGTTCGGGTCGCGGACGAGCTGGCACAAATCCTTGTCGTTGGAAACGATGACCGCCTGCATTCCTTTTTTTTCGACTTCCATCGCCAGCGTTCCGATAATGTCGTCGGCTTCAAAACCGTCCATTTTCAAAATCGGAATACTGAACGCTTCGCAAACCTTTATGATATAAGGCATCTGCGCCGACAAATCGGTCGGCATATCGCCGCGATTTGCTTTGTAGGCGGCGAAATTGTCGTGGCGAAAGGTCGGCGCGGCCGAGTCGAAAATGGCGGCGATGTATTCGGGATTTTCGTCTTTCAAAAGCTTGCGGAGCATATTCGTAAAGACGAAAACGGCCTGCGTCACCTGTCCTTTGCTGTTTCTTAAAGGCTCCTGCCGCGCGCCCATCGGTGCAAAAAACGCGCGGAAAATATGCGACATCGTATCAATCAAAAATACTCGTTTCGGTTTTTGTTCGCTCATTGTTTTACTTATTTTGAATGATAGATAAACAATTTTCTAGTTACCGGAAGCGATAATTTTGCGGCGAGATTTCCCCGAAGCGCGTTTGACAATAAAAAAAGCGGTGCGTTATTCTAATCATTCGTTTTTATTCGAGGATTCTGGTTGTTTGAGATAGAAAGATTTTTATAAGCGGTTTTTTGAGAGTTTCATCGCGAGCCGCTTCGTTTGTGTCCGGTTCGTCTAGGGGTCTAGGACACCGCCCTTTCACGGCGGCAACACGGGTTCAAATCCCGTACCGGATACCATCTTTTTTACAATTTACCGCATCAAACCCTTTAAACCCATTCGCTTTCATATGAGCGAATTTTTTATTTTATAAAGGAAAAAAATGCTGAAAAAGTTTTTATTCGCAATTATTTTGTTCGCGCTCGCGGCTGTCTCGGCCGCTGCGCAGACGACGCAGAATTCCGACACGGTGATGGTTTTGCCGTTTGAAAATACTTCGAGCAAGCCGGAATTTAACTGGGTCGGCGAAAGCTTCGCCGACGCGCTTTCGGATTTATTGAAAGCGCCGGGCCTGAACGTCGTCACCAATCAGGAGCGCAAAATTATTCAGCAGCGCCTGCGCGTCCCTTTGACGATTTTGCCGAGTCTGGCAACTTCCTTGAAATTAGCGCGTGAAGGAAAAGCGTCGCTGCTGATTGCCGGTAAATACAGCATCGCGCCCGCGCAGGGCGACACGGCGGCGGTCGTGACCGTGACGACGAAGATTATACGCGTCAACGAAGGAAGATTTTTGAGCGAAGAATACGACGGCAAGCGCATCACGCGCGACGTCAACGTCAGCGACGCGCTCGGAAATCTGCAAACGATTCAGGGACAGATTGCTTACGTAATTCTTTATCAGCTCTTTAAATCGGCGCTCGCGACGCCGCAAAATCAGCTTATCGAAGCGGCCAACAAAGTTCCGGCGCGCGCTTTCGAAGCTTATATCAAAGGCCTTCTGACGCCCGAAGCAGACACGCAGAGCCGCGAGAATTTCCTGAAAAACGCGATGCGGATTTACGCCGAAGACGATAAGACAAAAGGCGGAACTTACGCCGACGCGGCGCTCGAACTCGGACATTTTTATTTGAATCAAAAGAAATTTCCCGAAGCTGTCGATTATTTTTCGCGCGTGCCGCAGGAAAGCGCGCAATACGCGGAGGCCGCGTTTTATACCGGTTTGATTCACTGGCAGCAGGAAAATTACGAGCAGGCTCTCGCCGTTCTCCGGCCGCTCGCCGACGATTTGAAATTGACGAGCGTTTATAACACGCTCGGCGCAATCGCCGTTCAGGCTTCGCGCGCGGAAAAGAAAAACAAAGGCAAATCCGACGCGCTGATGCAGGAAGGAATCGATTATTTGAAAAAGGCGGCGGATTCATCTGCCGATGAGTCGGCGGCGCGTTTTAACTACGGTTTCGCACTGTTTTTAAACAACAATTACACCGAGGCCGCCAAACAGCTTCGTCCCGTGCTGGCGAACAATTCACGCGACGGCGAAGCTTATTTTCTGCTGGCGAAGGCGCTCGAAAAAACGAGCGATGCGTCGGCCGCCGATTTTGACAACCAGGCGCGCAGATTTTTGTCCGACAACAATCGCTACGCGCGGCTTGCGACCGATTGGCAGACCGGAAAGCTCGACGGCATAAATTTACGCGTCGAGCAGCCCGCGCGAAAAGATTTTGTCAGCGTCGTTTTGATAAAGAAACAGGCGACGCCGACGCAGACGCCGCTCAGCGAAACCGACGCGCTGCTCGCGCAGGCGCAGGCGCTTTACAAAAGCGGAAACGACGACGAGGCGATGACCGTCCTCAGAAAAATTCTGGTCAGCGAGCCGATGAGCGCGCAGGCTTATCTGCTTCTCGGAATGATTCACCTTCGGCGCGGAGATTTGGAACAATCGGTCAGCAGCTTGAAAACCGCGCTGTTTTGGGACAATCGCCTGCTTGACGCGCACATTGCGCTAGGAAAGATTTATATCCAGAAAGGCGACTGCTCGCAGGCGAAAACTTATGCGGCTTCGGCGGCAGCGGTCGACGCCGAAAATCAGGAAGTCGCCGCCCTCCAGCGTCAGGTTGAGAGATGTTCTACCAAATAGTGTAACTTCCGGGTGAAAAGCGAAAGCTGAAAGCGGCAAAGTTACCTTCTTTGAAAAAAGTTTTGTTTTGATTAAAGTGCCGTAAACACGGTGCTTTGACAACAAAAATCAAATTTGAAATGTCCAATTTTGAATTTGATTCCCTTCTGGCACGCTAAGTGCAATAGAGGAAGCGGCTAGCTTGATGAAGTTCATCGAGACCCCGCCGCCAACTCTTCTCCGAGCGCGATTTGCCATTGCGCTTGACCACCTTCCGAGCGTTCCTTCAGTTGTCCTTCCGAATATGAGCCCGGTTAGAAATAACCGGGCTCACCTACTTTTAAATCGTATTTATCAACAAAATCAGGCGTTTCGTTCATTTTGATTTAATTTATATAAACAATTGCGGGCAAATAGGTTCAAACTGACAGATAACCGGAGCTTTTTTGGCGAATTAACAAAATCTGTCACAATGCGTGTGACAATTTTTGCGCGTGTCAGTCATTTTGAACGGTCAATTTGAATTGATTGATTCAAAAAGATTTATCGGGCTGGAAAAGGGCGGTTTAGCAATGGAAAATATAAAACCTATTTTATTTTCCATTTTCCATTTTTCCTCACCTTGTCGGCGCGCGTGATTCTGCATTTAATTCATTATTCAGCCTCGCAGAGATTTTTTGCTAAACTAAACAAAAATGAAAATCTCTTCACTCAAAAATATTTTCCCGTCAATCTCAAACGCGCTTCTGGCTTTGCTTTCGGCGGTTTTGCTGATTTTATCTTTTCCCGATTTTGAGTTTTCCTATCTCGCTTGGTTCGCGCTCATTCCGCTTTTTCTGGCCGTCGAACGCGAAAAAGAATTCTGGCGAAAGGCGTTTTTCTCGGGCTGGATTTTTGGGACTTTCTTTTTTTTCGGCTCGTGCTGGTGGCTGACCTACGCGCCGATTACCTACGCGGCGTTTCCGCCGGCTCTGGCTTACGTTTTAATGTTTGGCGTCGCTCTGGCCGCCGGATTTTTTCCGGCCCTGTTCGCGGCAATTTTTTCCGTTCTGCTCAAAAGATTCGGCAGCTTTGCGTTTCTTTGCGCGCCGTTTCTCTGGACGGCGACCGAGTTTCTGAGGTTTTCCGTGACCGGAAACAACTGGAACGAAATAGGATATTCGCAGGCGTTTGCCGGCGCGGTCAGATTCGCGAGCGTCGGCGGAGTTTATCTGGTCGGGTTTTATGTCGTCCTGCTTCAATCCTTATTTTTATTTTTTTTCAGAAGCCGTCTGCGCTTTCTCGAAAAATCAAAGCACGCTTCGTTGATAATCGTCATTTTCTTTGTAATTTTCGGCTGGATTGTCTTTTTTAATAAAACGATTCGCGAAAAAATAAAGGAAATCGACGCGAGTGGCGGCGTCAGCCCGAAAGTCGCTTTGATGTATTGTCTGGCGCTGTGTCTCGGATTTTTTCCGATGGCCGCTTTAAAATTCGGGCCGTTGAATTATTCTTCAAAGCCTTTCAAAATCGCGGAAAACAGCGCTTTCGTCATCGCCGTTCAGCCGAACGTGCCGATGAGCGGCATCGGCTACGAAGACTGGATGCGGCTGCGCGAACGGCACACGCAGCTTGCCGAAAGCGCTTTTGGAGCGAATGCCGACAAATTTATAAATGAAATTTACGACCAGCCGGACATTTCGGAAGCTGAAAAATCGTTTTACCGCGAAGCGGTCAGGACAAAATTTCGGGAAAGCCCGAAAATCGTCATCTTTCCCGAATCGCCGATGATTTTTCTTTACACCGAAGACGCGGAGTTTCGCGCTTTTTTAGCCGCGTTTGCGGCGAGAAACAACGCCTACGTGCTTTTTAACGCCGCCGAGCCGGACGAAAAGGCGAAGCGCAATTTCAATTCGGCCGTGCTGGTCAATCCGAACGGCGAAAAAATCGCGCAGTATGATAAAATTCACCTTCTGCCGTTTGGCGAATTTCAGCCTTTGCCGGATTTTCTGGCGAGCGAGATTCCGGCCTTTGTCGGCAGCTTTTCGTTCGGAAACGAATTTGATTTAATCCCGTTCGGCGACGCAAAAGGCGGCGTGATGATTTGTTTCGAATCGCATTTCGGCTCGCTTTCCAGAGAATACGCGGCGCGCGGCGCGGATTTTCTGATTGAAATGACAAACGACGGTTATCTGGGCAACACGCCCGTTTTGCGCCAGCACCTGGCAAATTCCGTCTTTCGCGCCGTCGAGACGAACCGCCCGCTCGTGCGCGTGACCAACGTCGGCATCACCGCCTACATCAACGCGCGCGGCGAAGTCTCGGACGCGGCCGACGTTTACACGGAAGCATCGCGCGTCTGGACGGTCGCAAAATCCGACGGCGGGCAGACTTTTTACGTCAGATACGGCGATTGGTTCGCGTGGCTTTGTTCGATTGCGAGCTTGGCTTTAATAATTTTTAGTTTTATTTTAAGGCAGAGACGCGAAGGCGCAGAATCGCAAAGATAAATTTTGCCAAAATGTTCTTGCGTCCTTGCGTCTTTGCGACTTTGCGTTAAAAATTAAGCAGATGGAATTAATTGATTTACAAACAAAATACGAAGAATTAAAAGAGAAAGTTACCCAACTTGGGAGGTTTCTTTGACGAGCCTCGCAAGCGCGCCGAGCTTGAAAATTTAGAAAAACAAATTTCCGAGCCCGATTTCTGGAACGATTCGGAAAAGGCGCAGAAAATCGTTCAGCAGCGAAGCCGAATCGAAAAAGCTTTGGAGCTGCATGAAAATTTCGAAACGGGGATTTCCGACGCGGAAGTGTTATTTGAATTTGCCGAAACCGACGCCGCTTCGGTTCAGGAACTGCAAACGCTTATCGAAAAGCTCGAAAGGGAAGTTTCCGAAGCCGAGATTCAAATGCTGCTTTCGGGCGAAACCGACGCCAACAACGCGATTTGCTCGATTCAGGCGGGCGCGGGCGGCACGGACGCACAGGATTGGGCGCAGATGCTTCTCAGAATGTATCTCCGATGGGCCGAGCGTAAAGATTTTAAGGTCGAAATTCTCGACGAGCAGTCGGGCAGCGAAGCCGGAATAAAATCGGCGACCTTTCGCGTCGAGGGCGAATACGCTTACGGTCTTCTGGCGGCCGAAGCGGGCGTTCACCGGCTTGTCAGAATTTCGCCGTTTAATTCGGGCGGAAGCCGCGAAACGTCTTTCGCGTCGCTTTTCGTTTCGCCGGAAATCGACGAAAATATCGTAGTTGACATTCAGGACAAGGATTTGCGCGTCGATACATACCGCTCGTCGGGCGCGGGCGGCCAGCACGTTAACGTCACGGATTCGGCCGTTCGCATCACGCATCTGCCGAGCGGAATCGTCGTGACGTGCCAGAATCAGCGCTCGCAGATTCAAAATCGCGCCGTCGCGATGCAGGTTTTGCGCTCCAAATTGTACGAGCTGGAGATTGAAAAACGCCGCGCCGATACGGCCGAGCTGGAAGCGGGCAAACAGGATATTTCATTCGGCTCGCAGATTCGCAACTACGTTCTGCACCCGTATCGGCTGGCGAAAGACACGCGCACAAAATACGAGGTGACCGACGTCGACGCGGTTCTCGACGGCGAGCTTGACGGATTTATCAAGGAATTTTTATTGTTCAAAAAGAGCGCGGCAAATTAAAAAATAAAAATGTAAAATGCAGAAAGCATCTTTAACTTTTTATTTTGAATTTTTAATTTTGCATTAAATAAATGGCTGCAAAAGTCGAAAAAAAACAAGCTTCATCAAAAAATCAAACTCGTATTAACGAGATAATCGGCATCGTTCTGCTGGCCGTGACGGTTCTCACTTTTTTGTGTCTGGTTTCCTACAGCCCAAATGACCGTTCATTTAATTCGACGGGCCTTTCGCCGACGGCAAAAACGCAGAATTGGATAGGGCCTTTCGGCGCAAATTTCGCCGAGCTCCTTGTCACCGTCGTCGGTTATACGGCTTATCTTTTGCCCGCGATGCTCGTTTTAATCGCGTGGCGATTTTTTCGTTCGGCTCGCCTGACAATCTCTTTCGGACGGCTTGTCGGTTATGTTTTGTTTATCGTTTCGCTTTCGAGCCTGATTACGCTTTTCAAGCTGCATGGCGGAATCGTCGGCGTGTTTTTCGAACGGATTTTCGTCGGGCTGCTCGGCCCAATCGGCACGGGGGTTTTGCTGTTTGCGCTGCTGGCAACGGCGATTCTTTTAATTACAAATCTTTCATTTGCCGCCTTTTTCGGCGATTTCCGGCTCGCATGGGAAAATTTCCTGGTGCATTTTGACGAATGGCGCGGCAAGCGTCGCGAGCTGCGCGAGGCAAACGACCAGGAAGCAACCGCGAGAGCGGAAAAACGTCTCGGTGCAGCGAAAGGCGAGACTGTGACGGGCAAAAAACCGACGATTTTGGTCGGCGACATTGCTACGGCCGCCGCGGACGAGAAAAAAGAGACGGTTACGAAAAAGGTTTCCGAGATTTTCAGCGGCTTAAAAAATCTGCCGGAGCAGGAGACGGAAGACGCGCCCGAAATTATCGAAGAAATTCCGTTTGAAGAAGAAATACAGGAAGAACCGATTCCGACGATTTCCGCCTCCGACGAAAACGATATCGCGTGGGACGAAATCGCTCAAAGCGGCGAAGAAGTTGTTCGCGAGGAAGCAAAACCAATCGATTTGATTGCCGAAAGCGAAAAAATCCCGATTACGCCGATTCAGGAGACGGGCGATTTGGACGCCGAATTTCTCGACGAAATCAAAGAACCCGAAGCCGAGAAAAGGGCGCAAAGCTTTGAAGATTACGTTTTGCCGACGGGCGAGTTTTTATCCGCGCCCGCACCGCGCATCGAGCAGAAAGACGAGGAGCTGCTCGCCATCGCGCAGGAGCTAACCGACAAGACAAAAGAATTTAACGTGACGGGACGGGTAATGCACATCTGCCAGGGGCCGGTCGTGACGACGTATGAATTTAAACCCGACCCGGGCGTCAAATATTCGCGCGTGACGGGTTTGTCCGACGATTTGTGTCTGGCGCTCAAAGCCGAATCGATTCGCATCGACCGCATTCCGGGCAAAGCGTTTGTCGGCATCGAAGTTCCGAATCGCGAGCGCGAAACGATTCATCTGCGCGAAGTCATCGAATCGAAAAAGTTTCAAGGCTCGGAATCGCTTCTTTCGATCGCGCTCGGAAAATCAATCGACGGCTTAAATTACGTCGCGGATTTAGCGAAAATGCCGCATCTTTTAATTGCGGGCGCGACCGGCGCGGGAAAATCCGTCGGCGTCAACACGCTCGTCGTATCGATTCTTTATAAAGCAAAGCCCGACGAAGTAAAATTCATCATGGTCGACCCGAAGCGCCTCGAGCTCGGGCTTTACGCCGACATCCCGCATCTGGCGACGCCGATTATCACCGACCCGAAACGCGCCGCGTTTTCGCTCAAATGGGCTGTCTCCGAAATGGAAAGGCGTTACAAGGAATTGGCCGGCTGGGGCGTGCGAAACATCGACGGCTACAATGCGGAAGTCAAACGCCGCAACTCAAACGAGCAATTCGACGATAACGGCGAGCCGCATCGCATTCTGCCGTATATCGTCATTATTATTGACGAGCTGGCCGATTTGATGATGACTTCGGGCAAGGAAGTCGAGGAATCAATCACACGTCTGGCGCAGATGGCGCGCGCCGTCGGCATCCATCTCGTGCTCGCCACGCAGAGGCCTTCGGTCGATGTCATCACCGGCTTAATCAAAGCGAATTTTCCGGCCCGAATTTCCTTCCGCGTTTCTTCAAAAGTCGATTCGCGCACAATTATCGATGCAAACGGCGCGGAACAGCTGCTCGGCAAAGGCGATATGCTTTTTCTGCCACCCGCGACGTCGCAAATCATACGCGTTCACGGCGCGTTTGTCGATGAAAAGGAAATCAGCCGAATCGTCGAGCATATCAAAAAACAGGGAAATCCCGAATACGACACGACCATTACGAAATCCGAAGAAGAAATGGTCGATTCGGACGATTTGCCGGGCAAAAAAGACGCGCTGTATCTCGACGCGCTGAAAACCGTCGTGAGCTACAAGCGCGCTTCGACCTCGCTTTTACAGCGGCAGCTGCGCATCGGTTACGGCCGCGCCGCCGCGATTTTAGACGCGATGGTACACGACGGCTACATCGGCGATATGGACGGAAGCAGCCGCGCGCGCCCGATTTTGCAAAAAGCTTACGATGATTTACAGGAAGCCGAGGAAGGCAGGGAAATTTAACTGAAAACTATGGACTGAAAACCGATTTTTTCCTGCCTTTCAGTTTTCGGCTTTCGGTTCTCAGCTTTCAACTTCTGTGGGAAATTCTATTAAAATAAAGCTTTCCACAGTTTTCCACAGAAATCTGTGGAAACTCTTGTGGAAAACTACTTTTCGGTAAACTTAAATGCTTATTTCCAAATAACTTTTAGCATTTTGCACATAGAATATGCAAGAAATTGCACAAATTCGTAAATCGTTTATTTTGCGAATTTGCAGACTATCAATTAAACTTATTCCTTCAATAATTTTTTGCTGTTTAGTGGTATGTTGCGGGCAAAAAGATGCAAAACAAGTTTTGCCCGCGGAGACCGCAATAGTTTCCCAATCAGCGATAAATATCAACACCGCTTCCGCCTTAGAGCTTGAAAAGCTTCCGCAAATCGGCGCAAAAACCGCACAGGAAATCATCAGACACCGCGAAAAATTCGGCAAATTCCGCAAGCCCGAATATCTTATGCTCGTCGACGGCATCAGCGAAAAAGATTTTCGCGAAATAAAAAATTTAATCAAAGCCGAATGATTTTATGATATAAATAAAAAAAACATTTCTAAACGAATTTTAAACAATGTCCGAATATTTCCCGAAATCCGATTCGGCAGACTTTGCGCCATATCCGATGCTTTGGCTCGCCGTCTGTTTTGCGTTCGGCATTTTAACGGCGAAATTTTTTATTTTCGGCTGGCATGTATCTCTCGCAATTTGTATGATTACGGCGCTTCTCGCCGCCGTTTTTATTAAACAAAAGGCGGCTCTGATATTTTTGTCAGTCGCTTTTGTCGCCGCCGGAGCGTTGTTTTTTCAAATCGAAAATCAAAATATACCGGCAAATCGTCTGAAGAGGCTTTTTGATGAAAATCAAATACAATCGGGCGACCCGATTGAAATCGAAGGCGTTTTGCAGGCCAAACCGGAGCTTGCGGCGGGCGGATTTTTTCTTAAATTAAAAACCGAAACGGCGATTTATAAAGGCGAGGAACGAAAAATTTCGGGCGCTGTCAGGCTTTTCGCGCCGATTCAAAACGAACAAATCGCGGCGGAATACGAGCATTTAAATCTGCAATACGGCTCGCGCGTTCGCGTCGCCTGCAATCTCAGGCGCGAAGACGGTTACTCGAACCCGGGAGTCGTTTCGCAAAAGGAAATTCTCGACCAGCTTGATATCGATGCGACGGCGATAATAAAAAGCGCTCTGCTCGTCGAAAATCTGGGAGAAGCGCGCGACTTTGCGCCGCTCGCCTGGATTTTTGAGCGCCGGCAGGAATTGATTACAAACTTCAGGGAAAAATTTAATGTCTCGACCGCCGGAGTTTTAATCGCTTCGCTTTTGGGCGACAAGTATTTTCTCGATAAACCGACGGCGGAAGTTTTTCGCGAAGGCGGAACGTTTCACGTCCTCGTCATTTCAGGTCTGCACATCACGTTTATCGGCGGCCTGACGCTGCTTTTCGTTCGTCTTTTCACCCGAAAAAGATTGTGGCAGTTTTTGATTGCGAGCGCGCTTTTGTGGTCGTATGCGATTGCCGTCGGCGCGGAAGTTCCGGTCGTGCGGGCGGCGATAATGTTCACGATTTTGCTTTTCTCCCAGGTAATTTACCGACAGGGCGCGCTTCTCAATTCGTTCGGCGCGTGCGTCTTGATTTTGCTCGTCTGGCGCCCGGCAGATTTGTTCACGGCGTCTTTTCAATTGACGATTGCGAGCGTTGCGGCAATCGTCGTGATGGCTTTTCCTTTAATCCAAAAACTTCGTGCGGTCGGCAGCTGGTCGCCGACTGTTGAAACGCCTTTCCCGCCGAACGTTCCTGTTTGGCTGAAGCGTTTTTGCGAAACGCTCTACTGGCGCGAAGCCATCTGGAAAAGAGATTTATCAAGCCAAATCTGGACGGCGCGGCTTTTCAAAACGCCCTATTTTAATTGGACGGAAAAGCGAAATCTGCAAAAAACTCTGTGCTGGATTTTCGAATCGATGCTTGTTTCGACGATTGTGCAGATATGGCTTTTGCCGTTTTTAATCATCTATTTTCACCGCGTTTCGATTTTCGGAGTTTTCTTAAATCTATGGGTCGGAGTCTGGATTGCGCTCGAAAGCTTTGCCGCGATTATCGCCGTGATTTTCGCGCAAATCAGCGATTCGCTGGCGTTTCCGGTTATCAAACTAACCGTGTTTCTAAACTGGCTTCTTTTATCCGTTCCGATGGCTTTGACCGGAAAAGATTGGGCTTCGGTCAGACTTCCGCATTATGCCGGAGCGGCGCAGGCGATTTATTTTTTGTATTTTCTGCCGATTTTATTTTTCGTCGTCGCGCTGCAAAAATGGAAGCCGTTCGCAATTAGTTCCAAGCCTCAAATCTTAAATCTCAGGTCGAAATTTTTCGCTGCATCCTTATTTCGCCGCACCGTCGCGGCAATGTTTTTTTTGTTATTCGGCTTGATTATCTTTCATCCGCTGAGCGCCCCGCGAGCGGACAAAAAGCTGCACTTCGATTTTCTCGACGTCGGGCAGGGCGATTCGATTTTTATCACTTTTCCGGACGGCGAAACATTGCTCGTCGATGGCGGAGGGCGGATGAATTTTAATCGAATTTACGTCAAAAACGAGTTTGACGGCGAGCCGGAGCTTTTCGAGCCCGACACGCAAAACATCGGCGAGACGGTCGTTTCCGCGTTTTTGTGGCAGAAAGGCTACGATAAAGTCGATTATATTTTAGCGACGCACGCCGACGCCGACCATATTCAGGGACTAATCGACGTTGCCAAAAACTTTCGCGTCAAAACGGCGATGTTCGGGCGAACGCCTTTTAAGGACGAAGATTTTGCGGAGCTGTATTCGGTTTTGCAGAAACGCGAAATCGAAGCGATAAAGCTTGTTCGCGGCGACGTTTTTATTTTTGGCGACGCAAAAGTCGAAGTTCTTTCCCCAACGCCGGACGACGAGATTTCGGACAATAATCATTCAATCGTTCTGCGCATAACTTACGGCGAAAGAAAATTTCTGCTGACGGGCGATATCGAAAAAGAAACCGAACGCGAGCTTTTGAACGCTCCCGAATTTTTGCAGGCGGACGTCATAAAAGTCGCTCATCACGGCTCGCGGACTTCTTCGACCGAAGAATTTATCGATGCCGTACGCGCGCAAGTCGCCGTAATTCCGGTCGGAAAACAGTCGCCTTTCGGGCATCCGCATAAAGAAGTTTTGGAAAGATGGAAAATGTCGGGCGCAAAAATTTTAACGACCGGAGAGCGCGGAACAATCTCGATTTCGACGGACGGAAAGGATTTGCGGATTGAGACTTTTGTTCCTTGAAACGAGTTTTAAAAAACAAAAACCCGATAGATTTCAAATACAAACCTTCGAGCGTTCCTCAGAGCCTGAATGTCCTAGTTTTACAGTAATGCGCCGCAAATGTCAAACGATTTTCGGCACAGCTGCAAAATCAGGCTAAAAATTCACCACAGAGACACAGAGGAAAATAAAACTACAGGATACTTTTTTATCAGCGCTATCAACGTTTATCCAGGGTTATTTCCTTTTCTTAAAAATCTCTGTGTCTCTGTGGTGAATGTCTCTTAATGCTTGAAATGTCTCGCGCCGGTGAAGACCATCGCCAGTTTGTGCTCGTTGGCGGCGCGGATAACTTCTTCGTCCTTGACCGAGCCGCCGGGTTGAATAATCGCTGAAATGCCGAATTTTGCGGCCTCGTCGATGTTGTCGCGAAACGGGAAAAAAGCGTCCGAAGCCAAAACCGAGTTTTTCAAAGGCAAATCGAATCTTTCGGCACGGACGGCGGCGATTCTGACCGAATCGACGCGGTTCATCTGTCCCGCGCCGACGCCGAGCGTGCGGTTTTCGTCGGCGAAAACAATCGCGTTTGATTTAACGTGCTTGCAGACTTTCCAGGCGAAAAGCAGGGCGCGAATTTCCGCTTCCGAAGGTTTCTTTTCGGAGACGATTTTCAAATCCGCAGCCGTAATTCGCAACGCGTCGCGGTCTTGTACGAGAAATCCGCCGGAAATCTGCTTGTATTCGAGCGACTCGCGTTGCGCGTTTTTCTCGACGCGCAAAACGCGCAGATTTTTCTTCTTTTTGAAAACTTCGAGCGCGTTTTCGTCGAAATCGGGCGCGACGACGACTTCGGTAAAAACTTCGTTGACCGCCGCCGCCGCTTCGGCGTCAACTTTCGTGTTGAATGCGACGATGCCGCCGAAGGCCGAAATCGGGTCGGTCGCGAGAGCGCGGGCGTAGGCTTCTTTGTTCGACGCGCCCGTGCCGACGCCCGACGGGTTGGTGTGTTTGATAATCGCGCAGCACAAAGCGTCAAAATCGCAGACGAGATTCCACGCGGCTTCGGCGTCGACGTAATTGTTAAAAGACATTTCCTTGCCGTGAAGCTGTTCGGCGCGCGCAATTCCGCCCGAACGGGAAGTTTCGTAAAGCGCCGCTTTCTGGTGCGGATTTTCGCCGTAACGAAGGTCTGTAACTTTGGCGAGCTCGATTGAAGTAAATTCTTCAAACTCCGAATTTGTTTCGTTATCTCCCGCGTCGGTTTCGATAAAAACAAGATTTCCGAGCGGGTTAAAAGGCTCTAAAAATTCCAAATCTTCAGTCGATAACTGCCGCGCGAGATAACTTGAAATCGCCAAATCGTAGCTCGCCGTCCGTGTGTATGCGAGAGCGGCGAGCCGCCCGCGTGTCTCCATAGAAAGCGAGCCGCCCGTTTCCTGTAATTCGCGCGTAACGCTTTCGTAAAGCCGCGCGTCGGTGACGACGGCGACGTCGCGCCGGTTTTTCGACGCCGAGCGAATCATCGCCGGGCCGCCGATGTCGATATTTTCGACCGCTTCCGTCAATGCGACGCCTTCTTTTGCAATCGTCTGTTCAAACGGGTAAAGATTGACCACGACGAGGTCAATCGGCTCGATTGAATGAGCTTTCATCGCCTCGACGTGATTTTCGTTGTCTCTCAGCCCTAGAAGCGCGCCGTGAATTTTCGGGTGGAGAGTTTTCACGCGGCCGTCCATCATTTCGGGAAATCCGGTGACGTCGGCGACTTCCGTCACTTCGATTCCGGCGTCGCGCAAACTTTTCGCGGTTCCGCCGGTCGAGATGATTTCGACGTCGAATTTTTTTAGCTCTCCGGCAAATTCGACGACGCCCGTTTTGTCCGAAACGCTGATTAAAGCGCGTTTTATTTTTCTTAATTCGCTCATAAAAATAAAATAGCGGTCAAATCTGACCGCTTCTCAAGCATAAAAATTTTTACAAAAATTTGCGAGAACGCTTTTCCGGTTCTCTAAAAAAACAATTTCGCAGAGCAATTCGTGTCGAACCATTCGCTAGAAGAAGAAACGTCCGAGAAACAAAAGGCTGAGCAGAAAAGCCAGCGTATAAATGACGATTTTGATTAGACTCATAAAATTCTCTATTCTAAATGTTGGAGCCGGAAAAAAGGAAAACGAACAAGAAAGCATTTTAGTTCGCGTATTGTTTTGATGTCAATGAAGGATAAAAGGTTTTCGCGACTGTCGCTCATTTTTGCGCTGATTTTTATTTTTGCCGCCCTTTGCCGCGCGCAGCAAATCGAGGCGAATATAAAAATCGAATCTTCACCTGCGTCTTTCGCGCGCGTCGAAGGCCGCGTTTTACAAAAAAATATCGGCAAGAACTGGGGATTTTTGCGCTCGATTGCGGGAATTGAAAATTTGGGCGAAAGAATCTCCGATTTGGCTTTAACGGACAAAGACGGCAAAACGATTTCTTATAAAAAACTGATTGCGGGCGAATATCTGGCGGAAGATGCGGCGACGAATTTCAGCTACAAAATCGATTTGACTGCGCCGAAAAAATATTCGGCGATGGCGCACGTCTCATGGCTTTTAAGCGAAAAAGGCCTTTTGATGCTCGACGATTTGCTGCCGCAGTTCGGGCCGGAAACTTCGGCGAAAATCAATTTCGAGCTGCCGCCGGACTGGACAATCGCCGGAATAAATACGAGCTCCGGCAAAAATCCGGTTGATGTTGAGAACGTCGAGAAAGCAGTTTTTCTCGTCGGCAAAAATTTGCGGAGCAAAGAGCTTCAAATTGGCGAAAGCCAAAGCGACAAAAAACTCCCGGCCAAAAAAAACATTCCGGACGTCTCGATTTCGGGCGAATGGCTTTTTTCGGACGCGGAAGCCGCTGAGACGGCTGGCGAAATTCTAGGCGAATACGAAAATTTTTTCGGCGAATCGCCGAGCGTCCGCCCGCAGATTTTTTTGCTCAAATTTCAGCCGGAAATAAATTTCGGAAGCTGGGAAGCCGAAACGCGCGGCGCGAGCGTCGTGATTTTGTCAAACGATATGCCGTTTAAATCGCAGTCCTTACAGCGTTTGCACGAGCAGCTTCGCCACGAGCTTTTTCATCTGTGGATTCCGAATAATCTTGCGCTTTCTGGAAATTACGATTGGTTTTACGAAGGTTTCGCGCTTTATCAATCGCTACGGACGGGCGTCGCGCTGAATCGTATCCGGTTTGAAGATTTTCTCGACACGCTCGCTCGCGCCTACGATTTGGACAATATGCAGGAGCAGAAAACGTCGCTCATCGATGCTTCGAAAAATCGATGGGGCGGCGCTAACTCGCAGATTTACGCGCGCGGTCTGCTCGTCGCGTTTCTGACGGACGCGGCCTTGTTAAAGGAAAGCAAGGGCAAGCGCTCGGTCACGGACGTTTTGCGAGCCGTTTACGAAAAACATAAAAAACCAAATCAGCCGCAGGACGCAAACGAGGCGATTCTAAATGTTTTCGCCGCTTACACAGAACTTCGTCCCGTCGTCGAGCGTTATATCAAAGGCGCGGAAAAGCTCGACTGGCAAACCGAACTCGAAAGTCTCGGCATCGAAACAAACGGCGAAAATTTTCCGCTAAAACTTACCGTAAAAGCAAAATTGACAGGTCGGCAGAAAGATTTATTAAACGAGTTGGGTTATAATAACTGGCGAAAACTTTCCCGGCAATCGAAATGAAATCAAAAAAAGCATTTATTTTATTCGTAATTTTACTCAGTAGTTTGTCTCTTTCGGGCTGCAGCGTAGTCGAAAGCGCCTACAATAATGTGACCGGCCTGGTCGGATTAAACGATACCTGCACGGTCATCGCGGTGCGCGCGCAGATTCGAAGCTCGTTCGCCGTCGTCGCGGCCGACCTGCTCGAAGTCAAACGCGGCGAGACGCTCGACGTTTTCGAAGAAACCGATTTTGAAAAAGTTCACTGGTATCGAGTCCGCGCCCGCGACGAAGACCAGACTGAAGGCTGGATTGAAGCGCAGAACGTCATCACCAACAAGCTGCTCGAAAAATCGAAAAAGCTCGCCGAAGAATTCAAAAATTCGCAGGCGCAGGCGACCGGACAGCTTCGCGCCGCTTCAAATCTGCGGCTTTCGCCCGATATGAACAGCGAAAATCTCCTCTTTAAGCTCGACAACGGCTCGACTTTTGAGATTATCGACTGGACTTTCGTCCCGAAAGCGCAGGACGTCTCCGAGGTGGACGACGCCAACAAAGGCGAGCAGAAACAAACCAAAGGCAAGACGAGAAACGAGGAAATCGAAGCGGCCAAAGAAGACGACGATGTGGAAAAACTTGAGGAAAAATACGACGTCTGGTATCAGGTACGGCTCGACCCATCGGTTTCGCCCGCGCCGGTCGGTTGGCTTTTCGGCCGCCAGGTCGAGCTGCAGGTGCCGAGCGATATCGTCTTTTACCAGCACAACAACAAAAAATTCGTGACGTGGCAGCGTTTGGACGATTCGGCGATTGATAAAGTCGGCGATAAATCGGAAAAACTGAGCAAGCCTTCGAGCTGGGTAATTTTGTGGCGCACGAATCAGGTCAAGGCCATCGACGGCGTCGAGCCGGATTTCGACGGCATCTTAGTGCTCGGTTTTGACAAATACGACCAGCTTCACTACACGGTTTACACGACGCGCAACGACACGAGCGTCTGGGGACTTTTACCCTTAAAAGTCGAAGGAGCGGGCGACAACAAATCGTTTACGGTAAAACTGCGCAACACGACCACCGGGCAGCTCGAAGACAAGCGCTTCGTCGTCACCAGCGACAAAACCCGTATGCGCGTCACGCCGCCGCCCGATATAGCGAATTACGAGAAAAAGGAAAAATAGTGGAAAGTGGAAAGTTGATAGTTTGTTTTTTACTATCAACTTTCCACAATCAGTTATCCACTATCAAGACCTATGAGCAATGAAAATTTAGACAATCCTTTTCCCGAGCCGGTCGAGATAGAAATTACCGACTCGATTGACCTCCACTCTTTTCAGCCGCGCGACGTAAAAGCGGTCGTCGAAGCTTATTTGGAAGAAGCGCGCAAAAAAAAATTCCGGCTCGTGCGAATAATTCACGGCAAAGGCATCGGCGTCCAGAGAGAAATCGTGCGGAAAGTTTTAGAAAACACAAGTTTCGTCAAATCCTTCAAATCCGGCAACGAATTCTCCGGCAACTGGGGCGCGACGATTGTCGAGCTTTACGATTGATTCGCTTACCTTTTTTCTAGCCTTTTTTTAGCCTTAAAGCTTGCCTCAAAACCGTAAATGAGCTAACTTCTGTTACTAAATTAGTGTTAAAATCAATTTGTTATGAGTTCGACGCTTGAACAACTGAAACCAGAAACTTTGAAGTTAATTATCAAACAGGCAAAGCTATTCGATGTGTCGCCGGATGAATATGTGCTTAGCCTGATTCCAAAACCGGAACAGTATTTGGCTCTCAGAAGCGATATACCGAACGCAGAGTTCGAAGCCGATATGAATGCTTTTACTGAAGGAACGGAAAACGATTCGTCTTATAACGGCACATATTCACGCAAAGATATTTATTCCGACCACGATTAATGTCTTATCTTTTTGACACAAATATTTTTCTGCGTCTTGCGGAAAAGAATAGTTTCGAACGCCAAACGGTTTTGAATGCGCTTCGCAAACTACGCGCAAAGAATGAAATTGTCTGTTATACGCCGCAGGTTTTAGCGGAATTTTGGAACGTTTATACCCGCCCGCAAACTGCCAGAGGTGGTTTAGGCCTTAAGCAAACCGAACGCAAAGCAAATTTGATTCAAAAATATTTCCAACTGCTTCCCGAAAATCTCAACACCTTTAACGAATGGCGAAAACTCGTTCTGGATTACAAAATTTCCGGTGTATCTGTCCACGACGCCAAACTGGCCGCTTCCATGATTGCCCACAACGTCCAATTTTTGATGACGTTCAACGTAAAAGATTTTCAACGATTCCCGATGGTTGAGGTCATACACCCAAAAGACATCTGAAATTTCAATGACAGCTATTTCGTGAAACTTGCCTGAAAAGAATAAATCCAATAATGTTGTTCTAGTCAATATGCAGCTAATCGGCACAAGAGCACATTGTCAATAAGATAAAATAAATTCTTTGGAAAAAATGAATAATGAAGAAAAAAAAGAAAGTTTAAAAAAACAAGTGCTCGCTAAATTATTTTCTATTTGTGAAATTCGTGGCGATTTTGTTTTTGATAATGATTTGGTCAAACAAGTTATCAGCGAAATGGAAAGCGAGAAGAAATTTAAGAATCCCTTTGATGTAACAAAAGTTGATCGTCGTGACCTATTACCCAAAATCATGCTCAAGAAGAACTTTGCTGTTATACATCTTGGAAATGGCGCACATCGTTTTATCGAAGGAGTGGAGCATGTTTCGCATGATTTTGAACCCGTTCAAAAAGAATTTGAATGGAAATATAGAAAGAGCATTCTTAACGAATATAATACAAGCGAATCAAATATTTTATCAGTAGCAAACAATCAAAGAATTTTACATCATTTTACATTTGGGCAAGACCGAGAACTTGAAGATGAAGATGTAAGTAAACGACCAAAAACATATTTTCCGCACCGAACAAAAGCAAATCTTAGATATAATTTTGGTGAAGAGATTGAGATTGAACTTTATCGGATGCAAATTGAAATTGATTTAACGATTGAATTTAATGGTACAATTGCTGTATTTGAAGCCAAAAACGGAAAGCCCGACAACTTTTCCGTTTATCAAATTTATCATCCTTTTTTGTATTATCAAGAAGCTAAGAAGAAAGTAGAAATGAATGATAAAATCAAAGACATAGTTTGTGTTTATGTCGTCAAGCAAAAGCAAAGAGATACTACTAAATTAAGTCTTTGGAAATACACTTTTGACCGTCCAAATGATATTACTTCTATCAAATTCTTGAAATCAGCGTGTTATAATTTAAAAAAAGAAGATGAGTGAAATTTTTACAAATCAAGTTTTTAACGAGGACGTTTTGCAGGTTTTGAAAAGAATGCCGTCTGAAAGCGTCGAGATGATATATGGCGATCCGGATTATAATGTTGGTCTAAAGTACGCCGGTAAAAATTACACGACAAAATGGAACGACTATATCGATTGGTATATTGAATTAACGCAAGAATCGCTACGTGTTTTGAAACCTGAGGGAAATCTTTTCTTTATCAATTATCCTAAGCAAAATGCTTATTTGCGGGTTAAGTTTCTAGATGAAGCGGCCTATGATCTACAAGATTATGTTTGGATTTATAACACGAACGTAGGTCATAGTCCGCGCCGTTTTACGACTGCTCATCGCTCAATTCTCCACGCCACGAAATCAAAAGAAAACAACTTTTATAAAGAGCAGGTCGCGCAGCCTTACTTAAATCCGACGGACAAACGGATTCAAGAGAGAATTCGCAACGGGCACACGGGCAGAATGCCTTATTCCTGGTTTTACTATGATTTAGTAAAAAACGTTTCAAAAGACAAAACGTTTCATTCTTGCCAGATTCCTTTGCCACTTGTCGAATTATTTATTAAATCCTGTACAAAAGAGGAAGATTTAGTTTTCATTTTATTTGGTGGAAGCGGCTCTGAAATTGTTCTTACTCAGAATTTGAAGCGAAATTTCATATCCTGCGAAATTCATCCGACTTATTATCAAATGATTTTAGACCGACTAAATAATAAAGGCGTGATAAAGGATGAATTCCGATTAGATTTTATTCAAAATAAAAAGATAGCCGCAAAAAAAACAACGGAAATACTCTCACAATCTTTGCCTTTCGATTAAATGTACTAAAAAGAGAATTACACTTAAAGTGCTTGACACCCGCATAAAAATAAATTAAATTTCCGCTGTCGTATAAATAATTATAGTTTTTAGGGAATCGGATTTTCCGAAAAATTAGAGGGTCGGGGTGATTTAATCCCGGAATTCTCCTGATTTTCTAAACTTCCGCATTTAATGCGTCGAGCGTTAAATCTTCCAAAAGCAAACTGCCGGATTCGCCTGAAAACTCCAGCCTTTTAACCCAGCCGGGAAATTACCGACAGGAGGTAATATGTCCGAATCCACAGACGATAAACTTATGGGTAATTTCCGCAAGCTGATTGACCGATGTGCGGCTGACCCGAATTACAAACCGACAAATCCGCTTTATTCAATTAGCGCGCTCGAAGCGCAGTATGCGGCCGGAATAGCCGCGATGCAGGATATTGATGTAAAGCTCGCGCCCTACAAGGCGAGCGTGAACGAGCGCAAAATCGCGTATGACCAGATACCGAAGCTTTACCGCCGCTCGCGCAACAATTTGAAGGCGAGCGGCGCGTCTCAGGAATTGCTCGATGATGCCGAAACGCTGATTCGGAAGATTACCGGCAAGCGCAAAGATCCGAAACTCAGGGACGACCCGTCAACGCCCGAAAACGAAGCCAGTACGCAGCACTCGGCCGCGCAGTTAAGCTATGAAAGCATTCTCGGAAACGTTCGCGCTTATAACGAGATGGTCAAAAACGAGCCGCTTTACGTGCCGAACGAAGTCGATTTGAAAACAATTTCGCTCGAAGACGTTGCCGACGATTTGGAAGCGAAAAACAACGCCGTCAGCTCAAGTTTTCCACCCGCAAGTCAGGCGCGGACTTTACGCGACGGGCTTTTATACAACAATCAAAACAACATCATCAATGCGGCTTTGCGAGTCAAGGATTATACAAAAGCGATGGCCGACGACACGCTTTTTAAATCAATCAAAGGTTTGAAGTTTCCGCGCCAGCAAAAATAAAAAGGATAATTTTATCTTGTAGGGCGCAACTTGTCCTCGCCCAATGCATCTTAGCCACGAATAATACGGATAACACTAATAGGAAAATCAATTATTATTTGTGTAATTCGTGTTATTCGTGGCTAAAATCTTATGTATTTGTTCGTTCGCTCAAGCGGTCGAGGACAAGCCATCGCCCTACAAGTTTTTATGCATTTTAAAATCGACGGAAGCTAACGCCTGTACTCGGGAATCTGCAACCTGAATGCGGGAAGTTGACACCTGTACGATGAAAGTTTCGACCTGTACAACGGAAGTTGACGCCTGAATCCGGAAAGTTAGAATCTGAATGATGGAAACTATCGCCTGAATTGAGAAAACTGATGGCTTAATTGCGGAAGTTGAGGCCTGCACTGCGGAAATCGAGGGAAAGAATTATCACTTCTCATTTTTTGCCTTTATCTTTCGTCAATCACGTCCGCCCAGACTTCTTCTTCGTCATCGAGTTCGGTGTAGAAAACTTCGAGCAGAGCGTTTTGGTCGGTGATTTGCTGTTCGGCGTCTTCGAGGCGGTGCGCGAGATATCGGTTGTGAGTTTCGAGCTCGTGAATGCGCTTTTTGTATTCGCGGCCCATTCGTTCGAGATAGACAAGATAGAAAAACTGCAAGCCCGCAAGACCCACTAGAGAAAGCGATAAAACGATTAAAACGTACAGCATAAAACCCTTTTGATAGTGGTCGGTGGTCAGTGGCCGGTGGTCAGTAGTAAGTTGAGCAAAAATTACAGACCGTAATTTAAATTCAATTAACAACTGACCACCGGCGACCGACCTCTGACCACTGAAATTACAATTATACTCTTGACCTCGCGCATTAGAAAAGCAAAAATCTAAATAAATCAAAAGGGAGAATTTATAAATGAAGAAAGACATCGAAAAGTCCGACAAAAGCGCCGCCAAATTAGACCGGCGCGAGTTTCTCGTAACATCAATCGTGGCGGGATTCGCTCTCGCCGTTCAGCCTGTCTCGGCGCAGACCGTCGTTAAAACCGACGCGGTTGGTTTGGTTGCGGGCGAAGTAAAAATTCCGGTCGCGGGCGGCCAGATTCCTGCATATCGTGCGATGCCCGACAAAAAGGGCAAAAAGTTTCCGGTCGTGCTTGTGATTCACGAGATTTTCGGCGTTCACGAGCATATACAGGACGTCTGCCGGCGTTTTGCCAAGCTCGGTTATATGGCGATTGCGCCCGCGCTCTACGCGCGCGTCGGGAACGTCGATACTATTGCCAATCCCGAACAGCTGAACCGCGAGATTTTTTCGAAAGTTCCCGACACCGATTCGATGGCCTTTCTCGATTCGGCGGTCGAATGGGCGAAGAAAAACGGCGGAAACACGAAAAAATTGTCAATCACGGGCTTTTGCTGGGGCGGGCGCATCGTCTGGCTTTATGCCGCTCATAATCCGAAGGTCGATGCGGGCGCGGCCTGGTACGGCAGATTGGTTAATCCGTCCGACGCGCCGAAAAACGACGCTCAGCCGACGATGCCGATTGATTACGCGAAAAATTTAAAAGTTCCCGTCATCGGGCTTTACGGCGGGCAGGACACGGGCATTCCGCTCGACACCGTGCAAAGAATGCAGGAAGAATTGAAAAAAGGGAAATCGAACTCGGAAATCGTCGTTTACCCTAACGCCGGACACGCTTTTAACGCCGATTATCGTCCGAGCTATAATCGCGAGGCAGCGATTGACGCGTGGGCGAAAATGCTCGATTGGTTCAAAAAGAACGGCGCGATGTAAAAAGTGAAAGGTGAAAAGTGAAAAGTTTGAAAGAAAGGCTGTATTGAGTCTTTTTAGTTTCAAAACAAAATTTTTACTTTCTTTTTTCATCTTTTTGCATCTATGAATTTAATGACAACCGGAAATCTACAACTTGTTTACACGCTTTTGTGCGACGACGTGCGGCTCGAAGCGGGCAATAAAATCTCTCTGATGGGCGTTTTTCAAAACATTATGGTCGAGAAGCTTCCCATCAGCTTAATAAAATTTGCGGTCGTCAATCACTGGCGCGGCGCGGGCAATCACGACACCGAAGTCCGAATCCTCGCGCCCGACAAAAACAATCTGGTCGTCACCTCGCAGCCGACGCAGCTCGAGCTCGAACCGGGCGGTTTTACCGATAACGTCAGCTTTTTTATCAACGTCGTTTTTCCCGCCGCCGGAACATACTGGGTTCAGACTTTGGCCGACAAAATTCTGCTCGAAGAATTTCCGCTGATTGTCACCGACGCCGGAACCATCGCCGGAATGCAGCCGGCCGAAGAAGTTTCGGAAACGGTTAATTAAACTGAAAGCTGAAAGCTAAAAGGTGAGAGCTAATTTAATCTCTCACCTTTTTTATTTTTAACAAACAGTTTTCAGTTTTTACTCATCTTTTTACTTCCATATCGAGCGTGATGGCGAGGCGATAAATCATGGCGCTGTCGACTTCGATGTCCTTGCTGCCTTTGACGCCTTTGGCCGATGCGATGACGCGGTATTTGGCGGAGGCTTCGGGGAATTTGAAAGTAAATTCGCCGCTTTCGCTCGTAAGGCCCGTACCGATTTTTTTGGTCGAGCCGTCTTCGGCGATTCTTTGAATCTCGATTTTTGCGCCGTAAACGCTGGCGCCGTTTTTATCAAAAACGCTTCCCTTGACGATAACCTGCGTTCCCGGGTCGAGGCTTAAAATAAGCCGCTCGCCCAAATCGCTGACGACGCCGTTTTTGACTTCGATATTGTAACGGATGCCCGTGCTGAAGCCGTTTTTCTCAAAAACGATGTTGTAAATGCCCGACGCCAGACCGTCGAGAACGAAAACGCCTTTCGCGTCCGATTTGACCGATTTGACGTCTTTGCCGTCGAGTCGCGCCGTCACCGTCACAGAACCAATTCCGTCGCCTTTGCTGCTGCGGATTTTCCCCTTTACGCCGCCCGTCGTCTGCCCGAAAGCAAACGCGCAGGAAAGCGCGAAAAGCAGTAAGAAATTAGCCACGCAGAGCACGGAGCGCACAGAGATTTTTTTTATAATTTTCTCTGTCTCGTCCGTGCGCTCTGTGGTGAAAAAAAATTTATTCATACGATTTAAGCGATTGCGGTTTCCGCCCGGATTTCCTCGCGGAACTGATTTGCTACATCATTGATGATGTCTTCGAGCGTTCGGGTTGGCTGGTAGCCGATTAAACGCTTCGCCTTCTCCAAGCTCGGGACGCGCCGCCGCATATCTTCAAAACCTTCGCCGTAAGCTTCTTCATACGGAATATAACGAATCTCGCTTTCGCTTTCGGTCATCTGGATAGCCTTTTCGGCCAATTCCTTAATCGTTACTTCCTGATTGTTTCCCAAATTTACGACCTGGCCGAAGCATTCGGGCGTTTCGATGGCTTTTGTCAGGCCTTCGATGACGTCGGCGACGTGGCCGAAGCAGCGCGCCTGCGTGCCGTCGCCGTGAACCGGAATCGGCTCGCCCTTTATCGCCGCGCGGACAAAACGCGGCACGACCATGCCGTATTGCCCGGTCTGGCGCGGCCCGACCGTGTTAAAAAGGCGAACGACGGCGACCGGCAGACGCGTTTCCTTCCAGTGCGCGAGCGCTAAGAATTCGTCCAAAGTTTTCGCGCAGGCGTATGCCCAGCGATGTTTGTCGGTCGAGCCGGTGAGCAAATCGTCGTCTTCCATAAACGGAACGGAAATGCCTTTGCCATAAACTTCCGATGTCGATGGAATCAAAACGCGCTTGCGATAGCGCGAGCAGAAAGCGAGAACGATGTCGGTTCCGCGAAAGATTGTTTCGATGGTCTGGACGGGGCGCTCCATAATCAATTTGACGCCGACGGCGCTCGCCATATGATAGACGCGGTCGGTTTCGCGGATAAGCTCTTCCATCAGACGCGCGTTGAGAACCGTTTCGATGATGATGCGAAAATTTTTATTTCCTTCGAGATGCTCGATGTTTTGATAACGCCCGGTCGAAAGGTCGTCGATAATCGTAATTTCGTGACCCTCGCCGATAAGTTTGTCTGCCAGGTGCGAGCCGACAAAGCCCGCGCCGCCTGTAATTAGTATTTTCATAAATTTTTCTGTTTATACGTTTGCGCTTTTATTTTCCGCTGTTTTCAGTCTTTCCGCAAAATACGCGACCGTTTTTTTTAAGCCTTCCGCAAGCGGAATCGTCGGCTGCCAGTTTAATAAAGTTTTTGCTCTTTCGATATTCGGCTGTCGCTGTTTCGGGTCGTCCTGCGGCAGCGGAAGGTGTTTTATTTTTATGTCTTTGCCGACTGCTTTAGCGACCTCATCGGCCAGCTCGTTCATTGTAAATTCGCCCGGGTTTCCGATATTTACGGGCAGATGCAGGCTTTCCTCTTCAGTATTCATCAGGCGAATAATTCCTTCGACCAAATCATCGACGTAGCAAAAGGAACGCGTCTGATTTCCGTCGCCGTAAATCGTCACTTCCTCGCCGTTGAGCGCCTGAACGATAAAATTCGAGACGACGCGCCCGTCGTTTTCGTGCATTCGCGGGCCGTATGTGTTAAAAATCCGGACGATGCGCGTATCGACTTTGTTCTGGCGGTTGTAATCCATCATCAACGTTTCGGCGACGCGTTTGCCTTCGTCGTAGCACGAGCGCAGACCGATGCAGTTGACGTTGCCGAAATAATCTTCGGTCTGCGGGTGAACGAGCGGGTCGCCGTAAACTTCCGAGGTCGAAGCCTGAAGAATCCGCGCGCGCACGCGTTTTGCCAGACCGAGCATATTGATTGCGCCCATCACGCTCGTCTTGACGGTTTTCACCGGATTGTATTGATAATGAACGGGCGAAGCCGGGCAGGCGAGATTGTAAATCTGGTCGACTTCGAGCAAAATCGGCTCGGTCACGTCGTGCCTGACCAGCTCGAAACATTTGTTGTCGAGCAGGTGAAAGACGTTTTCCTTACTTCCGGTAAAAAAATTGTCGAGCGCGATGACCTCGTGCTTTTCAGCCAGAAGCCTTTCGCAAAGATGCGAGCCGATAAAGCCCGCGCCGCCAGTTACAAGTATTCTCATAATTTTTGTTTTACCACAGAGAGCACAGAGGATTTTAGCAAATTATATAATTTCTCTGTGTTCTCCGTGTTCTTTGTGGTGAAAATTATTTTAGATTCTTTTCAAAAAAAGCCAAAATCCTTTCGTATTCGTCCGTCCAGCTCGTAGGCCGCGCGAAGCCGTGACTTTCGGCCGGATAAAACATCGCTTCGAAATACGGCGTTTTTTCGAGGCGAATCAATTTTTCGACAAACTGCATCGAATCCTGCGCCGGAACGTTGTCGTCGACCAGACCGTGCAGAATCAAAAGCGGCTTTTGCAGCTTGTCGGCGTAAGAAATCGGCGAACTTCGTTTGTATGCTTCCGCGTTTTTGTCGGGAAATCCGAGCCGCTCGGCCGTATAAATCGGCGACGAATAAAAATAATTTTTCCAGTCGGCGACAGGCCGCAGCGCGGCGGCGGCGGCAATGCGTTCCGGCGCGCGCAGCACCAGCATTTCCGCCATAAATCCGCCGTAACTTCCGCCGTAAACGCCGATTTTATCTTTGTCGACCGCGTAATTTGCCGTCATAAAATCAATCGCGTCGAGGTGGTCGTCGTAATCTTTTCCGCCGAGAAAATCGTAAACGTCCGTTCGCCAGTCTCTGCCGTAACCCGCCGAGCCGCGATAATCGATGTCGAGCACGACGTAGCCTTTCTCGGTCAAAAGCTCGTTGAACATAAACTCGCGGTAATAATTGTTCCAGCCGTTTATCGTATTTTGCAGATAGCCCGCGCCGTGAACGAAAATCACCATCGGGTATTTTTTCTTTTTATCAAAAGCGTTCGGCAGATAGATTTTCGATTTTACCTGTTTGCCGTCGCGCGTCGGAATATCGACGAATTTCGGCTCGTTCCATTTTCTTTGCAGAAATGCGTTCGGAGTCGTTCTGGTAATTTGTGTCTGCACGAGCTTAGAGTCGCAAGTTACGCAATTGCGAAAAGCGAAAAGCTCGCCCGGATAATTCCATTTGGAAAACTCATAAAGCAGAACGTCGCCCGTTTGTGTGGTTTTAGAAAGCTGCGGGCTCGCTATCATTCCTTTATCAAAATTAAAAAACTGGCTGTATCCGGATTCGTTTCCGACGTAAAAGTTTCGCGTTGCCGTCCCGGCTTCGGTCGATAAAAAGACGAATCTTTTTCCGTCCGTCATCCATTTCGCCCACTCGACCTGCCACTTTCCTTTCGTCAACTGCTTGATGTCTATTTTTGAAGTAAAGCCCGCGTCCGAAGGGTTTTCCTGACGAATCTCGCCCGTCGGATTTGCTTGCGGTGTAGCGCGTTCGAGCGTCGCCAGATAAAGATGATTAAAGCCGTCTTTTTCGCTTCCGAAAAGAATCTGCGCGTCGTTTTTCGGATTCGTTTCGACAATCGACGAAAGCGGCGCAATCCATTTTTCGTCGGTTTCTTCCGTCACCAGAATCGTCTGCTCGGCCTTGCTCCCGACGTCGTGGATGTAAAAAAGCTGGCGGCGCTTTAAGTCTTTATCGACGCGGTCGACGACGAGCGAAGAATTGTCCGCCGCCCAGCGCAGAGAGCGAATATAACCCGCGCCTTCCGCTTTCGGGAGCTTTATTTCAAACGGATTCGCGACGCTCCCGTCCGCTTTTACGACCAGCGCTTTCTGCTCGGTAAATCCTCGACGCGTCGTCGGCGCCTGGACGAATTCGTCGAGATAATTCGGCACAAATATGGTTTTTTGCTTTGAGGCGTCGGAGACGAGATACGCAATCAAATTTCCGTCTTCGGTCGGCGTCGCATTAAAAACCGAAACGAACGCCTGCGGATTTGCTTCTTTTGAAATCTGAATGAGCGAAAAATCTTTTGTGTCGACGACGAAAAAATTACCGTTTTGCGAAAACAGAATTCGATTGTCGTCGAGAAAACGCGCCGCAAATTCGGCGCTCTGCGTTTTGGTCAGGCGGCGCGGCTTGGCAGCGTTTTCTTCGATATTCAAAACGTACAAATCGCCGTTTTGGGCGAAAAGAATCCGCTTTGAATCGGGCGACCAGTCAAGATTCCCGATTTGATTCTGGCGCGCTTTCGTAAAATCGTCGTTGGTCACGACGCCGTAATTTAATTTATTTTCTGCGGCGGGCGCGCTTATCGCCGGAAGCAAATCCTTCGGACTCAAAAGCTTGCGCGGTTCGCCGCCCGTGGTCGAGGCGATATAGACGTCCTTCGGCTCGCCGCCTTCGGCGTTCCACATATAGACGACGTATTTTCCGTCGGGCGAAAGACGCTGCGATTCGGCGCGCATTCCGGCAATCGAAGGCTCGGCCATAATGTCGCGCACCGACAAATTCTGGGCAGACGCCGCCAGACACAAGAGAATAGTAAAGAAAATCGCTCTTATCGACTTGAGAAGCATAATTTGTTGGACTTTTGTTTGAAAATAAAGTAAAAAAAGGACATTTCTAGTTATTTCTACATTATTGACAGTTTTCGGACTTTAGCAAGTCCGTATTTGAGTAAAATATTATGGGAGCATTAAATCTTACGCCCGAACCGGAACAGGAGAAAATCACGGCCGATAAAATCGAATTACTGAGCCGCATCAGGAGCGGAGCGGGCTGGTTTTACTGGATTGCCGGTTTATCGATTATCAATTCGGCTATTTTATTGTTCGGCGGGCGGTTAAATTTTATTATCGGTCTGGGCTTCACGCAGCTCGTCGACGGAATTTTAATCGGCGCGAGCGGCGGCGAGCCGGGCAATGTCGGCGTGCTTCGAATCATCGGCTTTGTCCTCGATTTGGTAATCGCCGGAATATTTATTTTAATCGGAGTTTTTTCGGCGCAGGCTCAAGTCTGGGCATTTCTCGTCGGAATAATATTTTATTCGCTCGACGCGGTGCTGTATTTGCTCATCGGCGATTTTCTGCCGTTCGGCTTTCACGTCTTTGCGCTGTTTTTTATCGTCAGAGGGTTTCTGGCAGCGCGCCAGATAAAAGCCGTCTGAAAGCTGAAAATTAGAGAAAAGGCGATGTAATTTATCGTCTTTCGGATTTAATAAGTTTCCAGCGCTTCGCTTCTTTTCGCGACCTTTTGCGGGTCGTTCAGGCGGCCGTATTCGTAAATCGCGTTTTCCCACGTTCCATACATCGCATTCGGCAAAACGATAAATCTTCTGCCGAACTCGGTGCGCGCTTTTTCTGTCTCGGCAAAGCGCTCGGCAATCGGTTTTCGCTCAAAAACATTCGATAAATCGTCGAGATTATCGCCGATTAAAAGCGCGATGCGGTATTTCTGCATAATCAATTGCCGGCGCGCTTCCTTGCTCGATTCGGTCGTTTTAATCATCAGCGTTTCGTCGGAAACATCGGGAAATCCGACCGCTTTCAAGTTTTCAATCGTCGCCTGTTTTTCGACCTCGAGACGGTTTGAAACGTAGAAAACGCGCGCGCCGCGCGAGACGGCGTATTTTAGAAAATCAACCGCGCCCGGAATCGCTTTCGCCTTTTTCATCAAGACCCACTGCGTCCATTTTTCCTGAATGAACGGCAGGCGGCTTTTTACCTGAACCGCCTGCGCCGGTGAATTATCAAGCAGCGTCTCGTCGATATCGACGACGACGGCACGCGGTTTCCGGCGTTCGGCTTTGGGCAGCTTTTTCTTCGCTTTGTCGTCGATATCGAGCGACATCTGCGCCAGGTTAAACGCCTGAAAACAAAGCGCGCGATATTCGGCCGCCTTTTGCATGTAAAGAATCGCGCCGACCTGATATTCGGTGCCGGCCGTCGTTGCGGCCTGCGTCTGCGCTTGCTGAACGGTTGTCGAAACGGTAACGAAATACGTCGAGATTATTGAGGCTGCGACGAGCGCAAAACTTAAAAAATATTTTTTTGTCTTCATAACATTGGAAAAAGCTTTCGAATTGATTATAAAGAAATTATGCCCGAAAAGCCTAAAAAAGAAAAAGAGTTTACCGAAACAGCCGATGAAACAGGCGACGAATCTTCGTGGAGCAAAGACCAGCAGGAAAAAAGCTATTACTACGACGACGACTGCGGGTATGAGATTTATAACCCCGAAGACGAGGAAAAAGAAAATGAAAGCGGCCACGAATAACACGAATTCTTTTTTTCTTTATTAGTATAATTCGTGACTAAAAAAATCTCTGTGGTGAAATAACTTATGAAAATCAAACCGCTTCACGACTGGAATTTATCGCCGCGCGAGGCGATTGAGCTGCAAAAACAGCTCGCTTTTGAAGTGATTCGGACGGACGAATTCGAACGGCCGATAAAAACCGTCGCTGGCATCGACTTGGGCTATGACGCGAAAAACGATACGAGCCGCGCCGTTTGCGTCGTTTTGAGCTTTCCCGAACTCGAATTAATCGAGACGAGCGAATCGCTGCTGCCGATTCAATTTCCGTATGTGCCGGGCCTGCTTTCGTTTCGCGAAACGCCGGTGGCGATAAAAGCTCTGGAAAAATTAACAATCGCGCCCGATTTGATTCTCTGCGACGGGCAGGGACTCGCGCACCCGCGACGCTTCGGCATCGCCTGTCATATCGGTTTAATCGCCGACACACCGGCCATCCGCGTCGCCAAATCTCTGCTCGTCGGAAAATACGAAAGTCTCGGCGAAGAGCGGGGAAGCGTCGCGCCTTTGATTCACAAAAACGAGCATATCGGCGCGGCGCTTCGCACAAAAAATAAGGTTCAGCCCGTTTATGTTTCAATCGGGCATCGCATCAGCCTCGAAAGCGCCGTCGAATACGTCCTGCAATGCGCGCCGAAATATCGCTTGCCCGAAACGACGCGCCTCGCCGACAAACTGGCTTCATACCGGAAAAAGTAAAAAGGCCAAAGTAAAGAATACACTCTTTACTTTGGCCTTTTTACTTTTTCCGGCGATTCTTTAGTAAAAATCTACGGTTTGTTTGTATCTCGCAGTTTTATCAATTCATGACCGCGTCTGCTTTCCAGTCGGCAGCTTTCTTGTCGGCCCATTTCTCGGTTTTTTCTTCCTTTTTCCAGGAAGTCTTGGCCGCCTTGCCCGACCAGGCTTTTTCCGCCTTATTGCCGTCCCAGTTCATTGCCTTGACGCCCGGAGCGAAGCTGGTTACCGCCAAAATTGAAGCTACAGTCATTGAAATAGCGAAGCTGGTTAATATCGATATGTTTTTGCTTTTCATTTTCTTTTGTCTCCTTTAATTTACTGTCGTTTTGCCGCTTTTTTCGATTTGTCGTCTCCCTTGTCGTGCCCGTGTTTTTCATTTTTATGCGATTCCGAGGTGTGATTCTGGTCGGAGTGTTCCGTACCGGCGGAAACTCCGTGCTGTTTGTCGTGTTGCCAAGCATTGGTATTTGTCGTTGTTTTGCTCTTAGCCATAATTTTCTCCTTCTTTTTGATTTTTCTGATTCCAATTTTCGGCTTCTTTATGAATTCCGAAAAAACTTGCTTCACTATTGAAGACCCGGAAAATCCTTTTTTTTAAAATCGGCAAAAAATTATGTCTTTAACTCTTTGCCGATTTTTGCGCGTCCGTCGAGCGTTCGCGAAAAGGCCGCAGATAAATATATCTTTGGCTTTTATCAAACTTTTATCTCACGGGGATATTGGTAAATATATTTTGCCAGCTCTGTCCGATTTGCCGGTTCAAATTGTCGCCGGGCGGCAAAATTTCCGGCTTGAAGCAGGAAATGACTTGATTGGGCAGATAATATTTAATTAATCCCGCGCTGATTCCTGCCAGCACGCTGGCCGACAAGATTAAAGGAATAATCGCACCGACGAAGAAGAGCAGTATTAAAAGCGAGACAATCGCCCCGCCGGATAAAAATGCTTCTTCGAAAGTGCCTGAACTGATATGGGCATACGGGTCGGAGTCCTGCGCGTTTCCGCTGTTGCTTGTTTTTTTGTACATAGTTTTTTCCTTCCTTTTCTAAAGTTTTTTGCCGTCAATCCAACATTTTCCGTCTTTTTTTTCGGCGGCGTGATTTTTCCGTTGTTGTCGGACGCGCCGCTTAAAAAAAATATATTTACTTATTTGAACATTCCGAGTAATATATGCTCATCGGAATGTCCCGTCCTCCGCGACCAATCAGGGTCGCTACTGACAAGAAAGCCCCCGCACCCGGGTTTTAAAAATTTTTATAAAAGTTTTTGTAACTTCTCACGCCGCTCTTTGAGAATCCTCGCCACCGACGTGTCGGCTTGCCGTTTTAAATCGGAAATAATTTTTAAAAAGATTTTATTTATGCGTCGGAAGAAATGTGAGGGGAAAATTTAACTTGTGAATTTCCCCGGACACGTAACCGCTCTTTGATAGTGTCCTGATTTTGTGTTGTTCGGAAAAAGTATTCACGGATTAACACGAAATAAAGAAAGTGAAAAGGAGTAAAGCGAAAAGGTTTTTGCAGCGCTTTACGCAATTTGTTTTTTTCACTCTCGCTCCTTTTCACTCTTTAGCTTTTTCGTGGTTTCAGATTTTTAACACCGCTTGATTAAGACATTACCCAAGAACTTGAAATTTAAGAATTTTGGGAGGCAACATGATAAAAGGTGGAATTTCGAATACGGAAATTGGCGAACATAAAACGTATATCGTTCCGGTATACGTTGAAACTAACACCGGAAATCAAATCCCGGTGATTAAAAACCCGACAGTTTATATCGAAACGATATACGGTCAACATTGGACAAGACTACAGAATTTTGCGGAGAGATTGGGAAGCTGTCCGGAAGATGCTGAAGAAATAGTCAACACGGCTTTTTTCAAATTCAATGCTTATATGGAAAAGCACGGCTGGGAAGATATCGTCGAAAAGCCGTTTTCTTTTCTCGCTAAAACAGTCGCTTATCTGGTTATCGACCGACACAGACGTAAGGAACGTAAAGAACCGAAAGAACTTTTGAGTCTCGATAACGAGGAAAATCCCATCGAACCATCTGATTACGGCGCTTCGGTCAAAAAAATGCACCGCGACTTAGATGATAAAGAGTTCTTTTTCAAAAAGATGAAAGTTTATATGAGCGGCTTTTCTTTATATGAGCGAAAACTTTTATGGCTTCGCTACGTCGAGAAATACAAGCCGCGGGAAATTGCCGAATTTCTCGGGCAGTCTTATGAAAAAACCTCTATCGACTGTAATCGTGTTAACTCAAAATTATTCGGGAGAGTGCATAAAAAGGCGCGGAAAAAGTAATTCCGCCGGAAAAATTTAGATGGTTTTGGTTGAATAAATGAAAATGAAAACTTTTGTGAACAAAAATTCACTCCCGCTTTACCCGCCTGTATTTTATTGCGGTCTGATTAATATTTTCGCAAGCCATCACTCGCATATATGCTTCGGTAATACGATTATTATCGAAGCATAATTTTTCTCAGCGTCACCAACACAAGTCTTTGTGTTCAAAAAAATAATCACTTACTATTTTAGGAGAAAATATGAAAGACGAATCTACAACTGCGATGAATTACGACATTACGGATGCGATAGCTAATTTAATGGTCAATGAAGACGAAAATTTGCCGGCGCGGCTGCGCGAACAGGAAAAAAATCTGAAGAAAGAAAAATGCGTCGACGCGAAGATTGGAAGATGGATTAAAAATTACAAAATGTCTGTCTTGATTGATATTCTCGATTCGACGGACGAATATTTCCACGAAAACTTTCCCGGGCTGAAATCGTTCAATCGCGCGAAACGGCAGGAGTTTGCCAAAGAAGTTCAAAAACACGGTAAAATCTGCCCGCACTGCAAATTAAAGATATTCTATGACTCGAAATGGGAAAAAGAGACGGAAAAATTCGTATTTAAACACGGAGAACGTATGAAAGAATTTTTCACAAACAAAGAAGAATTTTTTAATCCGGAAATATAATTATGATGAGCGGGTTTTGTAGAAAAAGTGAGGTGATATGCCCGTCCATATCACCTCATAAAACTCGATAGCCTCACGCGTCCGAGGTTCTAAAACCGCAAAATCATCGTCACGGAAGAATTTGTTTCTTTTGAAACGAGAGCGTCGCGAAAGCCGAGACGCTCGTAAAGCTTGAGAGCGGGATTGCGGCGATAAACCGAAAGGCTCAGCGCCGGATATTTTAGTTTCGGCGCTTCGGAAATTAAGCTTTCGAGCAATTTCGTGCCGATGCCCCGGCCGCGAAATTCTGGCGCGACGGCGATGGCGAGCTCGGGAATTTCCGCCGAAACAAAACCGTAGCCTTTTTTCTCCGCTGAGAACAGCCTCGCCCAAACCGCGCCGAGCAGTAAATTATCCGCGCTTTCGGCGACAAATCCGAAATCGCCCGCGCGTCCGAAATTTTCCAAAAAAAGTATCATCGCAGGCAAGCTACGCGCTTTTTCCCTGCCCATTTCGCGAACTTTTTCGCTAACCGCACCGGCTTCAAAAAGCATATCCGCCAAAAATGACGAATCGGCGGCGGAAGCAGGGCGGAATTTTATCGAATCAAGCACTTTAAGTTAGTGGATAGTGAATAGTTGATAGTGGAAAGAACTATCCGCCATCAACTATTCACTATCAATTATTTCTTCGGTCTTTCGTTGGCTTTCAAGACTCGCTTGCGCAGGCGAATCGCCTTCGGCGTAACTTCTATCAGCTCATCGTCGGCGATAAACTCCAGCGCTCGTTCCAGCGACATTTCGCGCACCGGGACGAGACGCATCGCTTCGTCGGTCGAGGTCGTTCGCATATTCGAAAGCTTTTTCTCTTTAATCGCGTTTACGTCCAAATCGACGGCGCGGGCGTTTTCGCCGACGAGCATTCCTTCATAAACCTTCGTCTGCGGCTTGATGAACAGCGCGCCGCGTTCCTGAAGCGCGTAAAGCGCGTAAGTCGTCGCTTCGCCCATTCTATCGGCGACGAGCGAGCCTGTGCCGCGACCTTTCATCTCGCCCTGCCATTTATCGAAACGCAGAAACAAAGTATTTAATAAACCAGTTCCCTTAGTTTCGGTCAGAAACTCGCCGCGAAAACCGATAAGGCCGCGCGAAGGAATTTCGTATTCGAGCCGAACTCTGCCCGAACCGTTGTTAATCATTTTCGTCATCTGACCTTTTCTGCGTCCGAGCGCTTCTGTAACGACGCCGATAAATTCCTCGGGCACGTCGATGACGACCTGTTCAATCGGCTCTTGCAGCTCGCCTGTTTTTTCGTCTTTTTTGGTGATGACTTCGGGCTTTGAAACCTGAACTTCGTAGCCTTCGCGGCGCATCATCTCGATTAAGATTGATAACTGCAATTCGCCGCGGCCCGAAACTTTGAACTGGTCGGGCGAATCCGTATCGGCAACGCGAAGGGCGACGTTGCCCAAAAGTTCTTTTTCGAGGCGTTCTTTTATCTGGCGCGAAGTGACGTATTTTCCGTCGATTCCCGAAAAAGGCGAATTGTTGACGCCGAAAATCATCGAGATTGTCGGCTCGTCAACGTTTATCAGCGGAAGCGGCTTCGGGTTATCGACGAGCGTAATCGTTTCGCCGATGTTGATGTCGTCAAAACCAGCGAGCGCGACGATTTCGCCGACGCCCGCTTTTTCGACGTTTTCGCGTCCCAAACCTTCAAAAATGTATAACTCTTTGACGCGCGTTTTCTGCGTCGAGCCGTCGCGTTTGGCGACGATGACTTCCTGATTTTTGGCAATCTCGCCCGAATAAATTCTGCCGATGGCGAGGCGTCCGACAAAAGCGTTGTAATCGATATTGGCGACGAGAAGCTGGAGCGAATCGTCACGCAAAGCGCGCGGCGCGGGGACGGTTTCGATAATCTGGTCAAACAGCGGCTTGAGGCTGGTCGATTCGTCCGACAAATTCTTTTTCGCCATTCCGTCACGCGAAATCGAATACAAAACCGGGAATTCGATTTGCTCGTCGTTTGCGCCCAAATCGATAAAAAGGTCGTAAATCTCGTCGAGAACTTCTTCGGGACGCGAATCCTGACGGTCGATTTTGTTGACCAGAGCGATTGCCGGAAGTTTTAATTCGAGCGCTTTGCGAAGAACAAATCTGGTCTGCGGCAGACAGCCTTCGGCCGCGTCGACGAGCAGAACGATGCCGTCAACCATTTTTAAAACGCGTTCGACTTCGCCGCCGAAATCGGCGTGACCGGGCGTATCGACGATATTGATTTTATAATCGCCGTAGTGAACCGACGTGTTTTTCGCCATAATCGTGATGCCGCGCTCGCGTTCCAAATCCATCGAATCCATCACGCGGTCAACCACCGTTTCATTGTCGCGGTAAGTGCCGGATTGTTTGAGCATCGCGTCAACCAGCGTCGTTTTTCCGTGGTCGACGTGGGCGATAATTGCAATGTTGCGTATTTTTTCTGTAGTAATCATAGTCGTAAATCTGCCCTGTAAGACAAACTTAAATGATGTCTGATTTGGGCGAAAAAGGCAAACGACGGGCGAAATCCTTGAAAACTTGGACATTTTTTTGAGTAAAGATTATTATTCGGGAGAGAGAATAAATTTGAAGAACGCAGAGAATAATATGAACAGATTTTCTTTTAACTTAATTGTTATCGTTACAACGTTTGTAGTTGGATTGGCGTTGACCAGCTTTTGGCGTATTTCCCGGACGGAGGTTGCCAAACCGCTGACTGCGGAAGAATTAATTCCGCTTGCCGGATTTTTGGATAAGCATAGTCCGCAGGATAAACAATCTTTAGATGAAAGCTCCAAGCCGATGCTTCCAATGGAAGCTTTAAAGGTGAATGATATTGCTCTCAGCGAATCTTACTCCGACATTCTCCGTCAATTTGGTAAGCCTTTACGAGCGAAAAAAGCCGGTTCTTTCGGGTGCAGCGATACCGTTATGATGACTTTGAATTACACGGGTTTGAAAATCGAGCTCGACGGAGATGAAAGAGGAAAGAGTTTTACTGCTGCTTCGATGGAAGTTACCTCGCCGAAATGGACGATTTCGGGAATACGAATCGGCGCGGATAAAAAAGACGTGCTGGCAAAATTTTCAAATTACAGTTATCACACAGAAACACAAAATGATTTGGAATACTTGTATTTCGGCAACGGCGACGGTTGGATAAACTTCTATTTTCGCGGCGATAAATTGGTGAAAATTCGTTGGGAATACAATTTTTGCTAAATAAACGTCTGAAAATTAATCAAAAAATATGGTCAGAATAGGAATTCCGAAAGAAATTCATCCGGGCGAACGGCGTGTGGCGGCGACGCCGCAGACGGTTCTGCGGCTTAAAAAACTCGGTTTTGAAGTCGCCATCGAGACGGGCGCGGGGCGCGAAATCGATTGTTACGACAGCACATACAAAGAAGCGGGCGCCGTCATCGTCAATGACGCAAAAGAGCTTTGGGCATCGTCCGACGTGGTCATAAAAGTTCGCCCGCCCGAGCAGAATGAAACGGATTTATTGCGCGAAGGCGGCTGGCTCGTCGGATTTGTCTGGGCCGGCCAGAATAAAAAGCTTTTAGAACAGCTGGCCGCGCGCCGCGCGACCGTTTTTGCGATGGACTCGATTCCGCGCATCACGCGCGCGCAGAAAATGGACACTTTGAGCGCGATGGCAAACATCGCGGGTTATCGCGCCGTTATCGAGGCCGCAAATCATTTTCCGAGATTTTTCGGCGGCCAGATAACCGCCGCCGGACGCATCGACCCGGCAAAAATTCTCGTCATCGGCGCGGGCGTCGCCGGGCTTTCGGCAATCGGGACGGCGCGCTCTTTGGGCGCCATCGTCAAGGCTTTCGACCCGCGTTCGGCGACGCGCGACCAGGTAAAAAGCATGGGCGCGGAATTTCTGGAAATCAATGTCGCCGAAGAGGGCGAAGGCAAGGGCGGGTACGCGAAAGAAATGAGCGACTCCTTTTTGCAGGCTGAAATGGCGCTTTTCGCCGCGCAGGCGATGGAAGTCGACATTATCATCACGACCGCGCTGATTCCCGGCAAATCCGCGCCGAAACTGATTACGAAGGGAATGGTCGAAAGTATGAAGCCCGGCTCAGTCATCGTCGACCTCGCCGCCGAGCAGGGCGGAAACTGCGCGATGACCGTTCCCGGCGAAGTCGTCGCGCACAAAGGCGTCACCGTTATCGGCTACACGGATTTGCCGAGCCGGATGGCGAGCCTTTCGAGCCAGCTTTACAGCTCGACGATTGTCGCTTTGCTCGAAGAGCTGCGCGATAAAGAAAGCGGGGAATTAAAAGTTAAACTCGAAGACCAGGTTCAGCGCGGCGCGCTCGTCGCGCACGAAGGGAAAATCACGTTTCCGCCGCCGACACCGCCGCCTGCGCCCGAGCCCGGCGTGCCGACAAACAGTTCGGCGAGCGCCGCCGCTCAGACAAAACAAAAGGCCGCTTCTCATGAAACCGAATCGAGCGTCAACCCGCTCTGGCTCGCCCTCGTCGGTGTTGCTCTAATCGGCATCGGTCTCGTCGCGCCCGCCTCGACGCTCTCGCATTTCACGGTTTTTATGCTCGCCTGCTTCGTCGGCTGGCAGCTCGTCTGGAACGTCAAACCTGCTTTGCACACGCCCTTGATGAGCGTCACAAACGCCATCAGCGGCATTATCCTCGTCGGCGGCATGCTCCAGCTTTCGGGCACGAATCTTAATTTAACGACAATCTTGGGCGCAGTCGCCGTTATGATTGCCGCCATCAATATCGCCGGCGGATTTCTGGTGACAAATCGAATGCTGGCGATGTTTCGCAAGTAGTTATAAGTTCCGTTAATCCTAAGTTAGTAGACTTTCTAGAAAAATATATTTATATGGACAAACCTACTATTTTCATTAGTCATATTTCCGATAGTAAGATTGAAAGACAGGCGGCCTAAAACCTAATAACTCAAGATAGATTATTATCTATAGTCTTAAGGAGAAACTAAATAAATGCTGGATAGTTTCGTAACAATCGCTTACATCGCCGCCGGGCATAATTGAAAATATAAATTTGCGCTTTGCAGCTAACAAAAGCAAAATTTAGACAGAGGTTTTAAGATTATGTATGAAAATTTGGTCGAAGTAGATGCCGAAAAGCTCGGCGGAACACCCGTGTTTTACGGGACTCGCGTGCCTATTCAAAATTTGTTCGATTGTCTGGAAACGGGCGAAACTTTAGACCAGTTTCTCGAACAGTTTCCGACCGTTACGCGCGAACAGGCTTTAGCCATTTTGGAAGAATCGAAAGAGAAATTATTTGTCGCATATGAAAGTGCTGCTTGACGAATGTGTTACTCATTATCTGAAGCGGGATTTCGCCGGACACGAAGTTTTCACGGTCGAAGAAGCCGGATTCAAAGGATTAAAGAACGGTCAGCTTTTGCAGGCGGCATCGGGCGAATATGATGTTTTGGTAACTGTTGACCAGAATCTTCAATATCAACAAAATCTGAAAAATCTTGGCATCGCCGTAATTATCTTAAAGGCAGAAAGAAGCACGTATCCGATGCTGAAACCGCTGATGCCGCGGGCGCTTTCGGTTATCGAAAAGATAGAAGCGGGCGAAATCGTAACAGTGTCTTAATTCATCGCATTAAGAAAAAAATAAATGAGAGAAAGTTTAGTAACAATTGCTTACATCGCCGCCAGCGCGCTGTTTATTTTGAGTCTCGGCGGATTATCCAGGCAGGAAACTTCGCGGCGCGGGAATCTTTACGGGATTCTCGGAATGCTTATCGCGCTGGTTGCGACCGCCGCGCGGATGGAGACGAACAGTTATCTCGTGCTGGCCGCCGTTTTGATTCCGGGCGCGGCCATCGGCGCGCTGGTCGCTTCGCGCGTACAGATGACGGCGATGCCGCAGCTCGTCGCCATTCTGCACAGCTTTGTCGGCGCGGCGGCGGTTCTCGTCGGTTTTGCGACTTATCTCGGCGGTCAGCACCAAGTTATCGAAGGCGAAGGCATTCATCTGGCGGAAATTTTTATCGGTGTCTGCATCGGCGCGATAACTTTTACCGGTTCGGTCATCGCGTTTGCCAAATTGCAGGGCACGCTTTCGGGACGGCCGCTTCTTCTTCCCGGAAGACATTTTATAAATCTGCTGATGCTCGCGGGAACGATTGCGCTCGGCGTCTGGTTTATGCGCGCGCCCGCACCTGACGGCGAAATTGCGCTTCTCATCGCGACGATTTTGACCGGAATCTTGGGCGTCCATTTTGTCTCGGCCATCGGCGGTGCGGACATGCCGGTCGTCGTTTCGATGCTCAACAGCTATTCGGGCTGGGCGGCGGCGGCCGCCGGATTTATGCTCGGCAACGATTTACTGATTATCACGGGCGCGCTCGTCGGCAGCTCGGGCGCGATTTTGAGTTATATCATGTGCCGCGGCATGAATCGCTCGTTTTTGAGCGTCATGCTCGGCGGTTTCGGAACCGAGTCGGGCGCGTCCGCCTCTTCGGGCGAGCAGCCGGCGGGCGAAGTCCAGTCGATTGACGCGGAAAAAGCGGCTGAAATTCTGACCGAGTCGCGCAAAATCGTCATCGTTCCCGGTTACGGTCTGGCGGTCGCGCAGGCGCAGCACGCGCTCGCCGAGGTCGTTAGAATTTTAAGGGAAAACAGCGCCGACGTGCGGTTTGCGATTCATCCGGTCGCCGGTCGCCTGCCCGGTCACATGAACGTTTTGCTGGCCGAGGCGAATATTCCCTACGACATCGTTTTCGAGATGGAAGAAATCAACGATTCGCTGAAAGAATCCGACGTCGTGCTGGTCATCGGCGCAAACGATATCGTCAACCCGAGCGCGATGGAAGACCCTTCGAGCCCGATTGCCGGAATGCCCGTTTTGCGAGTCTGGGAAGCGCGGACGGTCATCGTCATGAAGCGCAGCATGGCGAGCGGCTATGCGGGCGTCGACAATCCGCTTTTTTATCGCGAAAATACGCTGATGCTTTTCGGCGACGCGAAAAAAGTCGTCGACGCGATTTTAACGGAGATGCGGTCATAGGTGTTATTTAAGAACGCAAAGAAAAAGGCCGGACGAAAATTTTCGTCCGGCCTTTTAATCAAAAGATTTCTTCAAATCTTACTTCATGTCTTTTTCGATGACCAGATTGTTCGTTACGCTGAAAACTCCCGAGACACCGTTTGCAAGAATATTCATCACATTTGCTGTTCCGCGATTGTTGACGTAACCTTCGAGCGTGACGCGTCCGCCCTGAACGATAATTCTGACCGAAGGATTCGGCTCGCGAAGATAACCGTAAAGCGCCGGCGCATCGGCAAATCTTCTCAAAATGCCGTAGCGAATCGAGTTATCGTAGGGCGACGGCGACAGATTTTCGATATTGTTGACGACATTTCCGACGCCGTCAATCTTTCTGACGACATTCTCCGCGCTTTTTTTCGTTCCGAGCGACAGGACTTTTCCGTATAAAGTTACGGTGTCGCCATCGACTTTGTAAGAAATATGGTCAAACACGCCGTAGTAGGGCAGTGTGATAATTTTCTTGAACACTTTCTGCTCAAGCGTCGACGAGGGTTTATTGTTCGAATAGCTTTGAGCGTTAACGCTTGTAAAAGTAAAGCCTAAAACCGCGATTGATAAAATTAAAAAATATCTTAATACTTTCATTTTTTTCGTTTCTCCTTACCAACTTATGAGATTTTCAATCACTCATTTCTTGTAAAGATAAGATGTGAAAGCGCCCGAAAAAGATGTATTAATCTTGAAAAAAATGTAAAGTTTCGTCAATAAAATTAAGCGAGTTTTAGCTGTCTGAGCGCCTCGTAAAGCACGATGCCGGCGCTGGTCGCAAGATTCAGGCTGCGGACGTTTTTGTTCGGCATCGGAATCGTCAAACAGCGCTCCCAGTTGGCCTTTAATAAATCTTCGGGCAGGCCGCGCGTTTCGCGCCCGAAGACAAGACAGTCTCCGTCCTCGTATTGCCAATCGGTGTAGCTTCGCTCGGATTTGGTCGTAAAATAAAGAAAACGCGAATCGGGTAGCGCTTTTGAGAGATTTTCCAAATCGATGTGCCGCGTGATTTCGACCTCGTCCCAGTAATCGAGCCCGGCGCGCCTGACCGCCTTTTCGTCAAGCCGGAAACCCGTCACGCCGACAATATGCAGACGCGTAAAAGTCGCGGCGCAGAGACGCGCGATATTGCCCGTATTCGGCGGAATTTCAGGCTCGATTAGAGCAACATGCAGCATAATCTGTTTTACCATGGAGGACATAGAGAGCACAGCGGAAATTCAAACACGACGGGTAGGATTTACAGGATAATATCTTCTTTTTATCTGCGTTATCTGCGATTAATTCCTGTCTTGAAAATCTCTGTGTTCTCTTGTGCTCTCTGTGGTTCAATTCTCCTCTATTTCCAGAAAGCGCGCGCAAAACTCTTTCCACATCGCTTTTTGGAGTCCGAGATAATAGCCGAAATTGGCGGCGGCAAGATTACGGGCGGCTTCGATTAAGTTGTCAGTTTCTTTTACGTTCGCTTTTTCGTTTAGCCCGATGACATAGAGCGCGACGCTTTTATCGTCCTTCTGAAGACAAAAATTGTTGGTCGCTTCCGACTTGAAAAAATGCGACGTGACGGTTTTGTCCGGCGGATTTTCGGTCGGGTCGTAAGACGGGCTGACGGTTATTACAAATTCGCCGGCGGCTTCGTAAACGTTCAAAATTTTTACCCAGTCGTGTTTGCCCGAAGCTTTGACGGTGATGCGTATAAATTTGCCCGTGTCTAATATTTTCCGCTCGCATAAACGTCCCGCGTCGTCGAATAATTCGTAATTCGAAGGCGTCGAGTTTTTATTCCATTCGTCGATATTCAGAAGCTTTTCTCGCGTCTGTTTGAAAAAAGCTTTCGCCTCGGTTTCGTCCGGAAAAACGCGTTTGGCGAGATTTACCGAGCTGTCTTCGGTCACGGAATAATTTGCCTGTTCAAGCAGATTTTGAATTTTGCCGCTCATATTCTGTTGAAATTATAGATTTTATATTTCTTATTTACCAAATTCGGTTATTGCGAGCATCTTAATTTGAGAAAATTTCATCAATTTATTCAGTCCGAATTGTACGGAAAGTGTTGTTTTCGATAGTTTGTGCTACAATCCGCAAGAGTTAAATTTTCGACAAATTTTCGAGGAGAATCATTAGTGTTTTTGCGTTTTAAGACTTTTATATTACTTACTCTGACCTGTTTGCTGAGCGTTTCAATCGCTTCCGCACAGGCGACGGTCACGAAAAAACCGACGCCGACGCCGACCGATTTGACCAAAGGCGCGAGTACGGCCGAGCAGGTAGCCGAATCGGTAATTTTTCTTTACGGCGGTTTCCGCGGCCGGGAAAATCTCAATCAAATCAGAAAAACCACGTTAGAGCGCGGCACAGTAACTATCGTCAACAGCGAAGGAAAGGACGAAAAAGCCAACTACGAGCGCTGGATTATGCGCGCCGATACGCTCGACAAAGAGCGCATTCGCCTCAATCAGGAATATCCGAGCTCGCGCTACGCTTTGATTTACAAGGACGATAAAATTTTCGGAATTTACAACGACGCGATTTTCACGCCGCGCGGCGATATTCTGAACGCGTTTCAAAATCAAATCTGGCACGGTCTCGAAGTGCTTCTGCGCTACAAGGAAAACGGCGCGGCGCTCGCGCTCGACGGCAAGGAAAAAATTATGGGCGTCGAATTTTATCGTCTCGACGTGACCGACAAGCAAAATCGCAAGACGCGCTTTTATGTGAGCACGAAAACCTACCGCGTGATGCATCTCGAATACACCGAAGGAGGCGTCAAATATATGCGCAAGTTTTACGATTACAACTACGCGCAGGGAACGCTCGTCCCGTTTCGCTCGGTTCTCTGGGCCGACGACAAGCAAATCGAAGAAACCGAAGTGGCGACAGTCTCCTTCGGGTTGAAGATTGAAGAAAGCATATTTCAGGGCAGCTAGTCCGGCGTTAAATAATTTACAAAAATACGCGAAATCGTCTGAAAACAGAGGAACTCCTCTGAATTCAGACGATTTTTTATTTTAAATAGTCGTTATCGTCTGAATTCAGGCGTTAACGCTTTTCCGAAAGACGCAATCGTCTGAATTCAGAGGTTATCGTCTGATTTCAGACGTTCTCGCGTCGAAAAGAGACGATAACGGAATGAAATGAGTAGGTATCGCCAGAAAAAAGAGAAAAATAAATTTCAGAAAAAGTTTTGCAACTAAATTTCGGCTGGTCGGTGAAAGAGGTTTGAAAGAGCGAAATACTTTCTATTAGGAGAACCCAATGAACAAACTGAGATTTATTTTTTTAATCGCCGTATTTTTTCTAACCGGACTTTTGAGCCCGGTCACGTCTTTGGCGCAAACCGAAAGTCAAAATCAGCAATCGCGGGCCGAACCGAGCTACGAAGTCGTTCTGCAAATCCTGATTGCTTCGAATATAGGCAGGAACACGACTCCGGCGGCGCTCTCGAACGTTCTCAGAAAGCTGAAAACGAACTATTCTTTTTCCGATTACCGGCTCGCGCAAACCTATGTCGAAAGAACTTCGTTCGCGGTCGAGCATAAAGGAATGCTCAGCGATTTGAGCCAGAGTCAATCGAGCACGACGCCCGTTTTTTCCGAATGGAAGCTCGTCGGCTTAAAAAGCTCGCCCGATGCAAAAGGACAAAATTCGATTCAGTTTCAAAACTTCAGTTTTGGCGCGCGAATTCCGGTTGTCGTGACAAGCAAGGGCGAAAGCGACGTCAGCTATGAATCAATCGGGCTTAATCTTACAAAATTCAGTCTAAGCGAGAATGTCCCGACCGTCGTCGGAAGCCTTTCGACATCGAAGGCCGATGAATTAATGTTTCTGGTTTTAACCGTCAGGCCGGCGGAGGAATAGTGAAAAACTAAAAGCGAATAGTGAAAAATGCAGGAATTTATTCTTAAACTATTCACTTTTCACTATTCGCTTTTCGCTATTTTTGCAACCTTTGCGAAAATCGCGCGTGTTTCAAAATGTGAAGCGGCTTTTGTTTTGATTAAGTTTCTGTTGTAAAAATAATATGCGTGTATGGCTCTGGACAAAATCGAAATTGCAAGCGCGGAGGTATCAAAATCTTTCGTGCCTGCTGAAAAATTGTCCGACCACCAGCTAATTGAAGCCACCAAACAGGGCGACGAAACGGCGTTTGCCGAAATCGTCAATCGTTATCGAAACCCGATAACGAATTATTTATATCGCTTTTTGAACGATTACGAGGAAGCCGTCGATTTGGCGCAGGAAACGTTCGTTCGCGTCTATTTCGCCATCGAGCGTTATCATACGGAATACGCGTTTTCGACGTATATTTACCGGATTGCGACGAATCTGGCCATCAGCGAAATTCGCAAGCGCAAGCGCCGAAAACTGATTTCGCTGACCGGACTTTTGCAGTTTGCGGGCGAGGAATCGAAGGATTTTCAGCCGCCTGACGAAAAGCCTCTGCCGGACGCGCAGCTGCTCGGCGACGAAAAAAGCCGCACGATTGCGCGCGCCATCGAGACTTTGCCGGACAAATACCGCGCGCCGATTGTTCTGCGCGACGTCGAGGGCAAGACTTACGAGGAAATCGCGCGGATTTTGGAGCTCGGTCTGGGCACGACAAAATCGCGCATCAGCCGCGCGCGCGGGCTTTTGAAAGAGAAATTGAAGCATTATTTTTAATTTAATGAGTAATAAAAACTTCCAAACGGAAGAAAATGAAATTTTGAGCGTTGAGGACGAAAAAGTTCGACTGATGCTCTCCGATTTAAAGCGCGTCGAAGCGCCGAAGGATTTCGATTTTCGTCTCAAGGCGCGAATCGCGCGCGGTGCGCCCGAGAGGCAAAAAACCGGCTGGTTTCCGTTATTGCGCTATGTCGCGCCTTTGTGTCTGGCGATTATCGTTCTCGCCGTTTTGGTGATTAACGGCTTGTATAGCGTTGACCAAATCTCCGCGCCGCCGCTGGCCGCCAATCGCGCCCTGCCGCCAATCGAAAATATAAACTCGGCGAGCGCCGCTCAGCCGAAAGAGCAATTTGTTGCCGACGACGCTAATCCACCGCCGCCGAGCTTTGAAAATACGGCGAATGCGTCTAAAAAAGAAACGCGCGTCTTTCCGAAAGATTCGGAATTAGCCGCAAACATCGAAAAACCGAAAACCGAAAAGCCGAAAATGGAAAATAACGGCGGCGGTTCGCGCGATTCGGCGGTAGCCAACGCAAATCCGCTGCTGCCGAACGGTTTTACGCCGAACAAATTCAATCAGGTAAAAGACGTTTTATTGATTATCGGCATCGACGCCGCTTTTTCGGACAATAAATGGAAAGTAAAATCCGTCGCGGAAAACAGCAAGGCCGCCAATGCGGGCGTCAAGACGGACGATGTTATCGAAGCGATAGACGGTAGTGCTCTGGCAAGCGAAACGATTCCGGCAAAGAAAAGCTACAGCGGAAAGCTGACCATCGCGCGCGGCGCGGAAAAGCTCGAAATAAAGCTGCAGAACAAATAAACTGATAAGCTGAAAAAAAAATATTTTCTTCAAAAAAAAGCGGGACGTCGAATAAACGTCCCGCTTTTTTGATTTTTAAGGCTTCTTAACGTCGTCGATTTTCGTGTCGGTGACTTCGGTCGTAAATTTCCGGTAATTGTAATATTTCACCGTCTGATTCAGATTAATTCCTTTGACCAGAAAAACCTTGACCGACATATTGACGTCGACCGACGAGGGAAGCCAGATTTCTTCGTTGACGCGCTCCTGCTCCATCATAAAAGTCGCGCCTTTTTTTAGATTCGCCAGCAGACCGCCGCCGATTTTGAAGTTGTCGAAAAGCGAAGCCTCGACGCGTACGACCTGTTTGTCCTGCGCGTCAATCCACATCACGCCGCCGACTTTGCCGAAAAACTTGAGCATGCTTTTGGCATTTTTCATATCAAAGCTCGGATTCGGCTCGAAATCGAAAACGACCACGTCGCGCCCGCGAAAATGCTCGCGGCGCGGATTTTTCAGAAGCGAGGCGCGCAGCGTTTCGGCAATCGAAACCCGGCGATTGTTTTCGTCCTCGTCCTTTTCCTTGCGCGCCATTCGTTTTTCGACCTCGGCCAGGTTTTTCTGAACTTTTTCGTCCTCGTCGGCCTGCTGTTTTTCGCCGAGCGGCTTGCCGTTTTTCTCGATTAATCGTCTAATCCGGTTGCCTTTGTAAAACGAGAGCTGATAAGTTTCCGATTCTTTTTCGCGCAAACGACCGTCGTCGCCGAGCTCGCGCGCGGTGATTTTCTGCGTGTAGGAATAATTTTCCAGTATCGCTTCTATTTTGTCTTCGTTCGCCTGCAAATCGCGTAAGAATGCCTGAATATCCGGCAAAGGCTCGCCCGAAATGTTTGGAAAATCGAAATCCGTCTGCGCAATTGATTGATTGTGCGTGACGGTTTCAAACTGGATTCGATAAACTTCTTCGCCGAATTTTGCACTGACGGCAAAAGGCTCGAAGACACCTTCGATTTTGCGATAATCGGCGTAATCGAACGTTTTTGAGGAATCTCCGGCGGGAATTTCCTCGCGGAGCAGCAGATTGCTGGCGGCGTCGAAATATAATTTTATCGAAACGCCTTTGGCGGTCGTGTAATTTACGCAATTGGCCGCGCTCTCGCCGATTCTCGTTTGCCCGCAGCTGACGATTTTCGCTTTTTCCTTTTTGTAATTGAGCCAGAGATTATTTCTGAAAGCGGATTCGGCTTGAAAGTCCGCGCTCGTTTTCCCCGTCAAGGTCTGCAGCCCTTCGCGCGAGTCGCGCATCCAGCCGGATTTCCCGTTGTAGCCCGATTCGATTTCGAAACCGTTTAAATCATAGCTTTCGTTAAAGAAATTGGGCGCGGCCGTCTGCATCAAAAACGCGCCGCTCGCGCCGTCTTTTAAGCGCGTGATTGTACCTTTTTTCTGTGAAGTTTTAAGCGACTGCCAGACGCGCGCGCCGCCGAGCGCCTTTTCCGCCTGTTTCAGGATTTTATTCGCCGACTGCGCCGCCGCGTCCGCCGCGAAAATCGAGCAGATTAAAATCAGAGCGTGTAAAGTTCGGTTCATAATTTAAAAAAGTTAGCCGCGAATTACACGGAGAACATGAATTATTATTGCTTTCCCGATTCGTGTAATTCGCGGCTAAAAATCACGGCAGAATTTCTTTAATCGCCTGCTCAAAAATTTCGACCTTGCGCTTGGCGCGTTTTACGTCCGGGTGGTCGTCGTTATACTGCGTTTGCAGATTCCAGACGTCGGTCGCGAGCTGGGCGCGGCGGACGAGCAGCTTGCCGAGCGGCGTAGTAAGGCGCGAAGCGTCGGAAACGGCGAGCAGTTTTTCCAAATCCTTTTGCAAAAGACCGACTTCAAAGCGAAGCTCTTTTACTTTCGGATATTCGTCCGTAAAATCGAGCAGTAAATTTTCGAGCTCGGCGCTCAATTCGGTTTTCTGCAGGAGCACTTCGGCGTAAGCGGCGGAAGCTTTAATCGCCTGCGCGCCCGGTTTATCAGAAACCGGCGTAATTTTCGTTTTCGTGACGGCCTGTGCCGGACAGACGCCGGCGGCGAGAAAAATCAGCGCCGCGATAAAAAAAAGTTTGTGCTTTTTCATAAACTAATTTGCCTCGGCGTCGAAAGTTTTTTCGTCGAGCGTTTGATTAAAGGCAAACTCGGTCAGGTTGACCTTCCATTCAATCTCGTTCGTGCCGTTTTGACCGATTATCGAGTAATTTAAGCGATATCCGTGCGGCAGAGTTAAATCCTTTTCCTTTTTGAAATCCGAAAAATCTTCCGTCACCGTCAGGCGGCCTTCGTCGTATTTCGCCGAATCGTTCGGTGTGAGTCCGATTGCGGCCGAAAACGTGCGTTTGTATTCGGTTCTGACGTGTCGAAAAGTTTCCTTGTCGAAGTACAATTTGATACTGACGTCACCGGCTTTCGGCGAATAACTGAGAACATACGTTTCTTTGCCGTTGATTTTTTTTGTGCCGTCGAAAGACAATTTCGCCTTTCTGCTTTCGACATCAAACAGCGCCCACGAAGTCGCAAGCGTTCCGCCGAGCAGACTTTCTTTGAGAATAACGTCGTTTGAAAGAAGAAAATTGCCGAGCACCGAGCGCGTTCCGGCGCGAACATAGCTCGCTTTGGATTTGCTGCCGTCAAAACTGAATCTATCCATCGTGTAATCGGCGGCATTCAAGTTCATGCCGAAAAAGTTTTTCGCGCCGCTCGAAGCAAAAACGGCTCGTCCCTGCGCCGTCTGATTTTTCCGAGTTATATATTGGACGGTTATATCGCCGACGGCAATCTGACTTTTCACGGCGGCGCGCGCCGCGCTCGTTCCGATTGATTCGAGATGTTTCGACAAAATGTCTTCGGGCTTCATTTTCTGCGCCGAAACCGCAAACGCGCAGAGCAGCAAAGACAACACGAAAAGTGTCGATAATTTAAAGATTTTCATATTGGGGTACCTCTACAGAAAATTAACTTGCGACTGCTACATTACAGGAAATCTCGTCATTTGAAAACGCGTCGCACGATTCAATCGCCAAATCTTTGTCGGCTTCGGTAATGCCGTCGCCGAAAGTGCTTTGGGCGGTCAAAGTTTCAAAGTAAATCGTAATGTTATCGAGAATCTCCTCGGCCGAGTGCGAATGATAAAGCGTCTGGCGAAACTGCGCGCCGCCGACGAGGCCTTTGGTAAATTGCCCGGCAAGCTGTTTCATTTTGCCGAGAGCGACGATTTCGGGCATTTCTTCGCTGACCATTTCGAAAAATTCGAGCAGAACCGCTTTTTTCTCCGCCAAGTCCGGCTGATACGGCGCGCGTCCGGCGAGCGCGTCCGCAAACTGCCGGAAAATCCATGGGTTCTGCATCGCGCCGCGCCCGATTAAAATTCCGTCAACGCCGGTTTCCTGCCAGCGTTTCAGGCCGTATTCAATCGTCGTAATGTCGCCGTTGCCCGAGACGGGAATCGAGACCGCTTCTTTGACCGCGCGAATCAAATCCCAGTTTGCCATGCCTTTGTAGCCCTGCTCGCGCGTACGGCCGTGAACCTGGATGTGCTCGACGCCGCACTGCTCGACCATTTTTGCCACCTCGACGCAGTTTATCGAAGCGTCCGTGTAGCCGACGCGCATTTTCATCGTCAGCGGAATCGAAATCGCTTTTTTTATTTCCTTTAAGATATTTTCGAGCCGCGGCAAATCTTTCAGAAGCGCCGAGCCGCCGCCGTGTTTGACGACCTTCGGCGCGGGACAGCCGCAGTTAATGTCGAGAATGTCCGCGCCTTCTTCTTCGGCCAGCTCCGCGCCGAGAACCATCCGCTCGACCTGACCGCCGAAAATCTGTACGGCAAACGGGCGCTCCTCTTCGTCAAAGCGCATCTGGCGGCGTGATTTCGGGTTGCCGCGCGTCAGTCCTTCGACCGAGATAAATTCGGACACGACCAGCCCGACGCCGCCGCGCCGCTTGATAAGACGCCGGAACGTGTAGTCCGTCACGCCCGCCATCGGCGAGAGGGTAAGCGGCGGATTTATCTCGATGTTTCTAATCTTAAAAGGCTTCATCAAAACTATAATTAAAGATATTTTTTACCGATTTATCAAATCAGTCAACAAATTTTCCGTTTCGCCGAATCGTTCAGTCGGAATAATCTTTGATTGTCTTTGTCTGTCTTCGGGTTGTTTCGCGTCTTTGCAAAAGCATCCGGCGCATGTATTTACACCGCCGATGCGGTTTATTCGGTGTTCCGTTCGAACAAATCGTTTATGGTCATCGCGATGTATTTGTCTTTGATGCGTTTCAAATCTTCGGTCGTTTTCAATTCTATCTGGATGACGGGCGTCGAGGCGTCGAGCGTGAAAATGTCCGATTCTCCGGCGGCGATGATTCGGCTTCGTGCTTCGTAGATGCTCGGCGCGTCCTTTTCAAACAAAATCGCGCCGAATTGATAACCTCTTCTTTCAAATGCGGTGACCGAAAAAATTCCGTTTTTGTCCGTTTTGGCGATGCCGAAAAGAACCGATTGGTCAAAGCTCACGTCGCGCAGCGCAATGAACGCGCCGGAGACGGGTTTGCCGCCCGGATAGACGACTTTGCCCGCGATTTTTCTCTGGGCAAGCGCGGCGGGAAGCTGAAAGATTAAATTCGTGAGCTTGCTCTGCCCTCGGATTTCAAAAATTTGCGCTTCGTGGCGATTCGGCGTTTTCGGGTAGAAAAACGTTCCGTAAGGCGATAAATCGGTCGGTTTGTCGTCGAAATTGATGCTCAGAGTATATTTGCCGTCGGGCACGTTGGCGAATGCAAAAGCGCCGTTGGTCGAGCTGATGGCGACGAGTCGCGGGTCGATGACGATTTTGTTCGAATCGACGGGAACCAATTCGATTTCGGTGTAGGCAAGCGGTTTGCCGTTCGCTTTGAGCAGTTTTCCGCTGACTGCGCCGCCCGTTCTCGCCTGCGAAAAGCTCTCGGCGGCGAGCGCAAAAGCGAAAATGAAAACGAAAATGCAGGTGAGCTTGATTTTCATAAAATTTTTTCAAAAAAGAAAAATGACCTTAGATTTTTGAACTTTGACCTTTGAAAGAAAAATCAAAGGTCAAAGTTCCAAGTTCAAAAATCAAAATTCGTTTTTAACATTTTATGCCGATGAATTACGATTTGCGCGTCAGCTCGACGCCGGTCGCTTCAAACGAGATTTCGGTCACCGTTCCGTCATCGTTGATGTTATCGAATTTCGCGCCGTCTTCTTCAATCATGTGTTTGACCTGCTCTTTCGATAAAGTTTTGACCGTAAAAACGCCTTCGGCTTTGGCGGTCGCTCCGGCCGCATCGAGCGGGATAAAAAAGGCGTGGTCTTTCATCTTGACGCGAACCGATTTTGCATCTTTCGCGGGCGCAAGCTCCATCCAGCAGCCTTCCATCTTGCACGAGCGGACGATGACGCCCTCGACGCGAACGGTTTTACCCGCGTATTTCGCCGGATTGACGAGCACATCGGCGAGCGCCGCCTTTTCGGTTTTATCCGAAAGCGCAGCGCCGCGTTTGAGAAAAGCGTTTGCCGGAATCGCCTCGGTTTTGTCCTTGTCGGTCGGCATTTTGGTATTCACCGATTCGTCCATTCTCATCTCGGTTTTGCTCTTATCATCCTGAGCAAAGGCGGAAAAGGAAAAAGCGAGAATCAAAATCATCAAACTAAATATTTTTTTCATTTTGTTAAAACATCTCCTGAAATTTTCTAAAACTGATTCGGCCAGGAAAATTAAATTAGAAACCGGCAAAGTTAACTACAGTAAACGAATAATCTTCGATGACGAACGCGTCGATATTTTTCCCGTCTGTCTGCGCCGGAATAAATTTGATTTTCCGGGCGGCTTCGATGCACGAATTTACATATTTTTTGTCAAAGTCCGAATATGCGATTATATCACCGATTTGACCTTCGGCCAGCAGCTTGATTTTTAATTTCGTCTTCATTATTTTTTCTTAATTTGCCCGATTTTCTTAAAATAAAGCTGCCCCGATTTTTCGTTTTTCGTGACGACGGGCTGAAATTTGTTCCAAAAGGTTAAAATTTCGGTTTTGTTTTTTGCGGTTTTCGATTCCAGCGTAAGCAGCAAATCGCCTTCTTCGTAGGACTCAAAAACGTTGTTTTCACCGTAGCTTTCAAAATAAATCAAAAGTTTATCGCCTTCCGTCTTCGCCGTGCAAATCAAATCTTTCGACGTTTGAAAGCCGTTGCTTTGAAGATATGCGACCAGCCCGTCATCGGTTTGTTTGACTTCGAGCTGGTGCGTGATGAAAATCGCCGTGCCGACCGTCGTCTGGCCGCCGTCTTCGTCAAATTCATAAGCGCCCGTCCAGTCCGTCTGCGCTCGGGCGGCGAGCGCAAAAGCAAAAAATAACAAGCAAAAAACACCGATTTTCGAAAAATAATTCATATTTCACCAACCTGTAACGAGAAGATTCTGCGCCGATTTGCGGCTGATTTTCTGATATTTGGCATAAGCTGCGGCTGAGCTTGCGTGCAACCGCAAAGCCACAAAAGTGAAACTAAGACGAGGCAGAAATATTTTTTATTTGACATCAGCACGGGCATCTTCCAAACTATTCGGGCAAATTATAGCAATGAAAGAAAAATACATCCAGATTTTAAGTCTTATTTTGGTTGCCGTTTACGGCATTTTCGTTGCGTGGCTTTACTGGGCTGCGCCGAAAAATCTGGAGGAAGTTTCGATAAAAGCCAAAGAAACCATCGAAACCGCGACGACCAAAGGACAAATCATCGCCGGCACATATGAGGTCGACGAGCAGAAATTTGCCGACGGCTTAAAGGCGTTTCGCGAAGACAATTTCATCGCCGCGCGCTCGTTTTTTGAAAACGCAGACCCCGAGCGACGCGACGCGAAAACGCAGTTTTATATCGCCTACAGCTTTTACCGGCAGGGCTTCGGCAAGCTTTACAGCGACGACGAGCTTTTCAAACAAGGTCTCGAACAGACGAACCGGGTGATTACGCTCGATAAAAACTTCAAGTCCGACGATGCGAATCTGCAAATGAAAACGCCCGCCGAGCTGAAAAACGAGTTCGAGCAGGGCATGAAAATAACGGCCGACGATTTTAACCCGTTCAAATTAACCAGGGAAAGAAAATAAAAAGTGAAAAGAGAGACGGAAGAAATTGAAAGAGTCGAAAAAAACGATTTTCAGGTCGTCGACGGCGAATTATTGGAAGTTTCGACCGGCGAGGAAATTGAAATTGCGGACGAAGAAATAACCAAAGTCTCGCGCAGACCGGAAACTAAAGCCAAAAAATTAAAGGCCAAAAATCAAAAATCTCATCTTCAATACGTATTTTTGCCGCTTATTTTTCTGACCGTTTCGCTGCTCGGCGGCATGCGGCTCGGACAAATCGACAGCGCGTTTGTTTTCTTAAAGCCGCCGCTCGTCTGTCTTATTTTCGCCGCGCTTCTGCTCGTTCTTTTCTTTCGCGCCAAACTCGTGAAGCTCGACGGCTGGTTTTCCGAAGATTTTTCGACCTTGAAAAACGTCGCCAACGGCGCTTGTCTGGTGACGCTTTTTTTCGCTTCGACGCAGATTTTTAATTCGCTCCTGCCCGAACAGGGCTTGCCGTTCTGGATAATCGCGTTTTGTTTTTTCTGGACGCTCTGGAATAATCTGTTCGCCGATTTCGACACGCGCAAATTGTTAAAAAGTCTCGGCGCGATGTTCGGTCTCGCGTTTCTGGTCAAATATTTGATTTTGGCGAGCCTGACCGCGCCGGCGAGCGACGGCTGGCTGCAGGGAATTTTTCAGAATCCGGGCAAAGAAGCTTTTACGTGGCTGCTCGATTTGCCGCGTTTTGCCGCCGGAACCGGCTATATCCAATTTTTTGCCGTCGTGTTTTATTTAATCGGGCTTTTTCTGCTTCCGCCTGCCTCGACCGGAAATCAGGATTAAATTTCGTCCGCGAGAATTTCTTCAGACAAAATTTCGTAAAGACTCGAAGCGTCCTGCTTGGCGACCTGTTTTTTAGCGGGAATGTCGGCGACGCGCACTTTCAGGATGCGATTGCTGCGCTTGATTTCTATTTCGTCGCCCGGTTTGATTTCTTTTGAGGATTTCGCCGCCTGAGAATTCACTTTTACGAGATTCGCATCGCAAAACTTCTGCGCCAGCGAGCGGCGCAGGATGAGACGGCTTGTTTTGAGGAAAAGGTCGAGACGCATTGGAAGTGAAAAGTGAAAAGTGAAAAGTGAAAAATTAAATTTCCCTCACTTTTCACTTTTCACTTTTTACATTATTTATTCGATTTTTTGTTGTCGGATTTTTTGTCGGATTTTTTGGCTTCGGTTTTTTTATCGTCAGATTTCTTGTCTTCGGATTTCTTGCTCTCGGATTTTTTGTCCTCAGATTTCTTGCTGTCAGTTTTTTTGCTGTCGATTTTCTTTTCTTCGATAGACAGAAGCGGCGCGACCATCGGGCGATAAGTGTCGCTGATTTTGATATACGAATCCTGGCGCAGAGTCGAGAGATATTTGCGGCGCTCGTCGGGAATTTTTTCGTAAGTCATCGCCTTGCGAACTTCGGTTTCGTCAAAGACCGATTCGCTGCTGGCCGCCGTTCTTTCGTCGACGCGCAGAATTTCGACGCCTTCGTCCATAATAATCGGCTCGGTGACGCCGCCCACTTTGACTGTCTGGAGCGGAGCGATGAGCTTTTCGCTGATGCCTTTTATCTGTTCGAGCGTAAAAGTTCCGACCTTTCCTTTTGATTGCGCCGCTTCCGAGCGTTCCGAGTTGTCGACGGCAAGCTTGGAAAAATCAGCGCCGCCGCGCGCCTGTTTGATGATTTCGGCGGCCTTTGCCTTGACGGCCGCTTCATCGCGCCCGGCAAAGCTCAAGAAAATTTCCGAAAGCGTGATGGTTTCGGGTTTTGTAAATTTCGTCTTATTTTTCTCGTAATAGTCTTTTATTTCTTTCGAAGTCCAGCTGTAATAAACTTTCGAATCGACTTCGCGCTGCAAAACAATGTCTTTGGTCAACTGTTTGCGCCACGTTTCGCGAACCGAATCGGGGTCGATGTTCGAGGCGCGCATAACTTCGTAAAGCTTATCAATCGATTTTAAGTTCAGTTCCGCCATTTTTTCGCGAAAACGATTGTTGATTTCGGCTTCGACGTCCGAATCGACGCCGAGCTCCTTGCCTTTCTGCAAGAGCATCTCTTCGTTGATGACGTTGGCAATCAGCTCGGCCTGCTTGCCGTTTACTTCGGCTTCGGCCTGCTCGCGCGTTTTGCCCTGCTCGATTAATGCATCGACGACGTCTTTCATCTGGCGTTTTATGCCCGACAGCGTGACGACGCTGTCGTTGACCTGCGCGACGACTTCATCGACGACCTTGATGTCGGTTTCCTGCGCGGCGACGGAAAGATTAATTAAAAATAAAATTGCAATCAATAAAATTGCGGAGTTGAAATATCTCACTTTTTGCTCCTTAAAATAAAAACTAATTGGAAATCTTAATCTCGAATGGTGAATTTATGCAACTTGAAACGTTTGATGCGCGAATTTCGCCACGCGTTTCTCGTCAACTTTTATTTGTGGAATTAAAAATAATTGGCAGTTTTTTATAAATAGCGGCTCATGCGGCCGCGCGTTATGAACAAAAAATGTCCTAACTGCCGTTTAATAAACTTCACCGGCGCCGAAGAATGCGCGCGCTGCCAGGTAAATTTGCTCGAAGTCGCGTCCGGCGCGGAAAAGCCGAAAACGTCGCTCAGACGAAAAATTATCGGGCGCGCCGCGAGCTGCGCCGTCGTTTGTCTGCTGGCGCTTACAGGCTTTTATCTATCGCTGCTTTTTACGTCAAAGTCGCTCAGTTACGACGAAAAAGCAAAAGTTGAAAGCGCGATAAAAGTTCTGGAAGAAAAAGGATTTTCGCGCGAAGTTTTTCTTTTAAGTCGTCTGACGAGCTTTCGCGAAAACGACAACTGGCTTAACGCTTCGACGCGCGAGGAAAACGCCTACGCCGCGACCAATTACCCGTTCGAGATAATGACCGTCTATCCAGATTTTTTTCAATACCCGTCGGACGACACCGAGCGCGCCGCCGTTCTGCTCCACGAAGCGCAGCATTTGAAGGGCGCGGACGAACGAGAAGCTTACGAATTCGTCTGGAAAAACCGCAAACAGCTCGGCTGGACAAAAGACAGATACGAAAATTCAATCGTCTGGCGAAACGTGCGCCGCCAGACAAAGGAAATCTGCCCGCATCTTTTCGTTTGCAACGTAAACGAATTCGGAGATTGTACGGAATAGAAACAATTACGAATTAAACGGCTTCCGGTAATTAAAAAATGCCTTTCCGCAAAGATTAAATTCCTTTTTGTAAGCCGCGTATCCTTCGTTGTCACGCCTGTATCCTTTGTTGCGATGCGTGTAAATCTTCCTGCAAATCAAAAATACTTTGCTGTCACGCGTGTAATCTTTCAATTAAACGCCGATTTCCTCTAAAACAAGCCGCGCGGCCTCGATTAGATTTTCGACGTCGATGACGACGCGCAAAATCCCGCTCGGTGAAAAGTTCGCGGTTTCATTTTTCGACAAAAATTCCATCAGTTTTTCGGGCGCGACGCGCGCGTTTTCGCCGAGTTTTATGGCGAGGCCGTCTTTTGTCTTGTCAATCGAAACGACGCGCATTCGCTCGGCCGTTTTTCGCAGACGCGCGTATTCAAACAGGTTATCGACCGATTCGGGGAATTTTCCGTAACGGTCTTGAATCTCGGCGTAAATTCCGCGAAGCTCGTCTTCGGATTCGGCGGAGGAAATGCGCTTGTAAGTCCTCAGGCGCTGCGAAGTTTCGTTGATGTAATTTTGCGGAATCGAAACATCGACGCCTAAGTTTATCGAAACGCTCGTTTCGTCTTCGATTTCGTCGCCGCGAATTTCTCCAATCGTCCGTTCGAGCATTTTTGTGTAAAGGTCGAAACCGAGCGCGTCGAGATGGCCGGACTGCTGGCCGCCGAGAATATTTCCCGCGCCGCGCAGCTCTAAATCGAGCGCGGCGATGCGAAAGCCCGCGCCCAAATCGGAAAATTCCCGAATAGCGCTCAAACGCCTTCGCGCAATCGGCGTCAGCTCTAATTCGCTCGGAATCAAAAGATATGCATACGCGCGCCGGTTCGAACGCCCGACGCGGCCGCGAAGCTGGTAAAGTTGCGAAAGCCCGTAATTGTCGGCGCGGTTGATGATGATTGTGTTCGCGCGCGGAATGTCGATGCCGTTTTCGATTATCGTCGTCGCGACCAAAACATCGAATTTGTAATCGACAAAATCGAGAACGGCCGTTTCCATTTCCTTTTCGTTCATCTGACCGTGAGCGACGATAATGCGGGCGTTCGGCACGATTTTTTTGACGTGCGCGGCGATGGCCTCAATCGTTTCGACGCGGTTGTGAATAAAGAAAATCTGACCGTTTCGCGCAAGCTCAAGCTCAATCGCAGACTTAATAACGCCTTCGGAAAACTGCACGACCTGCGTATTTATCGCCAGACGGTCGCGCGGCGGCGTCTCAATCACCGACATATCGCGCATTCCGAGCAGGCTCATATTCAAAGTGCGCGGAATCGGCGTCGCGCTCAACGTCAAGACATCGACTTTCTTTTTCAGATGCTTCAATTTCTCTTTGTGCGCGACGCCGAAACGCTGTTCTTCGTCGACGACGACCAGACCGAGCTTCGGCATGACGACATCGTTCGATAAAATCCGGTGCGTCCCGATTAAAATATCGACGTTGCCTTCTTCGGCCGCTTTGACGACTTCCTTTTGCTCTTTCGCCGAGCGAAAACGCGAAAGCAGCTCGATTTTTACGGGAAACGCGGCAAACCTTTGTTTGAAAGTTTCAAAATGCTGGTAAGCGAGAACCGTCGTCGGCGTCAAAATAGCGACCTGTTTGTTGTCCATCACGGCTTTGAATGCGGCGCGCATCGCGACTTCCGTTTTGCCGTAGCCGACGTCGCCGACGATAAGCCTGTCCATCGGAACGGCCGTTTGCATATCCGTTTTGGTGTCTTCAATCGCCGTCGCCTGGTCAGCGGTCAGCTGATACGGAAAAGCGTCTTCAAATTCGTTTTGCCACGGGCTGTCGGCCGAAAAAGCAAAGCCCTGCACCAATCTTCTTTCGGCGTAAAGCCGCAAAAGCTCGTCGGCCATATCGCGCATCGCGCGCTTCGCTTTCGCTTTCGTTTTCTGCCAGCCGAGACCGCCCAGTCTGTCCAGAGCCGGCTGCGCGGCTTCGCTCGAACCGTAGCGCGAAACCAAATCGAGCCGCTCGACCGGCACAAAAAGCCGCGCGTTATCGGCGTAAATCAGCAGCATAAACTCGCGCTCCGAGCCCTGCGCCGAGATTGTCTGCAAACCTTCGAAACGGCCGATACCGTGGTCGACGTGAACGACGAAATCGCCGACTTTCAAATCGCGGAAATCGGATATAAACGCCGAAGTTCTGGATTTTCGGCTCGTTTTCGGCGCTTTATCCTTTGACCTTTGAAATTCGTGCTGCGTCGTTTCGCCGAAAATTTCCGTCTCGGTCTGAACTGTCAAATCGAGCGCCGGAATTTCAAAACCGCCCGATAAATCGCCGATTAAAAGCGATTCGGGCGAGAGGGAAACATCGTATTCGCGCAAAATTTCGGTCAGGCGCTCGGCCAGACCCTGAGTCTGCAAAACGATAAATTGTCCTCTGTCCTTTGTCCTTTGTCCTTTGCCGATGCTCTGCGTCTCTGCGTCGCGGCGATTTAAGCTTTCCGCAAATTCACGAACATTACCTTGAAATTTGCGCGTCGAGCGCGAGACGATTTCCGATTCGGAAACGATTTCAGCCGTCGGAAACAGAAAAAGCGGCTTTGTCTCCGACGTCTTTCTGCCGATTTGAATCATTGGATTTTCATTTTCAAAAGCCAAATCTTCGCCCGTTTCCGCCGCCAGCTTGCCGAGGCTTCTGAGCTCAAGACGCTGGCGAACTTCAAGCTTTCCGCGCAGGCTCGCGCCGCTTAAAAATAATTCGTCCGGCTCAAGCCCGATTTCGCCCGCTTCGACGATTTCGGCGTGATGACGCTCCAGGTTTTCGTAAAACGAAGCGAGCGACTGTTCGACAATCGCCGGTTCGTCAACGACGAAAACCGACTCGGTCAGAAAATCAAAAACGCTTGAATCGCGTCGCTGAACGAGCGGAAAAAGAAATTCCCAGCCGGAAAAATCTTCGCCCATCTCGGCAAACTGCGTCCGGTCGAGCAATGCGCGGGCGTGTTTTTCGTCCGGGAAGCGTTCGCGCGCGAAAAAAGCCCAGTCCTGAAAATCTTTTGAAACGGCGGCGAATTCGCGCATCGGCGCGATTGAGATTTCCTTTAACTGCCCGATTGAAAGCTGCGTTTCGGCGTCGAATTCGCGAATTGAATCAATCGTGTCGCCGAAAAACTCAATGCGAACGGGCGCGTCCGAAGTCGGCGACCAGACGTCGAGGATTCCGCCGCGCACCGAGAATTCACCGACGGATTTTATCGGTTCTTCGCGAACGTAGCCGCACGCCGTCAGCTTTTCAATCAACTCCTCGGGCGGAAAATCTCCGTCGCGGGCGAGATGCGCGCCGAGCTTCGAGACTTCTTTCGGCGCGAGCGTTTTGGTAATCAGCGATTTTGCCGGAAGAACGAGAAAATCAGGCTTTTGAAAAGTCAGGCTCCAGAGCGAGAGAGCGCGTTTTTCGAGCGTCTCGGCGTGTGGCGAAACGCCGGAATAAACGTCACTGTCCGAAGACGGGAGAGTCAAAAGTCGAAAGTCGAAGGTCGAAATCCGGGAATTATCCGAATTTTGAATTTTGAATTTTGAATTTTGACGCCAGAAAGCTAAATCGCACTCAAACGTGTCGGTTTCTTTGTTTGAATCGGTGACGACGACAAAAGTTTTTTGTGTTTCGGCTTGAAGGCGCGATAAAACAAAGGCTTTTGAAGCGATTGAAGTCAGGCCGCTCAGGGAAACGACGCGCGCGCCGCGCTCAATTTCTTCGCGCAGACGCAAAAATTCGTCTTTTGTTTCCGCCGGATAACTCATAAACGCAATTAGCCGCAAAAAACGCTTTTTGGGACATTTCGGCGCTCATCTGCGGTTAAATTCATTTTGCCATAAATTTTGAAAGTTTGCCGCGCGCGCGGCGCTTCTTTATAATCAATGTTTTATTCGTCGGAAAAATTATGTCTATTGCCAACACACAAGCCGAAACAATTATCGAAGCGGGAATTATTGACGACACAGACCAGACCAGGGCGCGCGTCGAGCATCTGCAGGCGCTCGAAGCAATCGTCGGAAACAGTTACCCGAACAAGTTCGAACGCTCGCGGATTACGGGCGCGGAAGATACGATTTCAAACATTCTGCATTTCGCGCCGGTAACGGAAATCGTTCGGGAGCTGAAAGACAACACCCCGACCGGCGAAAGGCCGAATCAGGAATTGAAGGAATCTCTCAACCAGAAATTAAAAGCGTTCGGCAGCGCGCGCGTTTCGGGCAGATTGGCCGTTCCGCCGCGCGTGATGGGCAAGGCGGCGTTCGTCCATCTTTCGGACGGCAAAGAGCGTTTGCAGATTTACGTGCGCCGCGACGATGCAAAAGGCGTTTATAACGGCGTAAAGTCCGAACCATCTGCGGCAGCGGATGGGTTAAACGCAAATAATTCAAATGCGCGGGAGAATCTGCCCGCTGCCGCAGATAGTTCTGACCTGAACGGCTGGGAAATTTTTAAATTGCTCGACCACGGCGATTTTGTCGGCGTCGAAGGATATTTGTTTTTGACGAATACGGGCGAATTGAGCGTCCACGTCGAAACTTTGCAGTTTCTTTCAAAATCGCTTCTGCCGATGCCCGACAAGCTGCACGGCATCGCCGACCCGGAATTGCGCCGCCGGTATCGTTACGCGGATTTAATCGCGTCGAGTCTACAGGTCGAGCACGAAGGCCTGACGACGCGCGAGGTTTTCGAGCGGCGCGCGCGGCTCATCAGCGGAATGAGAAATTATCTCGATTCGCACGGCTATATCGAGGTCGAAACGCCGATGCTGACGCCGAAAGCGACGGGCGCGGCGGCCGAGCCTTTTGAAACTTATCACAAAGCTCTCGGCATTCCGCTTTACGCCCGAATCGCGCCGGAGCTTTATCTGAAACGCCTCGTCGTCGGCGGTTTCGAAAAGGTTTACGAACTCAACCGCAATTTCCGCAACGAAGGTTTGTCGCACAAACACAGTCCCGAATTCACGATGCTCGAATTTTACTGCGCCTATATGGACGTCAACGGAATGATGGATTTCGCCGAGGAGATGATTAAAGAATCGGTGCGGAAAGTGACGGGCGGAAGTCTGGTGATTAATTACGACGGAAATGAGATTGATTTTTCAAAGTTTGAAAGAATTTCAATGAAAGAAGCAATCAATAAGTTTTGGGCTGATGAATGGCGCGTTCTAGGCGGTGAAACAATTGATTTATCCACATTCGATAAACCTAGAATGGTCAGAAGACTTGTTGACTTCAAAAAAAGCTTGCATTCATTTATTCCGGTCGGCGAGGAGAACTTAACGGTCAGAGGTTCTCTTGAAGAAAGATGGAAGGCGGCAGTTGAAGAAGATGAAGCGATGCCTGAACCTGATGAATCAGAACATGGAAGAAACATTGAAGTTCTCTTTGAAGAATTTGAGTATCGTCTAATCCAACCGACCTTCATTACTGATTACCCGAAATCGATTTCGCCTTTGTCGAAAGCGTCGCCGGAGAATCCGAACATTGCAGAGCGGTTTGAATTGTTTATCAGCGGGGCGGAGCGCGCCAACGGGTTTTCGGAATTGAACGACCCGCAGGAGCAGTTCGAGCGGTTCGTTGACCAGATGAAAGAGCGCGAGGGCGGCGATGCGGAAGCGATGCTTTTGGACGAAGATTACATCCGCGCTTTGAGCTACGGAATGCCGCCCGCCGCCGGAATCGGCATCGGGATTGATAGATTGACGATGCTTTTGACGAACAAACATTCGATACGCGACGTGATTTTGTTTCCGCATATGCGGCCGGAGAGAAAGGACGAGGAGACGAGGAAAGAAGGAGAAGAGGAAACGGGAAGTTAGTTTGACAGTCGGATTCGGCTGAAAATTTTTAGAAATATAAATTAACGAGGGAAGGAAAAATTATGGATTTTACAGATAAGGAATCACAATTGGAAGACATTCGCGAGATTTTCGAGACGGCGCGGACGGAAAACGGCTGGAATCTCGACGAAGAGATGCTTTACAGCTTTTATTTTATTGACGAAAGCATCGAAAAGCTGGAAAAGCTCGGCCAACTACTCGAACAAGGCCGCTTTGATTTTATTGAGATTTTTGAGCTCGCCGACGAGAAAACCAAAGAATCGACGGGCGAACATTTGCTGCAAATCGACAAAGTCGAAATTCACACGCCCGAATCACTCGCCGAAAGAAACGTCGAGTTTCAAAAGCTCGCCGAAGAATACGAAGTCGGCTATGACGGCTATGAATTCGGCGAAGTCGGCGATGAAGAAGAAGACGAAGATGAAGAATTTTAAAAAGAAACGAACGGCCAGGGAAATCCTGGATTGACTTTAGGCCGGAATCAATGTAATTAATTCATCAATCAAACCGTATGGGGCGATAAATAAAAATAAATTCAGGAGATAAATAAAATGGCACAGGAAAACGACGAACTCGAACAGGAACCGGCGGGCGACGAAAAACCGGAAGAAGGCGGCACGAACGAAGGCGAAGAGCCGGTCGACGACGGCTGCGGAAAATAGATTTAAGAGAAAATATCCATTTTCAGCCGCGAAAACGTGTAATGAGTTTCATTGTGCGTTTTCGCGGTTGCTTTTCTTTCTCTTGTGTTTCCGCGTCCCGGCGTCGAAAAAATTCTTGGCGATGGAAAAAATATCAAATAACTGAGAAAATAAATCAATAGACAAGGGAGGTTGAAAAAATGGCTCAGGAAACAAAGGACACAATTGAAACGGGACGTAATTTGCCGGACGGCGACGGGACGGTATCGGACGAGGACGTAAACGCAATCGACGACGGCTGCGGCAAAACGGCGCCGACCGGACAAGACCATTCGACCGAAGACTACGAAAAAACGATGCCGACGAGCGGCGTCGGCGCGGTTCAGGACAGCTCCGACACGACGTCGGACGTGGCGCATATTGACGAGTAAGATGATTTGCGGCGACGGTTAAATCCTTTGCGACGCCGGACGGATAATTTGCGATGCCGGTCAGGCGACTTTTGCGAGGCTGTACAAATGATTTGCGACGCCGTCAAAATCATTCGCGCTGACGGTCAAATCATTTGCGGGCGCCTACAGTCGATTCGCGGAGACGGACAGCCCGCTCGCTCAGACGTTTTATAAATTTGTTTGGGCTTTTACAGAAAGTGCTAAAAATGGGAGCGCGGCCGTCCCGTCCGCATAAAGTCGCTGAAAGCGACGAACAATATAGCGCAGGGTTAAGCGAAACAAAGTTGAGCGCAACCCTGCGACGAAGTTGAGCGCAAACCTGCGACCGTTGCGAAAAACATTGCCGACGCTGAAGGCGTCGAACACAGACGCGAATGTTGCTCGCCTACAGCGAGCGGTTGAATTGTTGATAATCTTCGTAGGGTTGCGCCTGTGGCTTAACCCGACGCTATATTATTTGTCGCTTTCAGCGACTTTGTCGATATTTCCGCGCTCCGACTGTAAACGCTTTTTTTTATTATTTTAACCACTTTTTGTGCAAAGCCTTTGTTTGGAATATAGATTATCAAATGAAAACGTTTCTTTTAACGTCTTTCGCGCTCGCCTGTTTTGCTTTTAACTCGATTCTTTGCCGTCTCGCGCTAAAGACGAACGAGATTGACGCGGTCGGATTTACGCTTGTCCGAATCGCTTCGGGCGTGGTTATGCTGCTCATAATCAGCCTGCTTTTCGGCCGCGTTGGCGAGAAAAAACTGCGCGGAAAGCCAGTTTCCGCGTTTTTTCTTTTTGCCTATGCCGCCTGTTTTTCGTTGGCTTACATAAATTTGACGACCGGAACGGGCGCTTTGATTTTGTTCGGTTCGGTGCAGGCGACGATGATTGCGGCGGCGCTCGCTGCGGGCGAAAGACCGCGAGCGCTCGAATGGGTTGGATTTGTCGCGGCGCTCGGCGGGTTGATTTATCTCGTCTTTCCGGGGCTCGCCGCGCCGCCGCTCGCAAGCTCGGCGCTGATGGCTCTGGCGGGCGTCGCGTGGGGATTTTACAGTCTGCGCGGGCGCGGCGTCGCAAATCCTCTGGCCGAGACGGCGGGAAATTTCGTAATCGCGTCTTTTATGATAATTCTCGTCAGCCTGCCGTTTTTAGCGCGGATTCATTCGACGCCGAAGGGGCTCACCTTCGCCATTTTGTCGGGCGCGTGCGCTTCGGGCATCGGCTATTCGGTCTGGTATGCCGCTTTGAAATTTCACACGGCGACGCGCGCGGCGATTCTGCAGCTCGCCGTCCCTCTGCTCGCGGCCGTCGGCGGCGTGATTTTTCTCGCCGAAGAAATTTCGATTCGCCTCGTTTTAGCCGCCGCTTCGATTCTCGGCGGCATCGCGCTCGCCATTTTCGGCAAGACAAAATCGAAAGCAAATTAAACGGGTTGCGGGATAGACAGGGATTTTATAATTTCGTTTATTCGTTGACCATCACTTCGACCGGGTCGATGGCCGAAGCGCGCCACGCCGGGTAGAGCGCGCCGAAAAGACTTCCGCCGACGGCGATTGAAATTGCCGTTAAAATCCAGCCGCGACTGAACTCGAATTGCAGCTCGAACAATTTCCCGATGGCGTATGAAGCGAGAAAAGAAACCGCGAAACCGAGCAGAACGCCGAGCACGCCAATCAGAAACGCTTCGCCTTCGATGGTCGAGATGATAAACGATTTCGACGCGCCGAGCGATTTTAAGATGCCGATTTCCTTGCGCCGCTCGGTGATGGTCGTGTACATCGAAAGCAGAACGAAAATCGTCGAGACAAAAGCGCCCAAGCCGACCAGCACGCGCAGAAAAAGATTCAGCGCCGGAACTCTTTCCTGCGCGTCGATTATCAAATCGCGCGTCAGATTTATCTTGTTGCCCGGCAAAGCTTCGTTGATTTTTTTTGCGACATCGTCCACGTTCGCGCCGTCTTTTATTTTGACCAGAATATACGTGCACCTGTTCGTCTGTTCGAGCGCTTCCTGCATCGCCGCCAGCGACATTTTTATGCGCGAGCCGGAGGGCGGCGCAAAAACGCCGACGACTTTATAGTTTTTCCCGCCGAAAAGCTCCAACTGGTCGCCCAGGTTTACTTTGTCGTCGCGCATCTGGCGCTCGTCCAGAATAATTTCGTCGTTGGCGGCGGGCGCGCGCCCGTCGACGATTCGCATCTCGTTCATCGCCGCAAACGGCTGCCAGTCAACGCCGTCGAGCTGCTGGATTCCCCAACGTCCTTTCGTGTTCGGCGTGATGTATCGAATAACCGGAACGGTCGCCGCGACGCCTTCGATTTCCATCAATTTCTGCGCGTATATCGTGCTGACCGGCGTATTTGAACTGGTCAATTCCATCGCACCCGCACGCGTGAAAACGATTTCCGCCTTCCAGTTCGAAGCGCGCCGCGCCATATCTTCCGTCATTCCGCGCGCCAGCCCCGTAAAAAGAACGACCAGAATGACGCCCAGCGCGACGCCGACGATGCTTATCAACGTGCGAAAAGGACGAACTTTTAAGTTGGCTAAAACTAATTCGAGCATTTGTTAGTGGTCGGCGGTCAGTGGTCGGTGGTCAGTTGCTAGTTGAACAGAAATTACAAACCGTAATTTAAATTCAATCAATAACTGACCACCGACCACCGACCGCTTATTTTATAATTTCATTAAAATCAAAATCCTTCGCCGCCTCTCGGTCGGTAAAAAGCTGATTGCGTCTTTGAAAATCTTCATACATCCGGTCGTAAGTTGCAAGCAGATTGGCGGTCGATTTTTCGCGCGTGTTGGCGCGTGCCGTCTCCAGCGCATTTTTTATTTTTTCGGCGGTTTGAAACGGATTTTCAATGATTTCGCGAATCGCCGACGCGAAATTTTCTCCGGTCGGCGCGACCAGCCAGATATTTTTATCCGTCGCGTATGACAAAATCCCGCCCGCGTTCGGCGCGACGACCGGAACTCCCGAAGCCATCGCTTCGAGCGGCGCGATGCCGAACGGCTCGCGCGGGTTCGGATGAACAAAAACGTCGGCGCTCGCGTAATAATCGGCCAGCAAATCTTTATCGAGATGGCCGAGCTGGATGATTTTACCGGGCACGCGTCGCTCGGCTTCCTTTTTCAGCCAATCGCTCTGCGGCCCGGCGCCGGCGACTAAAAGACGAAAATCTTTTTCTGCATCGCGCCCGAGAATTTCCATAAAATCGATTAGCAGTCCGATGTTTTTTTCGGGCGAAATGCGTCCCGCGTAAAGCAAAATGATTGCGCTGTCGGGAATTGCGGCGCGCTCGCGCATCTCTTTTTTGACTTTTTCGGATTTTCTGCCGGGCGAAAACTGCGCGCTGTTGACGCCGCGCGGGCAGACGAAAATTCTTTCTTCTAAAGCTACACGCGGTGCTTTGAAAAAGCGCCAGCACCAGTTTAGAAATTTTTCCGAGCGATGCGGATTTTCCGCCCGTTCGAGCGATTTGTAAAATTCTTCGGCCGTGTACGGCGAATTGGCGATATGAAAATCGAAATTCGGCAAAGTGTAATTGCCGATGACGCGCCGCGCAAACCAGCGGCCGAGTTTTCCGCCGGTTAAAAACGAAGAAATATTGTCGTCCATCCGCTCGCACGAAAAATGGACGAGCATCGGTCGTCCGATTTTTTTGAAGTTGTTCGTCCGAATCATGACGCCGAGCAGGCTCAACGTGTATTTGTCCGTAACTTCAATCATGTCCGGCATTTCGGTCAATAAAATTTTGCGGATAATCGTGTCCGAAAGCATATACTGCCACGGCATCATGACGCGGTAACGCTTGTCGAAAAGCGGCGAATATTTGGCGGGAACGTAGTAAATTTTGGCGTATTCGTTGACGTCTTCGACGGATTCGGTTTCGCCCGGAACGATGAGACGAATGTAGCGCCGGTGGCGTTCGGCGGCGGCCAGAAGATTGTTGTAGCTGGTGCTGATGCCGCCCGAATTTTTATGATAATAATTCGTAATGTGAACGGATTTTAAAGGCTTTTTGTCCACAACTTGAATTAATCTTCGCGGCTCGTGCGGGCGAGATAAATTATCGCCAGTCCGATGGCGAGAACCAATAAAATAACGCCGTCAACGCCCCAGAATTTGACAAACGGAATGTCGCGTCCGCCGTTATACGTCCAGAACGCGCGGTTTGTCACCGCCCAGCACATCATTTGCGAAAAAATGCCGAAACCGAAAACGCCGGCAATCGGCGCGATTATTTCTTTGCGGCGCAGCATGGCGGCGAGTTCGAGCGGAATAAACGAAAGAAAACGAACCATCAAAATCGGAAGACGCGCGACGTCGCTGAAAAGCGATTTGCTTCCGGCCTCACCGACAATCATCACGTTGCGGCGCATGATGAATAAGCTGAACAGCGCCGAAATGAGCGAAACACAGATTGAGCGAATAATCGCTTCGTCCGTGTGGTCGTGCGTATTCGTAAAATACGCAAAGCCGGTTTGAATCAAAAACTCGAAAAGATGGCTGATGAGCGGGACGACGAGCAAAATCGATAAGAGCGCTTTCCAGGCCGGTTCGACGCGCCGGAAACCCTGAATCAGAGCGCCGCTTAAGCCGGCAAACAAAAAGCGAAAAACGAACTGCAAAAGCGCCGCGCCGACGGCGAGCCTGACGCTTTCCTTTCCGATTAAATATGTCAGCAGAAAAATCGGCGCGCGCAGAACGCCGCTCAAAATCGCGCCTTTGTAATTCCAATGGCGGATAAACAGCGACGGATTTCGCAAAAGATTCGACCACGCCTCGCCAATCGTAAAGGGCGCTGCCGCGGCGGTCTCGATGTCATCAAATGTCATTTCTTTCATAAAAAAGACGGTTTCTATAATACTTAAATTTCTTCGGCTTTTTTCGCCCTCGCGGCTTCGAAATATTCTTGTGCTTCGGCGTAAGCGCTGTAAACGCTGTCGAAAACCGCGTCCCAGCTTCGGGAAAGCGCAAACTCGCGCGAACTTTTTTTCATTTCCAAAAGCTTTTCCGGATTATCTATCAATTCAATCGCGAATCTGACAAAATCGTCCGTGTTTTTGGCGACGAATCCGGTTTCGCCTTCGCGAACGATAAATTTCGGCCCGCCCTGGTCGGTTACGATGCACGGAACGCGCGACGCATTTGCTTCCTGAATGACGTTGCCGAAGGCGTCGGTTTCCGACGGAAACACGAAAACGTCCATATTAGCATAAGCCTCGGATAATTGCTCGCCTTCGAGAAAACCCGTAAATTCCGCCGCCTGCATATTTTTTTCGAGCCATTCGCGCTCGTTTCCCTGGCCGACGATTAAAAATTTGAAATTCTTTTTTCCGGCTGCAAACAGCTTTTTTTCCATCTCGGCCAGAAGCCGCACGTTTTTTTCGGCTCGAAGTCGGCCGACAAAACCGAACCGCAGAACGCCGTCGCTAACCGTTCTTTTATCCGGCGAAAAAAGCTCCGTATCGACGCCGCGAATCATCAGACGTCCCTCGCGGCGCGTGCCTTTTTCGAGCATTTCAATCAATTCTTCGTTCGGCGCGAGCAAAACCTGCGGCATTCTGTAATAAAGCAGAGCGCCGGCCAGAATTTTGCGCTCGATAAACTCGGTGAGCGAAAATCTTGTTTTTTCGGGCAGAAAGCCGAGCTTTGTGCGCAGGCGACGCGCGGCGTATTCGTGCAGGTTCGTGTGCCACGAGCCGACGAGCGGAATGCCCATTTTCCAGGCCAGATAGACGCCGACGATGCTGACGTCGTTCAAGCCGGTAATATGAAAAACGTCGGGTTTGAATTTTTCGAGCTCCGTGCGGACACGTTTGGCGTGGCGCTGGAAAAACGGGTCGTATTTCAAGCCTTCATCCATCGCAAACGACGCGAGCGAGCGTTTGAGCGCGAGAAAAGTCACGCTTCCGTCGGCGCGCGTTTCGGTTTTCTCGCCGGCGTGGACACACAAAAAAGGGTAGCCGCGCTTTCGGGCAAACCCTACGAGTCTGTTACTTGTCATCGCCACGCCGTTTACTTCCAGAAACGAATCGGGAAAATACGCGACGCGTAAAGTTTCATTCACTTAGATATACAAAAAGTTTGGCGGGCAAGCCCGCCTTTCAATAAAAATAAAATTACCGTAATTATTCGTTTTAAGAAACCGCGTCGGACGAAAGGCTCGGCGCAATTTCTTCCAGATTCGGAATCTCGAATTTGGCCTTTTCGAGCGTTTTCGGCACGCGGTCGTGTTTTTTGCGCGCAATCGCGAAAAACGGGCGCATTTTCGGACTTCCCAAAACGCCGAGCGTCCAGATTGCCCAGCGCAGCCATGTCGGGCCGCCGCGTTTCCAGTGAACCGAAAGCTTTCGCGAACCTTCGCCGTCGCCGGTATCGAAATAAACGCGGTCAAACCATTTTTGGCGGCCTTCGGGAAATTCGGGATAAAGCTTTAAGATTTCCGAAAAAGACTGCAGCTGACGCGAATGAAGCGGCTGGCTGTATTCGGGCATCAAAACGACTTCCGAACGTTTATCGACGCGGATTTCTTCGACGAATTCTTCAAAGGTTTTGGCGTTCGTCAAATTTACGACCGTGTTCGGTTTGCAGCCGTGACGGTCGCCGCCGGTCGCAATCGGAATTCCGAGCGCCTCGGCCATTTCAATAACGGCTTTGTTTTCCGACCATGTCCGGAAACCGTTGATTTCAAACGCGTGAATCCATTTTCCGTGCTCTTTGATGAAATTTTTCAAAAGAGCTTCGTGGCGCTCTCTGCCGACTATTTCGATGTCCCACAGCGGATGATTCAAAATTACCAGAACCTGCGGAATCTCGTTAAGCATCGCAAACATACGGTGCAGTTTTTCGTTAGACGGGTTTTCGCCGAACGTGTAATCGAGCAGCGTTTTTGTAATTTCAATAGCGCGCGCTTTCGGCAGATTGTGGACGCCGACGTGGAAAAAACCGTATTCAAACGGAACCGTCCATTCGAGCGAAATCGGCGCTTTCGCGTTGTCGGTCTGCTCGTTGACCTGCAGGTTGGCGTCGATGCTGTCGTGGTCTGAAATCGAGACCAGCGCGTCGAGTCCGGCCTGGTTGATTTGCGATTTTTCGATATCGTAAACCATCTGCGGCGTCATCGGCGGCGACCAGTAAGCGGTCGAAAAGTCGATTCCTTTGCCTTCTTTTTCCTGATATTTGTCGCGTTCCTTTTTCCAAAAATAAGAAATAATAGGAAGCTTTTCGGCATAATGCGGCACAAAATCGAGCATTTCCTTCGAGTGCTCGGTATGACAATGGAGAGAAACGCCCGATTTGGCTGCTTGGCTCAAGTCTCGTGCCTCGTGCAAAATATGCAAGCGTGTCCGTTTTAAATTCATTATAATCTCCGTTTCCCAGCGTCAATTAAACGTATAAAACTATCAAATCTGACGACGGAAGTAAATTCGTCAGATGTTTTTTTACTCTAAGCTGTTGTCCCTATTTATTTTGATAGCTTGTTCAATACGAGTTGCGCAACTGGCAAGATTTTAGCACAGGACGAGAAAAAACAGCAGTCTCAAAAAACGATTTTTCGTGTGCCGGAAATTAAATGTAATAAAACGAATTTGTCCGGAACTTCGATTGTAATTTTCGAAAATTTCAAATCAATTGGAATTTTTTATCAATTGCCGATAGTTTCGATTAGCGGCGATTGAAAGAAGAAACTGAAGTTGGCGGGAACAGATTAAAGATTCTAAAAAAAACAAAAAAATTGTCACAAAAGAAAAACGGGCGGTGTTCTCCATATAGAAAAGGGAAGTTATTCTTAAAAAATCCTAAAACGGAGAATGCAATTATATGTCCTGGTTATATTCAATAGTCCTTGCGGGGTTGATGTTTTCAACCGAAAGCAATATGCCCGCGCCGAAAAGTTATAGTTATACCGAAACTGATACGAAAAAGGTTATCAAATTAGACGAAACCGAACGCTTTGAGCAAAGTTATCCTCTAAACAGCAGTGGTCGCGTCAGCGTTTCCAACGTCAACGGCTCGATTACAATCGAAACGTGGGACAAAAACGAAGTAAAGCTCGTTGCCGTCAAAACCGCCAACGATAAGGAAAGACTCGCGGAAGTCGAAATCCAGATTGATGCGAAACCCGATTATCTAAGAATCGAAACCGATTACGGCAGCTATGACGACCGTCGGCGGCGCAACTGGGGCAACGCCGATAAACTGCAAATCGAGTATCATCTGACCGTTCCGCGAAACGCCGTCCTGAACGAAATCGAAACCGTCAACGGCTCGGTCAGAATCTCGAACGCGACGAATCTTGTCCGTGCGTCGGCCGTCAATGGCGAAGTCGCGGCGACAAACTTACGCGGAACGGCCAATCTTTCGACCGTCAACGGTACGGTCAATGCCGATTTCGACCAGCTTCAGACGGGAAGCAAGATTACGCTCGAAACGGTCAACGGAAACGTCAATCTTTTGATTCCTTCGGACGCCAACGCGACTTTCCGCGCCGATTCGCTCAACGGAGTCATCTCCAACGATTTCGGCCTGCCGGTTCGCAAAGGTCAATACGTCGGGCGCGACCTCTACGGTAAAGTCGGCACGGGCGACGTTCAAATTCGGCTCAACAGCGTCAACGGGCCTTTATCAATCAAACGCAAAGCCGACGGTAAAAATCCGAATCCGGCGGTAAATATGCTTCAGCAGAAATCTGAAGACGACGACGATATGGACGACGATTCGGACAACGACAACTCGGACGAAGATAACTGGAAGGCGATGGCAAAATCGCAAAAGGGCGCCGAAAAAGCGGCGCGCCAGGCGCAAAGGGAAATCAACAAGATAAAGCCTGAAATCGCCAAAGCGACGGCCGATGCGGTCAAACAATCGACCGCGACCATCGCGACCGATATCGCGACCGATGTTTCGACTTCGATTTCGACGAGCGTTTCGACCTCCGTCACCGTCGATATGCAGAGACGCATTCAGGAAGCGCAGCGCCAGCAGCGCGCGGCGCTCGCCGACATAAACTGGATTAACGGCGCTCCGGTTATCGAAAAAACAAGCGATTCGTTCGCCGTCAAAGGCGCTCCGAAAGTTACGGTCGATGCGGTAAACTGCGACGTCAGCGTGCGCGGATGGGACAAAAACGAAGTCAAATACTTTATCTCCAAAATTTCAAAAGACAGAAATCAGACGCCGATTCAATATACTGCCGACCACACGGATTCGGCTGTAAACATAAAGGTTGCAAACGCGCTCGGCGAGCAGAAAGGAGATTTTTACAATCCGGAAGTCACGCGCGTTCTGGTGGAGGTATACGTCCCAAAAAAGTCGAATCTGCGGATTGTCACTAATCGTGAAATCCGCCTCGAAGGCGTGTCCGGCGACCTCGATTTGAGCGGCTCGGAAGGCGCCATAAACGTTCGCGATTCCGAAGGCAAGCTGCGTCTTTACAGCGATTGCGGCAAAATCCGCGTCATCGGTTTCGACGGCGAGGTCGATGCCAAAACAATCAGCGGCACGGTCAGTCTGGAAGGCAATTTTACAAAAATTTCGGGCAAAGCCGACGAAGGCAGTTTTATTCTGACGCTGCCTGAAAACGCCGACGCCGACATCGCCGCCAATCTGGAAGAAATTTCCATCGAAAATCTGCCCGCCCCGAAACAAATTTCCGAAGGCAACTGGCGTTTCGGTAAAGGCGGCGCAAAATACGATTTTACACTTGGCGACGGACAGGTTTACGTCCGTAATGCCAATGCTTTGAAAACAAATTAAAAAGTTGTCTGCTCAAGGGGAAGCGCGGTTAACAAACCGCGCTTCGGCAGCGTCTTTTTAAATGACAGAGCATTTGTTCGAAAGAAAATTTAACTTTCGCGCAAATTTTTTTGAAACTTTGTGACCAAAAATTCGTTTTAGTCATGAGTAGAAAATCCCCGTCCTTTTTCTGAATTTATAATTTGTTTTCCTAAAAGAGGTAAGTATGAGAAAGTTTTATGCTTTTCTAGCCATTATATTTTTTTCGATTTATATCCAGGCTCAATCAGCAAATACAAATGTCGCAGGCACTTCGAACAGCTCAAAGTCGAATGCATCAAGCAGTAAAGTAGAGATTCCGGTCGAAAAAACGAGACCGGTCACGATTCCGAAAATCACGACCGCTCCGGTAATCGACGGAAAAATCGATGAGGAAGTCTGGAAGACGGCCGCCGTCTTTAAAGATTTTTACCAGACAAATCCGGGCGACAATATCGCGCCTTCAAAACCGACCGAAGCTTATATGATGTATGACGAAAAGAATTTATACATCGCTTTTAAGTGTTGGGATGAAAAGGACAAAATCCGCGCGACGGTCGCCAAGCGCGACGAGGTTTTCGGCGAAGACAACGTTCGCATGTGGCTCGACACCTACAACGACCAGCGCCGCGCATACGTTCTCGGCTTTAATCCGCTCGGCATACAGCAGGACGGAATTTTTACCGAAGGACAGGGCGCGGATTTTTCGGTTGACATCGTCATGGAATCGAAAGGCGTGATTGAAGATTGGGGCTGGGCCGTCGAGATAAAAGTTCCGTTCAAATCCTTGCGCTACAGTGCCGGAAAGGGAAAAATGTGGGGTTTTAACGCCGCCCGCAACATCGACCGCTTTAACGATGAATTCGACCAGTGGCTGCCCGACGACCGGAATGTCTCGGGTTTTTTGATTAAACACGGAAAAATCACCGGACTCGACGAGATAAAAGCCGAAAGAACGCTGGAAATCGTGCCGAGCATGACGGTTTCGGAAACCGGAAGCCGCAAGCGAACGATTCCGATTTATCTGGCCAACAATAACGGTTTCGACCCGGTTTTTAATCCGAACGGGCTGCAGGACCGCGGCCGATTCGTCAACGACCCGATTAAACCGGAGCTGAGCCTTAACCTGAAATATACGATTACGCCGAACATAACTCTGGACGCGGCGATAAATCCCGATTTTGCCGAGATTGAAGCCGACGCGCCGGTCGTTTCGGCAAACCAGCGGTTTCCGATTTTCTTCGAAGAAAAGCGCCCGTTCTTTCTCGAAGGCAAGGATATATTCGATTCGCCGCTGCAGCCGTTTTATTCGCGCACGATTATCGACCCGGATTTTGCCGCGAAATTAACCGGAAAAGTCGGCAAAACGACGTTCGGATTTCTGGCCGCATCGGACAACGCGCCCGGAAATTATTCGGAAGACGAGCGCACAGACCCGGTCATCGGGCCGAGAATCTCTCCGTTCGTCGACCAGAACGCTCTGTTCGGCGTGCTGCGCGTCAAACGCGATGTCGGCAAGGAAAACAATATCGGATTTTTCGCCACGGCGCGCGTTTTTCCCAAAAATCGAAACTTTCTCGGCGGCTTCGACGGAAAATTCAAGCTTGACCCGAAAACGGTTATGACGTTTCAGGTTCTGGGCACGCATTCGCGCAAATTCTTTTATAATCCTGACATCGACCGCTCGCAATACCGAACCGGAAACGGTTTCGGATATTACTGGAGTCTGGATTATACGACCGATTTGCACGGCTGGTTTGTCGAAGTTTTAGGACGCACCAAAGATTATTACGCCGACGCCGGTTTTACGCGCCGACGCAACACCAACAGCGCGTTTTTCGCCAATCGCATCAGCACGAAATCGAATTCAAAAGCGAAGCTGATTCGCACCGACTGGCGTCAGTTCGGTCGCTTTACATTTGATTGGAACGGCCGCGTGCAGGATGGATTTGTCGGAACCGGTATTAATCTCGCGCTTCAAGGCAACGTTTTCATCAACAGCGAAGGCGGCGTCGCTTACGAGCATATTTATGAAGACGAGTTCGGCGCGAGACGAAACGCCAATCAGGACGGCGCGTTTTTCGGCGGGGCCGACCGCTCGGCGGTTCAGCCTTACTGGAACATGAACATCAACAAAACCTTTAATAAACGGTTTAATGCATACGGATTCGTCGGTACTTCGTGGAATAACTTCGACTTCGATTTCGGAGCCGGAAATCGTTTTCCGCGCGTCAGCCCGGCATATCTGACATTTTTGGCGAGTTATCTGCAAAACCCGAACACTTCGCTGCCTTATCCCGGACTCGACCCGGGAAAAGGATTCCAGTTTGATTTGAGCGTCGGCGCCGAATATAAACCGATTGACCCGCTCAGAATCTCGCTCGATTACACAAAGAGCAGCCTGACGCGCAACGATACGGGGCGCACCGCTTTCGATACGAATATCTTTACACTGCGCTCGACCTATCAATTTACGCGCTTTACATTCGCACGCATGCGCCTCGATTACGATACGCTCAGCTCAAACGCGAGCGGTCAGCTCCTTTTCGGATGGAATCCAAATCCCGGAACGGCGTTTTACGTCGGCTATAACGATGATTTCAATTATCGAGGCTACAGCCCGTTTACAAATCAGGCGGAACCCGGATTTGAACGCAACAGCCGGACGTTCTTTATCCGTGCGTCGTATCTGTTCCGAAAGAGCTTCTAGCAGTTCATTTAAGCTGTTCCACTTGCGGAACTTGGCGGCGAATCTCATTGCATCAGGATTCGCCGCCGTTTTTTATTTAACTGAAAACTGAAAGCTGAAAACCGAAAGTAAAAACAAATTATCAGTTTTCAGTTTTCAGCTTCGGTTGAAAGAAGTTTTTCCGCCTTCAAAATCAAAACGCAGGCTTGCCCGTGCGTGATTTCTCCGTCCAGGACTTTTTGGACGGCATTTTCTAATTTCATTTTTACGATTTTGATGTCTTCGGTCGATTCCTGTTTTGGTTTTTTGAAAGTCAGCTTTCGAGCGAGATACAAGTGGCAGAGACTGTTTGTAATCGATGTGTCGCTCTCGATTTTGCCGAGATATTTCCAGTCTTCGGCTTCGATGCCGAGCTCTTCGCGCGCCTCGCGTTTTCCGGCCTGCAGTCGGCCTTCATCTTCGATTGCGCCGGCAATCGCTTCCACGTTGTCTCGGCCGAGCGCATATCGAAACTGCCTGGTCAGATAAACGTTTCCCTCGTCGTCAACCGGCAACACGGAAACGCCCGGTTTGAAGCGAATCGTCGCGTATTTTCCGTCTTTTCCATCAGGCTCGACGACGTCGTCTTCGAAAACCTCGAAAAAATCGTTTCCGAATTTTTTTTCGGTGTCTTTTATCGTCCAGTCTCCGTTTTTTTTCTTCATAAAAAATGCTTAGAAATGCTATAATAAATTCCTCTCCTCCGAGTAGTTAAAAATTAGCACATTTTAATGAATTAAATCACCTTTTGCCGCCTTCGAAGATTGTTCGAAAGGCACGAAGTCTCTTTACTTACAAACAAATGCACGAGAACCGAAACAAGCGCGAAAATAATTCTTGTAATTTCTTAAGTTTTCGTGTATAAATCATAGCGGACAAACTATTTCTAGTTTTTTGATATTAGGAGGATAAATGAAGCTAACCAGAAGTTTCTTAGCTATATTTCTTAGTCTTTCCCTGTTTTCAGTCTCTTTCCTGAGCTTAGCAGTCCAAAGCGCATCTGCCCAAGATTCAAACATTGCATTACAACGCGGCTACCGAACCGGATATTCCGACGGATATATGTCCGGCTATCGCGACGTGATTGACAATGTCGCAAAAAGTTACGAGAAACACAGCGAATACACAAAAGCCGACCGTGCTTACAACAAAGATTACGGCACTCTGGAAGATTACCAGGACGGTTACCAGCAGGGTTTCGAAACCGGCTACACCACCGGATTTGAAAAACGCTCGTTCGACGCGACGATTCCGACGGAATTGAAAAAACGCGGCGTCGTGGCGGTAAAAACAATAACCGAAACGACAATTACAACGCCCGTCCCGACGGAAACGACGCCGGTGCAGACGACGCCGACCGAAACGATTGCCAACACGAACGTTGCGACGACGCCGGTCGAAACCACGAATAACCAGCAGATTTCGGAAAATACGACTACTGCCGCCATCGTCACGACGCCTGCTCCAATCGATTCGACAACGAACGCGGTCAATCAGCCGCCGGTTATGACGACGAGAACCGACGACCGAGCCAGCACGCCGGTTTATGACGCGCAGGCGCTTTCGATACCGACCGATACCGAGTTGATTGTCGAGCTGCTCGACGACATAAACACCGAAAGAAACCGCGAAGGCGATAAATTTACGGCAAAAGTCATCTCGCCGTATGAGCTGAGCGGTGCGATTATCGAAGGCCGGGTCAGCAAAATTCAAAAGCCCGGCCGCATCAAACGCCGCGCGCAGGTTTTGCTTTCGTTTGACCGCATCGTCATGCAGGAAAATCGCTGGAGCAATTTCAACGCGATTTTGACCGAAGTATTGCCGACCAAAGGCGACAACGTCAAAACCGTCGATACGGAAGGCACGGCCGTCGGCAAAAACTCTTATAAAGACGACGCCATCAAGGTCGGCGCTTCAACCGGAACGGGAATCGTTATCGGCGCCATCGCCGGCGGCCCGGTCGGTGCGGCGGTCGGCGCGGGAGTCGGCGCGGCCTTCGGAGTCGGCGCGGTCGTCGTCGAGCGCGGAAAACACATCCGCCTGAACAAAAATCAACAGCTTCGTATCAAGACCGTTTACGAAACAAATATTAGGTAATCAGATACGAATTTCAAATTACGAATTACGATTTGGAATACAGCTTACTTTCATTCGTAATTCGTAATTATTAATTCGTATTTGACCTAAACTTTGGCGCGCCATCAAGCCGAGCCTCGCGCCGTTTTAATCCACGAAATTCGTTAAAGCCTTTTTTCTCCTTTTGGCATGGCGGAATTTCGTGGATAATTTTTTGTGATGATAATTGCGCTTTTAACCGATTTCGGCACAAAGGATTATTTTGTCGGCGCGATGAAGGGCGCGATTTTATCGATTAACCGCAAAGCGAAAATCATCGACATCACGCACGAAATTTTGCCGCACGATATAAAATCAGCCGCCTTCACGCTTCAAGCCTGTTATAAAAATTTCCCCGAAAAAACGATTTTCGTAGCCGTCGTCGACCCCGGAGTCGGCTCAAATCGAAAGGCGATTGTAGTCGAAACAAAAAGATATTTCTTCGTCGCGCCCGACAACGGCCTGCTCAGTTTTATCTTTGACGAAGAAGCTGATTTCAGCGTCTTCGAGCTCGCCGGAAAAGAATATTCCGCCGCCGAAATAAGCCGGACTTTTCACGGGCGCGACGTTTTTGCGCCCGCTGCCGCGCATCTTTCAAACGGCGTCGAGCCGCGCGAGTTCGGCCGCGAGATTGACGATTTTGTCCGCTTTGAGACGATTGCGCCGCACACTGTTTCCGACGAAAAAATCGAAGCGGAAATAATTCACGTCGATTGTTTCGGCAATTTAATCACGAACTTGAAAACAAAAGATTTACCGGAAAATTTCTTTATAAAAATCAACGGAAATAAAATCGACAAGCTGAGAAATTTTTACGCCGAGGCAGAAACGGGCGAAGTTTTTATGATTGCGGGCAGCGCCGGCTTTCTAGAGATAGCCGCGCGGCAGGATTCGGCATCTAAATTATTAAATGCGACAATCGGCGCGCGCATTTCGTTAAGTATTATAAAGCCGAAAAAATCGGCGTAACTTGTCAGTTGAAAGCCGTTTTGTTAAATTTAAACAGGGAATAATTTAATAGATTTTTAAGGAAAAATATAATGAGTACAGCAACAGAATCAAGTGCCGCGACCGCCGGTTTAAGAGGCGTGGTTGCCGCGCAGAGCGCCATCGGCGACGTCAACGGCGAACAGGGAATTTTAATTTATCAGGGTTACGATATTCACGATTTAGCCGAGCACTCCAATTTTGAAGAAGTTATATTCTTACTTTGGAACACCCGTTTGCCTAAAAAAGACGAACTTGAAAATTTTCAGAATCAAATTCGCGCCAACTACGAAGCGCCCGCCGAAGTAATCGAGCTGATGCGGCAGTTTCCGAAAAGCTCAGACCCGATGGATGTTCTCCGCACGTCGGTTTCGATGCTCGATTTCTACGACAGCGAAGGACACGGCACCGACCGCGAGCACGCGCTCAAAGCGGCCATCAAGCTGACGGCGCAAATCGGAACGCTCGTCGCCGCGTGGGAAAGGATTCGCAGCGGCAAGGATATAGTCGCGCCGGACAGCTCTTTGAGCATCGCCGAAAACTTTCTTTATATGCTGCGCGGCGAAAAGCCCGAAGCGGAAGAAGCGAGAATGTTTGACATCGCGCTCATCCTGCACGCCGACCACGAATTGAACGCTTCGACCTTTACGTGCCGCGTTATCGCCGGAACTCTGGCCGACGTTTACGGCGCGGTGACGGGCGGCATCGCCGCTTTGTCGGGGCCGCTTCACGGCGGCGCGAACACGGCCGTCATGAAGATGCTCAAGGAAATCGGCGACGAAGACAAAATCGATTCATGGCTCGACACGGCGCTCGCGGAAAAACGCAAAATTATGGGCATCGGTCACGCCGTCTACAAAACCGAAGACCCGCGCGCCACGTGGCTTCGCAAATTCTCGAAGCAGCTCGGCGAGAAAAAAGGCGAGATGAAATGGTTTAATATGTCGCAGAAAATCGAAAAGGCGATGCTTGAGAAAAAAGGAATGTATCCGAACGTCGATTTTTATTCGGCGTCCGCCTATTACATGATGGACATTCCGCTCGACCAATACACGCCGATTTTCGCCATCTCGCGCATTTCCGGCTGGACCGGCCATATTCTCGAACAATACGGCAATAATAAACTAATCCGCCCGCGCGCCGAATACATTGGCGCACGCGATTTGAAATACACGCCGATTGACAAACGTTAATTCAGGGAAAAAGTAAAAATAAAAAGGCAAAAGGAATTTTCCTCTTGCCTTTTTTACCTTTAATGAAGAAGGGGACTGTTTTTAAGTCAGGGAGATTTGGTTTTGTCTTTATCGGCGTCCTTATCTTCTTTATCCTCGATAATCGTTACTTTTTTGGGCGAATTCTGCCCGTCGGTGTCGCTTAGAGAAATGCCGAAGATTTTCGGGTCGTTCATAAATTCGGCGAGCTTGTCGGGACTAAACGTCGCGCGAATGACGGCCGCTTGTTCCTTGTCGATGGTAACGAGCGTGATTTTTACGACGTTTTTTTCCTCGCGCATATACATATAAGCCTGCTGACCTTCGCGCGAGCGAACGTGAAAAATCGGGCTCCAATCTCCGCCGAAAGAGTTTCGCATCGCCGACTGCATTTCCTTGTCGAGCGTTTCTCGCGAAAACTGCAAACCTTCAAACATCGTGACGCTGAAGCTTTTGACGCCCGCCGGACGCACGACGCTGACGGCAAATCGCGCGAGCCAGAGTAATGGAATCTTGACCTTTTTCGCCTTGTATTTCATCTGCAGATGATTGACAATCGCCTTATATTCGCCCGGTTTGGCGTCGGCGCGCGGCGCGACCGATACAAAGACGAGAAAGAGAAAAGCCGCTGCGGTCAGAATTTTCTTTTGTAATGTCATTGTCTTGCGCTCCTTTTAGTTTTTCGGCTTTTCGTCGCCATTTTCGATGTCGATTTTCGGAATATTCATTTTGCCGCTCAATTCGGCGAGCAAATCGATGTCAATCGGGCCGATGACGTTGATGACGGCGATGCTTTTCGTATCGGAGACGACGACCGCGACTCCGCTCATCACGTCGCCCGAAAACATCGTAAAGACATCGACTTTTTGATTATTCTTTTTGCTGCGGACGTTGGCGAGCCTTTCCCAGCCGGGCGAGCTTAGCTGCGCGCGGATTTCGTCAACGTCCGACGTGTCGTATTCGTTTTCCTTTTCAAAAGTGAAAACTCTGACGTAAATTCCTTTTAAGCCTGCGATGGCCTGACCGACTTTCTTTGCGTCAGCGTCGTTGTTTTTCGCCAGAACGCGTTTGGCCAAATCAAGCAGCTTGCCGTCGATGTTGACCTCGACGACGTCCTGCGCCTTTGCTTCGAGCTTGTTCAGATTTTCAAAACGCAGCCGCGCCGCGTCCTGTGCGTAAACGGTCGTTGCCGCGAGCAAAACGAGCGCGAGCAAAGCGAATTTCAATGAATGTTTGATAAATGATTTCATAACTATTTCTCCTGATAAATTATCGTCCGTCGTTATTAACGGTGTTTCCTTCAATTTTGTCCGACACCAATTTCAGTTTCGAGCTGGTTATCGAAAGCGCGAGCATCAGCTGGTCGTAGGCGTATTTTTCTTCTTTTGAAAGCGCGACGGTCGCACTTTTGACTTTTATTTCCCGCGCCGCCAAGTTGTTTTTATAAACTGCCTTTTGAATTTTTACGGCTTTGCGATTTATAAATTGTTTCGGCGCTGCGACGTTCGATTGTTCCGTATCTTTGACGGGTACGACATCGGCAATTTTATTTTCGATTACGGGCGCGGCAAATTCCGTCCGAATTTCCGCGACTACCGGTTTTTTGTTTGAAATCTGAAACCAGACGCCGAGCGCGATTGCGACAAACGCGACGCAGGCGGCCGCGTATGCAAATCGGAAAAAGCTGCGCGTGTTTTCCTTTTTGGTAAAGGGCAAAACTTTAGCGGGAAGCTCGGGCGGCGCGGTTTCCTTGTAGCGAAACACGGCGAGCGCGTTTTCCAGCCGTTCGATTTCCGGGTCTGAGCCGGTTTTGTCCCAGAGATAATCTTCCTTTTTCATCACTTTACTACTCCTCGATGCCGAGCTTCCGGCGCAAAAGACGCATTCCCCGGTGCAGATTGACGCGAACCGATTCGGGCGTTAAATTCGTTCTTTCGGCAATTTCCTGCCCGCTCATTCCTTCGACGAGACGCAACACAAGCGTTTCCCTGTAGGCGTCGGGCAGAGAGCGAATCGCCGCTAAGATTTCGCGCGCTTCGGTTTGCGGAACGTCTTTTTCGCGAATTTCTTCGGATAATTCCTCGGTCGGCTTCGTCTGCCGGTAAAACTCGACGGCGCGGTTGCGCGCAATCATCGAAAGCCATGCGCCGATGGCCGTCTGGTCGCGCAAAGTGTGCAGATTCTTAAACGCCGAAAGAAAAACTTCCTGCGCCAAATCATCGACTTCGTCATACGGCACGCGCGCCAGAATGATGCCGTGAACGAGCGGCGCAAACGCTTTGTAAAGCTCGCCGAAAGCTTCTTTGTCGCCGGCACAAACGCGCTCGACGATTTGCGCCTGCGCCGTCGCTTTTTCGCTGACGGGCGCGGCCGTCGTCGTCGCGTTTGTAAATAAAAGAATGTTTCCGGTCATTTCGCTTTCAGACATTTTTTGAAAATGATGAGTGCCGAGAATATAAATTCAAGCAATGAAAAATATAAAAGGGGTTCGACACTCACCAGGCCGGCGTTTATTATCCTGCCGATAATATAGACGAACGTGAGAGAAAAGTGTTAACGAGGGCGGCGAAAAAGTTTTTCAGACAGAGTTTTCAAGCGCCGCTGTCTCGGGCGAAATGGTAAATTTTGCGCAAAGCCGGAAAAAATAGTTACAGGAAACGTTGAAACGCCCGTAAATATTGTGTTTTATAAGCAATTATTTGTCGCCCAAAAACAGAAAAGTTAAAAAATATCCGAATATTTCCGCGCACAAATCAAATATTTCCCAAAACAAATCGATTTGTTTCCAAAAATAATCAATTTGTGCGGCAAACATTTCGAATATTTCCGGCGCAAAACGATTATTTCCCAAAACATTTCAAATATTTTCCCAAACATTTCGATTATTTTTATCCACAAACCGAATATTTCCGGCACAAATCGAATATTTTTCCAAACAAACTGATTTGTTTGCCGCACATTCGCCATATTTTTGGAAACATACGCGAAAAATTTTCGAAGGAAGCGGCTTTTTTATTATTCCACGCTCTTTTTGTGCAAAGCCGCCGATTCTATCAATACAACCTAGATACTACGGAATTAATAGATTAAAATAACGCCTGAAACAGATATCCATTCCCGAAAAATTAAGACAAGGAGCCCGGACATCATGAGAGAAGCGTTTTGTATTCTGGCATTTGTATTTATCATAATAGTTATCGGCAACACCGTGATTGTCGCCCAAATTGATATGAAACCACCGATTGCAAAAAAGGAAACCCGCATTACAAAAGTAAACGGCGTCGAGATGCGCGACGATTATTTCTGGCTGCGCGACAGAAACGAAAAGAAAAATCCCGAGATAATCAAATATCTCGAAGACGAAAACGCTTACACCGAGGCTTTTATGAAGCCGCACGCCGCGTTTATCGACAATCTTTATAAGGAAATGCTCGGCCGCGTCAAGCAGACCGATTTGAGCGTGCCTTACCGATTGGGCGATTACTGGTATTTTACGCGCACCGAAGAAGGCAAGCAGTATCCGATTTATCTGCGCAGCCGCACGCGCGACGGAAAAGACGCCGAGGTTCTGCTCGACCAGAACGAGATGGCGAAAGATTATAAATATTTCTCAATCGGCGATTTTGACGTCAGCGAGGACGGCAATATTTTGGCGTTTACGACCGACACGACCGGCTACCGTCAATACACGCTTCAATTTAAAGATTTGCGGACGGGAAAAATGCTGCCCGATAAAATCGACCGCGTAACTTCGACCGCGTGGGCCAACGACAACAGTACAATCTTTCTCGTCACCGAAGACCAGGAAGACAAGCGCAGCGACAAATTCTGGCGGCACAGCCTCGCGACCAATAAAACCGAGATGGTTTATGAGGAAAAGGATTTGCTTTTCGACATCGGCGTCAGCAAGACGCGCGATTCGAAAATGATTATGCTCGCTTCGTTCGCCAAAACGATGCAGGAATATCGTTATATTTCGGCCGACCAGCCCGCCGGCGATTGGAAAATCGTTTTGCCGCGCAGGCAAGGGCACGAGTATTCGGTCGATTATTACGACGGCGAATTTTATATCACGACCAACAAGGACGCCGAAAACTTTCGCGTCGTGCGCGCGCCGGCCGGCGACCCGAGCGAGAAAAACTGGAAGGATTTTATCGCGCACAATCCGAACGTGAAAATCGACGCGCTAAACTTTTTCAAAAATTTCGCCGTCGTCTCCGAGCGCGAAAACGGGCTGGAATATCTGAAAGTAATCGATATGAAAGGAAAGCGGAAGGCAAAACGCATCCAGACCGACGAAGAAGTTTACACGATGAGCCTCGGCACAAATCCCGAATTCGATACCGACGCGATTCGCTACAACTACGCGTCGATGATTACGCCGAACTCGACTTACGAATACAATTTCAAAACCGGAAAAACCGAGCTTCTCAAACAGATGGAGATTCCGAGCGGCTACGACAAAACGCAGTATGAAACGAAACGCCTGTGGGCAATCGCGCGCGACGGCGTCAAAGTTCCGATTTCGATTGTCTGGAAAAAAGGCGTCAAGCTCGACGGCAGCGCGCCGATGCTGCTTTACGCTTACGGCTCTTACGGCTTTTCGATGACGCCGAGCTTTTCGACAAACCGGCTCAGTCTTTTGGATAGAGGAATGATTTACGCCATCGCGCACATTCGCGGCGGCTCGGAGCTCGGCGAAAAATGGCGGCAGGACGGCAGAATGTTTAAGAAACTGAACACGTTCAACGATTTTGTCGATTCGGCGAAATGGCTGATTGCCAACAAATACACCGCGCCCGAGCATCTCGTCATTCAGGGCGGAAGCGCGGGCGGGCTCTTGATGGGCGCGGTCGTCAATATGAATCCCGAGCTTTTCAAAGCGGCCATCGCGCAGGTTCCGTTTGTCGATGTGATGAACACGATGCTCGACGCCGAGTTGCCGCTGACGACATCGGAATGGATTGAGTGGGGAAATCCGAACGAGAAGGAAGCTTTCGAGTATATGATGAAATATTCGCCGTATGACAATATCAAGGCGCAGAATTACCCGAATATGCTGATTGAGACTTCGCTCAACGATTCGCAGGTGATGTATTGGGAAGCCGCTAAATACGCGGCGAAACTGCGCGCGACGAAAACCGACAAGAATATCCTTCTGCTCAAAACGAATATGGGCGCCGGTCACGGCGGCTCGTCCGGTAGATACGACCGCATGAAAGAAATCGCCTTCGACTACGCGTATGCTCTGTCGCAGGTCGGGGTTACAAAGTGAAAAGTTAGGCATTCTTCTGTTTTTCACTATTTACTGTTCACTTTCTTCGGTCAGGTTGAATAATCAGTCATTCAATCTGACCGAAATTCTTTTTAAAGCGGCCTTTGATTTTAATGATTTATTATTTATAAACCCGATAAATGCTGAATTATCCTGAAATAACAAAAAGTGGCACGCTCATTGCCAAATTCTTTGCGGAATATTTTCCACAAATTTCGTATAAAAGGAATTGGAACAATGAGACGACAAAAATTAACGAGCTTTTTATCCGGTTTAATGACCGCGTCTTTGCTCATCACGTCGATTAGTTTTGGGCAAACCAAAAATCTCTCTCAAAACGACGTTCAGGTTTTAACTGAAAAGCAGGAAAAAACTCAAGCGTCAAAATATTTGCAGAATTACACGCAGCTTGCTAAAGAAGGAAGAATCGCGGCCACCGAAGGCTTCGAGGCGGAACTTGAAAAAACCATCCAGGTTTTGTCTTCGCCGAGCAAAAAAAGCGCGGTTTTGATAGACGAATACTCGACCAAGCGACAATTTGTCGCCGCAAATCTGGCGGTTCGTCTGCTTTCGGAAAGCGCTCCGGCGAATCTGCGCGGAAAACAAGTTCTGAAAATGGATTTGGGCGCGATTTTGCAGGACGCCAAAAATGAGCAGGAAGTCGAGGCGCTCGTCAAAAGCGTTTTGACCGACATCGAAAAGATGAACGGCGACATTATTATCATCACCGACAGCATTGCCGCTTTTTCGAAAGCCAATCCTTTATACGGAGCGCAAATCGCGGAAAGTCTGCGCGAATCCGTTATTAAAGGCAAAATGCAGGTTTTGAGCGCCGGAACTTCCGTCGATTACAACGAGCAGGTCGTCGCCGACTCGCAGCTCAAGAATAGATTTCAAAAAGTCGAATTGAGCGGCGATTTGGCCGACGATTTTGTCGGCGATAAAATCTCGCCCGATTTGCGCGAGCTGATGGCGAGCGCCGACGGCAAGCAGATGGTAAAAGTCATTTTGCAGTCGGACGACATCAAAAATCCGCAGCTTCTTTCGATTTTGAAAAACAACAACGTCGCCATCGAAAGCCGCAGCACCAATTTTAATATGCTGGTTGTCGAGCTTCCGATTGCCGCCGCCGAAGCGATTGCCGCCGCGCAGGGAACGAAACATCTCTCGCTCGACCGTGCAACGAGAACTCTCGGTCACATCGAGACGACGACGGGCGCGTCGCTGGTTCGCAATCTTTTGACGGCTCCCGCGTCGCTGACGCCGATAACGACTCTGCCGGTTTTAACGAGCGCGGCCAATTTGCTCGACGGAAGCGGCATCGGCATCGCCGTCGTCGATTCGGGCGTTCGCGAAGACCATCGTTCGTTTATCGATTATTTAGGCAATAAACGCGTCGTTCAGCGTGTCGATTTTTCCGGACTCGGCTCGACCGATAAAGACGATTACGGCCACGGCACGCACGTCGCGACGCTCGCGGCCGGCGGAATCGGCAAATTCGGCGACAGCAACGACGCCAACTATGTCGCGAAATACAGCGGCATCGCGCCGAACGCGAAAATTATCAACGTTCGCGTTCTCGACGATAACGGCGTCGGCTCATCCGCCAAATTAATTAACGCTCTCGACTGGATTTTCACAAACCGCACGACGAACAACATCCGCGTCGTCAATATGAGTCTCGGCTCGCCGGCGGTCGAATCGTGGAAAAACGACCCGCTGTGCCGCGCCGTCAGAAAATTAACGGCAGCCGGTATCGTCGTTGTCGCCGCCGCCGGAAACAGCGGCAAAAACGCCAACGGTCAGAAGCTCTACGGCGCAATTCACTCGCCCGGCAACGACCCTTCGGTCATCACCGTCGGCGCGGCCAACACGTTCGGTACGGACGCGAGAAACGATGACGGCATCGCCACCTACAGCTCGCGCGGCCCGACGCGTTCGTTCTGGACGGATACGGCAGGCGTCAAGCACTACGACAATCTCGTCAAACCCGATTTGGTTGCTCCGGGCAATAAAATCATCGGCGCGCAGTCGAAAGACAACGAGATTATCGACACCAATCCGACGCTGGCGCTGGTCAACAACGCCGACGACAAGCGCAAGATGATGTATCTTTCGGGAACATCGATGGCGACGCCGGTCGTCTCGGGCGCGGCGGCTCTGCTTTTGCAGGCAAACCCGAAACTGACGCCGAATATGGTCAAAATGATTTTGATGTATACGGCTCAGCCGCTCGCCGGATTTAATCATCTGGAACAGGGCGCGGGCGAGCTCAACATCGAGGGCGCGGTTCGCGTGGCAAAACTGGTTCGCCAGGATTTGACCACCTCGACTCCGCTCGGAACTCGGATGCTGACGACGACCGGAACGCCGACGCAGTCCTCGGTCATCGCCGGACAACCCGTCCAGTGGTCGCAGGGCATTATGCTCGATTACGGCTTCGCGCAGGGGCCGAAACTCATCACCGATTACCAGAAGGTTTACGGTCAGGGACTTTTGATGAGCGACGGTCTTTTAATGAGCGACGGTCTGCTAATGAGCGACGGCTTATTGATGAGCGACGGCTTATTGATGAGCGACGGTCTGCTGATGAGCGACGGAACTCCGTTTATGGACTACAGCTCGACTTTCGGAAACGGTCTGTTGATGAGCGACGGCTTATTGATGAGCGACGGTCTTCTGATAAGCGACGGTTTGCTGATGAGCGACGGCTTATTGATGAGCGATTCGACGTTCAGCAGCAGCTCTCCGCTGCTGGTCGGAGGAGACAATACAAACGGTATGCAGTAACCAAAAGCCGTATTTTTTCGATAAACGCATCGCCCGAATAAAAAAAGTTCGGGCGATGCGTTTTTTTTGTGGAAATTTTTTTACGTTTAATCTATACTAACAAAGGTTAACAATTCTTTTGTTAATCTGCGGTAACCCTAAAATACCAAATTCCGAACTTTCGCCCATTCATTTCTTCCAATATATTTGTGAAATTAAGCGACAAAACAATTAAGATTGTAAGGTGGACTCTCTTCTTTATAGCGGGGCTGATATGTCTCTATGTGATTTATAATTTTCCCTTTCAGAAAGTAAATCCGCATTTGGTTGCGCTTGTCTTTACTACTATTTTTCTCAGTCCTTACCTGCAAATCCAGCTGCCGCGCACAAAAGTTCATTTGACGATTTCGGAAGCGCTGATTTTTATCGCGCTGATGATGTATGGAGTCGAAGTCGGAACGTGCGTCGCGGTCATGGAAGTCGTCGTCACCTGTTTTGCAATGAAGCGCAAGGGCGTGCTGGTCAAGTCCGAAACGATTGCGCTCAATATCAGCACCATGATAATCGCGACGTTCGTCACCGGGCTGATAGCAATAAACGTTTTCGATTCGATAACGGGCGTCGCCGAAAGCGGCAATTTTGTCTCGATTGCGATGATGCTCGGCTTAATGACATTTATCCAATTCGCCATTAATTCCGGGTTTGTCGCATTTTTTATGTCGAACAAAACCGGAAAATCCATTTCACAGGTCTGGAACGAGACGTGTTTGAACACGTTCGTCATGTATGTTTTTAACGCTTTGGTCGCTGGCGTTTTCGTCAAAGCCTTTATGCAGATTGACGCGTTTATGGTTTTGGTCTCGGTCGCGATTTTCGCCATCGTCTTTTTAACTTACCGGCGCTACGTCAACGACGTTAAAGAAACTTCGGCCAAAGCCGAGCAGGCCGAGCGCGAGCGCGCCGAGCAGGCGGAAAATCACGTTAAGGAATTGCAGCACTATGTCGGCGAATTGGAAAAAAGCGGTCACGCTCTGCGCGAAAGCCGCGAGAAATTCAAACACGCCGCTTATCACGACGCGCTGACGCAGCTTCCGAACCGCAATCTGTTTTTAGACACGTTAAAGTTTCTGCTCGAAAAAACCAAGCAAAAGACGAATTATAATTTCGCCGTTCTTTTTCTCGACCTCAATCGCTTTAAGACAATGAACGACAGTCTCGGTCATTCGATGGGCGATAAATTGATTCTCCACGTCGGCAAGCGGCTTTCGAATATGATGCGCGAAGGCGACCTCGTCGGGCGGTTCAGCGGCGACGAATTTGCGATTATCGTCAACGATATAAAAAGTTTGGACGACGCGACCTCGTTTGCCGAAAGAGTGGCGCGGCGCATCGCCGAGCCGTTCACGCTCAACGGCAGACAGGTTTTTACGAGCGTCAGCATCGGGATTGCGCTCGGAAGCGCGAAATACAAAGAAGCTCAGGATATTTTGCGTGATGCCGATATCGCGATGTATTACGCGAAGGAAAATCAAAAGAATTTCGTCATCTTCGACCAGAAGATGCACACGCGCGCCGTTACGCTCCTGCAGCTTGAGACGGATTTGCGCTACGCCGTCGAGCGCGACGAGCTTGAGATGTATTACCAGCCGATAATCGGCCTGGACGAAGTAAAGCTCGTCGGATTTGAAGCGCTCGTCCGCTGGAATCACCCGCAGCGCGGACTCGTTCCGCCAATCGAGTTTATTCCGGTCGCCGAAGATACGGGGCTCATTATACCGATGACTTTGTGGATTTTGCGAACGGCCTGCATGCAGATTGTCGAGTGGCAGCGCCGCACGCCGGAAAACGAAAAATTGATAATCAGCGTCAATCTTTCGGGCAAACATTTCGCGCATCCCGACCTGGTCGGTCAAATCCAGACGATTTTGAAAGAAACGCAGATGAATCCGGCGTCCCTGAAGCTTGAAATTACCGAAAGCGCGGTGATGGAAAACGCCGAAAACGCGATTGCCATGCTCAAACAAATCCGCGAGCTCGGCGCGCAGCTTTCAATCGACGATTTCGGAACGGGTTATTCCAGTTTGAGTTATCTGCATCGTTTCCCGATTGACACGCTTAAAGTCGACCGCTCGTTCGTCAGCTCGATGGAAGACGGAAGCGAAAACGGCGAAATCGTGCGAACGGTCATCGCGCTCGCCAAAGCTCTCAATTTAGACGTCGTCGCCGAGGGCATCGAAACCATTCACCAGCTTCACCAGCTCAGAATTTTAGGCTGCGAATACGGTCAGGGCTATCTTTTCTCGCGCCCGCTGCCGGCCGGCGAAATCGAAGTCATTCTCGAAGACAAAACGCGCTGGCAAAACATTCTGCCCGCCGGAAACTTCGGCGTCATTTCGCAAAACCGCGAATTCTCGCATTTGCGACTGGCTAAATAGAGATTTGCCGCGCGAAAGATTCAACCACAGAGACACAGAGAGCACAGAGATTTTTAATAAATTTTCTCTGTGCTCTCTGTGTCTCTGTGGTGAAAATTCTTATTTATTTCGCAAAGATTTCGGGTTTTGCTTTGAACGGAAACGCTTTTTCATAGGCGTTTGAAAAATTGAGCAGAACGTTTTCCGACCACGCCTTACCGACGAGTTGAAAGCCGATTGGAAGATTTTCCCCGGAAAGCGCGCAGGGAACGGAGATGGCGGGAATTCCGGCGAGATTGGCCGAGACGGTGTAAATGTCGTTAAGATACATCGCCAGCGGGTCGTCCGATTTTTCGCCGATTTTGAAAGCGACCGAAGGCGAAGTCGGCGTTAAAATCGCGTCGCACGCGGCGAACGCTTTCGAATAATCGTCTTTGACGAGCGTCCGAACTTTCTGCGCCTTCGCATAATACGCGTCGTAATAGCCGGAAGACAAAACGTATGTGCCGAGCATAATCCGGCGTTTGACTTCGGCGCCGAATCCTTCCTCGCGCGTTTTCATATACATATCGCGCAGGCCGCCCGCTTCTTCGGCGCGAAAGCCGTAGCGCACGCCGTCAAAACGCGCCAGATTCGAAGACGCCTCGGCCGTCGCCAGAATGTAATAAACGGCGATGCCGTATTTTGCGTGCGGAAGCTCGACATCGACGATTTCCGCGCCTAAATCTCGATAATTATCGATTGCTTTTTCGACCGCGTCTCTGACTTCATCGTCGAGACCTTCGCCGAAAAGCGCGCGCGGAACGCCGATTTTTCTACCTTTTATATCTTTTTCAAGCTCGGAAACATAATCGGGAACTTCGACGTCGGCGGTCGTCGCGTCGTTCGCGTCACGTCCGCTGACGACGCCCAGAACGTCAGCCACGTCTTTTGTCGTCTGGCCGAAAATCCCGATTTGGTCGAGCGACGAAGCAAAAGCGACGAGACCGAATCGCGAAATGCGCCCGTAAGTCGGCTTCAGCCCGAAAATTCCGCACAGCGAAGCCGGCTGCCGCACCGAGCCGCCCGTTTCCGAGCCGAGAGAGGCGCGGACGACGCCCGAAGCGACCGCGACGGCTGAGCCGCCCGAGCTTCCGCCCGGAACGCGCGACGTGTCCCACGGATTTTTGACCGCGCCGAAAGCCGAAGATTCGTTTGACGAGCCCATCGCAAATTCGTCCATATTCGTCTTTCCGACGATAATCGCGCCCGCGTCAATCAATCTTTCGACCGCCGTCGCGTTATACTGCGGCTTATAATTCCCCAAAATGCGCGAGCCGCACGAAGTCTGCGAAAAACGGGTGCAGATATTGTCTTTGACGGCGATTGCCAGACCTTTCAGAGATAATTCGGCGGAATCATTTTCCAGTTCTCCGGCGCGGTTTATCGCGTATTCGCGCTCAATCGTCAGAAAAGAGTTGAGCGTCTCGTTGAGCTTTTCCGCGTTGTCGATAGTTTTTTCGATATTTTCTTTAATCATTTATCATCAATATTCGCTTTAATCATTTATAAATTGCCGCTAACTGAAGCTAGCGGCAATTGGAAAAAAAGGCAGCGACAATTCAAAGATTTTATCATTTTGTATCGGAAACTTTATCAATCAGCCACTTGTCGTTTTCCCTGACCGCTTCGACCTTGATTTCGCGCTGCTCGCTTCTGGTTTCGTCTTTCCAGAAAAGCAAAACGCCGAAAACGGTTCGGCCGGGCGCGGCGGTTTTGCATTCGCCGACGCGAAACGCTTTCGGATACGGCTCGGTCGCGGTGAAATAATCTTTTGTCGTATCGACCGAGGCCAGAAGCGTTTTCGATAATTCTTTTGACAAAAATTTTTCGCGCTGCCGCAGATTTTCCGCCGAAGGCTTCATATCGTTGCCGAAATGATACGAATAAAATTCCCTGACCGCAGTGCGCGCTTCGATACATTCGTTCGATTCGAGATTCGGGATGCTGCACGCCGACAAAATTATTAACCAGAGAGACACAGAAACAAAGAGAAAACTAAAAAAATGTTTTCTTTTTTGTTTTTCTCTCTGTGTCTCTGTGTCTCTCTGGTTCATTTTTCGCTACAAGACTTTGGGCACGCGGAAATGTCCCGAATGAGCGTCGGGCGCCTGGTCGAGCGCGAGTTTCTGTCCGAGAGACGTGTGCGGCGCATCTTCGCGCGTCGTCACGGTTCGCTCGCCTTCGGGCGTCAGGCCGCCGATTGACGCTTCCGTTTGCTCGGTGTCAAGCTCGTTTAATTGGTCGACATACGCCACGATGTCGTTCATCTGCGGCGCGAACAGCGCGACTTCCTCGTCCGTAATTTCGAGATGCGCAAGTTTTGCTACTTTTCTAACGTCCATAAAATAAGTGAAAAATGAAAATTTTATGATTTCACTTTTCGTTTTTTACCAGTTTTTTCTTTCGCGCCAGACAGCTTCCGGCGGCGAGCAGGAATTGGTAGCGCAGATTGTCGTCTTTGATGGCGTCGGCCGAGTGTCTGAGCTTCGGCGTCACTTCTTCGAGCGCGATTTCTTCTAATTCCTCGTCGGAAAGCGTCGATTTTTTATTTTTCGCGCGTTCCTGCAAAATCGTTTCCTCGTCGACGCGAAACTCGATAAACGTGACGACGGCTTGTTTGAGCACCGAATTTAATTTAAAAATCATCTGTCCCGAAAGATGTTCGAGATGTTTTTTCCAGGTATCGCTCGCGACGGCGATAATCAGGTGCTTCTGAAAAAGACGAAGCGGAATGGCGTGGCCGCGCAGGCTTTCGCCTGCGACGCGTCGCCAGACGGCGAACACGACGGCTTCGCGCACGTTTTCATTTTCGTCAAATTCTTTCAGCAGCGCCGGCAAAGTGCGCACAAGGTCTTCCATCGAAAAGTCCAAAGTCTAAAGTCCAAAGTCTAAAGTCCAAAGTCTAAAGTCTAACGCCGGTTAACATTTAACTATTAAACATTTACAATTTATGATTAAAACACGAATTTATGAAACTTCCAAAACTCATCCTGGCTTCAGGCAGCCCGCGCCGAGCGGAAATTCTTTCTTTTGTCGGCTGGGAATTTGAAAAGCGCGCGGCGGATATCGACGAAACCGAATTTTCGGGCGAAAAACCGGAAGATTACGTCCGGCGTCTGGCGCTCGAAAAAGCCTCCGCCGTCGCCGCAAATTACGAAAACGCAATTATTCTGGGCGCTGACACGATTGTCGTCATCGACAATCAAATCATCGGAAAGCCGAAAGATTTGGCCGACGCGCGCCGGATGCTGCGGTTTTTATCGGGAAAGCGCCACGAGGTTTTGACGGGCGTCGCGCTGGTGAAAAAGTCAGAGCTGCCTGCGGTTGCGGACGGCTCTGACTTGCAATCGCTTGTCGGTTTACAGCGAACGGGCGTAAAATTTGCCGAGTTAACCGATGCGGAAATCGAATTTCTGGTCGAAAAAGGCGAGCCGCTCGATAAAGCCGGAGCTTATGCGGTGCAGGCGCAGGCCGCGCTTTTTATCGAAGAAATCGAAGGCGATTACTGGAACGTCGTCGGTCTGCCGGTAAATCTTGTTTACGAATTGGTGAAATCTTTCTAAAAACAAAAAACGGGACAGAATCGCTCATTCTGTCCCGTTCGTTTCGATTTCTAAAAACTTTTACAAAAGCTTGTCGATTTTCGCCGAAAGCGGAATCGAAATATCGCTGTTCGGGTCGAGACCGGTGAACGGGCCGTCGGCTAATCGGCCTTCTTTATCGAGAATGATAAAAGCCGGCAGCTGGTCGACTTTATACTGCTTGATGCTCAGAGCGCCTTCCGAATCGCGCAAAATCGAAATCGTCAATTTGTTTGATTCGGCAAATTTTTGAATCTGCTCGTTGCTCGCGTAATTTTTCGATTTCTGCGCGGTCGAATCCGTCGCGATAAAGTAAAACGCGACGTCGCGACCGTTGTATTTACGCGTTAATTTGTTGATGGCGGTCGCCTGGTTTTTCGAAAGCGGAAGCCAGCTCGCACCGATTGCAAGCACGACGACTTTGCCTTTTTCCGACGCCAAATCGATTTTTTCGCCGCCGAGCGACGTAAACGTCACATCCTGCGCCGATGCGCTGAAAACAAATGCAAATACAAGACTTAGGCTTAAGAAAAGTAATTTAATGTTTTTCATATAATTGTTGAAAGCCACATTGCGACTTTCATTTAATTTAGATGCAAGTTTGATGCCGTTTACTGCTTTCGGTTAAGAATTGTGTTGTCTATCAAACGCACTTTTCCGAAACGCGCGGCGACGGCAATCAAAACCGGCTTTTCGCCGATTTTTTCGATTGGTTCGAGCGTTTCGTTGTCGACGACGGCGACGTAGTCAATTTGCGCGAGCGGCTCTTTCTCAATCGCCTCGCGCACGATTTCGGCAAGCAGCGCGGCATTTCGTTCGCCGTTTTTGGCAGCCAGCTTCGCCTCGCGCAAACCTTTGTAAATAATCGAAGCTTTTTTTCTTTCGTCTTCGCTCAAAAGCGCGTTGCGCGAAGACATGGCGAGGCCGGATTCCTCGCGGACGGTCGGCAGAACGACGATTTCTGCATCAAAGCCCAAATCCTGGGCAAGCCGCCGGATTATCGAAACCTGCTGCGCGTCCTTTTGCCCGAAAAAGGCAAAATCCGGGCGAATCGTGTTAAAGAGAATCGTGACGACGGTCGCCACGCCGCGAAAATGCCCGGGACGCGAAGCGCCTTCGAGCGTTTCGGTCAGATTTTCGACGTAGACGTAGGTCGAAAATCCCTCGGGATAAACTTCTTCGCGGTCGGGCGCGAAAACATAATCGACTTGATATTCGGTTAAAAGCGCGGCGTCGGCGGTTAAATCGCGCGGGTATTTGGCAAAATCTTCCTTTTCATTAAACTGCACCGGATTGACAAAAATCGAAACAATCACGATGTCGCACATCTGCCGGGCTTCTTCGACCAGCCGCAGATGGCCTTCGTGCAGCGCGCCCATCGTCGGGACAAAGCCGATGGTTTTATTTTCGCGCCGGAGCTTCCGGGCAAGCGACGCCATTCGCGGCCTGCGGTTGATTATCTCCATAAATTAGCTTTTGGAAACGCTGTTTTTTTTCTTCTCCATTTCCTGCGCCGCTTCTTTCGGCAACCCGTAAGATTCCTCCTTGCTCGGATAATTGCCGTTTTTGACGTCTTCCGTCCAGTTTTGAATCGCTTCGGTCATCACTTCGCGCAAATTTGCGTACGGACGAACAAAACGCGGCTGGCGGCCGAAGGTAAATCCGAGCAAATCGTGCAGAACCAGAACCTGTATGTCGCAGTTAGCGCCCGCGCCGATGCCGATGGTCGAAATTTTTAACTCTTTCGTGATGATGCTCGCAATCTCGCGCGGGACGAGTTCGAGCACGACCGAAAACGCGCCTGCTGCTTCGAGTCGTCTGGCATCTTCAATCAATCGTTCGGCGGCCTCGGCGGTCTTGCCCTGGACGCGATAACCGCCGAGCTTGTAAACCGACTGCGGCGTCAGGCCGATGTGCCCGACGACCGGAATTTCCTCATCGACAAGTCGTTTTACCAAATCGACGCGGCTTCGCCCGCCTTCGAGCTTGACGGCTTCTGCGCCGCCTTCTTTCATCAGGCGAAGCGCGTTTCGGACGGTTTCGTCGGCGTTGACGTGATACGTTCCATACGGCATATCGGCGATGACCATCGCGCGTTCCGTGCCGCGTTTGACGGCGATGCAGGCGGGTAGAATTTCTTCCAGTCCGACGGGAATCGTATTGCCGTAGCCGTGTATGACATTGCCGATGCTGTCGCCGACGAGAATCATATCGACCCCGGCTTCATCGACGATGCGCGCCGTCGGGTAATCGTAAGCCGTCAGGCAAACCAGTTTTTCGCCTTTTTCCTTCGCCGCACGGATTGCCGGAAGATAAACTTTTTCGGGTTTATCGGGTTGTAAATATGCCATAAATTTGTTCGTCGTTCGTTGTTCGTCGTTCGTTGCGCGCTTGAGCTTAATCTCAGTAGCTCATTTAATTTCAACGAGCAACGAGCAACGAACCACGAACTACGAACAACTAACCAAAAATTAAA